>JAZNGP010000120.1:0-5330 GCA_045576475.1 Bacillus sp. (in: firmicutes) | reverse complement strand
AAGAGCTGCATCGTTTCGTTTGATTGCATCAGGTAGTCATTTCCGTTGTTCAAGTATTCCGTACATTGATTCAGTTTATCGATATCCATGAATTCTATGGCATCAGGATATATGTGCACCACCATCTCATATTCATCCATTGCTTTCAACATCAATTGATGCGCTTTTTGGACTGTTTCATTCTCAGGCACCTCGACATTGCGGACAAGATCGATGCCGTCCTGGATCTGCTGCAGAGCCGCTGATTGCCGATTGATCCATTCGCTGTTTTGCATCAGTGAAGGGTTGTCAGCCAATTCGAAGTTGCCTGTTGCAAATGCCTGCATTCCTTCCTGCAAAGGTTGTAAAGCATTGGGGATGTCTTCCGGATACGTTCCAAGCTGATTCCAATCCGACTGTGTCTCTTGTTCATCCACCTTTACATCTTCCTCGATTTCTCCTGCATCCTTGTCTTGCTTCTCTTTAACCGGTTCCTTCTCGGTTTCTTCTTTCGCTTCTTCCTCTTTTAGGTTGATGGTTTCCTGTTCTTCCCCGCATGCCGCCAAGAATAATGCCAAAAACCCGGCGAGTATCATCTTTCCTGTTCCCTTAAAATTTCTCAATACTGATCTCCTCCTAAGAAGTTTTGAAGCAAGCAGCTGCCTGCATACGTATTTGGCTAAAGGTTCCGTCGTTCAATCAGCTATATCAGCAGCCGACATGAAACAATAGCAGAGCCATAATATTGAATATGAGAAATGATGGAGTTTGGTGCTGGGTGGATGTATTTCAGGTGAGTGAGGCCAGTATTTAATGGATTAATATAAGTTGCAGGAAAAACAAATTCATCCATCTGAAAATGCCTAACATTAACATTTCAGCAAGATTTTTTGTATTCCCTTAGGAATAAACATTTGGCTACAATAATAATTGTACTTATCAAATTCTTTTGAACAGTTAGAAGGGAGTCATTATGAAGCTGATTGTTTATAAAAAGGATGTATACAAGTTCCTGAAAAACTTCAAAAATCTCAGTTCCTTTGATGAAGACGGACAGAAGCAATATATAGTCTTCAAGGATAAGGAACGTGACGGCCAATGGACATTAATGCATTATCCTGCCGATAATACTTGGACGATTCACGGAAAAGGAAGCGGATATTGTGATGAAGGAGAAACTTCTTTGACAAGAAACGAAGTGGAAACATTTATCTACAAAAACCGTAAGTCAGTCAATACCGTTTTGCGGGCTCTGAAAACTGCATAAGCGGGAAAAGTGAAAGCTGCTCCGCGAGGAATGGGAGCAGCTTTTGACTTTGGGGTTTTGACCTTAAGATAATCCACTTCAACTCTCCAGTATTCAGAAATCCTCTATTTTTCAAAGTTGTTTCCTCAAAATCAGAGCCAGCTTAAGGATGAAGGCATCTTCAAAATTCTGCGGATGATATCCAGTCAGTTCATGCACTTTGTTCAAGCGGTATGTCAAAGTATGCCGGTGAATGCCGAGTTTGCCGGCGCATATATTTAACTGTAGGTTGCTTTCGAATAAGGCGGCTAACGTCTCGGTCAATTTCCCGCTGAGGCCGTCAATCTTCGTTAAGAACTGTTCGATCTCATGGCTCTTTCGTTCTTTAAATAACGTAAAAATCTCAACTTGTTCGAATTGCGTGATCGGCTGCTGGGTGTTCGAGAATGCCAGCGCCGTTTTGGCTCCTTTGAAGGCATAAGGCAATTGCTCCAGTTCATGGACTTTGGGTCCGGCTCCGATGCGGCATGGGGCAAGTGCCTGCAGGCCGGTCAGCTGTCGGACCGTTTTTGCCGCATTTTTTGCGGCATGCCCGCATAAGAACAGATAGTATTCATTTAATTGGATCTGCCCGAATAGAGCCTGACGCTTATACGTCATGTTCTCCAAATGGAGGGAGAAGGTGCTGGAGGATCCTTCCTTCAACTGCTTGATGAGCAATAATTGAAAAGGCGCTTCAAGCGAGAAAGGGAGTTTTCGGATTCGTTCATTGAACGCACTGTCGACGGGTACGCCATTGATCAGTGCTTTAAGGATGAAGTCGCCGTTTTTCCTTTGCCATTCACTTTTGCTTTCAGTCAGCACTTGATGCACGATCATTTCAGTCGTCAGCTGCACCAAGTTCGCGATTTCCCCCAGTTCATTCGGATTTCCTGTGATTCCTATCACACCGATGATCTTCTCGTGAAACCGGATCGGGAGGTTAATGCCGCGTCTGCTGTTGCGGAACTCCTTGGAAAAATCCTCTTCAATCAAAAGCGGAACACCCGTCTTTGCGACTTGGATTGCGCCTTCGTGTATTGAATCGACCCGATCCTTATCCCCTGAAGCCAATATGACGCCATCTGTATTGATGACATTGATATTATGATGGAGTCTCATCATTGTCTGGTGGACGATTTCCTCCGCTAGTTTGATCGATAGCAATTTCATACACCCCGTATAAAAATAAGTATTGTACTAATACAGAAACTTGTACGTTTATTATAATGCTTTTCCATTCATCCGTCAGTATAATTTATGTAAGCGATTACCGAAAGGAGGAATAGGATGAAAGTAGTGATCAGCCCGGACTCATTTAAAGGGACATTGACAGCGCTGGAAGCGGCTCGGGCCATTGAACAAGGAATAAAGCAGGCAAATCCGGAAGCAGAAACGGTTCTGCTGCCAGTAGCGGACGGCGGGGAAGGGACGAAGGATGCCCTTGTCTCGGCTGCAAATGGACGCTTCGTCCAAGCAAAAGTACTGGATCCTCTGGGCCGAACCATAGAAGCTTCCTTCGGAGTACTCGGAAACGGAACAACCTGTGTCATAGAAATGGCTTCGGCTTCCGGAATCACGCTGTTACATAACAAGGAGAAAAATCCAAGGATCGCTTCGACCTATGGAACCGGTCAGCTCATTCGAATCGCGCTGGATCAAGGTTTCAGGGAGTTTATCATCTGCATCGGCGGAAGTGCCACCAATGACGCGGGCGTCGGCATGCTGAGGGCGCTCGGTCTTCGTTTGCTGGATAAATATGGACGTGAAGTACAAAAAAACATTGATGGATTATATGACGTGGAAAGCTTTGATTTCTCTGAATGGGATACGCGATTGCATGAGGCAAAGATTGCGGTTGCTTGCGATGTGAACAATCCATTAGTCGGAGAGAACGGCGCGACAGCCGTCTTCGGTCCGCAAAAAGGCGTGAAAGCGGAAGAAGTGGATTATTTCGATCAAGCACTTACGCATTGGGCGGACATCGTCGAAGCGGAAAAGGGCATCCGCCTTCATGAATATCCAGGGGCAGGCGCAGCCGGCGGAATGGGAGGTGCATTGATCGCTTTCCTGAACGGGACGTTTCACCAAGGAATACAATTGGTTCTGGACGTCTTGCAGTATCCCGAGAAAGTAAAGGATGCCCAGTTCATCATTACCGGTGAAGGGAAATCGGACCGGCAGACATTGCAAGGGAAAGCTCCGATCGGAGTGGCAAATTGTGCGAAGCAGCTCGGTATTCCAACATTATTGATATCAGGCCGTATGGAGGAAGAAGACCAATCAATACTTGCCCGGCATTTCCAGAGAACAGCTTCCATCGTCGGAGGTGCCGTCACGGCCGAAATGGCAATGAGGGAACCGGCGAAGTTTTTGAGGATGAAGGCATATGAATTGTTTCATGAGTAGATAGGTGAAGGGGGAGAGGGAATGTTATTTTTCATTATTTTAATCGGGGTATTATTTGTCGTATTCGCCACCGCGAAACTGAAAGTACATCCGTTTTTGGCATTGATCATCAGTTCATTCTTCGTGGGGATTGCGAGCGGAATGCCGCTTTTGGATGTGGTGACGAATATCAATGCCGGATTCGGCAGTTTAATGACAAGCATCGGGATCGTGATCGTCGCCGGAACGATGATCGGTGTGATCTTGGAGCGTTCAGGTGCTGCTTACCGCATGGCGGAGGTCGTTTTGAGGATTGTGGGGCCGAAACGTCCGCAATTGGCGATGTCGATCATCGGCTATATTGTATCGATTCCGGTTTTCTGTGATTCAGGCTTCATCATTTTATCCAGCCTGCAGAAATCACTGGCAAAACGGGCGAAAGTGACGATTGCTTCCATGGGAGTAGCGCTTGCGACAGGCTTATATGCAACGCATGTACTTGTCCCGCCGACTCCGGGTCCGATCGCGGCCGCCGGCAATATCGGTGCGGCGGATTACTTGGGAACGGTGATACTGGTAGGTTTGCTTGTGGCCATTCCGGCTACATTTGTCGGATATTTATGGGCCGTGAAAGTGGCTTCAAAAATTGAGGTTCCTTTAGATAAAGAGGAGGCGCTTGATTACAAAGAAGTCATCAAGTCCTTTGGTGAAATGCCATCCACATTCAAGTCATTCTTCCCGATTGTCCTTCCGATCCTATTGATCGGTATCGGCTCCATCGCGGCATTGGCGGGTGACCCGGAATCGACCTTCAATATGGTCTTGCGCTTTATCGGAAGTCCGATTGTCGCATTGCTGCTGGGTGTATTCGCAGCATTTCCATTATTGCCGAAGCTGAACGAAGAGACATTGACGGGCTGGATCGGGGACAGCTTGAAAGACGCGGCTCCAATCCTTCTGATCACTGCGGCAGGCGGTTCATTCGGAACGATCATCAAAGAAACAGGTGTAGGTGACTTGCTGCAACAGATGGACCTTGGTTCACTGGCACAAGGCTCACTCTTCTTGCTTGTGCCGTTCCTGATTGCGGCAGCACTCAAAACAGCGCAAGGTTCTTCCACGACTGCACTGGTGATCACGTCGACCTTGGTTGCGCCGATGCTGGTGACTGCAGGAATCGAAGGCGCGCTGCCATTGGCGCTGGTCGTAATGGCGATCGGAGCAGGCGCAATGACTGTATCCCATGTGAACGACAGCTTCTTCTGGGTGGTAACCCAATACAGCGGCATGGAAGTCACGCAGGCATATAAAGCACAGACAATGGCAACATTGCTGCAAGGCGTAACGACGATTACGATCACGATGATTTTGTGGCTTCTCTTGGTATAGGACAGAATACTATTCACCGGCATACTTGTGTTGTTCCGCAAGTATGCCTTTTTGTTTCGTTTGACTGGGTGTATATTCCAATTATTTGCGTCATTCCTTATAATGTTCATATGTAAGTCGTATAAATGAACAGATTTTCCTTATAAGGAGAGGTTTCCATGACAAAGAAAATATATATAGTCAGGCATTGTGCAGCATGTGGACAAGCTGCGGAAGCAGAACTGACGGAGCAAGGGAGAAAACAAGCAGAACTTTTAAGAGATTTTTTCTCCAACATAAAACTGGACCG
>JAZNGP010000119.1:0-9603 GCA_045576475.1 Bacillus sp. (in: firmicutes) | reverse complement strand
CTTTTTTTATTTTGTACGGACGATCTTATTTTAATTGTTTGACTATATTCTTCTGTACAAAGTATATTGAAAATGTATGTGCAATTAAAAATATTCTATAATTAAGTCTGGCAAGAAGATAGACATGCGGACGGCCAACTTCCGTAATCTCTCTGATTGTCATGTCCTCTTTCGTTTTATAAAAAGTGTTTCTCAAAAGGTTTAAAAATATTTGCAGGTGGTATATGTAATGGTTGAACCTATAAAATATGTTCTTTTCGTTACAAAACGGTAACATATAAATCATTTAAGCAAATTAGAAAATACAGTGTGATAAAATAGGGAGGAAAATATGCATAATTTAGTATTTGGTTATATTTCTGAAAATAGAGCAGTAATTCTTGACAAGTGGATGGAAGCGATGAAGAAAGATAACGATGATAAATTGCTGAAAGTTGTTTCCAACCAGATGTTTACCGAAACAAGCAATCAATTCATTGAATTGATCATCTCAAATATTAAAGAACCACAAGAGTCATTTAAGGCGAAGTTGAAGGACTTTGCTGAGAAAGTGGTCCGACTCGGCTGGCCTTTGACATTCGTGATCACAGGGTTGAAGAAGTTCAACCTGATTGTATTTGAAGAAATGTATAAAGCGGGGATCATCAACCCTGATAACCTCGTGGAGATGCAGTATGACTTCGATAATTGGTCTAATCCGATGAGTACTGAAATCATCAATACATACACAGCCACGTGGGAAAGGACGGTATCTCTCCAGAAGATAGCCCTTCAGGAGCTTTCCGCGCCGCTCATCCCGGTGTTGGAAGGAATAACGGTCATGCCGCTTGTGGGAACGATCGACACCGAAAGAGCGAAACAGATTATGGAGAATCTGCTTGAGGGCGTAGTGAAGCATCGTTCAGAAGTCGTACTGATAGATATAACGGGTGTTCCGCTTGTGGATACCATGGTCGCCCATCATATCATTCAGGCAGCGGAAGCGGTAAGATTGGTCGGAGCCACATGTATGCTTTGCGGTATTCGCCCGGAGATTGCACAGACAATCGTCAATCTGGGAATCAATCTCAATGAAATAATAACGAAGAATACGCTGAAGAGAGGCTTTGAAGCAGCGCTTATTCTGACCAATAGACAAATCAATGATGCAGAGGTGGAGGAAGCTTTATGAGAATACCAATATTGAAGTTGCGTGATTGTCTGCTTGTCTCCATCCAATGGGAACTTGATGATGGGACTGCGCTTCAATTTCAGGAAGATTTACTGAAGAAAATCCATGAAACAAGTTCGAGGGGGGTAGTGATCGACATTACTTCCATCGATTTTATCGATTCTTTTATAGCTAAGGTATTGGGGGATGTGGTCAGTATGTCCAAATTGATGGGCGCAAGAGTGGTCATTACAGGCATCCAGCCAGCAGTTGCAATCACATTGATTGAACTGGGGATCAATCTGAATGGCGTCTATACTGCCTTAGATTTAGAAAAAGGATTAGAGAAATTACAACAGGAACTGGGGGATTGAGTATGCACCAATCCTTTGTGAATATAGTCAATGAATGGGATATTGTAGCTGCAAGGCAGCTCGGAAGAAATGTAGCAAAAGAGCTGGGGTTCGGCACTGTTGACCAAGCCAGGATTACAACGGCCATCAGTGAGCTGGCGAGAAATATATATCTGTATGCCGGCCAAGGCAAGGTCACCATCGAGAAAACAAGTGAAGGCGGCCGGGAAGGCTTGATTATCATTGCTGAAGATAAGGGACCGGGCATATTGGACATCAGAAGAGTGATGGAGGACGGCTATACGACTTCAGGCGGTCTCGGTGCGGGGCTTCCGGGCGTGAAAAGGTTGATGGATACATTTGATATTGAATCAACACCGGGGGAAGGCACAGAAATTCGTGCGACGAAATGGCTCCGTTAGAGGGGGAGTGAAATTTGGACAAGAGAGAGAAGATAGAAGAGCAGTACCGCGAGATGCTGATGGAATTTGTAAAAGAGCAGTCAGAACAATTATTGTATAAAGGGCAGAAGCTGAGCCGCAAGACGATCGAACATAATATTTCCCCTGAGGAAATCATCAGCTGGCATAAAAGTGTACTGCTGGAAATGTTTCCGGAAACGCGTTCGGAAGTGTTGAATTCTTTGGACTTTTTGCTGGAAATCATGATGGGGTACGGCATCACTTACCGTGAAACACAGAATTTGCGCCATCTACAGCAAGAGCTGAAGACAGAGATGGAGATTGCGGCAAATGTCCAAAGCACATTGCTGGAAACAGAGATCCCCGAAATTCAGGAACTGGAGATCGGGGCCATCAGTATCCCGTCCCGCCATATGAACGGGGATTATTATCACTTTGTGCATGACGAGAGCGGATGTATAGGAGTAGGGATTGCTGATGTCATCGGCAAAGGGATCCCTGCCGCGCTATGCATGTCCATGATCAAATATGCGATGGACAGTATCCCTGAACAAAGCCATCTGCCGAGCAATGTGCTGAAGTCATTGAACAGGGTAGTGGAACAGAATGTGGATCCGAGTATGTTCATAACGATGTTTTACGGATTATATAATCCGGAGACATCGGTGTTTTCTTATTCATCGGCCGGACATGAGCCGGGCATGCGCTACAATGCGGAAACGGATGAGTTTGAAGAGTTATATGCTAAAGGCCTGCTGCTTGGTGTGAATAAGAATACGAACTATCAGCAGTTTGATACAGCTATAGAAATAGGCGATATGATCATCCTGATGTCTGATGGGGTGACCGAGTGCCGGACAGAGACCGGCTTCATCGAAAGAGACTATCTGATCGGCGAAATCAGAAAACATATCCATCTGCATCCTCAGGAAATAGTGGTCAATGTGTATAAGCATTTAGAGAAACTGCAGCATTTCCAGCTGCGTGATGATTTTACACTTATCATTCTGAAAAGGGTCCAATAATAGAATACTATTTTACTGGTTTACTGATTAAAGAATATGGGTATATATCAGTTAGCATATTATGCGAACAATAAGTGGGGTGGGTATTCATATGAATATTAAGATAGATGTAGAACAAAGAGAGAATAATATTGAAGCGAGCGTTCAAGGAGAGATTGATGCATATACAACTCCAAAGCTGCGAGAGCAATTACTTCCTTTAGCAGAGCAGAAATTCGTCCATATGACGATCGATCTGTCTGGAGTGGAGTATATGGATAGCACAGGACTTGGCGTTTTTGTAGGTTTATTCAAAACGGTAAGAGGAAATGAAGGCGAATTCCGGCTTGTCGGGCTATCCGATAGACTCACAAGACTATTCGATATAACCGGACTGGCTGATATCATTAATATATCTAGTGACGCAAAGGGTGGAATGAGATGAAGAGGGGCTATGATTACATTGAAATGAAGATTCCCGCGAAGCCTGAATTTATCGGAGTCATCAGGCTGACGCTTTCCGGAGTGGCCAGCCGAATGGGCTTTTCTTATGATGATATCGAAGATTTGAAGATTGCAGCAAGTGAAGCGTGCACAAATGCTGTCCAGCATGCCTATAAAGGACAGGAAGACGGGGAAGTGACCGTCGGACTCGGACTTTATGAGGACCGCTTGGAGCTTTTGGTCTCGGACAGTGGAAGCAGCTGCGATTTCGAGGAAGTAAGACGAGGCTTGGGGCCTTATGAGAAAGAAGATAAAGTCGAATTCCTGAGAGAAGGGGGTCTTGGACTTTATCTTATCGAAACTTTAATGGACAAGGTCAAGATACATCAATATCAAGGCGTTACTGTATTCATGACTAAGTTTATTCAGGGAGAGCAGGTGGAGAGTGATGCGAAAACAATCTCAACCTAATCAGGAAATGAAAGATCAAGTCAACTCCTGGATTAAGGCTTATCAAGAGAATCAGGATGAAGATGCCCAAAACCGGTTAGTCCTTCATTATAAAGGCTTGGTGGAGACGATCTCCAGAAAGTATGCTAAAGGAAGATCCTTTCAGGAAGATATATATCAAGTCGGTATGATCGGGCTTCTCGGAGCCATAAGAAGATATGACGAAACATTCGGAAAAACCTTCGAAGCTTTTGCTGTGCCTACCATCATTGGGGAAATCAAAAGATTTTTACGCGATAAGACATGGAGTGTCCATGTTCCGCGCCGCATCAAAGAACTTGGCCCGAAAATAAAAGTGACGGTCGAGGAATTGACGACAGAGCTTCACCGGTCACCAAGAGTCGATGAGATAGCAGATTACTTGGAAGTGACGGAAGAGGAAGTGCTTGAAGCGATGGAAATGGGCAAAAGCTATCAAGCGCTGTCAATCGACCATACAATTGAAGCTGACTCCGACGGCGGTACAGTGACGCTGCTTGATATTTTCGGAAATGTCGAGGAAGGCTACGAGAAGGTGAATCAGCGCCTTGTGCTGGAGAGGGTCCTTCATGTCCTCACCGACAGGGAAAAGATGATCATACAATATACGTATCTTGAGAACCTCAGCCAGAAAGAAGCCGGTGAGAAGCTTGGCATTTCACAAATGCATGTTTCCCGCTTGCAGAGACGCGCTATCAAGAAACTTCGAGAAGCGATTCATGCGGAAGGCAGTTCGGAGTTTGTTAGATGATCAATGACCATATCAGGAACGATCGGGTAGAGCTAGTGGTGATGCAGGAAGCCAAAGATAGTGCATCTTTCTGCGGCGATTCTTATTATTGCATCACAACCGAGAGTTATTTCTTATGCGTATTGGCTGATGGATTAGGGAGCGGTGAGTTTGCATTTGTATCATCCAATGCGGTGATTGAAGTCGTCAAAAAGCATCATGACTTACCACTGGATGAGTTGATTGCTAAATGTAATGAACAACTTGCTAATAAAAGAGGCGCTGCAGTCGCGATTATGAGAGTCTTTTTCGATCGCGATGAATTCGAAATTGTATCGGTAGGGAACATTCGCTTTTTCTTGTTCCTGCCATCGGAGAATAAGTTAATTTATCCTTTGCCTGTAACAGGATTCCTATCAGGAAAGAGCAAGAAGTTCAAAGTGGAGACCTACCGGCGGGAAAAGGATTCTAAATTCATTTTATTTTCGGACGGAATGGTCGTAAAAGGAGTAAAATCCAAATTGAGTGAAAAAAATATTCCTCTCAAATGCGTCGGTGCAGAGCTTTGGAGTGAAAATACCGCACAAGCGGATGATATAACAATGATTATAGGTAGCTTACTTCAATAAGAAGTAGGCTTTTTTGTTCTTCCGTAATTAGTGGAAAAGGCGGAAGTTTGTTAAGATAGAGGAAAATGATTTTGGAGGGAATGCTTTGAGTTCGAGTGCAATCAAACCGATCAATATCGCTTCTATCATCGCGCAGGAATTAAATATAGGAAGACAGCATGTGGCGAATGTAATGGAATTATTGAATGAGGGGAATACGGTTCCGTTCATCGCCCGCTATCGTAAAGAGATGACCGGCAGCATGGATGAAGTCCAGATAAGGGAAGTGATGAACCGGACGCACTATTTGGAGAATCTTCAAAAGAGAAAAGAGGAAGTTTCGAGGATCATTGAAGAACAAGGGAAATTGACTTCTGAGCTTCTCGCAGAAATCATAAAAGCGGACAAACTTCAGACAGTTGAAGATTTGTACCGTCCATACAAACAGAAAAGACGCACGAAAGCGACTGTAGCCAAAGAAAAAGGACTGGAACCGCTGGCTGTATGGGCTGCTTCTCTTCCGAAGACGGGTTCTGTTGAGTTGGAAGCGGCAAAATACATCAATCAGGATTTGGGAGTCGAGACAGTCGAGGAAGTACTGGCGGGGGCGAAGGATATCATCGCAGAAATGATTGCGGATGATGCTTCCCTGCGTCAATGGATTCGCTCTTATACATATGAACAAGCATTAATCGAATCTGCTGTGAAGAAGGAAGAGCTTGATGAAAAAAGAATCTTCGAGAATTATTACAGTTATGAGGAGCCGATCCGTAAAATTGTTCCCCATAGGATATTGGCTTTGAACAGAGGAGAGAAGGAAGGAGTATTGAAGGTTTCCATCAAACCAGATATGGACAGAATCCTTACGTATTTGGAACGCCAGAAGATGAAACAGGGAGATTCTCCTGCGGCACAGCTTATGAAAGAAGCTATAGAAGATGCTTATAAGCGGTTGATACAGCCTTCAGTGGAGAGAGAGATACGCAGCGAGCTGACGGATAAAGCGGAAGATCGCGCAATTCATATATTTGCCGAGAATCTGAAGAATCTCTTGCTTCAGCCGCCATTGAAAGGAAAGGTTGTGCTTGGAGCAGATCCGGCTTACCGGACTGGCTGTAAGCTGGCTGTTGTGGATGAAACCGGCAAGATGAAACATATAGCGGTAATCTATCCGCATCCGCCTGTTTCCAAAACAGAAGCGGCGAAAAAAACAGTCAAAAGAATTCTGGAAGAATATGAAGTGGAATTGGTTGCGATAGGAAATGGAACGGCCTCGAGGGAGACGGAGCAATTCTTTGCGGAAGTACTGAAAGAAATGGGCGGAAATATTTCTTACCTGATCGTGAATGAAGCGGGAGCGAGTGTTTACTCTGCATCTGATTTAGCGAGAGGGGAATTTCCGGATTTGCAGGTGGAAGAAAGAAGTGCCATTTCCATTGCGAGAAGGCTGCAGGATCCGCTTGCCGAGCTGGTGAAAATTGACCCGAAATCAGTAGGTGTCGGACAATACCAGCATGATGTATCTCAAAAGAAACTCAATGAATCCCTAACCTTCGTCGTTGAAACAGTGGTCAACCAGGTTGGTGTGAACGTGAATACGGCTTCCTCTTCCCTGTTGCAATATGTAGCCGGACTATCCAAAACGGTGGCTGATAATATCGTCAAGAAACGTGAGGAAGAAGGTGCGTTCCAATCAAGGAAGCAACTGAAGAAAATCCCTCGCCTCGGGGCGAAGACGTATGAACAATGTATCGGTTTCTTAAGAATACCTGACGGGGTGGAGAAATTGGATAAAACAGATATCCACCCGGAGAATTATGGAGTGGTGACTGAACTATTGGAGAAACTGGGTGCCGCATCGGATGACTTAGGAACAGACCGGCTCAGAGAGGCACTGCGTCAATTGGACTTGTCTGAAACAGCAAAGGAATTGGGCATAGGAGAGATCACGATGAAGGATATCGCAGATTCATTGGTGAAACCGGGCAGAGACCCGCGTGATGACTTGGCTAAACCATTGCTGAAGCAGGATGTGCTTAAGATGGAAGATTTGAGTGTTGGAATGGAGCTTCAAGGGACGGTTCGGAATGTGACTGACTTTGGTGCATTTGTCGATATAGGTGTGAAGCAGGATGGGCTGGTCCATATATCGAAATTAAGTAAGCAGTTCGTGAAACATCCCTTGGATGTTGTTTCGGTCGGTCAGGTTGTTACTGTGTGGGTAGATGGTGTTGATCAAAAAAAACAACGTGTTTCTTTAACAATGGTTCAATCATAAACAATGGGTGAGAGGGGGCTGCTTTTGGAATCTCCTCTTCACCCTTCCTCAATGGTATTTGTCTGCCTGTAATAGTACCAGCATCTGTTCAGCAGTGCGATTTGCTTTGTATCTTTATTGATGAAGGCTTGCTTTATCTGCTTTTGGAGCCATTTTGGCATGTCTTTTCCCTCCTGGATTTTTGGTTAAAGTCATTGTATGATGATAGAGATTGTCTTAGTTCATTGGAGGGGTGAGTTCATGAAAGATTCCGATTTGCAGAGGTTGACCGAGGATTTGTCTATGCGTTATTTTGGAAAGCCGTTTCGGCATCAGGCGATCTTTAACCCCAGGTTAAGGACAATCGGGGGAAGGTATATGCTTCAAAGCCATAATATCGAGATCAATGCGAAGCATTATACCCTTTTCGGAAAAGATGAATTGGTCGGAATCATCAAGCATGAACTCTGCCATTATCATCTTCATATAGAAGGGAAAGGGTACAAGCATAGAGATGCTGATTTTAAAACACTAATGAAACAAGTGGGGGCACCCCGTTTCTGTTCTTCGCTGCCGGCAAAGCAAAAGCGAAAAGGGAAGATCTATATTTTCAGATGCAAAGATTGCCGGTTGGAATACATCCGCAGGAGAAAAGTGAATACGAACAGGTATGTATGCGGGAAATGCAGAGGGAAACTCCAAGAAATACATGCCGATGAAAACATAAATCAAACAAAGTAAAAAAAGCTATTGACACTAAGGTAGAACCTGATTATAATCATAAGAGTCGATAGGACAACAATGTTATTCCGCAGTAGCTCAGTGGTAGAGCACTCGGCTGTTAACCGAGCGGTCGTAGGTTCGAATCCTACCTGCGGAGCCATTTTTTTATTGTGGGGAAGTACTCAAGAGGCTGAAGAGGCGCCCCTGCTAAGGGTGTAGGTCGCGTAAGCGGCGCGAGGGTTCAAATCCCTCCTTCTCCGCCATTTTTATGGCCCGTTGGTCAAGCGGTTAAGACACCGCCCTTTCACGGCGGTAACACGGGTTCGAATCCCGTACGGGTCACCATATTACCTGAATGATTCGTCTCCTGAAGACGAGATCAAAAAAACAAAAATAAATTTTAAAAAAAGCTTGCATCACTTCGATAAGATGTGTTAATATAATAAAGTCGCTTCCGAGAGAGGCGAACGACTTAGAAATTATCTTAAAATAATGTTGGGCTATAGCCAAGCGGTAAGGCAACGGATTTTGATTCCGTCATGCGAAGGTTCGAATCCTTCTAGCCCAGCCATTTAAGAGCCATTAGCTCAGTTGGTAGAGCATCTGACTTTTAATCAGAGGGTCGAAGGTTCGAGTCCTTCATGGCTCACCATTTTACATTGCGGGTGTGGCGGAATTGGCAGACGCACCAGACTTAGGATCTGGCGCCTTACGGCGTGGGGGTTCAAGTCCCTTCACCCGCACTTCTTTCTTCAAAAAAAGTTGAATAAAAAAGTGTTGACACACTGGAGTTATTCAGATATAATAATGAAGTTGCTAGCCACCTTAGCGGTCGTGGCGGAATGGCAGACGCGCTAGGTTGAGGGCCTAGTGGGGGCAACCCCGTGGAGGTTCAAGTCCTCTCGGCCGCACCAAAAGAATACAAATCAAGTTATCAAGCGCCCGTAGCTCAATTGGATAGAGCGTCTGACTACGGATCAGAAGGTTATGGGTTCGACTCCTTTCGGGCGCGCCATAATATCATTATGCCGGGAAGTAGCTCAGCTTGGTAGAGCACTTGGTTTGGGACCAAGGGGTCGCAGGTTCGAATCCTGTCTTCCCGATTCCTGATAATGATCATAATATATGCGGGTGTAGTTTAGTGGTAAAACCTCAGCCTTCCAAGCTGATGATGAGGGTTCGATTCCCTTCACCCGCTCCAATAAAACCATTGATTCATATGTTCTTTGAAAACTAAACAAAACAAAACGTCAACGTTAATTCTAAACAAACGTTTCGGCATAGACCGAAACACAAGTTTTAAAACATGAGCAAGTCAAACACTTTTTGGAGAGTTTGATCCTGGCTCAGGACGAACGCTGGCGGCGTGCCTAATACATGCAAGTCGAGCGGACGGAGGAGAGCTTGCTCTCCAAAGTCAGCG
>JAZNGP010000118.1:0-5068 GCA_045576475.1 Bacillus sp. (in: firmicutes) | reverse complement strand
GAAATTGAAATATTAAGTATGAGCGCCAACGAGTCGGATGTGAATATCCTTCGTGATCAGCTCACGAAAAATGGATTCAAGGTCAAATTGAATCTGCAGCCGGATTTTGGAAGCTTTAAAGCACAGGAAGACGCAGGGAATTTCGATGTGTCGATGTCCAGCTGGACGACGGTCACTGGAAATCCTGATTATGCGGTCCGTTCTTTGTTCAAGACGGGAGGGGATTACAGTATCATATCCGATCCTGAGCTGGATAAGCTGATCGACCAGGCAGCTGCTCAAACGCCTGCAGAATATAAAGAGACCTACAAAAAGCTGGAAGATCATCTTGTGTTCGACAAAGCCTATATCGCACCGCTTTATATCGCGAACAAAAACCAGGCGGTCAACACAGAAGTATTGAAGGAAGATTCTGTCCGTTTGTCGAAGTCTCGGGCACTTGCTTGGGATTCCATCGATTTTGCCGATCCATCCAAGCGCGATACAGAGCCTTTGAAAGTGACGCAGACGATGTCCACTTTGACTTCGCTTGATCCGATCAAAGGGAATGACGGTTCCATCAACCAATTGAACACGAATATGTACGTTCGATTGGTTAATTTGACAGACGATGACAAAATCACATCGGATGCATCTCTATCATTGAATCATGCGATTGCGGAAGGCAATACAGAATACTATTTCGTCCTTCGGAACGATATTCATTTCGCGAAAGTCGACAATAAAAAGGCAGTGGATTCAGGGGAAAGAGTAGGGGCAGAGGATGTCATCTTCTCCTTGAACCGTGCCAAAGACAAAAATTCCGTACCGGATCACAGAACATACAGCCTGCATGAGCATATTAAAAATGTCGAAGTCGTCCAAGACTTGGCGAGCCTTGAATCCGTGAAACTTTCCAATGGAGAAGGAACCGTGAAGGATGCACTGAATGCGGAGCTTGAAAGTGAAATAGCGGAACTCGTCACAGCCAAAGAGGATGCCGATCAGCAAAACGGGAAATATCAAGTCGTGAAAGTGACGACAACAGAGCCATTCCCGCAAGTGCTGAATTACCTGGCCCACCAATCAGCAGGGATCGTATCGAAGAAACAAGTCGAAAGTATCAACACATATGATGTCGCTTCTTTTGACGTCGAGAAAGATATCCCTTATGGAGACCAAAACACGGTGACAGAAGGCGACCAATACAATAACACATTATATACTAGCGGACCATACATCATGCTGTACAAAAATGATTATGAAGCCGTATTCCAAAAGAACCCTGCCTATATGACCGGAACAGATCATGAACCGAAAATCAGCCAAGTGTCCGTACGATTCATCAAAGACCCGGACAGCGCATTCAGTGCTTTGCGCAGCGGTGAGATCGATATGCTGTCAGGTGTGCCGGATACGAAGTTCGATATTCTGAAAGAAGACGGCAAGATGAAATTGCAAAGCACACAGAGCAACGGTGTCTCTTATTTGTTATTCAACACAAAAAACCGTGATGTAGCAAAAAGCGAAAACTTAAGGAAAGCTGTCTTGTATTCCGTCAACCAGGATGAATTCATCCAATTCTACAAAGGCGATAAAGTGAAGGCAGTTTCAACCGTCAGCCCGCTGGTCGATACCGGTAATGAATGGAAGGCGGATCCTGAAAAAGTAAAAAAAGCTTTGGAAGCATACCACTCTGAAAAATGATCAGTAACAACTCTTAAGCTTTAAAGAACAATATCATAATGGCTGAAAAAGTCTGTACTGTTGGATCCTTATCAACAATACAGACTTTTTCTTTTGTGCTGCATATTACATAAGCTGCATATTGAATAACCGTGCAGAATAAAGTAGGAAAAAAGTACAAAAGGAATCATTTTCCAAGTACAATTAATAGGTAATATTTAGGTGTTTATTTAATTTTTCACAAAAGGCAGGAAAGGAAATGGAGACTGATAGAAATGGAGAAAACGAAAAAATTGATGGCTGGGATATCAGCTGCAGCGTTAACAATAGGCTTGTCTGGCTGTAACTCCTCCTCAACAAGCAGCCTGCCGGCAAAGCCTGCGGATAAAAGCTGTAACGATTGGGATTGGTCTGAGGACGAGGGTGTATGGCAATGCGATGACAGTCGATCAGGGTATTACGGCTCCTACTATCACGGAGGAAGCTATTACAAAAATAAGGCAGCATTGCATGGCAGCAGCGGCTACACAAGTTATAAAAACAGCTCCAGCTTCAAAACGGTGAAATCCAGCTCGGGATTCGGCAGCGGTTCAAGAAGTTTCGGAGGATAAGAGAGGCGGAAAAATATGAATGTGTATTTGAATTTCCTATCATATCTTGGTACATCCATTGGCTTATTAGTAATCGGTTTGCTGCTCTTTACCTTAAGCACGCCAAAAATCAAAGAATTTAAATTGATCGCACAAAAGAATACGGCAGCGGCTATGCTGCTGGGCGGGAAAGTAATCGGTCTGGCAATAGTGCTGGGCGCTGCTGCGGAATACTCCATTTCATTAGTGGATATGGTGATTTGGGGTGCGATCGGAATGGTGGCACAAGTGTTTGTATTTTTCATCGCAGAGCTGATGGCGATGCGATTCAGTATCCAAAAAGCGATTGAAGATGACAATAGGGCCGTCGGAACACTATTATTTTCGTTATCATTGGCAGTCGGCTGGGTCGTTGCGAAATGTATATCTTATTGATTTTGGGAGGGAGCAGGTCTGAAGAAGTTGATTTATTATATCGATAAAGGAAATGGACATTATGAGCCATTTTATGAATACGCGGCAGCGAATGTCGGCACAGATGAATTGTATGCCAGACAGCTATGTACCTATTTCATCATGCGCGGCACACAATATGAGCTTGTTGCGAATGAGATGGAAGGAGATGCGGATGTCGTTGTTTTAAAAGAGCTGGGGCGTAATCTATCCGGTGAGGATGAGCGGATTTTCCGTGAACGGGGTATACATATCGAATTCCGAAGCCCAAATGAAAGGGAGAATTATCGACTGTACTCCCGTATCCCTTGCGGAACTCATTTTGACGTGATCCGCTATTTATTGAAGAATGTTGTGGAGGTTCCTGGAATTGGCCAAATGCTTGTTACTTCTACTGAAATTGATGAAGACCGCGGCATATATGTCCTTTACGTAACAGATCTGAAAGTGAGTTGAATGATTTCATGTACAAAAGCGCGCGCAGGCAGTTTTATGCACAGATAGAACAGTTTTGGGCCGATCTGTACGGCGAGGAATATGCCCTATATGACTTGTATGAAGTAACGGATGAAGAAGTAGAACAAATTCGATTGGCGACGGAACGAACGGGCAATATTTATTTTAAAACGGCTCATTTATTACGCAATGTACCGGATGAGACACTGCTTGAAATGGGTTATCCGGAAGAAACACTTCCTTTCCTTCGACTGAAAACGCTAGAGGCTGAAAGTGTCATAGCGCGCTTCGACTTTATTCCGCATAACGGCAGTTATAAATGTATTGAAATGAATGCCGATACACCGACGTTCATCAAGGAATTATTTTCTGTCAACGAACGCATTTGCCGTGCATTCGCAATGGAAAATCCGAATGCTGAAATGGAGCAGCTTTTAAAAGAGGGTGTACAGGAAAGCATTGAACAAAGTAAGTTCTCCCGAAAAGCACATATCGTTTTTACTGCGCATGAACAACATATGGAAGACTATTATACGGCGCTTTACTTAATGCAATTTGTACCTGAAGCAAAATTCACTCCGCTGCATCGACTGCGTATCGAAAGGGGAGTCGGGCTGTTTGACGAGAACGGGAAACGGATTGATATCCTGTATCGTCAAACATTCCCGATAGAAAATTTGATTCAAGATGAAGATGAATCAGAAAATAAAATCGGCTTATGGCTGTTGGAGCTGGTCGGACAGAATCTGCTGACGATCCTCAACCCTCCTTCCGCTTTTTTATTGCAGAACAAAGCGGTACAGGCTGTCATTTGGGGACTGCATGAGGAACGACATGTCTTTTTTTCTGCGGAAGAGCATGAATGGATCGACGATTATTTCTTACCGACATATCTGGAAGAAAGACCGTTCATCGAAAAGGGAATGCGTTATGTGAAGAAACCTATATTCGGCCGTGAAGGGGACACTGTAGAAATTTATGACGCGGGCGGGCAGTTGATAAAGGAAGATGCACAAAAATCGTATCAGCAATATATAAAGGTGTATCAGCAATATATTGAGCAGCCAAAGACATTATTTCAAAGTGAAAAAGGCGAACAAACAGGAGAGATGCTGGTTGGCAGCTTTTTGATCAGCGGAAAGCCGGGTGCTATTGGTTTACGTATCGGCGGGATGATTACGAATAATTTATCCTATTACATGCCGATCGGAATAAAAAAGACCTCATTGGTTGATGGCTTCCCGAATACTATTGCTTCTCGCATTTGGAATAAAAGCATATATCGAGAGATATAACAAAGGTGTTTACCATTGGTTATTGTTGATGACGATCCTTTGCTTTGTTCTTATGGGAGATTTCCTATGATTAAAGGGCTTTATAACATTCAGAACGTCAATAACTATCACCGAAGACTGAAAGGTTGGATACAGCGTTTTAACGGTGTGGCGACCAAATATCTGAACAATTACCTTGCGTGGTTTCAAGTATTAGAAAGCATCCATCCATCATCAGAGAAATGAAGTTACTTTGAACGATATGATAATAAAAGGGAATTTAATTCCAAATATAGAAACGTAGGATACACTTAGATTATCTAAGTTTACTGTTTAAGGTTATTTCTTTAATCAACTAACGGGAATATTAATTATATTTTCGAGAACTAAAGGGGAACCCATATGCTAAATTCACAAGAACTGCTAATGCTAGATATTTCATATTATGAAACCTTTTCTAAACGAATTGATACTAGCTGGGGAACGCTTTTTTTAAATGAAAATCAACCCAATTATTATGATTCTAATCACGCTCATATTATTGATGAGTGTTTGCAGGCACAATTAGTTATAGACGAGGTTATTGGGTATTACCAGTCTAAAAAAATCATACCAAGGTGTTATATTTAT
>JAZNGP010000117.1:0-166314 GCA_045576475.1 Bacillus sp. (in: firmicutes) | reverse complement strand
AATCTGTTCGGCAATAAAGTCGGAACTATAATGCAATCCTTTTCTGATCCACCACATGATGATTCAAGTATTTGGTGAATGTTGCCGAAACAACCAAAGCGAAACTGGACATGACAAGTGTTCTTTTATCGACAGTAGGATTCGGTCTTGTTCTATACGGTTTCAGCAGTGCAGGAAGTAAAGGGTGGGAGAATCCGGTTGCCCTTGCAGCCATAATAGTCGGGATTATTGTAACCGCGGTATTCTGTTTACGCCAAGTCAAATCGAATGATCCATTACTGAATTTATCCGTATTCAAATATAAAATTTTCACCCTGACATCGGTAATAAATATCCTCATCACCATCCTTATGTACGCGGATTTGATTCTTTTGCCGATTTACTTACAGGACGGACGCGGGTTCACCGCTTTTGAAGCAGGGCTCCTCTTATTGCCTGGAGCATTGATTAATGCCTTCCTATCTCCTGTCGCCGGCAGGCTGTTTGATAAATACGGCGCTAAACCGTTATTCATCACAGGCTCGTTATTGCTTATTGTGGCCATGTGGGGAGTCATCGATTTAACGGAATCGACAACCTATCTGTATTTTGTGGTGCGGATCTGTATCTTACGGATCGGGTTAAGCTTTATTACGATGCCTTTAAATACGGCCGCTTTGAATGCTTTGCCCCGGGAATTGGGTTCGCATGGTTCGGCAGTGAATAATACCGTCCGCCAATTGGCCGGTGCCATCGGAACAGCGGTCATCGTTACCGTGTACACCATCCAGGAAAACACATATGCTTTAGGAAACGAAACGATGCTTGCGAAACCGGTATCCGTTTCCGCAGCAAGCGATGCCTATATGTTCATGTTGGTGATATCTTTTATGGCTTTCTTAATCTCGTGCTTCATGCCAAAAAAAGAGAAGGTATTACAAAAAGCAGCTTAACCGATAGATTTGTTTGTCTGTAAATATCCCCATTTAAAAACCCCTCTCAATAATTGAGAAGGGTTTATTTATCAAGTCCGTTGTAGTTCGTTTAATTTAAGAAAGGAGCTATAACAATCATGATCACGGAACAAAAAATGAAAGAAATACTTACTTTCCTCGGAAGTTTCACCATTTCTTCTCCCTTGTAAAACCCAGAGAATTGAAGTTTATTTCTATACAATACGAAGAGTGAGAGTATAATTGCAATACCTGCTAACCAACCGCCGTTAGTGGTATCTACAACCCCTAGACTTGCATAAAGTAAATTCACTAAACTTCCTAACAGCGCACCAAAAATGATAAGTATAATCGTTATTCGAATTAATTCCAAGATTACTTTCAAAATAATTACCCTTATCGGCTATCTTCATTGCTTTGAATTTTATTACCTAACCAATCGTTTGCTCTAGCTGCTACAAATCTTTCGAAATCACAAGTTGCTTCGTCTTTTATCTTTTCAAGAACTTCAAGAAGGTCGAACCATGTTAATAAGCCAATGCCTTTCAGATTGACTGCATTTTTACGGAATGTTAATTTCATTTCGCCCTTATCCAAAAGTTGACGATATTGATTTATTACCGCTGCACCTTTTCGTGATTTCTGGTCTTCAAGGATCAACAATGAAAAATAAAAGTCTTTGTTTTTGGCATATTCCAAACCAACATCTATATTTCTGATCACCTGGTTACGTGTTGGATCATTTGTTGTACCCATACTGATATCACTCTTATATTTTGCTTCTATAATCCATACAAATGCTTCCGATTCTATCATTACATCAAATTCGGTATGTCCTTCCTTTACATGTAAAGATAAAGGAGGCGGAAGTTTTCCCCAGAGTGACATATTAACCGCATTCACTGGATAACTGAATGTATCACCAAAACTTTTCTCAAACAAGCTGGGTAACCATAACTCTGGTTTCATTTGATTTAAACTTCTGAAAGTATTCCAAGTCATCGCATCTTCGCTGTTTTCACTTCTAATATGCTCTAATTTCAACCTCCTGGAAGAATGAAAAATAGGATCGTACTTATCAATGATCAGCGAATCCCGAAAGGATTCATTCAACAAAACTCCGCTTTTGGATACTTCCGTCATAATAACCCTCTTCTCTGATTTTTGATTTTCACATATTTGAACGTTGAAAAACCTCTATATATTCCCAAATTATAACATATGCGTTATATGCCAAATGAAAAATCAATGAAACATCCTGACAAATGCATCAGAGTAAAGACAGCTTCCTAAAGATCCAATGTCAATCTGGCTTGTAGAAAAAGATTAAAGCATACGATACAATTACCATGAAAGAAGGGCGATGTTCTTGAAAGACATGTTGAAAGTACTTGCGGCTGCTTTAATTGGGGCATATATATTTCGTTTTCTCCATATTCCTATTCCTTGGATGCTGGGACCGATCTTTTCTATTCTATTCCTTCAATTCATCTATAAAGGATCATTGCACTGGTCCCCTATATTGCGGGATTTAGGTCTAGTCATTGTCGGCATCGCGATCGGAAAACAGTTTGATCTATCTCTTTTCGATAATATAGGGATTCTGCTGCTCTATATGCTTATAATGAATATCGCACTCATCACCGCTTCATTCGGGATGGCGTATGGTTTCAGCAAATGGTCGAAACTTTCATTTAAATCAATGATTCTAAGCACCATTCCGGGAGGGCTGGGACAAATTGTCGTCTTTGCGGCTGAAGAAAAGGATGTTGATTTGGCTGCTATTACCTATTTCCATATTGTGCGGCTCTTATTGGTCGTCATCATTGTACCTTTCATGGTAGCCGGCCATATGGAAGCGAAACCAGATACACCAGTATCCATTTCAATCGCACTGACTGTCTTTATTGCGATCGCTTTCATATGTGCCTCTGCCGCAAAACGGATTAAACTTCCGGTAGCATATTTTTTGACGCCTATTCTGATTTCTGTGGGCTTGCAGCTGGCATCAGTAGATATACCGAGTGTTCCATCGGAGTTAATGAATATCGCATTACTGTTACTTGGCTCGTATATCGGTTTGCTGTTCAAACCGCATATGGTGAGGCTGCCGGTACGCTATCTCCTTGCAGGCATCTTAAGTTCAGCCGGACTTCTAGTATTAACATATGCGGCAAGCTTCTTGATGACGGCAGTATCCGGATATTCGTTCACGACAAGCTTCTTGAGTACCGCACCCGGCGGACTGGACCAAATGGTGCTGCTGGCAGATGCTGTTGATGCGGATGTCTCCACCGTTTCTGTCTTCCAGATCTTCAGGCTGTTATTCATATTCCTGATTGTGATGCCTCTGTTAAGGTATTACTATAGTTCCATTGCTGAAAAACCAGCCGACTCGGCAGAAGTGTTATGAAACTTTTTCAGGAATTAATCAGGTAACGATTATACCCAAAATGATCTGAGGGATGATTTCCGTTCCAGGTGCTTCGCTTTCCGCGGGCGGTCTCAGGAGCCTCCTCGCGCTTTGCGCTGTGGGGTCTCTCTCGACACGCTAATCCCGCAGGAGTCTTCGCACCTTCCACTGCAATCATCTGTTTACTATCATCTATGACTGCAAAATTTCCTCCGTTAAATCTAAAGCCCTTCTCAAAAAAATGAGAAGGGCTCTGTTTACTTTTTAAAGATTAAATTGTGATCTTCTATTTCACTCGCAGTCTTTGCCCTACTATTATCGTATAATCGTCATCCAGTCCGTTCCAATTCTTGATTTGGGCAACGGTGCTTCCATACTTTCGACTTAGTGAGTACACTGTATCGCCGCTGACAACCGTATGATAAACGACTGTGCTCTTTTTCTTCAGGTTGAAGCATTTCACGATTCCATTCACATGACCGCGGGCTATAGCTTCTATGAATACAGCCGTTTTCAGTTTGGCAGCATCTGCCGCAGTATCAATAAAACCATTTTCCGTCAATAAGGCCGGCATATTCGATTCACGAAGCACATGCAGATTCCCTGTTTTTTGGCCGCGATCACGGAAATCAACGAGTTTAAGAATCTCTGCATGAATATGATCCTGATATGTCTTTGCAGTTTGTCCGGTCGATGTGTAAATATAATCTTCATATCCTGTGCCTCTGCCTGAATTAATATGGACAGACAGGAAGAAGTCAGCTCCCCAGGAATTAGCCAGATTTGTCCGGTCATTCAGTGAAGGAAAAGTGTCTCCGGTACGGCTCATTTTGATCGATACATCATTGTATTCCGCCGAAAGAATGTCTCTAATTCGTAAAGAAATCCGTAAAGTGATATTCTTCTCCTGCAGACCATTCCCGACACCACCGGAATCGGAACCGCCGTGGCCGGGATCAATAAAGATTTTCACCATTTCCAGTCACCTCCCTCTGCCTTCTATACTTATACGGCAATTAATAGGAATGCTTGTACAAATTACTGAGCTTATATGTGTATTTAAATGAGAGTATGTTTTCAACATAGCATAAAAATAGAGAATATTAGTTACATTTCTTAAAAACAGCCCTTTGGAATTATATTCGTTGTCCATTTATTCCCAACATTCCTTTTTTGAACACTCATATAGAATTAAAACGAGAAAAACAAGTAGGATTTTCAAACTATTTGACCAAAACAAAAAAGCCCTCGATACCAATCGGTATCAAGGGCTCTGAGCATTAATACATGCTCATATATTGTTCACGTTCCCATGGGTGGACTTGGGTCCTAAACATATCCCACTCAATCTCTTTTGCTTCGATGAAGTGTTCGAGCAAATGAGGTCCCAATGCGGATTTGATGACTTCGTCCTGCTTCATGGCTTCGAGCGCTGCGTATAGTGTTGCAGGCAGGTCTACGATGCCCGCTTCTTCGCGTTCTTCTTTCGACATCACATAGATGTTGCGGTCGATCGGTGCCGGCGGAGTCATTTTGTTTTTAATTCCGTCAAGACCTGCTTGCAGTATTACGGCAAGCGCCAAGTATGGGTTTGCCGCAGGATCGACGCTTCGTACTTCCACACGTGTGCTGACGCCGCGGGAAGCAGGGATACGGATCAATGGACTGCGGTTTTTCGCTGACCATGCCACGTAACAAGGTGCTTCGTAACCAGGTACAAGACGTTTGAATGAGTTGACCGTCGGGTTCGTCACAGCAGTGAAGCTTGGGGCATGCTTGATGATGCCGGCGATGAACTGTTCTGCCGTTTCACTCAATTGCAGATTTCTGCTGGTGTCATAGAATGCATTCTCTTTTCCTTTGAATAAGGAAACGTTACAGTGCATGCCTGATCCGTTTACTCCGAATAGAGGCTTAGGCATGAATGTCGCATGCAATCCGTGTTTACGGGCAATTGTTTTTACGACAAGTTTGAAGGTTTGGATATAATCGCATGCTGTTACCGCATCCGCATATTTAAAGTCGATTTCGTGCTGTCCTGGAGCTACTTCATGGTGGGATGCTTCAATTTCGAAGCCCATTTCCTCCAGTTCAAGTACGATATCGCGGCGGCAGTTCTCTCCGAGGTCCGTTGGAGCAAGGTCGAAGTACCCGCCTTTATCATTCAATTCAAGCGTCGGTTCGCCGTGTGCGTCGAGCTTGAACAGGAAGAATTCCGGTTCTGGTCCAAGATTGAAATCAGTGAATCCAAGTTCTCTCATTTCGGCAAGAACACGCTTCAGGTTCGCACGCGGATCACCTTGGAACGGATTACCGTCCGTGTCATATATATCGCAAATCAATCTTGCGACTTTCCCTTTTTCGGATGTCCAAGGGAAGATTACCCAAGTGTCCAAGTCCGGATATAACAGCATATCTGACTCTTCGATTCGAACGAATCCTTCGATCGAAGATCCGTCGAACATCATTTTGTTATCGAGGGCTTTCCCAAGCTGACTTACCGGAATTTCCACATTCTTGATTGTTCCAAGAATATCAGTGAATTGAAGTCGGATATACTTAACGTTCTCTTCTTTCGCCAAACGGGTGATATCTTCACGTGTATACTTTGCCATTTGATTCTTCCTCCCAATGTATCCCTATTTTTTTTAGCTCTTTGACTGATCTTCATTCGGGAAGATCAATGAAAGAGGATTTAATTAAAAAAGCGTGACATGTCTCCTTGACGAAGCATCGAGCGGGTTTTGTTGTGTTGCAGCAGTTCTGCCTTCAACAGTTTCCTCAGTTCTTCGTCTGTGAGATCACGTTTTACTTTTTCTTGCTCATTTTTCGGTATTGCCAGCGGTGCTGCTTCTTCAGACAGTTCAAGCACCTTTTTGATGCCGGCAAGATTGACGCCTTGTTCAAGCATTTCTTTGATCTCTAGTAATCTGTCAATATCATTTAAGGAAAAGATTCTTTTGTTTCCTTCCGATCTAGCCGGCAGCACAAGTTTATGTTCTTCGTAATAACGAATCTGCCTCGCGGAAAGTTCGGTAAGCTTCATGACGATACTTATTGGGAATAGCGGCATATTCCTGCGAATATTTTTCTCATCCACCATGTTGCTCCCCCTTACATTTCTTAATTTACATTTTATTCAATGTAAGATTAATTGTCAATATAATGTTAACTTTTCTTACATAAAATAAATTCAAAAATGTACAAATAATGAGAAATCTTCTTTTCTCCTGGATTTCTTTCATCTGACAAGCAACAGATTTCCTGACAACCGGTTATTTCTTGATGCCAGTGGCGCATCTTCTCGACTTAATCGTAATTTAGCAAACAAAAAGGCGATCAGATGACCGCCTTTAAATATCAAACAGTGATATGCCCTTTTTCGATCAGTGCGTGAACGGCTGATAAAACGGCCAATTTCACGTGGGAGTATGTCAGTCCTCCCTGTACGTACGCTATGTATGGCGGTCTGATCGGGCCGTCGGCCGTCAGCTCTATGCTGGCACCTTGAATGAAAGTGCCTGCAGCCATAATCACATCATCTTCATATCCAGGCATATAGTTCGGGTAAGGGGTGAAATGGGAATTAACCGGCGATGCCAATTGTATCGCCTGACAGAATGCTATCATTAATTCCGGATCATCGAATTGCACAGCTTGAATCAAGTCTGTACGTTTCTCATACCACTTAGGGAAGGTATTCAAACCTATTTCCTCTAATAAGGCGCTGGTAAATTGTGCCCCCATCAAGGCTTGTCCCACGACATGCGGCGCAAGGAAGAAGCCTTGATACATTTCCTGCAAGGAATAGAGCGACGCTCCGGCTTCCGCTCCTATTCCCGGAGATGTCAAACGGTATGAGCAAGCTTCCACATATTCTTTCTTCCCTACTATATAACCGCCTGTCTTCGCCAGTCCTCCGCCGGGATTCTTGATCAACGAACCGGCCATCAGATCCGCACCTACATGGCATGGTTCTTGAAGCTCGACAAATTCCCCATAACAGTTATCGACGAAGACAACCACATCCGGTTTGATGCCTTTCACGAAGGAGATCATCTTTTCAATCTCGGCAATTGTGTAGGACGGACGGGATGCATACCCTTTCGACCGCTGGATGCCGATCATTTTTGTTTTACTGTTGATCGCTTGTTTCACCGCTTCGTAATCGACAGAGCCTTCAGCCGTCAAGTCGACCGCCTGGTAGCCGATTTGGAATTCCTTCAAGGATCCGTTGCCGCTTCCGCGGATTCCGACGATTTCCTCCAGTGTGTCATATGGTTTGCCGGTGATGTAAAGCAGCTCATCGCCCGGACGCAGTATGCCGAACAACGCTGTTGAGATCGCGTGGGTACCTGATATGATCTGCGGACGCACAAGGCCCGCTTCCGCACCAAAAACCTCTGCATATACCCGCTCAAGAGTATCCCTGCCTAAATCATCATAGCCGTACCCGGTTGACGGGGTGAAATGGGAATCGCTCACTTTTTGGTTTTGAAAACTTTTCAATACTCTGTATTGGTTCAGTTCCATCGTTTCTTTTGCTTCTTTATGGACTTCGGCAAGTTTTGCTTCCGTTTTATCGCTTAGAGCCTTCAATACGGCTCCGTACTTTAATTGCTGATACATGCTGTTTCTCCTTATACTAAATATCGCTTGATGCTGTCAATCAATGAAGAATTCTTCATTGCATACCCTCTGCAATCGTATTGTTCTTTTTCTTCGAGAAAAACACGGCTTTCGAGGATGGTATTTTCTTTCAGGGCGGACAGGATTTTGCCTTCGTCAGCCGGAATCACCGCATGATAGGCTTCCATCGAAGAAATCACTTGCTTTTCGATGCTTGCCTTCAAACGTTCGATATCGTCATCATCAAAAGCAGAAATATGCATCGTCACGCCGCTTGCCTGCGGAACGAATTCATCATGCACTTCGTCCTTCTTATTGTAAGCAGTGATGATCGGCAGCTTCATGGCATCGAGTGATTCCAGTACTTCATATACCGTTTGCTCATGCTGAAAGTGATCAGGGTGCGAAGAGTCGACGACATGAAGCAGCAAATCCGCTTCCTTCACTTCTTCCAAAGTCGAACGGAAAGCTGCGACCAGTGAAGTAGGCAAGTCTTGGATGAACCCGACCGTATCGGTCAAAAGAACCGAGTATCCGCTTGGAAGCTGCAGTTTCCGTGTCATCGGATCGAGCGTGGCGAACAAAAGGTTTTCTTCGAATGAATCCGCTATAGACAGTTTATTGAACAAGGTCGATTTTCCGGCATTTGTGTATCCGACCAACGCCACTTGATACGCCCTGTTCCGCTTTCTTCTTTCGCGGTACCTTTCCCTGTGCTCGACAATACTTCTCAAGGACATTTTGATATCATCAATTTTTCTCCTGATATGCCTTCTGTCCGTTTCCAGTTTGGTTTCTCCCGGCCCTCTTGTGCCGATTCCTCCTCCGAGACGGGATAAGCTGATTCCTTTCCCGCTCAAGCGCGGCAGCAAATATTGCAGCTGAGCCAGTTCGACCTGCAGCTTTCCTTCCCTCGATTTAGCCCTCTGGGCGAATATATCAAGGATCAATTGTGTTCTGTCGATGATTCTTACATTCAATGCCTCGGACAGGTTTCTTGTCTGGCTCGGGGAGAGTTCATCATTGAAGATGATCAGATCCGGTTCCAATTCCTCGACAAGCACTTCCAATTCTTCGATTTTCCCTTTTCCGATATAAGTGGCGCTATGTACTTTATCCCGCTTTTGCGATAGTGTCACAAGTACCTCCGCATGGGCAGTGTTCGTCAATGAAGATAACTCATCCATGGAGGACAAAAAACGTTCGTCTTCAGTCGTATTCAACTGGCAGCCGACCAGTATGGCCTTTTCCGCTGTATTCAAGGATGCATCCTCTTCCTTTCGCTTTGAAATGGCTCTTGAAAGAAAGAACCTTATGTATGAAAGGTATCTCAAAAAAAAAGAAAATGCAATGCATTCCCCTTCATTTATCCGCTAATTTGTCATTCAAAATCAAGATCCTGACTCCGAAGCGTCAATAATTCCTTTCTATCGTATATATTGTTGGCAAGCAGCCTCATCGCTTGTGCACGAATTGCCTTCTCGATGGTATTACGGATAAATCGGCCATTAGAGAATCGATTCGGCGACCAGACAGCCAATATCTCATGCAGATGGTTCTCAAGCTTTCTTTGCGCATCCGCACTGAATGCATACTCCTTTTCCTTCAGCATCCCTTTACTGATCTCCAGCAGCTGGGGAACGCTGTAATCCGGGAAATCGACTACAATCGGGAAACGGGAATGAAGTCCCGGGTTTAAGTTTAGGAAAAGATCCATTTCCTTCGAATAACCGGCAAGAATGAGAATGAACTCATGGGACCGGTCTTCCATATGTTTCACAAGTGTGTCAATGGCCTCTTTGCCGAAATCTTTCTCTCCTCCCCGTCCAAGCGAGTAGGCTTCATCGACGAACAAAATCCCTCCGATTGCTTTCTTGACCAGATCTCTTGTTTTTTGGGCGGTGTGGCCGATATACTCCCCGACCAGATCAGCGCGTTCCGCTTCGATCAGATGGCCCTTGGAAAGTACATTCATACGGTTGAACAATTTGCCGATCAAGCGGGCGACTGTGGTTTTTCCAGTGCCGGGATTTCCTTTGAACATCATATGGAGCACTTGCCGGCTTGCTTTCAGACCGGCTTCCTCACGCTTTTTGTTGATATAGATCCATGCATAGATTTCTTTGATTGTTTTCTTCATTTCTTCCATGCCCACAAGTGCTCCCAGTTCTTCTTCAATCATCCGGAGCTCTTCATGCTGCGGTGCGGCATTCCGTTCCAATAAGTCGGCAACGGGAAGCACCGGTTTGTTTTCGGCTCGTTTATTGTTGCTGAACACTATATTGATTTGGCCGTTATTCCGCTTTTTGATAGGCTTCACCATCTGTTTCCACCTCGGTTTTCGGAAGCATTGGGATGCAGTTCATGCTAATGCATCTGACATTTCTTGGAGATTTTTGTCGACTCAGGATGCATTAACGTCTCATTCTTCATAAAATGACAGCATTCTGTTGTCCCATTCCTTTTTTGTCAAATCCTGCGCTTTCCCAAGAAATATTGCATCTATCTATAATATATATTCAGCTTTATCTAAGCTGATGACCCGAAAAAACGATAACAGCCTATAAAAAAACAAGCATGAAACCTTAAGCGTTTCATGCTTGTTTTTTGATTGCTGTTTCTAATGTAACCGAATTGCTTATTCGCCGTACTGCTTTAAGATTTATTTGTCATCAAAATTGATTTGAACATTTCTTTGTGGAGCGAATGTAGATATTGCATGTTTGAATACAAGCTGCTGTTTCCCTTCACTTTCAAATAATACAGTGAAGTTATCGAACCCTTTGATCTGCCCTCTGATCTGAAAACCGTTCAAAAGGAAAACGGTGACATATGTTCCTTCTTTTCTTAATTGATTCAGAAATTGATCTTGAATATTAACGGATGTTTTCATACTGCTGATCCTCCTCATTTAGCTCTATCGTGTATTATTCGATTTAAATACCCAGCTTTCCTGCCGCAAAAACAGATATTTCCTGAACTTTTTTTTCCATATTGTCAGGTGATATCTCGAACCAGGTCAAATCCATTTTGTTCCGGAACCATGTCAGCTGCCTCTTGGCATAGCGTCTAGAGTTTTGTTTCAGCTCATCAACCGCCTCTTCCAAGGAGCACTTCCCGTCGAAATAGGCATACAGCTCCTTGTATCCGATTGCCTGGATGGATTGGGTTCCCCGAAGGCCGCTGTCATAAAGCGCCTTCACTTCTTCAACAAGTCCTTCACGGACCATTTGATCCACTCGCTCGTTTATGCGGGTATACAGTGTTTCTCTATCTGCTGTCAATCCGATCAAAACAGCATCATACATATAGGTTTTCTGCTCGGACATCTGATGGTCACTCATTTTCTTTCCTGTACATCTGTAGATCTCCAATGCGCGGATCACACGTCTCCTGTTATTCGGATGGATTGCTTCCGCACTTTCAGGATCGACTTCCGCAAGCAATCGATGGACGGCCTCTGCTCCTTCCTCTTCAGCCAGAGCTTCCAACTCACTGCGATATTGCGGATCACTCACCGATTCCGCAAAAGAATAGTTCTGGAGAACCGCTTCTATGTATAAGCCTGTGCCGCCGACAATGATCGGCAGTTTGCCCCGCGCAGTAATATCTTCGATGCATTCCTTCACCAATCGTTGGAACTCGGCAGCATTAAATGCTTCCGAGGGTTCCCTGATATCGAGCATATGATGAGGGATGCCCTCCATCTCCGCTTTCTTGATTTTTGCAGTTCCGATATCCATCCCTTTGTATATTTGCATGGAATCACCGCTGATGATTTCACCATTGAATCTTTTCGCCAATTCCAGGCTTAATTTTGTCTTTCCGACCGCTGTCGGTCCCATGATGCAGATTAATTTTTGTTTCACTATCATAACGTCCCTTTGCCATTTTTACTTTTATATTATCACAAGAAATCAGAAAATAGGTGGACATCCTTACATTATAGGCGGGGCAATGCCCTTTTATACCGCTCTTCCCCCCCTTTTTTGTTCACAGCCAGAATGTTTTCCTCTGCATCCGCAAATACTACGGTGAGAAGCAAAAAAAGTAGGTGAATAAACTTGTCCAATAATACAGTAAATCATGAAAAAAACTTAAAAAAAACGCAATCACAGATTGATAAATTGCACATCAAATTCACAGAAAGCCTGAAGGAGAATATCGAATCGATCAAAAAAACGGTTCATTACAGCTCAGATATCGATGTGAAGCAATTTGAACTGGAGAATCAATCAGGGGCAATCGTTTTCATCAACAGCTTAATTGACAGGAAAGTCACACAAAATTTTCTGGATACCATCACAGCAAGCCGACATCCTCTGGATGAATCCGTCAAATTCTCATTAAAGAATTATGATATGGAGAATCCGGAAAGACAAGCTGTATCGGATTTGATGTACGGATATGCCCTCATCTTCCTGGAAGGAGATCAGACAGCATACAGCATCATGGCCCGTAAACCGGATGGCCGGACGGTTGCCCAGCCGATCAATGAACAAGTAGTCCGGGGTTCACATGAAGGTTTGGTCGAATCACTCGAAACAAATTTGTTTTTGGTCAGAAAAAATCTTGTCTCTCCTGATTTGACGGTCAAGACAACCGAAGTCGGAAAGGAAGCGGTTAGATCTGTCGCCATCATTTATCTCGAGAATATTGCGGATAAAGAATTGGTGAGGAAAATACAAAAGAGAATCGAAGACATCGATATCGATTTGCTGTTCAGCACTTCCTATCTTGAACCTCTCATCGAAGATTACACATTGACACCATTCCCGCAAATCATGCTGACGGAACGAGTCGATCGAATCAGTGCCAATCTGATGGAAGGGCGGATTGTTTTAATGTCTGATGGATCACCCAGTGCATTGATTCTGCCGGTATCATTCTTCGCGTTCTATCAATCGCCCGATGATTATAATACTCGTTTCTCCATCGGTTCTTTCTATCGATTGCTAAGATGTATCGGCTTCGTCATCGCAATTATCCTGCCCGGGCTTTATATAGCCATTATAGGGTTTCACTCCGAGGTATTGCCTCAGAGTATCATTTTTCTTGCCAAACAGTCTGTGGAAAACATTCCATACCCGCCTTTGATAGAAGCGGCTATTGTTGAAATCATGATAGAACTTGTACGGGAAGCAAGTATGCGGCTCCCCACGAAAGTGGGTCCCACTATCGGGATCGTCGGCGGACTTGTGGTCGGCGATGCCATCGTTCAAGCAGGCCTTGTATCATCCATCATGGTGGTGGTGGTTGCATTGACCGCTATTTCCGCTTATGTGATCCCGACGTCGGAAATGAGTTATACAGTAAGAATCCTGCGTTTTCCTTTCATGATTGCCGCCGCCCTTCTCGGCATCCATGGAATTCTGTTTGCCTTGCTTTTGCTGGTCGGGCATTTATGCAAATTGCAGCCTTTCGGAGTGCCTTATTTGGCACCGATAACACCGTTCATCTGGTCTGATATCAAAGATACATTTTTCCGCGCCCCTATCATCATGATGAACAGAAGACCGGCGGACAGTTATACAAAGAACCGGACAAGAGAAAGATTTTCAAGGCGGTGGAAGAAAAGATGAGCGTCCCGGCATACAAACAGCTTACTAAGATCCAATATTTCCTTTTCATCCTGCATGCCATTGTAGGAATTTCTTTATTGACATTGCCTCATATTCTTGGGAAATCAGCCGGACACGACGGTTTGATTTCCCTTCTGATCACGACATTCGCGGTGCAGATACTGATCCTGCTTTTTACAGTGATCATCAGACGTTATCCTGATTTGACTTTCTTCGAAGTGATGACTGCCGTCTACGGTAAGCCGCTTGGGACATTCATTAATATATGTATCATCCTTTATTACACTTTATATAATATACATATCGTCCATCAGTGCATCACCGTCCTGAATGCATGGATCTATTACCGTACACCGATCTGGGTGCTTTCCGCATTCTTTTGTTTCGCTTGTTTCTATATCGCAAAAGGCGATTTGCTGAGCATCGCCAGATTCATCGGTTTCGCTACGGTATTCATCGTTTTCTATACCATTTTCATTTTGATTGCATGTAAAGAAATGAATCCGCTTTATTTACTTCCTATCGGAGAAGCGGGGATTCTGGATATTCTTAGCGGCAGCAAAAATGCCTTTCCGGCATTTGCGGGATTTGAAATTTTCCTTTATTTGCACGCCTTCAGGGTCATGACCGTGAAAGAGAAGAAGAAGCTCGCCATCGGTGCTGTCTGGACAACATCCGCTCTATACTTTTTGACGGCAATCATTGTTTTCCTTAACTTCCCCAACAGCAGGAAAATACTTGAATATGCGGTCATTTATCTGCTTGTGCCGATACAATTCTCTTTTGTGGAGCGGATGGAATTATTTTTCATCGGCGGGTGGGTTGTCACGATGGCTACTTCCTGCATCATCTATCTGTTCATCAGTTCTTTGGGGATCAGCAAATTGACGAGGAAGAAGGACAATCATATGAAATTCGTCAAATATGTAGCCGCTTTCGTCTATATCATGGCCATTGTGGCTTCGAAGATGACAAGCTCAATATTTTGGGATATATACCATCTGATTCAATTCTATCTGACTTATGTGTTTATTGCCGGCATACCGGCGGTTACCGCAGTGGTCATTCTCTTCCGAAATAGAGCGGAAAGGAAGGGTTTGAATGAAGGACATTAAGAAAATAGCTCCCTTCCTATTGGCTTGTATGCTGTTTTTGACAGGCTGCTGGGACGATAAACTGCTGAAAGATACTAGTTTCGTCCTGTCTTCCGGTCACGATTTCGGTCCGGACGGGAAAGTAAAGGGAACTTATACGACTCCGAACGCTGATAATTATCCTTCATCGACGATTGTCACCACGACGAACGGACACACAATCCGGGAAGTGATCATCAATCTGAATGCGAAAGTTGCGGAATCTTTGGATGTATCGAAGCTGAAGGTCATCTTTTTTGAAGATAAACTTGTTGAAAAAAACGGGATATTCGATTATGTCGATATCGACCTGAAAGATCCGCAGAACCCGCTGAGTCCTTATATCGCCGTCACCGAAGGCAAGTCGGAACCTTTCTTTACAGATCCCATTCCGAATCAAGGGATTCCATCCGAATACTATTTGAATCTGATCAGGTCAAACATCAATGAAGGTATATTCACGGATGTGAATGTCTTCAAGAGTTCAAGGGTCTTCCATAACGAAGGCAGTGATCTTGTGGTTCCTTATATGAAGAAATCCAAGGACAAAACGCCGATCGCAGGCGGACTCGCCCTATTTGACGGCGGAAAATTCACCGGGAAGACATTAAATATCAATGAGAGCTCGCTTTACAATATGCTGAACGGCACAAAAAGCAAATTGCAGCCTGAATTGATTGAAAAGATCACTTCAAAAGAAGACCGTAATATTAATAATTATGTATCGCTGAATGTCGTCAAATCGAAGAGAGATATGAAGATTTCCGTAGAAGACGGGAAAGCGAAAGGTAAAATCATGCTTAAAATGGAGATTCAAATTACAGAAGCCCCTTCTTGGAATGTAACCGAGTATGAAGAATACCTTCAAAAAGCGCTTGAGAAACAAATAACGAAGGATGCGAATGCCATTCTGGACAAGCTGCAGAAAGCGAATTGCGACGGACTTTCCATCGGCAGACATCTGATGGCTTTTGATAATAAGGATTTCAAGAAGTTGAATTGGAAAGAAAACGATTATGAAAAAGCGGATGTCAAAGTGGAATGCCAAGTGAAGATTATCAACTATACACAGTTCGAATAAAAAAATACTCCCGTTTCGGGAGTATCTTTTTGTGTGTCTGCTACATAATGCGTTTGAACATTTTTTCGATGTCTTTTGTAGAATAATGAATGATAATCGGTCGTCCATGCGGACAAGTGAACGGGTCAGAACTGCTCCGCAGCTGTTCCAGAAGCATCATGATCTCATCATGGCGCAGATGGTGATTCGCTTTGATGGAAGCCTTACAGCTCATTAGTATCGCCGCCTCTTCACGCAGCTTCTTCACATCGACTTTCTTCATGTTCAGGAGCTGGTCGATCAGTTCTTCGGCCAATTCTTGTTCCATCCCGCTCGGGAACCAAGAAGGATGAGCACGGATAATAAACGCGTGATGGCCGAATTCCTCTAGAAAGATGCCCACTTCCTTCAATGCATCCAAATTCTCGTTAAGCTTGATGCAGTCATCGACAGCGAATTGCAAGGTAATCGGTACAAGCATTTCCTGCAATTCATTTGTTACCTCTCCGACCTTCTCTCGAAAATACTCATACTTGATCCTTTCCTGTGCAGCATGCTGGTCGATCATATACAGTCCGTTTTCATTTTGCGCCAAAATATAGGTACCGTGCAGCTGTCCGATCGGATACATGACAGGAATCCTGCTTTGTTCCTCTTGTTCCCCTTGAAACGCTGCTGGCTGCTCTGTCACGTTCACAGCATCCTCTAAAACGTCCACTTTCTCTGCTTCATCATCAAAAACATCATTCGGCGCTTCCTCGGGTACCTTTTGATCCTGTTCAAAAAACGCCTTTACAGCAGGCTCTTGTTCAATTCCCGCTGCTGCCGGTGCTTTCTCTGTATGATCATTTTCACGGATGATGTCATTCATGATCGATAAAGCTTCCTTGGGCGGTTTCTCCAGTGCGGTATATTTTGTCTCCAGCTGAAAAGAAACCTGCTCTGATACAGGCTTTGGTGTCCTCGTCTGCTTCTCGGGCTGTTCCGGTATCAATACTTGCTTCTTGAATACCTCTTTGATCGCTCCGGTCACCAGTTCCATCAATTCCTGCTCCTTACTGAGCCGGACTTCCATTTTGGCCGGATGCACATTCACATCGACCAATATCGGGTCCATCTGAATATCGAGGAGGACAATCGGATACCGGCCGATCGGCAGCAGTGTATGATATCCATCCATGATGGCTTTCGACAAAAGAAAGTTTTTGATATATCGTCCGTTAATCATTAAAGAAATGTAATTCCTTGATGCCCTGGTACTTTCCGGCAAAGATATATAGCCTTTCAAGCGGAAGTCCAATGACTCCGCTTCGACAGGCAGCATTTTCTTCGCCAAATTGAACCCATATATGGATGCCAGTACCGCCCGGACATCCCCTTTGCCGTTCGTATGGAGGATTACCTTCCCATTATGCGAAAGCTTGAAGGCGATTTCCGGATGGGAAAGGGCAAGTCTGTTCACCACATCCGTGATATTGCCGAGCTCCGTATGGACGGTCTTCACATACTTCAAGCGTGCAGGAGTGTTATAAAACAATTGCGAAACGGTTATTTCCGTCCCTTTCCGGGCGGAACTCGGCTGTTCCGATACAAGTTTGCCTCCCTCAAAAGAAACATGCACACCTGGTGCATCCCCTGTGCTCGTCTTCAGATCCAGCATGGAGACAGAAGCGATACTGGGCAGTGCTTCCCCGCGAAAACCAAGGGTCCTGATCCGGAACAGGTCATTCTCATCTTTGATCTTGCTGGTGGCATGCCGGCTGAAAGCCGTCAACACATCCTCCGGCAGGATTCCGTCTCCGTTATCGATGATCCGGATGGTTTGAAGTCCGGCCTCTTCCACTTCAATTTCAATATAGCTGCTGTTCGCATCTATCGAATTCTCCAGCAGTTCCTTCACGACGGAAGCAGGCCTTTCCACCACTTCCCCAGCAGCGATCCTGTTGGATAAGGCGTCGCTCAGTTGAATGATTTTCGCCAACCTACTTCACTCCTTCTTTTGCTTATTGCTTCTTTAATTTACTTTGCAATTTATATAGTGCGTTCATCGCATCCATCGGTGTCATCTGCAGCAGATCCATCTCTTTGAGCTCATCGATGCATGCTGTCTCCGCTTTTCCCTTAACGGCTGGCTTCGGCACTTCCTCAAAGAAGGATAACTGTTCTTTCGCCATTACCGGGGCTTTGGCCGGGGCTTGTGATGCCGTTTGTTCTTTGCCAGCCGCTTCAAACTGCTCGAGCAGTTCATTTGCCCTGTCGATCAGTCCGGAAGGGAGCTCGGCAAGCTTAGCGACATGGATTCCGTAACTTTTGTCTGCGGCTCCTTCTTTGATTTTGTGCAAGAAGACAACCGTTCCATTCTGTTCCACCGCACTGACATGAACGTTCTTCAGATGCTTCAGACTCACATCAAGGGATGTCAATTCATGATAATGAGTGGAGAACAATGTCTTGCATCCGATTTTTTCGTGGATGAACTCAATAATGGCCTGTGCCAATGCCATGCCATCATAAGTGGAAGTCCCTCTTCCGATTTCATCGAACAGAAGCAAGCTGTTCTGTGTCGCATGTGCAATCGCATGTTTCGCTTCGAGCATTTCCACCATGAAGGTGCTTTGTCCCGATATGAGATCATCCGCTGCCCCGATCCTTGTGAAGATCTGATCGAATATTGGAAGCTCCGCCTCGTCCGCCGGCACAAAACAACCGATTTGTGCCATGACCGCCATTAAGGCAAGCTGACGCATATACGTGCTTTTCCCCGACATATTCGGCCCTGTGATCAACAGCATTTCCCTTTCATGATCCATCATACAGTCATTCGGAACATATTGCTGCTTCTGCATCACTTTCTCCACGACCGGATGACGGCCATTCTTGATCGCGATGCGGCGTTCTTCCGAAAAGACCGGTTTCACATAATGACGCTTCTCACTCACTGCCGCAAAACATTGCAGCACATCGAGCTCACTGACACATTTCGCCAAAGTCTGCAGGCGGGGAATGAATGTCTTCACTTGTTCACGGATCTGCGAGAAAATTTGGTATTCCAGATCAACCATTTTCTCTTCCGCTTCCAAAATCAAAGCTTCTTTCTCTTTCAGTTCCGGTGTGATGAAGCGCTCAGCATTCGCCAATGTTTGTTTTCTTTCATATTGGCCTTCCTTGAGAAGATGCAGATTCGCTCTCGTGACTTCTATATAGTATCCGAATACACGGTTGTATCCGATCTTCAAGGAACGGATCCCGGTCTTGTCCCTCTCTTGCTTCTCAAGAGCCGCGATCCATGTTTTTCCGTTGCGGCTCGCATCCCTGTATTGATCAAGGGATTCATCATATCCGTCCTTGATCATATTCCCTTCCTTCACGGATAGGGGAGGGTTCTCAACAAGAGCTGCCTCCAGCAGTTCCGCCACTTCACGACAAGGATCCAAATCCTCGATCAGCCCTTTCATCTGAACAGCTTCCATCTCTTCGAGTATGCCTTTAATGGCCGGTACCTGCTGAAGGGATTTCTTCAGTGCGATGAGATCCCGGGCATTGACGCTTCCGAATGCGACCCTTCCGGACAGCCTTTCAAGATCATATACTTCCTTCAGCAATTCACGGATTTCTTCCCTTCGGAAGAAGTCATCAAGCAGCACATCGACAATGCCTTGTCTTGTCATGATGGCGCTCTTATCGAGAAGCGGCCGGTCCACCCACTGTTTCAGCAGACGGGCACCCATGGCCGTTTTTGTTTCATCCAGCAGCCAAAGCAAGGAACCATTCTTACCTTTGCCGCGAATCGTCTCCGTCAGCTCCAGATTCCTTTTGCTGTGGAAATCGATCTTCAGGAAGGAATCTGTTTCATATGTTTCGGTTTGCTGCAGATGGTCCAAACTCCTCTTTTGCGTTCTGAAAAGATAATGGAAGAGTCTAGATGCCGCAACAATCATCTTCTCTTGTGTGATTTCTTTCAACACATGGCGGAAGCGGTCATCCGGCTGTGTTTCGTTCTCCACGGACAGGATGACACGCTTCTTGTCCGTCAATTCCTGTTTCAGCTCCATCGGCAACGATTCATCAATGATGACCTCTTTCGCGGAAACGGCGGAAACTTCGTTCAAGACATCCTGAAAACCGCCTGAAAGGAGCGCAACCTTGTTCTCTCCAGTCGAAATATCCGCAAAAGCGAAGCCGAACGTATGATCATCGAACTGCGTGATGCTCGACACATAATTATTCTCTTTATCGTCGATACCGCGCCCCTGCATGACTGTTCCCGGGGTAATCAGCTGTACAACTTCCCGTTTCACCACACCCTTCGCCTGTCTTGGGTCCTCCACCTGTTCACAGATGGCCACTTTGAAGCCTTTCTCAATCAATGTATCAATATAAGCCGGGGCGGAATGATATGGAATCCCGCACATCGGAATCCTCTCAGTGCTCCCTCCATCCCTGCTCGTCAATGTAATTTCAAGCTCCTGTGATGCTTTCACTGCATCATCGAAGAACATTTCATAAAAATCTCCTAATCTAAAAAACAAAAAGGCATCTTGGTAATCTGCCTTCACCTGTAAATATTGCATGATCATTGGCGTATATGCTGCCATAAGTTTCAAAACCCTTCCTGCATCCAAATTATCATCATCCATTATAACATATCGAAAACGAATGATACTTTGAAATTGATAGTGAACACGGCAAAAAAAAGAGACCAGGAAGTCCCCTTCCCAGTCGCGCATTCAGGTCTCATCTACTTCTACAATGAAGTCCGGGTTGATTTCTCCGAAGTCCTCTTCGTCGGCATCAAAAAACCAATCGTCGTCATCACATTGTCCATCCGGACTTATGGCTACACAAACTTTCGTTTCACCAATCACCTCAACGAAGAATTCTTTCTCCACTTCCACACTGACCTTGTGCCCGCAAGGAGCGATGCATGCCTCCAAGCAGTTTGGCTGCTGAACAACCTTGACGATGATTTCCCGGTCGTCCAAACAATCCGGATCACGGTACTTCAGCTTCACCACATCTGTATATTGCACCTTTTCGGTTTTGACGCCTGTTTTGGTGTTCTTATTATACGAATACCAGATGCTCACATCATAGCTTCCGCTGATGTGTACCGTTTTACCTACTTTTTTCGCAGTATATTGATGGTTTATGATCCAACAACCGAGAATGCTGGAAGGATGATGTTCAGGACTGGCAGTTTCATTGGACTTCGTGAACTTCCGCCCTTTAGCCACCACCGCCTTCGTGATGATTTCTCTGTAATGTGACATGTAGCAAACCCTCCTCATTCAGTTTCCATTCATCCTATGCCTGACAAATGTCTATGGTGAATGTATTTCAGAAAGCAATCCATCTGAAAACATTTTTTATAATTCATCATATGCCGCAGTCTTTACCGGGTGTCTGTACACATTACGGAAATACCAGGGGGAATACTTACTGCCATATTATACGGATCTTTCAAGCGAATCACCCGCTTCAGGATGCTCGCTTTCCGCATGGATTAGCGGTAAGTGCACCTACTCCGTGCTTAGGTCTCACCCTGCTCGCTCATCTAAGCAGGAGCCTCGCATCTTCCGCTGTATTATTATGAAAAAGAGACCGAAGCATATAGGCTCGGTCTCTGATATTACGAATATATTTATTTTAAGAGCAGCTTGTTCTTGAAGCGTTCTTGATTTGGGCTCCTGTTTCTCCGCGCAGGACATCTCCGTTTGTTGATTCGATGATGATATCGGTCACTTTATTGGAAATCGTGGAGGAAATCATCTGCAGCAATTCGTTGACATCCGTCTGGGATTGTTTGAATTGCTGTACAACAGGGAATTCGCTGATTTCCCTTTCTATGACATCGATTTTATCCTGTACTTGCTTATATGCTCTTTCTTTTCTGTAATGTTCAAAGTTGATGGATTGCTTCTGAAGGCTCTTCAAGCTGGCGATCAGCTCCCGTACCCGCTGGTTCTCATGGATCTGCGCTTCTGCGCGCTTGAAGAAGTCCACTTCTTCCGTTTCAGCTATCATTGCCGCCAGTTCTTCAGCTTTCTTGATAATGTCATCTCTTGTGAAAGTCGCCATGTTTAACTCACCTCTATTGTTTGTTCGATCATTTCTCCGTTTAAAGACCATGTTTTGGCATCCGTGATCCTCACTTCGACAATCTTTCCGATCGCCGTTTTTGGACCTATGAAGTTCACCAGTTTGCTTTTAGTCGTATATCCCGCCAAAACATCGGGATTATTCTTGCTTTCCCCTTCAACCAGGACTTCCACCACCCGCCCTAGGTACGCCTTCATTTTTTCCGCCGATATTTCATTCACGACAGCATTCAGACGCTGCAGACGTTCTTTCTTTACGTCCATAGGGATATTATCGGTCATTTTGGCCGCTGGTGTACCGTCACGAGGAGAATAGATGAATGTATATGCTGCATCATACCTTACTTGCCTATATAAAGATAGTGTTTCCTCAAACTGTTCTTCTGTTTCATTCGGGTATCCGACGATGATATCCGTCGTTAATGAAACATCAGGGATTGCAGATTTAATCTTACCTACCAATTCGAGATACTGCTCTCTAGTGTATTTCCGTGACATGATTTTCAGTATATCCGAACTTCCTGACTGAACCGGTAAATGAATATGGTCGACCAAGTTCCCGCCTTTCGCCAGCACTTCAATCAAATGATCATCGAAATCTCGCGGATGGCTGGTCGTAAAACGGATTCTGGGAATATTGATTTTCCGGATATCTTCCATCAAATCGCCGAAACGGTATTCCGCGTCCTTGAAATCCTTCCCATAAGCGTTCACATTCTGTCCGAGAAGCGTCACTTCCTGATAGCCTTGTGCAGCCAGATGCCGAACTTCCTGGATGATTTCCTCCGGACGGCGGCTTCTCTCTTTGCCGCGGGTAAACGGAACGATACAATATGTACAGAACTTGTCACAGCCATACATGATATTGACCCAGGCTTTGATGCTGCCTTTCCGTACTTTCGGAAGGTTTTCAATGACATCTCCTTCTTTAGACCATACTTCAATTACCATTTCTTTGGAAAGATACGCTTCCTGCAAAATATTCGGCAATCGATGGATGTTATGCGTCCCAAATACCATATCCACAAATGGATGTTTCTGAAGAATGCGGTTGACAACAGATTCTTCCTGGGACATACAGCCGCATACACCGATCAACAGGCCGGGTCTTGATAATTTCAGGGATTTCAGATGGCCCAATTCACCGAACACCTTATTCTCCGCATTTTCCCGAATGGCACATGTATTCAACAGGATCACATCGGCAGCTTTGACATCATCAGTCAACGTATAGCCAAGTGCCATGAAGATTCCGGCCATGACTTCGGTGTCATGTTCATTCATCTGACACCCGTACGTCCGTATGAGAAATGTACGTCCTTTCCCCATATCTCGGAACTGTTCGGAAATGGTGAAATCATGATGATACGAAACGTCTTCTTTCCCCCGCTTCTTTGCCTCTGTCAATGAAGGAGCGGCATATGTTTTCTCGAAATATTTACTATAATCTTTTGCTTTTTTTTCCTCAGGTATGATTTGTTGAGATTGAACGCGTTGTTCTCTATTCATGCGCCGCTCCCCTCCCTGTTTCATTAATCGACTGTAGTTACGGAACATAAGAAACATATTAAAACAGTGATGCCTTCCTAAACGCATCTTTTACCGTTACTTCAAAATAGTTGTACACATTAAAATAGTATAAAGCTTTTGGATGGATTTAACAATAGCGCTTCCATATCCTTCCCTATAATTATATCCATATTCTGATTGCCTTAAATGAAGCTTCCAAAAAACAAGGCAATGACACATTTTTATATTACATAGGTACATGCCTTCTCAACCTGTCCCTTTTCCACATACATTACATTGAACTTACAAATCAAAGGAGAGTGTTGATTCATGGGAAAACACCACGAGAGCAGTCATAGAGAAAGCGGACGCAGAGGAGGACGTTACGACAGCAGACGATACGAAGACAGACAGTACGAAGGCAGACAGTACAATGAAGAAAGGGACTATGACGAGCGGAATTTCACATGCAACTGCAATAACAACAGCAACAACAACAATAATAACGATCGCGATAACAACAATAACAATAACGATCATGACAAATTTTGCCGCCGTGTGAAAAACTGTTTCAAGGATGAAAGCAGCTCAAAATCAAACTGTCGCAACCGCTGCTGCAGAAGAAACCGCAATCGTTGCGGTTGCGGAGGTTTCTGTGGAGGCTGGTTCTTCTAAGAGTAACAAAGATTAACCACTAACCCGGACCAATGCAGTCGAAAGAGCCATGGGGCACTCCCCATGGCTCTTTTGGTATGTCCTAAAAAATTATCGGAATTCCTCAAGCAGTTTCTCGAAATGCGCTTCCTCCAGCTGAAGATTGGACTTGCTCAATCCTGTCTCAGCATATCCAGGGACCAGTTCTTGATAAGACGGTCTCTCTGAGTCTTGATAGATGATTCCTGTCACCAGTCCGTTATGTTCCATCAAAGTCTGCATTGCCATTTCCCGCTTACTGCTATCATAGCCTTCCACTTCAGCCAGCTTCTTCAGATTCGTCTTGAACCAATCGTACGTATTGATTTTATTATACGTGACGCAGGGACTGAAGACGTTGATGAAAGAGAAACCTTTGTGGCGGATACCGGCTTCAATGATATTGGTCAGATCTTTCAGGTCTGTCGAGAAGCTTTGTGCGACAAATGTCGCTCCTGCCGTCAATGCCATTTCCATCGGCGATAATGCAGGCTCGATGGAACCTTCCGGTGTGGATTTCGTTTTGAAGCCCGTACCGGACCGAGGAGAGGTCTGCCCTTTCGTCAATCCGTATATTTGGTTATCCATTACTATATAAGTGATATCGATGTTCCTGCGGATTGCGTGGATCGTGTGACCCATTCCGATGGCGAATCCATCCCCGTCGCCGCCGGAAGCGATGACAGTCAGTTCTCTGTTCGCCATCTTCACTCCCTGTGCAATAGGCAGCGAACGCCCATGAATGCTATGGAAGCCATAGGATTTGATATACCCGGAAATTCTGCCTGAACAGCCTATACCGGAAATCACCGCTAAATTATCCGGTTCCAATCCGGCAGCCGCAGCCGCACGCTGGATGGCGGCTTGCACGGAGAAATCGCCGCAGCCTGGACACCAGTTCGGTTTGACATTATTCCGAAAGTCCTTAAATGTAGCCATATTGGAACAACTCCTTGCACTTTGTATGGATTTCATGAGGTAAGAAAGGATTACCGTCATATTTCAGGACACTTTGGATCTTATCGATATGGCCGACATTCATCTTAAGGAGACTCGCCAATTGTCCGGTCGCATTATTCTCCACGACAACCACTTTTTTCGCGGCTTTGACAAGCGGAAGCAGTTCGTCCACAGGGAATGGATGGAGAAGACGGATATGTGCATGATTGACTTTGATTCCTTCCGCTTCCATTCTTGTCATCGCTTCTTCAATTCCGCCCCTTGTCGAGTTGAATCCAATAATCAACAGATCGGGTTGTTCATGCTTTGCATGGATATGGACCGGGACAGGGAAAGCGATATGCTTTAATTTCCTCATCCTTTTATCCATCTGCGCGATCCGGTTGGCTGCCGCTTCCGATGGTTTTCCGGTTTCGTCATGCTCCACACCGGTGACATGATGAATACCATTTTTGATGCCCGGAAGGACACGCGGGGAGATGCCGCTTTCCGTAACTTCATATCTTTTGAAATATCCTTCCGATTCAGGGAGGTCTTCTTGAATAAGTTTCCCCCTTCGTATCTGGACTTTATTTAAATCCAGCGGCTGCACCGTCTGCTTCCCTAAAGACAGCTGGAGATCGGATAAAAGGATGACCGGAACTTGATACTCCTCCGCCAAATTGAAAGCTTCCGCTGTATCATAAAAGGCTTCTTCCACAGTGCTTGGCGCCATAACGATCTTTGGTATCTCACCATGCGTCCCATAAATCATCGCCATCAGATCGGATTGTTCCTGTTTTGTCGGCAGCCCGGTCGAAGGACCGCCTCGCTGCGTATCCACGACCACAAGCGGTGTTTCCGTGATGCCCGATAAACCGATTGCTTCCATCTTCAAAGACAATCCTGGACCGGCAGAAGCCGTGATTGTCCGCACACCCGCGTAATTGGCACCGATGGCCATCGTGACGGCAGCGATTTCATCTTCCGTCTGGATGACGGTCCCGCCGACATCCGGGAGTTTCTTGATCAAATATTCCATGATTTCGGAAGCCGGGGTAATCGGATAAGCAGCCATGAAACGGCAGCCTCCAGCAAGCGCACCTAATGCGATCGCATCATTACCGATCATGAACAGCCTCTTTTGACCGTCTCCCTCTGCAAGCTGCAGATTGGTCGGTTGACCATTCAATTGTCCGTTCATATAGACAAATCCAGCCTGAATGGCATCCAGATTCTTCTGAACAACTTGATCCCCTTTCCGGCCGAAGATCTCCTGTACAACTTCCTTGAAAATTTCTGTATCCAGTCCCAGTATGGAACATGATGCCCCGACTGCGACCATATTCTTCATTAAAGAAGTACCGAGATCGGCAGCCATTTCCGTGAATGGGATGCTGTATAACAAAGCTTTTGTATCTTCAGGACATTGGGGACTGAATTTGCTGTCCGCAATGATGATTCCAGTATCATTCAATTCTTTGTAATTCACATCAATCGTCTCTTGGTCGAATGCAACCAAGATATCCAGATCATCCGAGACCGATCTTGTCTGACTTGTACTCACACGAATTTTATTATTCGTATGACCTCCTTTTATCCTTGAGGAGAAATGGCGATAACCATAGAGATAGTAGCCCATTCTGTTCAAGGCGATACAAAAAATTTCTCCAGTACTCTCGATGCCTTCCCCTTGTTGTCCGCCAACTTTCCATGAAAGCTGAGTGATCATTGATTACACCCCTTTAATTACGATATATATAATGGCTTAAGCTGTTTATCTAATTATGTTTCCGATGAGTTAACTATATTTTTATAATATTTTGACATTTCTATTTGGAAACATACTAAACGCTTTCAATTCTAGCGTTTACATCATAAAAAAGCAACCCGTTTGTCGAAAAGTTTTGGCAATTTCCGGGTGTCTTTACATAAGAAAAAGCCTGTTTGCCGTAAGCAGACAGACTCTGTGATTTTTAGCGCGGTTCCACAATCAGTTTTATGGCCGTCCTTTCTTCGCCATCAATCATTATATCAGTAAAAGCCGGAATACAGATTAAGTCAACTCCACTAGGTGCAACAAATCCTCGTGCGATCGCTACTGCTTTCACCGCTTGGTTTAACGCTCCTGCACCGATTGCCTGTATTTCCGCATTTCCTCTTTCGCGAAGAACACCCGCAAGTGCGCCTGCTACAGAATTGGGATTAGATTTTGCTGAAACCTTTAATATATCCATTCCTAGCTCCTCCTCATGCTATTCCTTCTTCACCGTCCTGGAGACGTATTGATATTTCCTTCCATTGCTACTATATTCTTAGTTTTTGTCCGTTATTACTTCGATTTGTATGATTGTTTTAAGCAGGGCTTTGAGCAGGTTCGGGATGGGAATTCTGCTTATATTGGAGGGCTGATTTCCGTTCCAGGTGCTTCGCTTTCCGCGGGCGGTCTCAAGAGCCTCCTCATGCTTCGTTATTTAAGGGGTCTCTCTCGACACGCCCCTCGGAAAGCGACCGTTCGCAGTTTATCAGAACTTATCTATGAAGCCCTTACTCTTTAATCTTCGTTCATTAGGAACTGTGTGCGAAAACGAAAAAACGGAGTACTCCCCAATTACATGAAAGTACTCCGCCTTTTTTCCGTACATGATGATTTTGCTTCTTATTCGTAGAATGGGTGGTCTTCGCTGATTTGGATCGGTTTGATCGATTTGCTTTTTCCTGTTTTATCATCGATATCGATCAGCACAGCGCTCAGTTGTGCTCTTCCTTCTTTCGGCACAGTAAATCTAGCCGGCATGCTGTTGAGGAATTTCTGGATGATCGGTTCGCGTGTCATGCCGAGTATTCCATCATACGGTCCTGTCATCCCTACATCTGTCATGTAGGCTGTTCCTTCCGGAAGGATGCGGTAATCCGCTGTTTGGACATGTGTATGTGTTCCGATGACTGCAGATACTTTTCCATCGAGGAACCAGCCCATCGCTTGTTTTTCACTGGTCGCTTCGGCATGGAAATCGACGAAGATGATCGGTGTCACTTTTTTCGCTTCTTCGATCAATTCTTCCGCTTTCTTGAATGGACAATCCAATGGAGGCATGAATGTCCGCCCTTGCAGATTGATAATTGCTACCTGCAAGGCGTTCCAGCGGATATATGTAATGCCTTGTCCAGGTGCCCCTTCCGGGAAGTTCGCAGGCCGGACCATATTTTTTGCATCCTGGATGAACTCATATATATCCTTGTGATCCCATGCATGGTTACCAAGTGTCACCGCGTTTGCTCCCCACTCCAGGAAGTTACGGTATATTTTCTCTGTGATTCCGCGTCCCGCTGCTGCGTTCTCTCCATTGACGATGACGAATTGCGGTTTATATTTATCCTTTAGTTTCGGTAAATATTGCTGAACCATATCCCTGCCGGGTGATCCCACAACATCACCAATAAATAGTAGTTTCATGAAGTATTCCTTTCCTTACTTTATTACATTGGCATCTCTCGGCTTTAAATGAACGCTCTGTTAAAGTTCTATGTTGATTTCCGCTGCGAACGGACGCTTTCCGCTTAGGCGAGCGGTGAGCCTCCTCCTTCGTGCGGGGTCTCACCCTGCTCGCTGATCCCGCAGGAGTCGCCGTTCTACGCTTCAATCACATCTAATGAAGAGAAGCATTAGGTCTAACAAAAAAACAACATTAAAAAATAACAGAGCCTAAATGAATGCCCTAGCTATTATAGCATAGTCAGGCTGCATGACGTTTTCAGCTGATGATTAAAAAGGCAGCTCTCTTATCTATACCCTGAAAAGATAAAAAAGGCAAGCCGACTTATCCTTTGCTTGTCGGCTTGCCTCCTATTATTTCGCGTATTCCACCGCTCTTGTTTCCCTGATTACTGTTACTTTAATATGTCCCGGATAATCGAGTTCTTTCTCAATCCGTTTACGTATATCGCGGGCAAGGCGATGTGCTTCGAGATCATCAATCTGCTCTGGTTTAACCATGATACGGACCTCGCGTCCTGCTTGGATCGCAAATGATTTCTCAACACCATCGTAAGACTCGGAAATCTCCTCCAGCTTTTCAAGTCGGCGGATGTAATTCTCCAAAGTCTCACTTCTTGCTCCTGGACGTGCTGCAGATAAGGCATCTGCAGCGGCAACCAATACCGCAATAATAGAGGTTGGCTCTGTATCGCCATGATGCGAAGCAATACTATTGATGACGACTGGATGCTCTCTATATTTCGTAGCGAGTTCCACGCCGATCTCAACATGGCTTCCTTCTACTTCATGGTCAATCGCTTTACCGATATCGTGAAGAAGTCCCGCTCTTCTCGCAAGCATCTCATCTTCACCAAGCTCCGCAGCAAGCAATCCTGAAAGGAAAGCCACTTCCATGGAATGTTTCAGCACATTTTGCCCATAGCTTGTACGGAATTTCAAGCGGCCAAGAATTTTGATCAAATCCGGATGTAATCCGTGTACTCCCACTTCGAATGTGGTCTGCTCACCGATTTCCCGGATATGTTCATCCACTTCACGTCTGGCTTTGTCCACCATTTCTTCAATACGAGCCGGATGGATACGACCATCCTGCACCAATTTCTCAAGTGCAAGTCTAGCTGTCTCACGTCTGATCGGATCGAAACCGGACAGAATGACAGCTTCCGGTGTATCATCGATGATTAAATCGATACCGGTCAGTGTTTCAAGCGTGCGGATGTTCCGTCCTTCACGGCCGATGATCCGGCCTTTCATCTCGTCATTCGGCAGTGTGACGACAGAGACTGTCGTCTCAGCAACATGATCTGCTGCACACCTTTGAATAGCAAGAGACAGAACTTCTTTCGCTTTCTTGTCAGATTCCTCTTTTGCACGATTTTCATTTTCCTTCACCATAATGGCAATATCATGTGAAAGCTCGTTCTCTACACGGTCAATTATGATTGCTTTTGCTTCTTCCTTAGTAAGGCTGGAAATACGTTCAAGCTCTGTTTGCTGCAAACGAACCATATCGTCCACTTTGCTTTCCTTCTCTTCAATATGCTGTTGTCTCAGGTTAAGAGAATGGTCTCTTTTCTCTAAAAGTGATTCACGTTTATCAAGTGTTTCATCTTTACGATCAAGGTTCTCTTCTTTTTGCAATAATCGATTTTCTTGTTTTTGTAATTCAGATCTTCGTTCACGAATGTCACGTTCGGCATCATTTCGAAACTTATGGATTTCATCCTTCGCTTCCAAAAGGGCTTCTTTCTTCAGAGCTTCGCTTTCCCGAACCCCTTCTTCAATAATGCGTTCCGCTTCACTCTTTGCCCCTGCTATTTTGTTCTCCGAAATGGATTTACGAACAAAGTAGCCAACAACTGCACCGACGAACAGAGCAAGCAAAATGGAGATGACGATTATGATTAGTTCCATCTTTTCACCTCCTCTTGCTATGAAATTATGGTCATTTTTTGTTATGTCGGCATGTATATTGTGACTATTTCAACATACAGCACATGGTTTTTTTTACAAATGATTAATTTGAAAAAATGTAAAATATACATATTAATTGTATAGTTGCAGTTTTGCCTTGTCAAGGGTTTGTACCGTTAACCCCAATGAATTTTCAGACTTCTGTCGGTTTCTTATGAACATTTGAAATTACATATAAAAAAGCTGAGTAACCACTCAAGATATACTCAGCTTTTCATTTATTATTCTTCCGGGAACAGCATCGGTTCCGGATCTATATCCTCTTCCTGAGCGATATGTTCTCCATCAAGTTGGTAATGATCCCTGATCTTCTGCATGATTTCCAAGCGCAATGCATCATTTTCCTTCAGGAACAATTTAGCATTCTCACGACCTTGGCCAAGACGTTCTTCATTATAGGAATACCACGCACCGCTCTTCAGGACGATATCAAGTTCCGATCCCATATCGATGATTTCACCTTCACGTGAAATACCTTCTCCGTACATAATATCCACTTCGGCAACACGGAATGGCGGTGCCACTTTGTTCTTGACGACTTTGATCTTTGTCTTGTTTCCGACGATGTCAGTACCTTGCTTAAGCTGTTCTGCACGACGCACTTCCAAACGAACAGTAGAGTAGAATTTAAGCGCCCTTCCGCCAGGAGTAGTTTCAGGATTTCCGAACATGACTCCGACTTTCTCACGGATTTGGTTAATGAAGATGGCAATCGTCTTCGATTTATTGATCGCACCCGATAATTTACGCAGTGCTTGTGACATAAGGCGTGCTTGAAGACCGACATGGGAATCACCCATTTCCCCTTCAATTTCCGCTTTCGGAACAAGTGCCGCAACAGAGTCAATGACAAGGATGTCGACCGCTCCGCTTCTTACAAGTGCTTCGGCAATTTCAAGGGCTTGTTCACCGGTATCCGGCTGGGAAAGAAGGAGCTCATCAATATTGACACCAAGCTTCTGTGCGTATCCTGGATCCAATGCATGCTCGGCATCAATGAAAGCTGCTTGTCCCCCGTTCGCTTGAACTTCCGCAATGGCGTGCAATGCGACTGTTGTCTTACCGGAACTTTCAGGACCGTACACTTCAATGATCCTTCCTCTTGGGTATCCGCCTACTCCCAGTGCGACATCCAATGCAAGTGAACCACTCGGGATCGTGGATACTTTGCGGTCGGACTGTTCCCCAAGCTTCATGATGGAACCTTTACCGAACTGCTTTTCAATTTGTTTAAGAGCCATTTCTAAGGCTGCTTTACGATCACTCACTTCATTTCCTCCTTTAAATCGATCATCTATAACTAAAGCATGCTGCTTCTTAGTTCGTAAGTTACTATACTTACTATATACTTTTTCTAGCAGTTTGCCAAGTAAAAAAACGAACATTTATTCGCTTTTTTTACTCCCTGCCGAAAGTCCATTTTCCTCTTTTGCTCCCCAGAAAATCAGCTGATGGGGGCAAAAAAGAAGGTGAAAATGGTTTTTTCGGCTTTATGGGTCCAGGCGGGATGATGGATCGAATCGGTAGATAAAAAGCGTCCAGAATGGACGCTCTTTATCTATTTTTCTTGAATTCTTTCAGCAGCAGGGAACAGCCGTGCTTGACACTCATAATACGATTCCTGGTCCTGTCTCCCGCGAGATTCAGCTGAATAGCCTTCGTTTCTTTCCCTTTCCATGCCAAACCGATGAATACGGTTCCGACCGGATGACCCTCAAGCGGGTCCGGACCGGCGACTCCTGTGAAGCTGATACCGATATCAGCCTGAAACAGCTTCATTGCCTGTTCTGCCATTTCTTTGGCGCAGTATTCACTGACAACACCTTCCGTCGCGATCGTTTCGTCACTGACCTTCAGGACATTGCTCTTTGCTTCATTTGTATAACTGACGATTCCGCCCTTAAAGATATTCCCTGCACCCGCGATACCGGTCAGCTCCTGCTGGAACATACCGCCGGTCAAACTTTCCGCGGCAGCGATCGTGAGGCGGAGTGAAGCAATCTCTTTTACGGTTTCCTTCATTAGAGAGGTATCATCTGCACCATAACAATACTGTCCGACCCTGTTCCTGATTTCTTCCTCCGCACGCAGGATAAGCACATCCGCTTCCTCGATTGATGTCGACTTTGCCGTGATCCGGATGCTTACTTCTCCTTCAGAGGCCAATAGAGCCAAAGTGGGGTTCGTCTGCTTATCGAGCAGATCCATGATTTCCGTTTCCAGATGTGCTTCACCGATTCCGAAGAAACGGAGTACTTTGGAATGAATACGCTCTTTGCTGCTTAATTTATCATATATAAGGCCGTATCCATGAGTCAGGAACATCGGCTCCATTTCCTGCGGAGGACCCGGCAGCAGCATGTACATATGTGTGGATGTGCCAAGCATCATTCCCGGTGCCATGCCTTTCTCATTCATCAGCACATGCGAATCTTCTATGACCAATGCCTGTTTCTTATTGTTATCTGTAACCGGACGGCCTGTCCTGCTGAAATATGCCTCGATTGCCTTGAGAGAGGGTTCATTCATGACGAGCCTTTTTCCGAGCCGTTTCGCAACAGTTTCTTTCGTCAAATCATCCTTGGTCGGACCAAGGCCTCCTGTGAAAATCAGTAAATCGGCCCGTTTTTCGGCTTCTTCGATAACGGCTTCAAGGCGTTCAGCATTGTCCCCGACCACAGTCTGAAAATACACATTCACTCCCAGTTCAGCCAATTGCCGAGAAAGGAAGCGGGCATTCGTATTGACGATTTGCCCAAGCAGAAGTTCCGAGCCCACTGCTATGATTTCCGCATTCATCCATCCATCCCCCATTTTATTATTTAGAATTCATGAAGACCTCTTTGTTCAGTCTGAAATAATCCCACCCTGACCAAAGAGTAAAGAACATCGATACCCATAACGCGATCATATCGAACGGGAAACCGATAAGTGAAAAAGGAACATTATGCAATAATAATGCGGCTACCGCTATGATCTGCGTCCATGTTTTGATTTTGCCGAGCATGTTCGCGGCAACCACTTCTCCTGTTCCCGCAAGCACCAATCTTAAACCTGTTACAGCAAACTCTCGGCTGATGATGACGATGACGATCCAAGCCGGTGCAAGTTCAAGCTGTACGAGGGCAATTAGTGCCGATGAAATCAACAGTTTATCCGCCAATGGATCAAGGAATTTCCCCAGATTTGTAACAAGATTGTATTTACGTGCATAGTAGCCGTCCACCCAATCCGTGACAGATGCAATAATGAAAATCAAGGCGCCGACCAAGTGCTCCACCGGCAGCACCGCATCCCCTATGTTAAATTCCCCCCAATTGAAGTCAACAAGCATGAAAACAACAAAGATAGGGATCATTAATATGCGTGAAACCGTAATTTTATTAGGTATATTCAAAACAAAAAACCTCCTGATGAACCATTATGATAGTATGCATTTCTTTCAATAATGCTGTCATTAAAAATGCACTCCAAATGAAGGAGCTTGCCGGTAGGTAAGGCTCCGTCACTTGGAGTGTAGGAATTAAGCTATTCCGCTTCCTTGGATGGATCTTCATTCATCTTTGGCATAGCGGATGGTGATGTTTTGTGTCACTCTTTCCGAAGCGGGGATCTCATACTCCAGAAGTTCTCCGTTCACGTATAGTTCTGTGTCCGGTGCTTTCCCGATACGCAATTCGACACTCTCTTCTTCGGAAAGGTCCTGCTCTTCGCTCATCCCTTCGCTAAGCATCCCGGAGAAAAGGACGGAACCGGAAGTACCTTTCAACTGCACCCAGGTTTCTCCTTTTGATTGGATCTTCAACGTGAATGAGTCGGCACCTTTCAGTTCATATACAGTTTCGGATCCAGAAGACTCAACCGCCGTAAGTTCAGAAGAAGGCTTTTCTTCTTTCTTCGGCTTTTCTTCGTCCTCTTTTGCCAGATCCCTCTCTTCCTGGCCTGAACCGTCATCCGCCGATTCCGGCTTCTTGCCGGTGGTGTCGTCGATTTGGCCAATCACATTCCCTCCGCCTGTATTTTCAGACGGTTTGTCACTTGCTGAAAGTTTGGCGAAAAGAGCCCATAATGCGATGAGAACTCCGATGATGAACACAGCTACCAGCACCTTAGGAAGCACTTCCAGCGCTTTTGCCTGTACTGGCGACATCGTTTTCTTCGCATTCACCCTTGACAGCTGTTCCGGAATTTCATCTTCCCTCGCAGAAGGGATGTCGCTTTTATATTGTTCAAAAAGCTCTTCGGGATCAAGGCCGACCGCTTCCGCATACTGCTTAATGAAAGCCCTGACGTAAAACTTCCCGGGCATCATCTCATAATTCCCTTTTTCGATGCCGACCAAATATCTTTTTTGGATTTTCGTCAGTCCCTGCAGATCATCAAGACTCAAGCCATTCGATTCCCTGGCAGCTTTCAACACTTTTCCTAATTCACTCACTTTAACACCTTCTATACTTTAGAAATCAAAGGACCCGAAATCAGACCCTCCAAATAATTGGCCTTGATTGTTGACAATCTCGTATGTAATTTCCTCGCCTGGATCATTCCTCAGTTCAATGATGTAATCGAAATCATCGAGTGTGTATTCTGAATTTTGGACGAATATATCCGGGTGTTCAATCACTTTCACTGAATTAAGCCTCATGATTTCCCTGACAAGCTGCCAATGTTTCTCGTTTGCCCTTCTTGTGGAAACAATACCATCGATGATGAACAGGTTATTGTCATTGTACTCATCTTCAATGAGCTGGCTGCGGATTGTCTGCTTCAATAATGTGGAAGATACAAACAGCCATTTCTTATTGGCGCATACACTGGCGGCAACAATCGATTCCGTTTTCCCGACACGAGGCATACCGCGGATCCCAATCATCTTATGCCCTTCCTTTTTGAATAACTCAGCCATGAAGTCAACGAGGAGTCCAAGCTCATCCCTGACAAAGCGGAACGTCTTCTTATCATCCGCGTCTCTCTGAATATAACGGCCATGGCGGACAGCCAGTCTGTCCCGAAGTTTCGGTTCACGTATTTTAATCACTTTTATCGTATCCATTGTGGACAATATTGATTCCAGACGTTCAATATTTTTGCTGTCTTTGGCTTTTAATAATAATCCGCGGCGTCCTTCATCCACTCCGTTGATCGTCACTATATTTATTGAAAGCATCCCCAGAAGCGAGGAGATGTCTCCCAACAAGCCCGGACGGTTTTTCTGAATTTCATACTCGAAATACCATTCTTTTCGATCCATTGTGAAAACCTCCCGCTTTCATGACAAAATTCAACAAAAAGTTCTAGCTCTTTAATAATAAATGATTTACCTTCATTATAAAAGGAAAAACATAATAAAAATAATAGTACAACAATTCCTGTCTTTTGAAAACACTGGTACTGCAAGAATGAAGCAGCCGGTCCGCTTCCATCTGCGGATTACGGCTGAAAAACCTTCCTACACATACCATCCTCCGTTCACTTTCAGTACCTGTCCCGTTATATAGGCCGCTTCCTTCGACAGCAGGAAGGCAATGCATCCGGCGATCTCTTCCGGACTACCGAGTCTTCCGAGCGGGATTTCATCAGAAATCGCATCCAGTTCTTCATCGGAAAACTGATTAAGCATCGGTGATTGAACTGCGCCCGGAGAGACGGCATTCACCGTGATGCCGGAGGGAGCCAGCTCTTTGCTGAGCGCTTTGATGAATGCATTTTGGCCGCCTTTCAGCATGCTGTACAGCACTTCACAAGATGCCCCGGTATCTCCCCAAATCGAGGTGACCGCAATGATGGAAGCTCCTTGCTTATGCAGTAATTTAGGCAATAACTGCTTTACGATAAAGAACGGACTCGCCAGGTGAAGCTGCTGCATTTCTGTATAAACCGCTTCATCGACATCCGACACGAGACCGAAATGGCTCTTTCCGCTGTTCAGGACAATTGCATCCAAGCGGAGGATTTGGGCACATAATGCAGCCGGTCCATCCGGTTTCGATAAGTCTGCCCGGATTGGGATTGTTTCTATCTCGTATCCTTTCAATTCCGTGCATAAAGAACGGATAGCATCTTCATTCGTGTGATAATGAAGATATAAAGAATATCCTTCCGAGGCCAGCTTCTTTGCGGCCGCCTGCCCGATCGCGCCGCTTGCGCCAGTGACCAATACATATTTCTGTTCCACTAATCATTACTCCCCGTTATACTAAATTTTCCGTCCAAAGTTGAATTCCATATAGAAAAAGCCCGCAATTAAAGCGGGCCTTTCCCTTATTTCTTCGGCACCACTTGACAGACCGTCATCCGCTCTTTGGCTATCAGATTCTCCGCCGCTTTCTTAATATCATGAATCGATATTGTTTCCAGTACAGGGACCACATCGAACAAGCTTGTTTCATTGAATGCGTATCTAGTGAAGGAATTCGCGATATACTCAGGCGAGTTCAAGGAACGGAGGAAGCTTCCGATTTTCTTCTTCTTCGTTCTGCTCAGAGCCGCTTCATCAAAAGATCCGCTTTCCGCGATCGACAACAGATGTGATTGGATCCTTTCGGCCAAAAGATCAGGATCATTCGTATCTCCCCCAATCAACGCGAATCCGAAATCAGATTCCTCTGTATAGTCATAGGAGAACGTACTGTCGATCAGCCCTTCCGCATAGAGTTGTTCATACATATCCGAGCTTCTGCCGAACAACATATCAAGAAGGAGGTTCACAGCAAGTTCATTCTTCAGGAATGCTTCGCCGGAAAGGCCGGCACCTGCTGCCTTAAGGCCCACAAGACATTTCGAAGTCTGAACATTCATTTCAAGGACTTGTTTGCTTTTGTGGACACCTGCCGGCTCTTCCTCTTTTTCCCGTACGATTTCCGCCGCATCCTTGAATGTTTTCTTCTGCTGATTGTTCCTGATCTCACTCATCGTCTCTTCCGGATCAACATTTCCAACTACAAACAACAGCATATTGCTTGGGTGATAAAATGTTTCGTAGCATTCATACAACAGGTCGCTTGTTATTTGATCGATACTCTCCACCGTGCCGGCAATGTCGATTCGGACCGGATGAGTGCTGAACATATTGCTGATGGTTCCAAAATAAAGTCTCCAGTCCGGATTATCATCGTACATTTTGATTTCCTGTCCGATGATGCCTTTTTCCTTCTCCACGGATTGCTCCGTAAAATACGGTTCTTGAACGAAATCGACCAACGTCATCAGATTTTCCTTAATTCTGGATGTGCTCGAGAACAAGTAAGCTGTTCTTGTGAAGGAAGTGAACGCGTTAGCCGATGCTCCCTGCTTCGAGAATTGCTGAAAGACATCCCCATCCTTTTTCTCGAACATTTTATGCTCGAGGAAGTGGGCGATCCCATCCGGAACCTGCTTGACGTTTTCTTTCCCGAGAGGCTGGAACCGGTTATCGACCGACCCATATTTTGTCGTGAAGACAGCGAAAGTTTTGTTGAAGCCTTTTTTCGGAAGGATATAGACCTCAAGGCCATTTTCCTGTTTCTCATAGAAAAGCTCTTCGTCAATTTGATTGAACGTCAGTTTCTTCATGCGTCTGCCCCCTCCTTTCCAGCAAGGAAATAAATGGTGTCCAGCTCGATCCCCTTCCCTGCATCGATTATTTCTTCTTTTGTCACTTTCTGTATTTGCTCAAGCCAATCATCCAATTGTACGTTCGTCCCGGCTACGACATTATGATACAGTACTTCAATTAAGCCGACCGGATTATCGATTGTCTCGAGCAGCTGATTCCGGATGACCGCTTTCGTTTGTTCCATAATTTCATCAGAGAAGTGACCGGATTTCATCTCTTTCATCTGTTCTTTGACAATGGAAACGGTCTTTTCATAATTATCCGTTTGGATTCCGGACATCACCATCAATAACCCTTTATGGCTTTCGATACGGGATGCGCAGTAGTAAGCAAGACTATTCTTCTCCCTTACTTCCGTAAACAGTTTACTATGGGAGAATCCTCCGAAGATGCCGTTGAAGACCTGAAGTGCATAATATTCCTGCGTGCCGAACGTGATTCCTGTCCGATATCCGATATTCAGTTTTCCTTGAGTGACGTCCTCTACATCCTTCACTTCCTTCACTTCACCCTGTTCCGGACGTACAGCAGGAACTATCTCCCGATTTCCGCGCTTCGGAAGCGTAAGGTAGGATGCGCAAATTTGCTCCACCTGGCCTGGTTCCACATCTCCGATGACGTAAAGATCGATATGATCTGTTTCAAGTGCATGTTTATAATATTCATATAATGAAGCCGGACTGATTCCTTCCAGTTGATCCAGACTTCCGTTCACTTCCACTCCATAAGGCTCATTTTCGCACATTTCCTCCACAAGACGGATGGAAGCGTATTTCATCTTATCATCATATAGTGATTCGATTCTCTGTTTGAGGTTTCTTTTCTCTTGATCGAATTCTTTCTTTGTGAAAGCTTCCCCATCGGTATTCGGATGGATCAGCACTTCCGTCAGGAGTTTCAACCCTTTCGCAAGAAGCGGTTCCGAGTCGGACAGGAATTTCTCGTTGGCGATTTCGAGTGTCAGGTTGATGATGTGGTTTTCCCCTTTTTTTCCGACATTCGCATAAAGGGAAGCTCCGTACAATTCCTCCAGGTATGCCCTTAATTCGGTCGTTGTTTTATATTCTTTCGTGCTGGTCTGGAGAAGCTGTGCAAGCAATGACCGGTATGTGGCCGTTTCTTTTGAGAGCGGCGCTTTCATCCTCAGCATGACTGTATTCGTTTTGTATTTTTCCGTTTGGATCACATGCAGATTATACCCTGTTTGTGCAAGAATCACTTCTTTTGCTTGGGACATCATAAAAAACCCCCTCCTATATATGTAATTGGACAATCATCAATATTCTTCCTTTAAAAGAAGAAATTAAACACACTTCCTTAAATACACTATACCTTTATTGCAGTGTCCCTTAAAGGGGGAATTTCGAAGACGAATGCCTTCAGAACAAAAAGCCCGCGCGTACTAATCTACGCACAGGCTTCCCTTTACATGCCGTTTATCTTATCTGTTTCCTTTCACATAAGGTTCCCCCGATGCCTTTGGCGCGTCCGCCCTGCCGATGAAGCCGGCGAGTGCGATGATCGTCAAGACATACGGAAGGATATCCAAATAGACGGACGGTATATCGCTGAAGAACGGCAGCGATCCACCCACATAGCGCAAGCTTTGTGCAAGTCCGAAGAACAATGCGGCACCAAGCGCGCCGAGCGGATGCCATTTACCGAATATCATAGCCGCGAGCGCCATGAAACCTTGACCATTGATTGTCGCAGCACTGAAATTATTCGTCACCGTGATGGCATGGATCGCCCCGCCGACACCTGCGAACGCCCCGGAAAGGACAACACTCATGTAACGGATCTTCGTAACATTGACTCCCATCGTATCGGCTGCCATCGGATGCTCGCCGACAGCTCGGATCCGCAAGCCGAATGGTGTTTTATACATCACATACCAAACAATGAAAGGAACAAGAATAGCTATATATGAAATATAGTAAACATCAGAGAAGAAAATATCCCCGATTACCGGGATGTCACTCAAAAGCGGTATATCCGTTTTGGAGAAACGCTCGGAAATACGGTCCGTTTGTCCTTTGTCATACCATAGCTTAACAAGGAACATACAAAGCCCTGTGGCAAGGAAGTTGATCGCTACCCCGCTGACTACCTGATTGGCCCTGAACGTGATGGAAGCGACGGCATGCATCAAAGAAAAGAGCATCCCTACTGCTATTGCCGCGAGAATTGAAAGCCACGGTGTCACGGCACCGAATGTGGAGCTGAAAGTGAGCGTGAATGTAATCGATGTGAATGCTCCGAATACCATCAGCCCTTCCAATCCGATGTTCACCACTCCGGCCCGTTCGGAGAATACGCCGCCCAATGCCGTGAAAATAAGAGGAGCCGAGAAAGCGATCATAGACGGGATGATGATTTGCATTATTTCCAAGAAACTCATTACTTCGCCCCCTTACGTTTTTTTCTTTCCAGCATTAAGCGGATGACATAGCTTGAAGCGACAAAGAAGATAATCAACGCGATGACGACATCCACCAGTTCACTCGGGACGCTGGCAACGAACGGCATATTTAATGCCCCCATCTTCAAGCCCGCGAATAAGAATCCGGCCAGGACGACACCAAGTGCCGCACTTCCTCCGAGAAGCGCAACCGCTATCCCGTCAAACCCGATACCCGAAAAGCCGCCTTTCACGGATGTATATTCATACGTCCCCAGTCCTTCCATCGCTCCGGCAAGACCTGCAAGGGCACCGGAGATGACCATGGACAAGACGATGTTGGTGCTCACATTCATCCCTGCATATTGTGATGCATGTTCATTCAGGCCGACAGCACGCAATTCGAATCCGCGCTTAGTTTTATCGAGCATATACCACATGAAGACCGATCCAAGCATGGCAATGACGATTCCCCAATGAAGCCGTGAATAATCGGTCATACCTGACAAGAATTCCGAACGTAGAGAGGCACTCTCTGCGATTTTCTCTGTTGTATCTGCATTATTCGTCAAAATATTATAAATTACATAGTTCGTTAAATATAGCGCCGTGTAATTGAGCATGATGGAAACGATTACTTCATGCACTCGGAATTTGGCTTTCAGGATTCCTGGGATGAATGCCCATAATGCCCCGGCCGCAACAGCTGCAATCAAAGCCAAAGGCAGGTGGATGATCTTCGGAAGCTCGGCTGCTGTTCCTACCCATACTGCCGCAAGCCATCCCACAAGTACTTGCCCTTCCACACCAATATTGAATAAGCCTGTCTTAAATGCGAATGCCACAGCCAGACCAGCCAAGATGAGCGGTGCCGCCTGACGGATCGTTTCGCCGATATTATAGGAGTTGCCTATCACTCCGTCCAGAAGTGCCGAGTATCCCAAAAATGGGTCATATCCGGTCACCAGCATGATGATTCCGCCCGCAAGCAAGCCCAATAATACGGCTATGACGGGCACCAATATATTGACCGTGCGATTAGACATGATTCACTTCCCCCGCTTTCTCTTTCTTGCTTCCGGCCATCAATAGGCCAAGTTCTTGTTCAGTCGTTTCCTTCGGATCGACAACCGCAACTATTTCCCCTTCATATATGACAGCTATCCTGTCGCTTACATTCATTATTTCATCAAGCTCAAAAGAAATGAGCAGGACCGCTTTGCCTTGGTCACGCTGTTCGATCAAGCGCTTATGGATGAATTCGATTGCTCCGACATCCAGTCCCCTTGTCGGCTGTGCCGCGATCAGCAGATCTGGATTTCTGTCCACTTCGCGTCCGATGATCGCTTTTTGCTGATTCCCTCCCGAAAGGGCCCTTGCAAGCGTCTTTTCGCTTGGTGTCCGGACATCGTATTCTGCAATCAGGGCTTTTGCTTTCTTTTCTACAGCTTTGAAATCGATAACGCCCATTTTGGAGAATGGTTTTTGATAGTAGGTCTGCAGCACCATATTCTCACTCATAGGGAAATCAAGGACAAGTCCGTGTTTATGCCGGTCCTGAGGAATATGCCCGATTCCTGCTTCTGTCACTTTACGAGGAGATTTATTTGTAATATCCTTATCATTTAACTTTATTTGGCCAGATTCGACTTTTCGGAGTCCTGTGATCGCTTCAATTAGCTCAGATTGACCATTTCCATCCACACCGGCGATTCCGATGATCTCCCCTGCTCTGACGGTCAGATTGAGATTATTGACTGCGGCTACATTGCGTGAATCCTTGACCGACAAATCGGTGATTTCTAGAACAGTTTGTCCCGGAGTTGATTCTCCTTTTTCGGTTTTGAAAACAACATCCCGACCGACCATCAAACTCGCAAGCTCTGTCGGATTCGTCTCTGCCACATTAACTGTGCCGATGCCCTTTCCTTTACGGATAACTGTTACCCGATCACAAACTTCCATGATTTCCTTCAATTTATGCGTGATCAGGATAATCGATTTTCCTTCTTTGATGAGTTTCTTCATGATGCTGATCAGTTCCTTGATTTCTTGCGGCGTAAGCACAGCCGTCGGTTCATCAAAGATAAGGATGTCAGCACCGCGATATAATGTTTTCAGAATTTCCACACGTTGCTGCATGCCCACAGAAATATCGGCAATTTTCGCATCCGGGTCGACAGATAAGCCATATTGCTCGGAAATCCTCCTGATTTCTTCACTCGCTTCTTTCAGTTTGATCTTGCCAAATTTGGTGGGTTCTTGTCCGAGAATAATATTTTCTGTGACAGTAAGAGGTTCTACAAGCATAAAATGCTGATGTACCATCCCGATTCCGAGGTCGTTTGCGATATTAGGGTTTGTGATGTTCACTTTTTCTCCCTTTACACGGATTTCCCCATTCTCCGGCTGATAAAGACCGAACAGCACATTCATCAAAGTGGATTTTCCTGCCCCGTTCTCACCCAATAAGGCATGAATTTCACCCTTTTTCAATTGCACAGTAATATCATCATTCGCTACGATACCAGGAAATTCTTTTCTGATATTGAGCATTTCGATTACATATTCCACTTCTCTATTCCCTCCCTTTTATGTAAAGCCTGGTTTCTAGCATTGCATTTATCTCCCGGAAAAACAAAGGAAAAGTTGTAAGAAGTCTTACTTCTTATATCCTTTCATTTGCTTTTCTCTATCCGAATCCGTTCTTTCACTCTTTTTTGGATGTCTCCAAACTTTGCTGCTTATGAACAAAGCTATTGGCATATTTCGTAATAGAAGGAATACCATGAACACGGTATTCCTTCTATTACATTATATTTATTGCAGTATATGAAAATTAGAATTTCATCGCTTTCAATTCGTCACGAGTAGTAGGTACTTTCGTTTCCCCGCTTTTGATTTTCTTTGTCCACTCTTCGACAGCTTTCAATGCTTCTTCAGAAACATTCTCTTGGCTTTCGCTGATTCCTACAGCATTGTCATCCAAGCCGTATTGAATGTTTTCTCCGCCAGGGAAGTCACCATTCATTGTTTTTGTGGCAAGATCTTCAACAGCAAGGTCGACACGCTTGATCATGGAAGTCAAAGTGATGTTCAGATCAGTGCCTGGAACTTTTCCTTCTTCCACTTGGTCACGGTCCACACCGATTACCCATACGTTCGCATCTTTATCTTTTGCTTTGATTTCAGTTGCAGCCGTGAATACACCGGTACCTGTATCTCCCGCAGCGTGATAGATAACATCAACGCCTTGTTTGTACATTGTGTTGGCCAATTCTTTACCGGTTGTTGCATCATCGAATGCGTTTGCATATTTAACATCAACTTCGATGTCAGGGTTAACAGATTTAGCGCCTGCAATAAAGCCGACTTCGAATTTATTGATCAATTCGCTGTCGATCCCGCCAATGAAACCAAGTTTATTCGATTTCGTTGACATCGCAGCCACTACACCAGTCAAGAATGAGCCTTGCTCTTCTTTGAATGTGATACTTGCTACGTTATCTGCTTCGACAACTTCATCGACTATTGCGAATTTTGAGTCAGGACGTTGTTCAGCCACTTCTTTGATATCGGCAGCAAGCTTGAAACCGATTCCAAAAATAAGGTCGTAACCATTACGCACAAGAGAGTTCAGGTTTGTCGCATAATCCGCATCGCTCTCTGATTGAAGGTAATCATATCCTTCCTTCTCTTTCAGATCATTTGCTTTACCGAATGCCTGAATTCCTTCCCAAGCGGATTGGTTGAAGGATTTATCATCCACTCCGCCGACATCGGTTACCATGGCAACGGAGAATGAATCTTTATCGCCGCTTCCTGAATCCTTTTCTTTGGAATCGTCACTACCGCATGCTCCCAAAATCGTTCCGGCAGCCAATACTAGAGACAGCGCTAAACCTAATTTACGCTTCTTCAAGGTAAAACCCCCTATAAATATGTTGTTTGATTAGCAAAAAGAAAATGATGGGTCATATTCGTTTACGCAACACATGAAAACTGAACTTATTCGACTTGAAATAGTTCACAGAATACAGAACAGGCCGATCATTTTCATCATAATGCATCTGTTTCAACACCAATAATGCGCTTTCCGTTTCACATTCCAGCAAAGGAGAGATATAGTCATGATAGCCAAGTGGTTCGATATACGAGACCGCATATGTAACTCTGATTGAGGAATAATTCTCCAGTATCCGGAATAAAGATCCCTCTTGGTGTGAGAATTCCGGCGGCAGATGTTTACGCAGAATCCTGTCACTGCAATAAACGACCGGCTCATCATTGGCGGTCCTGATCCGTTCCATGACGATCAGTTCATCTTCTTCGCCGCAATCGAACTTCTGCTGCATTTCTTCGGATGCGGACTCGATAGCAGAACTCAAGAATATCGTTCCGGGCTTCATACCACCTTCCGCAATCATGTCCGTCACACTGTTGAGTTGTTCAATTCCGGAACTGAACAATGGTTTCGCATTCACGAAGGTTCCCACTCCATGCTTCCGGATGACAATCTGTTCCTCTTCCAGCAAGCGCAAAGCTTCCCGAAGAGTGGCGCGGCTGACGCCAAGCTGACGTGACAGATCGAATTCAGATGGTAACTTTTCTTTTTCTTTATATACCCCGGCATCTATATCTTCCTTTAATCTTTCGATTACTTGCAGATAAAGATGGCGGCGGTCTTGCCTGATCGACATGAAGGTAACCCCCAAAACAAATTGGCTGAGACATCAGACCTCAGTCGTATTCTCTTTCCACTAATCGTTAATAGATTATCATCTTTTTGAGGATAAATAAATAGTATTGATTAAATTTTCAGTATAAACTAAATAAATTTATTATTTAATTATGACTTATTTACTGATTCTATTGACTTATTCAATCATATTTTATCTAAAAAAATAAAATGAAAACGGATAAAAAGTCATTTATTATGACGCCTTTATCCGTTTCAAGTGTGAAAATATGTTTATGAATGTTTTATATCCTGTTCCATCTGGTCCTTACCGATCAGGACCTTCCTTGGTTTACTGCCTTCATAGGGACCTACGACACCCCTCGCCTCCATCTCGTCGACAAGCCGTGCAGCCCTGGCATATCCTATCCTGAACCTTCTCTGCAGCATGGATACGGATGCCGTCTCCATTTCAATCACAAGCTCCACTGCTGAATCATATAGATCGTCTTCCGATTTTCCCGAAACCTCCTGGACCTCATCAGGAATCATATCTTCATGATATTGTGCTTTCTGCTGAGAAATGACATAGTTAACCGTATCTTCCACTTCCTGGTCGGATAGGAAGGCTCCCTGCACCCTGACTGGCTTTGAAGCTCCCACCGGCAAGAAGAGCATATCCCCTCTGCCAAGCAGTTTCTCGGCTCCTCCCATATCAAGGATCGTTCTTGAATCCGTCATGGAAGAAACACTGAAAGCGATCCTGGAAGGAATATTGGCCTTGATGACACCTGTGATGACATCGACTGACGGCCGCTGAGTCGCAATGATCAGATGTATTCCTGCAGCTCTGGCCATTTGAGCCAATCTCGTGATCGCGTCCTCCACATCCGAGGATGCAACCATCATTAAATCTGCCAGCTCATCCACAATGACGACAATGAACGGAAGCAGAGGCTGCTTTTCATCATTTTCGATATTATGCAATTTGACATGATCATTATAGCCTTCGATATTCCTTGTTCCAGTATGAGCGAACAGCTCGTACCGCCGTTCCATCTCATTCACGACTTTCTTCAATGCTTGGGATGCTTTCTTCGCATCCGTGACAACAGGAGCCAGCAAATGCGGAATCCCGTTATACATATTGAGTTCGACCATCTTCGGATCGATCATCATCATCTTCACTTCATGAGGCTTCGCTTTCATCAAGATACTTGTGATGATGCCGTTGATACAGACAGATTTACCGGAACCGGTTGCTCCAGCGACAAGAAGATGGGGCATTTTGTTGAGTTCTGCCAGAACAGCATCCCCTGCCACGTCCCTGCCAAGACCGATCAACAGTCTGGAATCACTTGAAGTCGACTGTCTCGACTCCAATACTTCCCTCAGGGATACCATCGCCACTTCGGAATTCGGCACTTCGATTCCGATAGCGGATTTACCCGGAATCGGTGCCTCGATTCGAATTCCCTTTGCCGCCAGCGCAAGCGCTATATCATCCGATAAGCTGACAATCTTGGAAACCTTGACGCCGACTGCCGGATGTACTTCATATTTGGTCACGGCAGGCCCGAGATGCACCTGTGTCACTTTCGCATTGACACCAAAGCTTGCGAATGTCCGCTCAAGCTTTGCTGCGTTCTCATGGATGCGTTTATATTCTTTTGACTGATCGGATTTCTTGGCGGCATTCAGAAGACTCAGGGACGGCAGATTATATTCGGCATTCTCCATTTCGGAGAAATTGATGTCCACCGCCGGTTCTTCATTGGCTTCCAGCTCCTCTTTCTTCGGATCTCCGGCTCTTCTCTCCTGAGCAGCCGGTTCTGGTTCAGCCGGTATTCCGAGGTCCTTCTCGGAAAAGGTACTGATGACGGCCTGTATCGATTCATTATCAGCCGGTTCCTCTGCAATCGGCGGTTCTGGTTCAGATACAGGTGTTTTCTTGGATCTCGTTTTTTTCGGTGTTTTCTCCTGTTCTTTCATGCTTTTGATATCTTCTTTAAAAGCATTCCATTGACCTGAGATGAAGGAAGCGGTTTTGACGATAATCTTCTGCAGCACATCCCCGAAAGTCCGTCCTGTAAGCAGGATGATCCCGACGATGATACAGATGAATGCCGCCAATTTGGCTCCGGCTGAAGCGAATAGGTAATGGAAAACGGCAAAAAGCACCGCTCCGATCATCCCTCCACCAAGGTCTTGATAGGCAGATTCCCCGGTTACTCCGAGCCAAAATTGTTCCCAAGTATTGATAATCACACTCGGTTTGGCAAAGGGGCCGCCTTCGGAAAGCAGCTCGAAAAGCTTCACATGACTGAGCAGGAGCAGACTCCCAACGATGAGATAAATACCTACAAGCTGTCTCTTAAAGAAGTAAGGCACTTCCCTTTTCCACATCAAAAATAAACCGATCATGAATACCCCGATTAAAAGGATGACATTCCATTCCCCCATGAAGAAGCTCGAGAACATGGATAAAGCTTGTCCTAACGCCCCCAGTTGGGCGATGGCTATGATGGCCAGTCCGCAAAGTACGAGACCGGTAATCTCAAATTGCAACGTTCTCTTAAATTGTGCGGTTCCTTTCCCCGCACTTTTCTTTCTTCTCTTTCTCTTAGCCAATTCCTCACCCACTTAATGCTTTCATTATGTATGTCTCTCAGTGAGCCACGATCATTTCACTGAATATGGTATATATCAGTATAACACATATGTTCCCCTTCTTATATATCCTGTCCAATCATTTTGGTGAACGGTAATACAGTTCCAGGCTGTAATCCCCCGCAAATGAAAGCGTTCGGATTTGTACTATTGATCCTCAGGATACGGAATCCGTCATTCTGAAGCACAGCCGATACAAGGACACCGTTCACATAGAAGTTCTCTATATGGCCTGCGGAATCCTGCACTTCTTGAAAAACAACTTCAAACGGCATCGTCGTATAGAGGATCATTGCAGCATGCCTCCTTCATTCTTAGCCAGACGTTCATCAATCATTTTATTCAAGGCCCTCATCGCTTCCCCGACACCGCCGACCTGGTCGATCAAACCGACTTCTACTGCATCTTCACCAACGATATTCGTGCCGATATCCCTGGTTAAATTCCCTTTGGCAAGCATCAGTTCCTTAAAATCTTCTTCCGAGATTCGGCTGTGTTTCGTCACAAAATGGACAACACGGTCCTGCATCTTATCTAAGTATTCAAAGGATTGCGGCACACCGATCACCAATCCGGTCAAACGGATCGGATGAATCGTCATCGTAGCTGTCTCTGCGATGAAACTGCGGTCGCAGCTGACCGCAATCGGCACACCGATGGAATGTCCTCCGCCAAGCACAATAGAAACGGTCGGCTTCGAAAGCGACGCAAGCATTTCGGCAAGAGCCAGTCCAGCCTCGACATCTCCTCCCACTGTATTGAGGATGACCAATAGTCCTTCAATCGCCGGGTTTTGTTCGATGGCGACGATCTGAGGAATCACATGTTCATATTTTGTTGTCTTATTTTGAGGAGGCAGCTGCAGATGTCCTTCTATCTGTCCGATGATTGTCAAACAATGAATTTTGGAATCTGACATCTGCGGTATATTCGTCTGCCCAAGCTGCTGGATTTTATCGATGATGGAAGGAATCTTCCCTGCACTTCCCTGTTCCTGTTCATGATTTTGCTGTTCTTTGCTCATATACAATCCCCTTTCAATAGCTAATACAGGTAGTATGAGCCAATCAAGCCTTTTATAAGCATATAGGTATCTCATTAAAGGAACATAAAAGAAGCCGGAGCTTTTCAGGGCTCCGGCTTGATATGCGTTATTTAGATTTCCATGATGATCGGCAGAATCATCGGTCTTCTTCTTGTCGCTTCATACAAATGTGAATGCAGGGATTCACGGATGTTTTGTTTCAGGCTGGCCCAATCGAATCCGGATGAAGTGACATTATTGTCAACTGTTTCCCGTACAATTTGGGAAGCTTTGTCCATCAGTTTCTCAGACTCCCTGACATAAACGAACCCTCTTGAAATGATTTCCGGGCCTGCGGTGATTTTTTTGGTGCTGCGGTCAAGCGTGACAACAACAATCAAAATGCCGTCCTGTGAAAGAAGCCTGCGGTCTCTAAGGACAATATTCCCGACATCGCCCACACCGCTTCCATCAATCAGGATATTTCCGGCATTCACCTTGCCTGTCACCGATATTTTCCCTTTGGATATTTCGACCACTTCGCCATTTTCGGCAATGACCGTATTTCCTTCTTGAATTCCGCATTGTTTCGCCACTTTCTCATGAGCTTTCAGCATTCTATATTCTCCATGAATTGGCATGAAAAATGTCGGCTTCATCAGGTTGAGCATCATTTTCAGCTCTTCTTGGCTTCCATGTCCAGGAACATACAGCACTTTCTTGCCGCTGATGACATTCGCATCGGCTCTGTAAAGCAAATCGATCGCTTTGCTGAATTGGAGCTCACCGCCTCTGACAGGTGTGGCGGCAATTATCACTGTATCTTTCTTCTGAAGAGTGATCTGCTTATGGGACCCTCTCGCAAGCTTCTCCATAGCAGAGACAGGTTCCCCTTTTGCTCCTGCAACAAGATAGATCAATTGATTCTCAGAATACTGCTTCGCTTCTCCTGCAGGAATCACGATCTCTTTCTCTGCATGGAAGCAGCCGTTTTGCATCGTGGTTTCATATGTTTGCTTTATTTCGTTTCCGACAATAACAACTTTTCGGCCGCTTTTGGATGCTGCGGATAAGGTGTGCTGAATGGTGTTGATATTAGAGGCAAATGTGGCAATAATCACTCGGCCGTACGCATTTTGGAAAACATCGATCATATTGTTCTCCACGACTGCTTCCGAAGTCGTATATCCCGGCTTCTCGGCTCCGGTGCTTTCGGACAGAAGCATCAGCACCCCTTCCTCGCCGATTTTCGCCATTTTGCCGATATCCGCTGTATACAGGCTCGACGCGGATTGGTCAAACTTGAAATCCCCGGTATACACGATGCATCCTTCTTGTGTATGCAAGCAAATACCCAAAGAACCGGGAATGCTGTGATTGGTTCTGAAGAAAGATACTTTCACAGTTTCATAGTCGATGACGGAATCATTCGTGACTTCCCGTAATGCATATTTTCCTTTACACTTGTTCTCTTTCAGTTTTCGTTTTAATAGTTCAATAGTCAACCTCGTCCCGTATACCGGCACATTGATATAATTTAAGATATACGGCAAGGCACCGATATGGTCCTCATGCCCGTGGCTTAAAAAGATTCCCTGTATTTTCTCGGAGTTCTCAAGCAAATAAGAGATATCCGGTATCACTATGTCGATCCCCAGCATTTCATCCTCAGGGAACATAAGTCCCGCATCCAGGATGAAAATCTTTTCATCCACTTCAACTATGTACATGTTTTTGCCCAGCTCAGCTTGCCCGCCGAGTGAGATGATTTTCGTTTTTTGATTTTTTTTGTTATTCAATTCAGTTTCCTCCTAATATTAAAACCCGTCCAAATAGATATTAAATCTATTATAACGCATCTAAAAATTAGATATCAACTTTTATCAGACTATTATAAAATGAAAATGGAATATTTGGCTCTTTCCCGCCAATCTGGCTAATGTTAATTTCCGCTGCAAACGCCCGTTTGCAGCGGGCATGGCTAAAAGGGCTGCCTGAAAGTCAAAGAAATGAACTTTCAGGCAGCCCTTTAATTGTTGCTTTCTAGGATTCTTACAATAAAATGTACCGGATTCCAATAAGGAGCAGCCGGTTATTTATTCATCAGACCGCTCAAAAAATCTCTGTCTTCTGCTGTCAATGGCAGTAATGGGAGCCGGACGGAACCGACATCCATTCCTTTGAACTGCAATGCCGTCTTGACAGGTGCAGGGTTTGGGGCGATGAATAATCCAGTCATCAATGGAGCCAGTTCTCTATGCAGCTCTGCTGCCCTCTGCACTTCACCTGACATATATGCCTCCACCATTTCCTGCATTTCATTTCCGATCACATGCGACGCAACAGACACTACCCCTTGGCTTCCGACAGAAAGCAAAGGAAGTGTCATAAGGTCATCCCCGCTGTATAAGGCGAAATCGTCCGCTGTATTGGCGATGATCTCGGTTGCCGCTGCTATGCTGCCGGTCGACTCTTTCAATGCGACAATGTTGTCGACAAGAGACAGTTTAATGATTGTTTCCGGCTCGATGTTCACGGACGTACGTCCCGGGATATTATATAACATGATCGGCAGCTTTGTGCTATCCGCAATCGCTTTGAAATGGGCATACAAACCGGCTTGACTCGGCTTGTTGTAATATGGTGCGACCAATAGAAGCGCATCCACCCCGGCTTTTTCCGCTTTCTTCGAAAGTTCGATACTTGCTCTCGTATCATTGCTGCCGGTACCGGCGATGATCGGAACCCTTTTATCCGCGACTTTGACCACATGGCTGAAAAGGGCAATCTTTTCTTCCGATGTCATTGTCGGCGATTCTCCTGTCGTTCCGGCAACCACAAGTGCGTCGCTGCCGTTTTCGATAAGATAATTGACGAGCTGGGTTGTTTTCGCGAAATCAATATTCCCCTTATGATCGAATGGCGTAACCATTGCTGTAATAATTTTACCGAACGAACTCATAGTTTCCACTCCTAACCAGATTACTGCTTCCTGAAATCTTTACAGGCTGTTTATTTCTTTATATTCGACGTGAAGCTCAAACGCGTCATGCAGGGCATTGACCGCTTCCGTAAGATTCTCTTCCCTCACCAGCACCCAGATTGTTGTATGGCTGTCTGCGGCTTGAAGAATCTGAATGCCTTTTTCGGACAATGACGTCACAATCTTGGCTGTCACGCCAGGCACGCCCGCGATTCCTCCGCCGACGACAGAAACTTTGGCGCAGTTACGGGTGACGGAAGGCTCATAACCGATTTCCCGGAGGACGTCGATTGCTTTATCCGTCATCTCTTCGCTCACCGTATACACTGCTCCATTCGGCGAGATGTTGATGAAATCGACAGATATATGAGCATTGGCCATCGCCTTGAAAACTTCACTTTGGACATCATATTGGTCTTTCTTCGCTTGGACGCGGATTTGCGAGATATTGTTGAGATGGGCAATCCCGGTGACCAATCGTTCCCGGAAGTCGCTTCCTTTGTTTTCCTTATGCAGACTTGTCACAAGTGTCCCCATTCCATCACTGTATGTGGAACGGATGCGAATCGGCACCTTGGCAGCCATCGCAATCTCCACTGCACGCGGATGAATGACTTTTGCGCCTTGATATGCCATATTGCAGACCTCGTTATAGGTGACGACGGAAAGGGCGCGGGCATTTGATGCGATCCGCGGATCAGCCGTCATGATCCCTTCCACATCCGTGAAGATATCGATCCAATCCACTTGCAGTGCAGACCCGATAGCGGCCGCTGACGTGTCGCTGCCGCCTCGGCCTATCGTTGTGATATCACCTAACTTTGTAATTCCTTGGAATCCGGCGACGACCACCACATCGAAAGATGCGAGCTCTTTTACGATTCTATCACATTTCATTTCTATTATTTTGGCGTTGGTATGGTCGCTGTTTGTCCTGAATCCAGCCTGCCCGCCAGTATAAGCGGTGGCTTTTATACCGCTTTGAAGCAGCATATCGGCAAACACAACAGATGAGATCGTCTCGCCTACCGAAAGGAGAAGATCTTGCTCCCTTTTCGTGATTTTGCTCTTATTTCCATCCACAAGGGAAAGGAGGGTATCCGTGGCATACGGGTCCCCTTTCCTTCCCATCGCCGAAACAACAACGATCACTTTATATCCTTCTTCCAATGCCTTCTCGATATGCCTTTTGGCATGTTGTCTGCTTTCCGCATCCTTAACGGATGTACCGCCGAATTTTTGAACAATTAATTTCATCTTCACACCTCAAATAACTCAGCTTTCCCCGCAAGAAAAGCTGAGACGGATATTAGGTTCATCTAGTTTGGACTAATTTAAGTTTCAGGAGGCTTTCTGCGATTTGGACCGAATTCCATGCAGCGCCTTTTAACAGATTATCAGATACGACCCACAAATGGAAACCTTTATCATTATCCAAGTCTTTTCTGATCCGTCCGACAAAAACATCGTTCTTGCCGACACAATCCGCAGGCATCGGGTACAGCTGTTCTTCAGGGGAATCCTGAAGAACAATCCCCGGCGCATCTTTCAATAAGGCCTTTATGTCCGCAACAGTCGCTCCTTCCTTCTCTACTTCAATATATAAAGATTCGGAGTGGCCCGTTACAACTGGAATTCGGACACATGTGGCCGCAACAGCCAAATCATCTTGGTGCATGATTTTCTTCGTTTCGTTGATCATCTTCATTTCTTCGAATGTATAGCCATTTTCCTGAAACTTATCGATTTGAGGAATCGCATTGAATGCGATTTGATAGTGCTTCTTATCCGATTTGACAGGAAGAACTTCCGGACTGAAATCTTCATTATTCAAAATGGCGGAAGACTGCTCCTCCAATTCCTTGATCGCTGCCGCACCTGAACCTGAAACCGCCTGGTAAGTCGATACGATCACCTTGTTTAAACCGTATGCTTTACGGATCGGTTCCAAAGCAACCACCATTTGGATTGTTGAACAGTTCGGATTGGCGATGATGCCTGAATGATTACGCACATCCTCTTCGTTCACTTCCGGTACAACCAGCGGCACATTTGCATCCATCCGGTATGCACTGGTGTTATCGATGACGACTGCCCCTCTTTTTGCAGCTTCCGGAGCGAGGGCAAGCGATACACTTCCGCCGGCGCTGAAGAGGGCGATATCAACATTTTCGAAACTTTCCGGCTTCGCCTCTTGGACTGTATATTCAATATCTCGGAATTTAACAATTTTTCCTGCTGAACGGGAGGATGATAACAGCGTCAGCTTCTTGATGGGAAAATCCCTGTTTGCCAGCGTTTCCAGCATCTGCTGGCCTACGGCTCCTGTTGCTCCTACTACTGCTACATGCAATCCTTTTCTCTCTTCCACCAACCATACCCCTTTTCTCTTCTGATTAAATGATATATTTCACCTTCCGGAATAATTTCCGGGGGATTTTTTATTTTCTGTATAAACCGATTTTATCATATTAACACTTAAAAGGAAGAAAAGAATTTGCATTTCCGCTCGTTTCGACAAGAACCCGATTGAATATATATTTTCTATTCAGCCTTTGAATTTCTCGATGATCACAGGCTGCAGCTGTTTGCCTTCGATCGCCGCAAGAATGGTCGCACGGAGCAAAGACATGTCGGCGACCATGCTTTTCGGTTTGTTTTCCGGATCGTCCTGACCGTACGGCACGAAGTAGACATCTTTGGAAGCCATCAGCCTCATCAAATTCACACCGTTCAGACCCAATGCGTCATTCGTGGAAATCCCGAGCACTACCGGACGGTGATTTCGCATTGTTGCTTTCGCAGCCATCAAAACAGGACTGTCCGTCAGCGCATTGGCCATTTTGCTCATGGAATTGCCCGTCATGGGTGCAATGACCATGCAGTCGAGGGGCATCTTCGGGCCCAGCGGTTCCGCTTTCGGAATTGTATCCACCACGCGGTGGCCGGTTATGGATTCAAATCTCTCCACCCAATCCTCCCCTTTGCCGAAACGGGTAGTGGTGGATGATACCGTATGTGTGATGATCGGGATAATTTCCGCTCCTTCATTCACCAATTTTTCTATTTCAGGAAAGACTTCGTCATATGTGCAGTGGGAGCCTGTGACACCGAATCCGATTCTTTTTCCTTTCAAGCTCATTTCATTTTCCCCTTTCTTCTTTTCCTCTCTTCTTCAAGCAATTTGGACAAAGTATTGGCCAAGATTTTCCCTGCCGTCTTCGGAGCGACTATCCCCGGCAGACCAGGTGCAAGCAATGCTTTAATCCCTCTTTTTTCCGCATACCGGAAATCCGTCCCTCCCGGTTTGGATGCCAAATCAATGATCAGCGTATGTGCCGGCATACCCGCGATCACTTTGGCCGTCACAATATTCGCCGGTATCGTATTGATTACGATATCCGCATCGCTGACCGCCTGCGCGAGTTGTTCAAGCTGGAAAGGTTCCACACCCATTTCGTGGATACGGGCTATATGCTCGGTTTTCCTTGCACCCACCTTCACTTTGGCTCCCAGCGCATGGAAAGCCCGCGCAACACTCATACCGGTCCGCCCAAGCCCCAAAACGACCGTCCGGCTTCCATGGATTGTGATATCCGTATGCTGAATCGCCATCATGATCGTTCCTTCAACAGTCGGGATACTATTATAAATTGCGACATCATCCCTTTCGAACAGCTGTACAAGCTTTATATTCGCTTTTTTTGTGACCGAATCCAGATAAGGATTGCTGATTCCGGAATAAATCGTACAATGTTTAGGTAACCGAGATAAAATGTCCTCCGATAGGACAACCTCTTCACTTGAAAAAATCGTTTCCACTTTTCCTTCCGCATTGGTGCCGGGCACTGGAAGGATAATGCTGTCCATCTGTTCAAATTCCACTTCATCCAATGCTTCCTTTGTCGCACCGGAAAAAGCATGATCCAATTGCGCAAAACCGACCAGGAATAATTTCGCATCAAGCTCCGTCAAGCGCCTGATGACCTCCAATTGTCTTGCATCTCCTCCAAGAACAGCAATCTGCAGACCGGTAAGCATATTCCGCGTCACCTACTTTATATTCATGATAAAAACAAATTCAAACTCCCTCTGCTATCGTATGAAAAACAACAACCATGGGTGTAACTAAAAGTGAAAACACTCTGCTTAGCGGCTTATGTGGACCGCTCTTCATAAGAAACGCAAAAAAGGCCCCGAAAGCTGATGCTTCCGGAGCCTGCAGACACCGATACCTTATTCTGTTTTTGATTCGAGTTGTGTTTCCGGGATATCGATGATGATCATATCTGCCCCTATTTTCTTGATATGTCTCCAAGGGACCCTGATTTCGCTTCCGTTTTTCCGGAAGCCGAACCATTTGACCGAAGGAATGATCAAAGCCTGTATCTGGCCGTATTCATCGATTTCCAAATCTGTCTGTCCAAGTACACCGAGTCGTTCCGCACGCTTCACATCCACAATTTCTTTGCCGCTCAACTCGCTCAGTCTCATGTTTGCAGATCCCCTTTTTACTTGTCTTTATTACATATTTATAAGAAAAAAAGACAACTTAGAAGCACAATATCAAAAGTTATTCACCTTTAGGGGAAATATAAGCCATCGCATATTCATCCGTGAACACTTGATGTGTGATTTTCGATACACTTTCTTCTGTAACCGCATCAATCAGCTCGACCATTTCATCAAGGGTCCGGTGTTTCCCGATCATCAATTCATTTTTGCCGTTCCTGCTCATCCTGCTGTTCGTACTCTCTAAGCTCAGCATCAGATTGCCTTTCAGCTGCTCTTTACTGTTGTTCAGCTCTTTTGCTGTGATACCGCCGGACTTGAACGCTTCAATGGTGCTTTGTATCGTGTCGAATAAAGTTTCCATCTGCCCGGCTCCTGTGCCGCCGTATATGGTCACCAGACCGCTGTCCTGGTATCCTGAGTGGTAAGAATAGATAGAATAAGCCAGTCCCCGCTGTTCGCGAACTTCCTGGAACAAGCGGCTGCTCATGCTTCCTCCTAAGATATTGTTCATGACAATCAAGCTGTACGCACTTGGATCGCCAGCCGGCAGACCTTTATAACCAAGGCAGAGATGAGCTTGTTCTGTTTCTTTCTTTCTGCTCAGCGTTTCATTATGGAAGGTCGGAATGTCAATTATTCGATCTTGTTTCGGTCCTCTTTCAAAGCTTCCGAACAAAGTTTCCACTTCTTTAACGAAACTTTCGTCGACATTTCCGGCGATGCTGATGACGACTCTGTCAGGTGTATACATATCATGCACATACTGCTTCAATGTATCACTTGTGAAGGATGCCAGCGTATTTTCCGTTCCAAGAATCGGATATGCCAATGGATTGCTGCCGTATGCTGCTTTACTGAGCAGGTCATGGACGATATCATCCGGTGTATCTTCATACATCTTGATTTCTTCATAGACTACATTTTTTTCTTTTTCGAGTTCTTCTTTGTCGAAGACAGAGTTGAAGAACATATCTGAAAGCACATTCAAGGCGTAGCTCGCATGGTTATCGAGTACCTTAGCGTAATAGCATGTATATTCCTTGCTAGTAAAAGCATTCACTTGACCGCCGATACTGTCGAATGCTTCAGCGATTTCTTTCGCACTCTTTGTTTCCGTCCCTTTGAAGAACATATGCTCCAGAAAATGTGAGATTCCGTTATTGGCCGGTGATTCATTGATTGAACCTGCTTTAATCCAGATTCCCACCGCAACGGAGCGGACTGTCGGAATTTCTTCCAGCATGACCCTGACCCCGTTTTGGCATGTATATTTTTTGATCATTAATAATCCTCCCTTTACTCTTGCCGCATATGCCTGGTTGGGTTAATGCATGATGCGCTCTTCTTTAAGACTATCCGATACCGTTTTGATATGGAAATTCTTCTTCTTGATCTGAACAATCAAGTTATCCAACGATTTTGCCGTTGTATCTGTTGGATGCATGAGGACGAAAGCCCCGTTATGTACTTTGGAAAGCACTCTTTCCGTCAAGACAGCCGGGGAAGGTTTTTGCCAATCTATCGTATCGACACTCCAAAGAATGGTTTCCATCTTCAATTCATCGGCGATCTTCACTGTTTCGGCTCTGAACGCTCCGCTTGGCGGCGCGAACAATACAGGATTAACACCCGTTACCGCTTTTATGACTTTATTCGTTTCTTGGAGTTCTTTCCTGGTAGCTTCAGCTGATAGGACCTCCATATTAGGATGTGTGTAGGAATGGTTGCCTATCTCATGCCCTGCATCTACGATGGTCTTCACCAGTTCCGGTGATCCCTTCGCCCAGCGGCCTTCCAGGAAAAAAGTAGCCTCGACATTATGCTTCTTCAGCACAGACAGCATCTTCGGCAAATATTCATTGCCCCATGCCACATTCACCAAAAGAGATACAGTAGGCTTATCTGGATGCGCCCTATAGATTGGTTCCGGTTTTAGTTGAGACAGATGAACTTTAGGGGAAATTTGCTTAAAGATCAATTTTTTCTCGTCGAAGGCCCCGTCTTCCTTCATCACCTTATAGGAGGCATGGATATCCACTTCTAAACCGTTATAACCAGGAACTGATTTCCATACTGGGTCTATCATAGCATCTTTCGGGGCAACTTCATATTTCTTCGACTTTTGTCGTATTTCCTCCATCAATGCATCCCTTTGCTGACTGACGGGCATTGACTGCCCTTTCAGGTATGTAACATATTGTTCGACATCCGGCATACTGACCAACACCCATGATACGCTTCCAATTACACATATTGCAACAATTTGTTTCCACTTTCCGGACATCCATCTCTCCTCCTATTAACTTATACAACCTAGTATCTGTCATTTTGGCGTTAAACATGCCTTGTACAGGATTATGAGGAAGGATTCCGATATAGAAGAATAACAACAAAAAAATCGCAGTGCAATCACACTGCGATTTTAATTCATATTTTATTGTTTTGGCTGTTCCGCTTCCTGCTGTTCTTTCAGGATCGCTTTGCGGGACAGATTCACTCGTCCTTGTTTATCAACTTCCGTCACTTTGACAAGGATTTCATCGCCGATGGAAACAACATCTTCCACTTTGCCGACGCGTTCCAAAGCAAGCTCGGAAATGTGGACAAGTCCGTCTTTACCACTGAAGATTTCAACGAAAGCACCAAATTTCTCAATACGTTTCACTTTGCCAAGATACGTTTTGCCGACTTCGACTTCACGTACAAGATCTTCAATGATTTGTTTCGCCTTACGGTTATTCTCTTCGTTTGTAGATGCGATAAAGATTGTTCCGTCTTGTTCGATATCGATTTTGACACCTGTTTCTTCGATGATCTTATTGATCTGCTTACCGCTAGGTCCGATAACATCCCTGATTTTGTCAGGATTGATCGCCATCATCAGAATCTTCGGCGCATACTTAGACAGCTCTTCACGCGGTTTATCGATCGTCTGCATCATGGAATCCAGGATATGCATTCTGCCTGCTTTCGCTTGCTGAAGTGCTTCTTCAAGGATTTCTCTTGATAGACCGTCAATTTTGATATCCATCTGTAATGCGGTTACACCTTTACTTGTTCCCGCTACCTTGAAGTCCATATCACCAAGATGATCTTCCATGCCTTGGATATCTGTTAAAATGGTATAGTTTTCTTCTTTTTTCACTAATCCCATCGCAATTCCCGCAACTGGTGCTTTAATCGGAACACCTGCATCCATCATCGCAAGCGTACTAGCGCAGATGCTGGCCTGTGATGTGGAACCGTTAGACTCCAATACTTCCGATACAAGCCGGATTGTATATGGGAAGTCTTTCTCAGAAGGGATGATCGGTTCAAGTGCACGTTCACCAAGTGCTCCGTGTCCGATTTCACGTCTGCCCGGTCCGCGCATGAATCCTGTCTCACCTACAGAGAAATGCGGGAAGTTATAATGGTGCATGAAGCGTTTTGATTCTTCCACTCCAAGCCCGTCCAAAATCTGAACATCACCAAGTGCGCCCAGTGTACAAATGGAAAGTGCTTGTGTTTGTCCACGAGTGAACAATCCGGAACCGTGCGTTCTTGCAAGAAGTCCAGTTTCGGAAGAAAGCGGACGGATTTCATCCGGTTTACGTCCATCCGGACGGACTTTCTCTTCTGTGATTAAACGACGAACTTCATTCTTCACAAGTTTATTCAGGATTTCCTTCACTTGTTTGATTGTAGCTTCATCGGCTTCCTGCTCTTCGAATTGTGCGATCACTTCGTTTTTAACACTTGTGATAGCTTCTTCACGCGCGATTTTCTCCTGAACTTGTACAGCTTTGTTGAGTTCTGTTTCGCATCTTGCAGTGATTTGGGAAGTAAGATCTGCATCCAGCTCATACAGTGTGATTTCGCGTTTCTCTTTGCCGACTTCTGCAACAATTTCTTCCTGGAAGGCAATCAGGCGTTTGATTTCTTCATGACCGAACATGATTGCTTCAAGCATCACTTCTTCAGGCACTTCGTCCGCTCCTGCTTCAACCATGTTGATCGCATATTTAGTTCCCGCAACAGTCAAATGAATATCGCTTTGTTCCATTTGTTCAACTGTCGGATTGATTACGAATTCATTATTGATTCTTCCGACGATGACACCGGCAATCGGTCCGTCAAACGGGATATCGGAAATGGACAATGACAGGGAAGACCCGAACATTGCAGCCATTTCAGAAGAACAGTCTTGGTCCACACTCATGACAGTGCTTACGACCTGCACTTCATTACGGAACCCATCCGGGAATAGCGGGCGGATCGGTCGGTCGATCAATCGGCTTGCCAAAATTGCTTTTTCACTTGGGCGGCCTTCTCTTTTGATGAAGCCTCCAGGTATTTTACCTACTGCATACAATCTTTCTTCATAATTCACGGTCAGCGGGAAGAAATCCACTGTTTTCGGATCCTTCGATGCTGTAGCTGCACTTAATACAGCAGTATCTCCATATCTGATCAAAGCTGCGCCGCTTGCTTGTTTTGCAAGTTGACCGACTTCCACCGTCAGTTGACGGCCAGCCCAATCCATGGAGAATGTCTTTTTCGTTTGGTCCATATTCTAAACCCCTCTCTGCAATCTATCATCAAGAATACATGTCATTTTTCATTTGCTCATTCATTTATATGTTACTTTCCATTGGGCCTCCGCTTTAGCTTCCGGCTTGTATGTAAAGCTTTTTCATTAAACCACACATGTCTTATTATGCACGAAAAAATACCTCATTAACAGTATAAAAAGAAATATGTATACTAATTTTTCGCTGTAGTTATAAGAAAAAAGCGGGATAAATCCCGCTTTTCAGTATGCTGGGCACTCCCCGCATTTCAAAGAAGCAATACTTCTTTGAAATTAGCGGCGTAAACCAAGCTTGTTGATCAATTCGCGGTAACGAGTAACATCCTTGTTACGAAGGTAAGTTAATAGGTTACGGCGTTTACCGACCATTTTCAATAGACCACGACGTGAGTGGTGATCTTTTTTATGAGTACGCAAGTGCTCATTCAAAGTGTTGATTTCTTCAGTCAACACAGCGATTTGAACTTCTGGAGAACCAGTATCGTTATCGTGTGTTTTGTAAGCAGCGATGATTTCGTTTTTACGCTCTTGAGTTAATGCCATGATTTTTTCACCTCATAATTTTTTTGTTGAATCCCCTTTTGCCTAGCATAGCGTCGGTGACTCGACTAGCCAAGCACAGGTTCATTTCATACTTTTCCTATGATACTCTGGTTTTCGATAAAATGCAAGTTTATCGTTGTTTTTCTTCAAAATACACTTGAGCGGCTTCTTTGTCTTTCAAGATTTGCTGTATCAACTCATCCGCTCCATTGAATTTCCGTTCGCTTCTTAATCTGATGATCCATTCGATCGTCAATTCTTCACCGTATATTTCTCCATCAAAATTAAATAAATATACTTCAACAGATGGTTTCCCGGCCTTTTCATCATAAAAGGTCGGCTTATATCCAACATTACACACGCCTTCGTATGTTTCACCGGACACAGAGGCCTTAACGGCATATACTCCTGTCGCAGGGATGATGCGGTCATCCGCAAGAGCCACGTTAGCTGTAGGGAATCCGATGGTCCTGCCTCTTTTAGCTCCATGCACAACTTCTCCCTTGGTCGTATAATGCCTGCCGGTCAGATGAAGAAACCCTTCCACATCTCCGTTAGCTAAGGATTGCCTGATTCTTGTGCTGCTTACCTTTTCTTCATCAAGGCTCACTTGCCGGATGACCGTCACACCGAAACAGCCTTTACTATGGCCAGGCAGCGCCTTCATATCCCCTTTTCCGAAACGTCCGTATGAATAGTCGAAACCGGCCGTGACATGCTTCACATTGAGTCCGATCAAATAAAGATCGACGAAGTCTTGCGGAGAAAGAGCCGCGAATTCTTCCGTAAAACGGGCAATGAATAAATAATCGACACCAAGGCTTTCAAAGATTGCTTTTTTTTCCTCGATTGGCGTAATATATTGAATATCCTTTTTCCCTCTTAAAACAGTCAAAGGATGAGGATCGAAGGTCATGACCGCAGACTTCCACCCGTTTTGTTCCGCCTCTTGCTTTGCTTCGGAAATGACGTGCTGATGCCCCTTATGGACACCGTCGAAGAAGCCTAATGCGATCGACAGCGGAGGGAATTTATCTTGTTCAAACTGATGAGGATACCCCAATTCAATTACTTTCACTATCTTCTCCTCTTTCCATGTCCACACATCAAGAAAGGCCTGCAAGTTTTTTAGTATCCGAAAACCATCAGAGGCTGATTCTCAGTACCTTCACAGGCTTGACGAAGCCGTTTCTTGTATCATGAGTCTTATATATAGCTAATGCTACTCCATTATAATATAAAACAAATAAGTCATCCAATGGCCCGCTAAGCTTCCCTTCCATCGGAAGCACCGCTCCATTGACCGCACGCTCCGCCGTGGCTGAATCGATATCGATCCCGGGCAGATGTTCAAGGCCTTTCTCGAGCGGAAGCAATAATTCCTCCTGTCTCTCTTCCTGAACCATCTCTTCGATCTGTTCAAAAGTGAAACAATCTTCTTCTTTGAAACTGGATGACTGAATCCTCACCAGATCAGACATATGCGCCGGATATCCGAGTTCTTCTCCCATCATGACCGCCAAAGTACGGATATAGGTGCCTTTTGAACATTTGGCACGGAATCTGAATGATACTGTTTCACCGACGAATTCTTCCCGGTCATCAAGCAGAGTCAGCTCGTATATATGTACATTCCTGCTTGGTCTTTCCACTTCGATTCCTGCCCGGGCATATTCATATAATCTCTTCCCGTTCACCTTCACAGCGGAATACATTGGCGGGGTCTGTGTGATTTCACCGGTCAGTTTACCGATTACATCCAGAATTTCCTGACGGGTCAAGCGGATTTCACCTTGTGAGCTGGCCACCACTTCCCCGGATGCATCTTCAGTCGTTGTGGAGAAGCCGATCGTCGCCTCCCCTTCATAACTTTTACCGGCATCGGTTATGTACTCGGCGATTTTAGTCGCCCTTCCGACGCATATCGGAAGAACCCCGGTTACATCGGGATCAAGCGTCCCGGTATGTCCCACCTTTTTCGTCCTCAGCAATTTACGAAGTTTGAACACGCAATCATGCGATGTCATTCCCTTCGGCTTCCATAATGGTAAAATTCCTTCCATATGTAACACTCCAAATTATGAAATAAAAGGCTGACTTCAGAGAGGGATCCAAAATCGGGTCCCATTATACGAAGTCAGCCTTTTTATGCGATGAAGCGATTCTTCATTTGCTAAAACGGCAAAGAAAGGGCATCACTCTTCATCGTTTTGTTTTTCGTCTTTTTCGTGGTGGATCTGCGTGATCAAAGTCTCGATCCTGTTTCCGTAATCAATGGAAGAATCCCACTCGAAAGTTATTTCCGGTGTGATTCGCAGGCGAATCCTCTTGCCGATTTCGGAACGGATGAATCCCTTTGCTTTTGCAAGTCCGATCAATGTGTTTTCCTTTTGTTCTTCATTACCGAGGACAGACACATACACAGTCGCTTGCTGAAGGTCTCCTGTAACCCTGACATCCGTCACGGTCACAAAGCCGATTCTCGGATCCTTCAGTTTCCGTCCGATGATCTCGGTCAATTCCTTCTTCATTTGCTCTCCAACACGATTTGCACGAAGGCTCATACTATCACCTCGTCTTCTTAAAGCCATTGTATATCTGTTAGTGTTCGCTCAAACTCCGGAAATGAGTCCACAAATTTAAGCGCGTTGTTCAGTTCCCTTTCGGAAGCGATCTTGGAAGAGGAAACAGTGACAACGGCGATTTTGGTCCGCTGCCACATATCCTGATAATCCACTTCCGCAACCGATACATTGAATTTCTGGGAAAGCCTTGTGAGAATGCGTTGAAGCACTGCCCGTTTTTCCTTTAAGGATCGGGCATCATAAATGACGGCTTCAAATTCTGCATAGGCAATCATTTGCGTTCGATTTCTTCCATCACGTACGCTTCAATGATATCGCCTTCTTTAAGGTCGTTATAGTTCTTGATGGTGATACCGCACTCATATCCTTGAGCGACTTCTTTCGCATCGTCCTTGAAGCGCTTAAGGGCATCGATTTCTCCTTCAAATACTACAACACCTTGACGGATCAGGCGAATACCGCTGTCGCGTGTGATCTTACCGTCAATAACGTAAGAACCGGCGATTGTGCCGACTTTCGATACTTTGAAGGTCGTACGTACTTCGGCTTGACCGATGATTTTCTCTTCAAATTCAGGATCAAGCATCCCTTTCATCGCTGATTCAATTTCTTCGATGACTTTATAGATGATACTGTGAAGACGAACATCCACTTGTTCCGATTCAGCTGCACGTTTGGCGTTCACATCCGGACGGACGTTGAAGCCGATGACAATCGCGTTTGAAGCAGTGGCAAGCATGATATCGTATTCACTGATTGCACCTACACCGCTATGGATGATTTTGACTTTAACGCCTTCTACGTCGATTTTTTGCAATGATGCGGCCAGCGCTTCCGCAGAACCTTGCACATCCGCTTTCAGGATGATGTTGATTTCTTTCATTTCGCCTTGCTTCATTTGTTCGAACAAGTTATCAAGATTTACGACAGCTTTTTCATTTCTTTGTGACATGACCTGTTTCTGAGAACGGGCTTCGCCGACTTGACGTGCTGTTTTTTCATCTTTGAAGACCACGAACAGATCGCCTGCTTGAGGAACTTCGTTCAAACCTGTGATTTCAACCGGTGTTGACGGCTCAGCGGTTTTAACGCGGCGTCCAAGATCATTCACCATCGCACGCACTCTTCCGAATGCGGAACCGACAACGATCGGATCACCGATTTTCAAAGTACCGTTCTGAACAAGCAATGTTGCCACAGCTCCGCGGCCTTTATCCAATTCCGCTTCGATAACGGAACCAGTTGCAAGTTTGTTAGGGTTTGCTTTATATTCTTCCACTTCGCTGACAAGAAGGATCATTTCGAGAAGCTCTTCGATTCCTGTACCTTGTTTCGCAGAGATCGGAACAAAGATCGTATCTCCGCCCCATGCTTCCGGAACAAGACCGTGTTCCGTCAATTCCTGCATGACGCGATCCGGATTCGCGGCTTCTTTGTCCATTTTATTCACCGCGATGATGATCGGCACTTCTGCGGCTTTTGCATGGTTGATCGCTTCAATCGTTTGAGGCATTACTCCATCATCCGCAGCAACGACGATAATCGCGATATCCGTTATTTTCGCTCCGCGTGCACGCATTGTAGTGAACGCCGCATGCCCTGGTGTATCAAGGAATGTGATTTTCTTATTGTTCACTTCCACTTGGTAAGCTCCGATATGCTGCGTGATGCCTCCAGCTTCCCCTTCCGTCACTTTCGTGTTACGGATCGAGTCAAGAAGTGTCGTTTTACCATGATCGACGTGACCCATGATTGTAACTACAGGCGGACGCTCATCCGTATTCGGTGCAGCATCTTCTTCACTCGCAGTGTATGCTTCCAAATCGGTCTTATCGATTTTGATTTCTTCTTCCACTTCAACGCCATATTCTGCACAGATCAATTCAAGGGCATCTTTGTCCAAGCTTTGGTTGATCGTAGCCATCACGCCAAGAAGGAATAACTTCTTGATGATTTCAGAAGGCTCACGATGCAATTTCTTCGCAAGCTCGCCGACTGTCAATGAATCGGTGAACGTGATTTTCTCAGGAAGTTCCCTTTCTTTTCTTGGAGTGTGCATTTGCGGCGGCTTATTGCTTTGCTGATTGCGTCTGCCTTTATTCTGCTTTCTTCCTTTGTTGAAAGGTGTTTTCTGTCCGCCGCCTTTATTGCCGGCTGTTTGCGGCTTTGCAGGGTTTTTCTTTTTCAGCTTTTGTTTGTTCACGCTGTTTTCATCATGGCGGTCTTCATACTTGCCTTCCACATTTTCAGGTTTTGCAGCTGCGGGCTGCGCTGTACTGTTTTGTGCTGGCTGAGCGCCTGTTTTTTTCTCTTCTTTGTTTGCAGTCTGATATGTTTGATCTAGTTTTTTTATAGTAGAGTCCTCCAATGTAGCCATATGGTTTGATACTTCAATGTTCATCCCTTTTAGCTTCTCGATAATTATTTTGCTTGAAACGTTATGCTTTTTAGCGTATTCATAGACACGTATTTTCGACATACGTTCACCCCCGTATATATTAATGCAGCAGCTCCATCAGCTTTTTGGCAAAGCCTTCATCCAATACCGCAAGAACAACACGGCTGTCTTTGCCGATGCTTGAGCCCAATTGTTCCCTGCTTTCGACCCTATGTACCGGAACGTTGTAATAACTGCATTTATCGGTAATCTTCTTCTCCGTATTCGGGGAAGCGTCACTGGACAGCAAAACCAGCTTCGCTTTGCCGCCGCGGATTTCTTTGACGACAAGTTCTTCCCCGGATATGATTTTCCTGGCTCTGTAGGCCAGCCCCAAAAGCGAAGCCCATTTCGGTTGTTTCGCCATTTATCGGTTCTCCCCTTCAATCAGCGCCATTAGCTGATCGTATAGACTGTCATCGATGTCCGCTTCAAGATGGCGGGAGAGCACATCTTTCTTCTTGGCGGAAAGAATCGCATCCTTATCAAGCGAAATATATGCTCCACGCCCGGACTTCTTGCCTGTAGGGTCCACAGACACTTCTCCTTCTTTCGAGCGGACGATGCGGATCATTTCTTTCTTGGGCTTCATTTCGCCTGTCGCCACACATTTACGCATCGGAATCTTCTTTCGACCCGGCATATGCTTCACCTTCTATCAATCAATATCTTCTTCGTCTCGGTAGATATCTTCGTAATCGGATTCGATGCTTGCTTCGCTCAGCAATGCTTCGTCTTCCTGAACAGGATAGATGCCTGCTTCACGTGCATCCGTCTCACTCTTGATATCTATTTTCCAGTTCGTCAGTTTGGCCGCAAGTCTTGCGTTCTGCCCTCTTTTACCGATTGCCAATGAAAGTTGATAATCCGGTACGATTACAGTCGTTGCTTTTTCTTCTTTTTTGACGATTACTTCAAGCACCTTGGATGGGCTCAGTGCATTTGCCACGAACTCGACAGGGTCTTCGGACCATTTGACGATATCGATCTTTTCCCCTTTCAGCTCGTTGACAATCACTTGTACACGTTGTCCTTTTTGTCCCACACATGCACCTACAGGATCCACATTCGGAACGCTTGTCGCCACGGAGATTTTGGAACGGTCTCCCGCTTCCCTTGCAACCGATTTAATTTCGACAGTGCCGTCGAAGATTTCCGGTACTTCCGTTTCGAATAAGCGTTTCAATAGACCAGGGTGAGTTCTGGAGACAAAGATTTGCGGACCTTTTGATGTTTTCTCGACTTTCGTGATGAATACTTTGATGCGGTCATGCGGTTTGTATTGCTCATTAGGCATCTGTTCGCTTGCGGGAAGCAATGCTTCAATTTTGCCGAGACTGACATAGATATACCTAGAATCGACACGCTGTACGATTCCGTTCATGATATCTTCTTCACGGTCGATGAATTCGGAGTAGATGATGCCTCGCTCCGCTTCACGTACACGCTGTGTCACGACTTGCTTCGCCGTTTGGGCAGCGATGCGTCCGAAGTCTTTCGGCGTCACTTCCATTTCCACGACATCTTCCACCTGATAATTAGGATCAAGTCTTCTTGCATCCTCGACGGAGATCTCCAGACGTGTATCGAACACTTGATCGACTACCTCTTTACGTGCAAGTACCCTCATCGTCCCTGTGCCCAGATTAAGATCGACCCGGACATTTTGAGCTTGGTTGAAGTTTCTTTTGTATGCAGATACAAGTGCAGCTTCAATAGCTTCGATGATCACATCACGCGAGATTCCTTTTTCTTTTTCCAATAATACAAGAGCATCTAATAGCTCACTGCTCATTTCGTAAATCCCCCTTACTTCCTAAGTTAAGAAAAAATCACTGCAAGACGTGCTTTAGCCACTTTATCTGCGGGTATGATGATTGTTTTCTTCCTTGTTTTGATTTTGATTTCAATTTCGATTTGTTCTTCATTGTAAGATAGCATGGTGCCTTCGAATTCTTTGCTTCCTTCAATCGGTTCGTATGTTTTCACATTTACATGCTTGCCGATTGCTTTCAGGAAATCTTTCTCTTTCTTAAGCGGTCTTTCCGCACCCGGAGAAGAAACTTCCAGGAAATAATTATGCGGAATAGGATCCATTTCATCCAGTTTCTCGCTCAGCTTCTCGCTGACTGTACCGCATTCATCGATATCGACGCCGGATTCTTTATCTATATACACTCTAAGGAACCAGTCTTTTCCTTCTTTGACATACTCGACATCCACCAGTTCAAGACCTTCTTGAACCGCGATTTCTGAAGCTATGCTTTCGACAATTTCTGTCACTTTCCTGCTCATCGTATCCCTCCTATTCGGTTTCGAGTGCCTTTTTACAATAATTCATGATGCAAGAGGCGTCTAATGTATCCAGACACATTTCACAAGGTTCCATTCCTATGCCGTTGTTTGCCGAAAAAAGGCGTTTACAGGCATTTTGTATGTAAAAAGTACGTACACTTCATATAATTTCACAGAAAGGGTATTCATACTCCAAGGATCATGACCATGATAAAAATATACGGATACAATACGAAAGAGTGGGTTTCCCCACTCTTGGCATGTGTCTCTTCATCAGTTCTTATTAAAATATACCATATTGGCGCCGTTTATGCAAACAACGCATTGTTCAAGCTCTGTCCATTAAAAGAGTGAAAGTTGATTCTGATCCGGCAGGGATTCGAGGATTCCTTGACTGTCCAGATATTCGAGGATCGTCTTCGAAACCTTCCCTCTCTTCTGCAGATCTTCCTTGGAAAGGAATTCGCCTTCACTTCTTGCCTGGACGATATTGACGGCGGCATTCGTCCCGAGACCCGGTATCGAGTTGAAAGGCGGGATTAATGAGTTCCCTTCAATGATGAATTCGGATGCATGTGATTTATACAGGTCCACTTTTTGGAACGCATAGCCCCGTTCACACATCTCCAGAGCAAGTTCCAGCACCGTTAAAGTATTCTTTTCTTTCGGTGATGCATCAAGCCCTTTCGCGTTGATTTCCTCGATTTTGGAACGGATGGCCATTGACCCTCTCGCCATCGCTTCAATATCGAAGTCTTCTGCGCGGACTGTGAAGTATGCAGCGTAATAGAGAAGCGCGTGATGCACCTTGAAGTATGCGATCCTTACGGCCATGAGGACATATGCTGCCGCATGGGCTTTAGGGAACATGTATTTGATCTTTTTACAGGAGTCGATATACCATTCCGGCACTTCATTCTTTCTCATTTCCGCTTCGAATTCTTCGGAAAGCCCTTTTCCTTTACGGACGGACTCCATGATTTTGAATGCCAGTGAAGGTTCCAGTCCCTGATAGATTAAGTACACCATGATATCATCCCGGCACCCGATTACTTCACTCAGGTTACAGATATTGTTGTGTATCAATTCCTGTGCGTTGCCGAGCCATACGTCGGTACCGTGCGAAAGTCCGGAAATCTGGACAAGCTCGGAGAATGTGGTAGGACGTGTATCTTCCAGCATCTGACGCACAAAACGTGTCCCGAACTCAGGAATGCCGAGTGTTCCGGTTTTGCACATAATTTGGTCTTCCGTTACACCGAGTGATTCCGGACCGCTGAAAATCTTCATCACTTCCGGATCATCCGTAGGAATTGTTTTCGGATCGATTCCGCTCAGATCCTGGAGCATACGGATGACCGTCGGATCATCGTGGCCCAGGATATCGAGTTTCAGTACATTGTCATGAATGGAATGGAAATCGAAGTGAGTCGTTTTCCACTCTGAACTCTGGCTGTCCGCGGGATACTGAATCGGCGAGAAATCGAAGATGTCCATATAATCAGGAACAACGATGATACCTCCAGGATGCTGTCCTGTCGTCCGCTTCACCCCTGTACAGCCTGATACGAGCCGGTCGACTTCCGCACCCCGGATATGCAGATTATTGTCGGCCGCATATCCTTTCACATATCCATAAGCCGTCTTCTCCGCTACAGTTCCTATCGTCCCTGCACGGTATACATAATCTTCCCCGAACAATACTTTTGTATAGTTATGGGCTTGAGGCTGATACTCACCGGAGAAATTCAAGTCGATATCGGGAACTTTATCACCCTTGAAGCCAAGGAATGTTTCGAATGGAATATCATGTCCATCTTTCTTGAATGCTGTTCCGCATTTCGGGCAGTCCTTGTTAGGCAAATCGAAGCCAGATCCGACGGAACCGTCGTCGAAGAACTCCGAATACTTGCAGGCAGGACAGACATAATGCGGCGGCAATGGATTGACCTCGGTGATTTCGGTCATCGTCGCAACAAATGAAGACCCGACCGATCCCCTTGATCCGACCAAATAGCCGTCATCAAGCGATTTCTTCACCAGCTTATGCGAAATGAGGTAAATAACGGCAAATCCGTGGCCGATGATGCTCTTCAGTTCCTTTTCAAGCCTCGCTTCCACAATTTCCGGTAAATCGTCTCCATAGATACTTTTGGCCATATCATAACTCATCTTCCGCATCTCATCTTCCGCGCCCTCTATCTTCGGCGTGTACAGATCGTCTTTGATCGGCTTGATTTCATCAATCATATCCGCAACAAGATTTGTATTCTCCACGACTATTTCCTTCGCTGTTTCTTCACCGAGGAAAGAGAAAGCATCAAGCATTTCGTCTGTTGTCCGGAAATGGACGTCCGGCAGCTTATGACGGTTGAGCGGATTTGCTCCTCCCTGGGAATTCACAAGAATCTTCCTGTAAATCTTATCGTTCGGGTTAAGATAATGCACATTCCCTGTCGCCACGACCGGTTTGTTCAGCTTTTTGCCGAGTTTGACGATGTTGGAGATGATACCTTCCAGCGAGCGTTCATCCCGTACAGATTCCATTTCGATCAGATGGGCGTAAACCTCTTTCGGCATGACTTCGAAATAATCGTAGAAATCAGCGATTTTCTCCACTTCTTCCGGCGATTTCTGCATCATTCCTTCAAAGATTTCCCCTTTATCACAGGCAGATCCGATGATCAGCCCCTCTCTGTACTGAGAAAGAACCGACCTTGGCACACGCGGAACACGATAGAAATAGTTAATATGTGCGAAAGAAACCAATTTGAACAGATTCTTCAGCCCTGCCTCGTTCTTCGCCAAGATTGTACAGTGATAAGGTCTTGAGCGCTGATACGCCTTGCCTTCCCCCATATATTGATTGAACTGGTTGTGGTTCACGATCTCTTTCTCGGCAGCATCTTTCAGCATCTTGATCAATAAATGACCGGTAGCTTCCGCATCGTAAATAGCACGGTGATGCTGTGTCAGCTCGATATCAAATTTCTTACATAAGGTATTCAATCTGTGATTCTTCATTTCAGGATATAGGAAGCGGCCAAGTTCAAGCGTATCGATGACCGGATTGACCGCCCTCTCGAAGCCTGCTTTCTTATAGCCGACATTCAAAAAGCCCATATCGAAGCTGGCGTTATGCGCGACAAGAATATCATCTTCTGCCCAGTTCCTGAACCTTTCCAGCACTTCTTCCACTTCCGGAGCATTCTGGACCATATCGTCCGTAATCCCCGTAAGTTCTATTGTCGTAGCCGAGAGCGGATGATGAGGATTGGCAAAAGCTTCGAACTTGTCGATAATTTCGCCGCCTTTGATCTTCACTGCGGCCAATTCAATGATTGTATTATACACTGCTGAAAGACCGGTAGTTTCCACGTCGAATACAACAAAGCTGCTGTCCTCAAGATTCCTGTCGGCTGGATTATAGGCAATTGGAACACCATCATCCACCAGATTCGCTTCGACTCCGTAGAGGATTTTGATTCCGTTCTTCTTCCCTGCTCCGTATGCTTCAGGGAAAGATTGAACTCCGGCGTGATCGGTGATGGCAACCGCTTTATGTCCCCATTTCGCCGCTTGTGAAACAAGATCTGATACGGAACTTACTGCGTCCATCTGGCTCATCGGTGTATGAAGATGGAGCTCGACCCTTTTTTCCGGTGCTTTGTCCAATCTTGCCGGTGCCTTGATTTCATTGATATCATTCGCGATCATCACGAGATCGCGGACGAATGTGTCATTTTGGATACTGCCTTGCGCGCGGAGCCACATCCCTTTTTTGACTGCGGACAGGATCGCTGCGTCTTCTTTATCTCTCGAGAACATTTTGACCATCAATGAGCTCGTGTAATCTGTGATTTTGAATGTCAGCAATGTCCGGCCGCTGCGAAGTTCCTTCGTTTCGGCATGGAAAACATAACCTTCAATTGCAATCCTGCGTTCTTCATCGATGATTTCTTCCATACGCCTGAAGTCTGCATCATCTTTGATCGTATATCCAATCTTCAGAGGTCCGTCAAGAAGCGGAGCAGCGCCTGCGGCATTTTCACTTTCCTTCTTCTGCATTTCAATGACAGCTTCTTTGGCACGAGCTTCGTCTTCCATCCGCTTCTCTTCGAGGAACTTGGAGTAATCCTCGGCGGAAGCATTGATTTCGGTATCCAGCACTAGCGGCGGGAATCCGTATGTTTGATAAATATTGCTGATGAGCCCTGTATATTTGTTTTTCAATTGACCGGCTTCGGCAGCATTTCTTGCTTGGACAATCAGCTTTGTTCCCATCACCTTCGGCTTCTGTCCGTTCAAAAGCGACAACAAGGCAGGTGAAGCACCATCCAGCTCGGACAGACAGTTTGTCCAATATTCCTGAATCAGCTGCTCGGATATGTTTTGATTTTTCACCTTTATGCTATATGAAATCTCCGCTATATGCGAAAACACTTGATTCAGCTTTGCGGAGAACCGTGTCTGCACACTGCATGGAAGTATTTCTTCGAACAGGAAATGGAAATGCCATCTCTTCGATGTTCTCTCTATGAACAGCTTTGTGATCTCTGCATTCGCGAAATACGTCACGAAAGCATCTTCCGTCAATTCAAGCTGTTGGAGTAAGTGTTGAAACTTTTCTCTACCTTGATGATTCTTCTGCTCCAACGACTCTCCCCCCTTTAATATAAGTCAGAAGCTATTATAACATATGGAGCATCGTCAATATCCCCTTTTTTTCGACATGAACAGGAGACGGATGCACTTATTGTTCCCCATACAGAAATCCCAAAGAAAAAAAGCGCCATAATAGCGCCTTTTCTCTTTCTTGCATCATGCCAGGATATCATTCAGCAATGATACAAGTTGATCTATATGGACTTCGTGGACTTCACCCGATTTACGGTTCTTCACTTCCACAATTGATTCTTCCGCTTTCTTACCTACCGTGATTCGAACAGGGATCCCAATCAAGTCGCTGTCGGCAAACTTCACACCAGGGCGTTCCTGGCGATCATCGAGCAGTGCATCAAAGCGGTTCTCTTTCATTGTTTTGTAAAGACTGTCAGCCAACGCTGCCTGTGCTTCATTCTTCACATTGACAGGGATGATATGAACATCGAATGGTGACAGCTGCTTCGGCCAAACAAGCCCTTTATCATCATTGTATTGTTCAGCAGCCGCTGCAAGCGTACGGGATACTCCGATACCATAGCAGCCCATGATCAACGGAACACTTCGGCCGTTTTCATCAAGGAATGCCGCGCCCATGGCTTCACTGTAGCGTGTACCCAATTTGAACACATGGCCCACTTCGATTCCTTTGGCGAAGAGGATTTTTCCTTTGCCGTCTGGAGAAGGATCTCCTTCTTGGATCATGCGCAGATCCGCATATTTTGCCGGTGTGAAATCACGCCCAGGATTGACATTCATATAATGGAAGCCTTCTTCATTGGCACCTGCCACACCGTTAACGATGCTTTCGACAGCGCGGTCGGCAACGACTTCGACGGAAGCGCCGATCGGTCCCAGGGATCCGATTGCGCAGCCGAGCACTTCAGCTGTTTCATTCGGTTCAGCAAGCTCGACAACAGATGCTTCGTATAAGTTTTTCAGTTTGATATCATTCAGTTCGTGATCGCCTCGTACAAGAGCAAGCACGTATTTATCATCCACTTTGAACAGCAATGATTTGATGCAGGAAGCTTTATCGACATTAAGGGCTGCAGCTACTTCTTCGATTGTCTTCTGATCAGGAGTAGCCACTTTCTCCAACCCTTTCACTTCTTCCGATGATTTCTCATAGGTTGCGACAACCTCAGCCATTTCCACATTGGCGGCGTAATCGGATGTGTCGCTGTATGCGATTGTGTCTTCCCCGATTTCGGAAAGAACCATGAATTCATGTGTATCTTTACCTCCCATTGCGCCGGAATCCGCAAGCACAGCCCTGAAATTCAGGCCGCATCGTGCAAATACATTGCTGTATGCTTGGAACAGATCATCATAAACTGCATCAAGGCTTTCCTGTGTGCTGTGGAAAGAATACGCATCCTTCATGACAAATTCACGGCCGCGCAGCAGGCCGAAACGCGGGCGTTTCTCATCGCGGAATTTTGTCTGAATTTGGTACAGGGTCAAAGGGAGTTTCTTGTAGGACGTGATTTCGTCCCTTACAAGGCTCGTTATGACTTCTTCATGTGTAGGTCCAAGAACAAATTCACGGCCGTGACGGTCCTTCAGACGCATCAATTCAGGTCCATAAGAATACCAGCGCTTAGATTCCTGCCATAATTCCGACTGTTGAAGGGAAGGCATCAGCAGTTCATTCGCCCCGGTGTTGTCCATTTCTTCACGTACAATTTCTTCAATTTTCTTCAGTACCTTCTTTCCAAGCGGCAAATAACTGTAAACACCGCTTGAAGTCTGACGGATATAACCGGCTCTCAATAGAAGCTGGTGGCTTTTCACATCAGCATCGGAAGGCACTTCACGCAATGTAGGTACAAATAATTTCGATTGCTTCATAGTAGTACACCTCTTCGACTATCATCTATTACTATATTTTTGTCATTTTATGTAAGCAGGAGCTTTCTGAACAAAAACAGAGACGAAGCTAAATTTCAGTAACTCCGCCTCAGCTTTACCTATTTTAACATAAAATGAAATCAATTAAAGGAAAAATCTTTGGATATCATTCCAAGTCACCATCAGCATGAGCAGCATCAATAATGCAAACCCGACGAAATGGACCATTCCTTCTTTTTGGCGGTCGAGCGGCTTTCCGCGCACGGCTTCCACCGCAAAGAACATCAGACGGCCTCCATCCAGTGCCGGAATCGGCAGGAGGTTCATGATTCCGAGGTTGATGCTCAGGACACCTGCCCATCTCATCAAGGTCAGGAATCCGTTCTTGGCCATCTCTTCGGTGGATACATAGATTCCGACAGGACCGGATAACATATCCAAATTGAATTGGCCTGTCACAAGCTCACCAAGAAGCTTGAATATCGTGATGGTCCAATTATACGTTTCCGTGAAACCGAAAGCCAGCACTTTGGTAATGGATTTCTCCATTGGTGCATATACCCCGAGCACACCGTATGTTTCTCCATTTTGCTCCGTTTCCTTCGGAGTCACAGGGATTTCAAGCGTCTCTCCTTGACGTTCGACGACAAACATGATTTCTTCATTCGGATGCTGCTGGATTTCTGTCTGAACATCCCTCCAGGTCGAGACTTCCGCGCCATCGATTGATTGCACTTCATCCCCTTCCTGGAACCCGGCAGCAATCGCTGCTCCATCTTCAGTCAGCTTTCCAAGTCTTGCTTCATCTACCGCTACACCTTGGATGGCTGCGATCGCGATGAAGATGACAATCGCCAGCACGAAGTTCATCATCGGACCTGCCAATATCGCCATCGTCCGCTGTCCGAGTGTTTTGCTCCCGAATTGGCGATCAAATGGAGCAATTTGGCTTTCCGCTCCATCTTGGACAACCACGGCTTTCGGATCGATTTCATATGTTTCCGTATGATAATCGTCTTCTTCTTCAAAACCTCTTATGAACAACTTATGCTCCAGGTCGATTTCTTCCACTTCGACAACCTTGATATCACGGTACTTGTCTTTATTGTTCAAAATCAATTTCTGCACTTTTCCGTCTGGATTGAATTTCAATCCGACACGGTATCCGGGTTTGATCTCGACTGTCTCCGGATCTTCACCCGCCATTCGCACAAAACCGCCGATCGGCAGCAGTCTGATCGTATATACGGTCTCGTTTTTCATGAACGAGAATACCTTCGGCCCGAAACCGATCGCGAACTCGCGGCATAAGATCCCCGCTCGTTTTGCGAAGATGAGATGCCCAAGTTCATGGACAAAAACAAGCGTACCGAAGATCAACATGAAGTAAAGCACTGTTTGTAACGTTTCCACTTACCCATCACCTCTCGTTCATCAGAGAGCGGACATATTGTCTCGTTTCTCTGTCAATTTGCTGGATCGTATCAAGATCGGGATCTGCAATAGCATTATGCTTGACCAAGCTTTCATAGATTAAACTTTCAATTTCGAGGAAAGCGATTTTTTCTTTCAGGAAAGCATCGACGGCTGCTTCGTTCGCAGCATTCAACACTGTCGGCATCGTGCCTCCGGTCTTTCCTGCCTCATATGCATAACGAAGACAAGGGAAACGTTCAAAACTCATTTCCTGGAAATGCAGTCTTCCCGCTTGCGCAAGGTTCAATCGTTCTTTCGTTGCTCCTTTAAGCCTGTCCGGATACATCAGCGCAAAGGATATAGGTCCTTTCATATCAGGCGTTCCGAGCTGGGCCATCACGCTTCCGTCATGGAACTCCACCATAGAATGGATAATGCTCTCCTTATGCTGAATGACATCTATCTTCTCGTATGGAAGATCGAACAGCCAGCGAGCTTCGATAACTTCGAGCCCTTTATTCATCATAGTGGCGGAATCAATGGTGATCTTGGCACCCATCGACCAATTGGGGTGGTTCAAAGCTTCCTTCACCGTCACACCCTTCAGACTTTCCCTGGTGCGGTCACGGAAACTGCCTCCTGATGCCGTGATGATCAAACGGTCGATATTCTCCGCCTTTTCTCCTTGCAATGCCTGGAAGATGGCGGAATGTTCACTGTCGACCGGCAGGATTTTCACGTGATGCCTTCTGGCGGCAGCCATCACAAGATGTCCCGCCGTCACCAATGTTTCTTTATTCGCCAAGGCGATGTCCTTCCCTGCTGAAATAGCCTTCAAGGTAGGATACATTCCGACACTGCCGATTACGGCATTCAAGACGATGGAACTGTCATCATATGTCGCAACTTCAACAAGGCCGTCTTCTCCGTAAGCGAATGAAACGGAAGGGAATTCTTGTTTCAATGCTTCATAGTCTTCTTTATTCTGAACCGATACAAGGGATGGCTTGAATTCCTTGATGTATTCTCTTGTCAGCTGTATGTTCTGACCGGCAGAGAATGCAGCCACCTGAAACAGATTCCGATGTTCCCTTACCACTTCCATTGTCTGTCTGCCGATCGATCCTGTAGCTCCCAATAAACTGATTGTCTTCAATTTCTTTTGGTCCCCCTAACTGTCAATGCAAACAAGCTTATGCTAGTATATTTGGTTACTGCTTGTCCTATAACAAGGCATGAGTGATGCCTTTTCCAATGCTGCTTTCTTACAGAAAATGAATAAGATGCAATATCGGAAAGACGAAAAGCCAGCTGTCCGTCCGATCCAGTACACCGCCATGTCCCGGGAGGATCTTACCGGAATCCTTCACACCGTAATGGCGTTTGAAGGCTGATTGGACAAGATCGCCCATCTGGCCGAATATGGCGATAACCGCTGCCATCGCTAACAGCTTAATGATGGACTCATCCATTGTTTGCGCGAAGAAGAACACCAAAGCCACAAGCAGACCGGCCATAATTCCTCCGACCGCTCCTTCAATCGTCTTATTGGGGCTGATATCCGGCCATAGTTTCGTTTTGCCGAACGCTTTCCCTATGAAATAGGCACCTGAGTCGGTTGCCCATAATGTAAAGAGGACGAAAAAGACGTAAGCCAACCCGATTTCCCTTGTTTCCATAATATAATAGAAGCCCATCGCGACATACACGGTGCTGATGACAGCAAAGCCGGCATCATCAAAATTGAATTTGTTTTTTGTAATAACAGTATACATAAGCAGTATCACAATTCCCAGTAATAAGACATCTGTCTTAGTGACAATGGACCCATCCATCACATCGGAAGGAAGCATGATCAGCCATGTAACAGCAAGGCCGGCGATGAACGGAAGCGAAAATGCAGGAATACCCCGCATTTTCATCAGTTCGTACAATCCGACACCCGCCATTATATACAATAAAATTGTGAATGGAAGTTGACCGTACATGACGATCGGTAAAAAAACAGCTGCCGCAATAACGGCGGTTATGATTCTTTGTTTCATATTTGTACTTTTCCTCACCTTCATTATCAATCGACCGTATCTCTCGGGTACCGTCGAAGGTTTTTCGTATCCTCAGATGCCCCCGAATCTTCTGGAACGTCTTTGGAACTCCACAATGGCTTCTTTCAGGTCAGCCTCGGAGAAATCAGGCCATAACACATCCGTAAACCAAAATTCGGAGTAAGCCAGCTGCCACAGCATGAAATTGCTCAAGCGGATTTCCCCGCTGGTCCGGATAAGAAGATCAGGATCCGACATTTGCTTCGTCATTAATCTTTCTGAGAATAATGCTTCATCAATATCCGCGATATCCAGCTCTCCGCTCTGCACATCTGCGGAAATGGCTTTCACAGCATGAAGGATTTCAGCTCTGCTTCCGTAGTTGAATGCCAGATTTAAGATCATCCCATCGTTCAGCTTCGTGTCTTCCACCGCTTTCCTGATGGCTTTCCTTGTGTTCTCCGGCAAGGCATATAAATCCCCCATCATCTCGACCCGGACATTTTCCTTGATCAGTTCGGGAAGAAAATGGTCCAGGAATTCGACAGGGAGCTTCATCAAATAATCGACTTCCGTTTCAGGCCTTTTCCAGTTTTCAGTGGAGAATGCATACAGCGTCAAGATCTTCACTCCAAGTCCACTCGCGGCACGGGTGATCTTCTTGACCGTATTCATTCCTTCCCTATGTCCCGCTACCCGCGGCAGCGCACGTTTTCTGGCCCAGCGGCCATTGCCATCCATAATGATGGCTATATGGTCCGGGATACCGGCATTCATCAATGCCTGCTTATCCCCTTCCTCTATATGAGCAGAAGCATTACCGTACTTCCAACGCTTCCAAATCGACTTCATAAATATATCCTCCAATAGGTTTCTTCTTAAATGAAAAATGAATCCATTTAATAATATCAGAAAAACAGCAATTATCCTATCGGTTTCGGAAAAACCAAGCTCCGCTCCGTTCCAGGAACAGGCATATACTGTATGTCCTGCCTTTTTTCATCCTCTATGTATTACTGCATGTCCTTTTCAAAAAAGCCCCTGTATCCAGGGGCTCTTTTTTTTTGCTTATACGGACATTATTTCTTTCTCTTTATCTTTAGCTACTTCATCCATCTTCTGAACATGTGCATCAGTCAGCTTCTGGATATCATCTGAATAACCGCGAAGTTCGTCTTCGGTGATTTCTCCGTTCTTCTCCAGCTTCTTCAAGTCGTCATTTCCATCGCGGCGGATGTTTCTGATTGCGACTTTTGCTTCTTCCGCTTCCTTCTTCACTTGTTTCACGAGCTCTTTACGGCGCTCTTCGGTCAATGCCGGGATAGCGATACGCAGGATGCTTCCATCATTTGTCGGATTCAGACCAAGATCTGATTTCAAGATTGCTTTCTCGATTTCACCCAATACAGTTTTATCGTATGGCTGAATGACAAGCAAGCGTGCTTCCGGAACGGAAATACCCGCCAATTGGTTAACCGGTGTCGGCGCACCGTAATAATCGACTGTCACTCTGTCAAGAATGGCAGCATTGGCGCGGCCGGCACGGATTGTGGACAATTCCCTCGTAAGGGCTTGTACAGCTTTATCCATTCTTTCTTTCGTTGATGCGATAACTTGTTTCGGCATTATTATTTCCCCCTCACTGTAGTTCCGATTGTTTCACCCATAACGGCACGTTTGATGTTTCCTTGTTCCGTTATCGAGAACACAATCAACGGAATGTCGTTGTCCATGCATAGTGATGATGCAGTGGAATCCATGACTTCCAAGCCGTCCTTCAAAACATCCAGATAGGATAAGTTCTCATATTTCACAGCGTTTGTATCTTTACGCGGATCTGCATTATAGACACCGTCTACATTGTTTTTAGCCATCAAGATCACGTCGGCTTCAATTTCGGCAGCTCTCAAGGCAGCTGTTGTGTCTGTGGAGAAATAAGGGTTTCCGGTACCTGCGGCAAAGATCACTACGCGTTTCTTCTCAAGATGACGCATCGCTTTCCTTCTGATATAAGGCTCCGCCACCTGTCTCATCTCAATGGACGTCTGCACTCTCGTCTCGATGCCCATTGTTTCAAGGCTGTCCTGCAATGCCAGTGAGTTCATGACGGTAGCCAGCATTCCCATATAGTCAGCTGTCGCCCGGTCCATTCCCATTTCACTGCCGATTTTGCCTCTCCAGATGTTTCCTCCGCCTACAACCACTGCCACTTCTACAGTCAGTTCTGCGATTTCCTTAATTTGTTCGGCGATTGACTTGATCACTGCCGGGTTGATCCCGAAGCCATCATTTCCAGCCAAAGCCTCCCCGCTTAATTTCAATACAACTCGATTATATTTAGCGCTGGTCATTGGAACCTCCTGTTTTTCGCTTTTCACACTTATTTTTCCCTTTAAAAATAGGGAACACGGCGTGTCCCCTATTTTTCACTATCATAAGACGGAATATGAATCAGCCTTTTTTAACTTGGCTCATTACTTCTTCAGCGAAGTTATCTTGTTTCTTCTCGATTCCTTCACCAACTTCGAAACGTACGAAGCTTGTAAGTTTTCCGCCTGTGGATTTAATGAATTCGCCCACTTTTTGATCTGGGTTTTTAACGAAAGTTTGGTCTACGACACAAATGTCTTCGAAGAATTTGCCAAGACGGCCTTCAACCATTTTTGCAACGATCTTTTCTGGTTTGCCTTCGTTAAGAGCTTGTTCAGTCAATACTTTACGCTCTCTTTCGATCTCTTCTTGAGAAACCGCATCGCGGGAGATGTAAAGTGGTTTCAATGCAGCGATGTGCATAGCAACGTCTCTTGCGGCAGCTTCATCAGTAGTGCCTTCAAGAACAGTAAGAACACCGATACGTCCGCCCATATGCAGGTAAGCACCGAATGCGTCCGCATCTGTTTTTGTTTTCACTTCGAAGCGGCGAAGTGTCAATTTCTCACCGATTTTAGCGATTGCTGCGTTGATGTGAGCTTCAACAGTGCTGCCGTTGTCCATTGTTTGAGCAACTGCTTCTTCCACATTTGCAGGTTTTTTGCTCAAGATATGAGCAGCCAATTCTTTAACAAGCACTTGGAAACCTTCGTTTTTCGCAACGAAGTCAGTTTCTGAGTTAACTTCGATGATTACAGCTTCGTTTCCTTCAGTCGCGATGAAAGTAAGACCTTCTGCAGCGATACGGTCACCTTTCTTAGCAGCTTTAGCGATTCCTTTTTCACGAAGGAAGTCGATTGCTTGTTCCATGTTGCCATTTGTTTCAGTAAGCGCCTTTTTGCAGTCCATCATGCCGGCACCAGTTTTTTCACGTAGTTCTTTAACCATTTGAGCAGTAATAGCCATAATGGGGGCCTCCTTTAATTTATGTACGGGTTATCCGCATTCGTTTTCAGTTTCATTGTTGACCTTGATACAGATAAGCATACACTGTATTTTTGTCTTAAAAAAGGTGATAAAAGGCCTTATCCTCTTATCACCTTTTTTTAAGCTTAACAATTAAGCTTGTTCTTGTTCTTCTTGTTCTGCAGCAGGAGCTTCAGAAAGATCTTCGCCTTGCTTCGTTTCAAGAATCGCATCAGCGATTTTAGCAGTCAATAATTTAACCGCGCGGATCGCATCATCGTTCGCAGGGATTACATAATCGATTTCATCCGGATCACAGTTTGTATCAACGATACCAACAAGAGGGATGTTCAATTTGTGTGCTTCCGCAACAGCGATACGCTCTTTACGAGGGTCGATTACGAAAATCGCATCCGGAAGACCTTTCATGTCTTTGATTCCGCCCAAGAACTTCTCTAAACGCTCTTGCTCTTTTTTAAGAGTGATAACTTCTTTTTTAGGAAGAACTTCAAATGTTCCGTTCTCTTCCATTTTCTCGATATCTTTAAGACGTTGAATACGTTTTTGGATTGTTTCGAAGTTTGTCAAAGTTCCGCCCAACCAGCGTTGGTTGACATAGTATTGACCCGCACGGATCGCTTCTTCTTTAACGGAATCTTGTGCTTGTTTCTTTGTACCTACGAAAAGGACAGTACCACCGTTAGCAGCAACTTCTTTAACGAAGTTGTAAGCTTCTTCGATTTTTCTTACTGTTTTTTGAAGGTCGATGATGTAGATACCGTTACGCTCCATGAAGATATATTTCTTCATTTTTGGGTTCCAACGGCGAGTTTGGTGACCGAAATGTACACCAGCTTCAAGCAATTGTTTCATTGAGATTACTGACATGATTGTTCCTCCTAGGTTTTATTTGCCTCCGCTCAATTCCGCTTCAATCAAAACTGCCATAAGACAGCACCCATTGACTGAATCCTTGAGCGTGTGTATTAACACCATGAAATAATATAGCATAACGAAAGGAGTTAATCAAGCTATATCTACAATTTCCTTCCGCTGTCATTCAGGAACGAAAAGTGATCATCAGCTCGATTTCTTTTTTCCCTTTATGGAGGGTTTTGGCGATTTCTTCAATAGAATGTCCCTCCTGCCTCAAACGGATCACTTGCTCCTCCAAAGTTTCCGCTTTCCCTGTTTGTTTGCCGTCAGCAATTTCCTTCTTCAATATTTCTTTGAAGTGTTTCTTTTTTGCTGTTTCTGACAATTCCAGTTTATCTTGGACCAGATTGATCGGGGGAGGAAATTCCCTGTCGACCGCAGACTCATCTGCCGCAGCCGCTTGGGACTCCGCAGTCAGAGAGCCGCTTTTGCCGGCATCCTCCATTTCCGAAAGGAGTTTCCGTAAATCATTGTTTTCTTTCTTCAATTCTGCCAAATATACGTTCAGAAGTTCATCCAATTCATGGCTGAGCTTCTCCGCTTTCTGTTCTCTTCCGGCAAACTTTGTTTGTCTGCTGTATAAAATGAAAACGGCCAGCAGCGAAATGCAATGAATGATGAAACTGATGATAAATGCTAATATAATCATTGTCTCCTATTTTCCCTCTTTCATTGCGGAATCGCTATAATACTCCCCTGTGAGAATTGCAGTCTGATTTTTTCTTTAGGCTTCGAGGTGGTTTTGCAATAAGCCCCTATATGAATTTCGGTATTCGGATATACGACCCCGTTCACAGAGACAGATACTTGATTGTCCTGAAAGGAGGCCAGCCTCTGCTCTAATGCAGCGGACTTTTCCATTAAGCTGATATATGTAATTTCCTGTTTTATGAGAAATTCCCTCTCCTGAGGGGTCAAAAAGTAGTTCTGTTTCCTCTTCTTTTCCTCCAGCTTCTCTGTTACGATGGCAAGCTTCTCGATGGATGCCTGTAGTTCGCCTATTTTCTTCCGTATGATTTCTGTCTCCCCTGCAGTCCTTCCTTCATCACCTACCCTTAATATCGTACGGGTATAATGATGGTTACCGAGTGATCCGGCGACAATCCCTTTCTTCGCTTTGATGGTGCCGCCTATTATCGTGCCATTCCTGCAAACGACACTGCCGCCGCTTATTATGCTGCTGTGGAGAATATAGGAAGATACGCGGACATCTCCAGCTGATATGACATCACCTGAATTAATGAAAGCAGATTGTATCTCTTCTCCAGCTTCAACAGAGGCCGACCCGCCCCCTGATATACCGCCGCTGATGGTGATGGAACCGCCCGCATGGAGGGACGAACCTTCAACAGACCCGCCGACCTTAATGCTCCCTTCCGCACGGACTTCATAGCCTGGAGGGATATTTCCTTCAATAATGACATCTCCGGTGAAGTTGATGTTCCCGGTCTTCATATCCAAATCTCCATCCACAAAAAAGACAGGCCTTACATCTACTCTCCCTAGAGAAAAAAATGCTTGTCCGTCTGCAGTCGAAAAGACTTTCCCCCCGTGGACTAAAACATTCTCCCCGTCTTTCAGTTTAAATGGTTTGCCTCGTTTGGCCGATATCGTCTCACCATGTATATTTTTCCCCGGGACCCCCAGTTTCGCATCTTCAATCCTCGCCAATAATTGTCCGCTCACCACAGAATCGATCTTGGTGACATTCTTCCAATCGATGACATGATTGATCTCTTCATTTCCAGCCGGACTTTCTGTCTCCAATAGTCGAACCATGAATCCGTCTTCACCATGTAAGGGACTGATCCCTTCGGCCACCATTAAAGGGGAATTGACCGCTGACCGAATATCGGATGCCAGTTTTTTTATTGCGGATTTCTTAATGCCGAACTTGATTTGTTGAGAATACAGCCACTTCAGGATCGCCGTCTCATCTGTCTTGAAGTGATCCGGTATATCTCCTTTTGCCGTAACGGTCGCTGTCAACTTGTCACGGGAAACAGCCAGATTCAAGAAACGTTTCATTTTAATCCCCTTCTGCCTCTATTTCCGGCCGTTATATCACTTTAGTCAGGAAGTTTCTCAATTTAAAGATTGCTTTGGAATGAATTTGAGAGATTCTGCTTGTCGACAGTTCCATGATTTGCCCGATTTCCGTTAATGTAAGCTCCTCTTTATAGAATAACTGCAGAACAAGTTGTTCATTATCATTCAAGGATTTGATGACATCCGCAAGTTCTTCATACATTTCACTCCGCAGCACCTGCTCTTCCGGAATCAATGTTTTTTCATCCTTCAAATGGTGGATCTTGCTATCTTTCTCATCTTGATCGGAGCTGCTTTCATCCACAGATACTACGGTCGCAAAAAAACTTTCATTCATAGTGGATACTACTTCTTCCACAGTCATCCCAAGCTCCTCGGCCGCTTCTTCCGCACTGATATTCCTCATTTTCTGCTGTTCAAGTTTCTCGATCACATTTTCGATTTTTTTCGTTTTTTCTCTCGCGCTTCTCGGGAGCCAATCTTCTTTCCTTAATCCATCCAAAACTGCTCCACGGATTCGGAAGGAAGCATATGTATCGAACTTCAGATCCCTTGATGGTTCAAAACGCTCAAGGGCATTGAAAAGCCCCATCATGCCCAAACTTTTCAGATCATCTCTGCTGACACTCCGCGGCAGACCCACGGATATCCGCTGGACGTGATATGAAACCAACGGCATATACCTTTTGACCAAAAAGTCGCCGGATTGAGAATCTTTTGTTTGCATCCATTTCTCCCAGTGCTGTCTTTCTTCCTCGTTTGCCGTACGAGACATTTTCTCCCTCCTTGCATATCATAATTGTCTTTTTCTTTCCCGCGTTTCCTTCACAGTAACATTATACCGAAAAAGGTATGTTTTTCCACAAACAAAAGTCCCTTTCGGCTATCCTATCCCTCTTAGATTTCCCTCACCCCTTGATTCACTGTACGCACCGCCAAACTGGAGGTCAATGGATCGAATTCAATGGTTCTGCCGCTGTTCCCGCCGCAATCTTCTCCGGTGATGCCAATCTGATAATATGTGAGAGCTTTCTTGACCGCCGCTACATTACGAGGCCCGATCCTCATCAAATCACTGCCTGTACTGAACTCGAACATCTGGGCCCCTCCGGCGATTTTCGCCTTCAAGCAATGCAGACGGCCTCCATGCAGCCTTATGTCACGGACGAGCTGTGAAACACCTGTATCTGCATATTTCGCAGCTTTCAAAGGGCCTTCCTTAGCCAATCTTGAATCGGGAAGCATCACATGGACCATCCCCGCCAGTCTGATCCGCTCATCATAGATGACGACCCCCACACAAGACCCGAGACCGGCAGTCCTGATGACGGAAGGAGCTTTTACGATTTTACTATCCGCTATTCCTACCTTAATGACATTCTTATATTCTTCAATCATATTCGGATACTCCAAGTGACCGGAACAGAACCGGGAAGGAATCAGGATCGGGCAGGAGAAGGAAATGTCCCTCCCATTCCATCCTTTCCGAAAATCTATCCTGAAAAGCCGTATCAATGACGATGGCATGATCCCCCGCCCGTGATAATTCCAAAAGACCTGTGCCAATGACCGCGCCCGCCATTTCAATCGATAGCTTCGGTACAGTAGGGCAGAGATTGATTTTCGTAAAGTCAGATAAGGAAGAAAGATAGGAACCTGCCAGTATATTCCCCAATTCCTGCAAAGCGGAAAGACCGATTTCCGAATACGGGTCCTTCTCGAAAATAAAATCCTCCAGTCCGGTCATCAACCTGACGAAACATTCTGCCTGTTCGATGGAAAGGATATAGAACATACTGCCCTTGACATCGCCTTCCAATCTAAGGAATACGGATGCCACCACATTCTCGGCCCCTCCCGCAAGATTGATCGTATCCTCGAATGAAATGACCCGGACACTGGGAACCTGCATATCAATCGGTTTATCAAGAACCATCGACAAAGCTGTCGCTGCATTACCGGCACCTATGTTTCCAATTTCCTTAAGAAGATCCAATTGGTCCGTCGTGATTCTCTCCAAAAAAGACATCAGCTTATTTCCTCTCCATCTTGGTCGAGCTTTTTGTCGATTCCAAGTATTCTTTCCAGGTCAACAATATTGAGCAGTCTGTTCTCAAGCTTCGCCACTCCTTTTATGAAGGAGTTTTCGACTGTTCCTGCAACGGCCGGTTTCGGCTCGATCTGGTCATCTTCCATATCTAGGACATCGTTGGCGGTATCCACAATAAGACCGGCATCCGAGCCGCCGCAAGATACGATGATGACACGTGTGCTGTCATCGTATTTTCCTTCTTCTATGCCAAAACGGGTCCTCAGATCTATGATCGGGGTGACGACACCCCGCAAGTTGATTACTCCCTTCACATATAGAGCCGTATTCGGCACTCGGGTGATATGGTGTATCTTTTCGATTCCGCGCACTTGTGTAACAGGTATCGTATATTCTTTATCCAACAATTTGAAGACGATTACTTTCGCGGTTTTATATTCATGGTTTTCCGACAATGTTCACCCTCCTCTCCCTCAATAAAACAAAGCGTTGCAATCGATGATCAGCGCTACCTGTCCATCCCCCAAAATCGTGGCTCCTGAAATGGCATGAACGTCTTTCAGATAATTTCCCAATGATTTAAGGACTATTTCTTGTTGACCAATAAAAGAATCCACAATCAGGCCTGCCATCTTATCTCCTTTTTTCACAATAACCAAAGAAATGAATGTCTCATCGATCTCGCTGACAGGCACCTGAAACAGTTCACGTATATCGATCAATGGCACAATTTTCCCCCGGAAGTCGATCACCCGCTGATTATGTGCTTCCATAATCTGTTCCCTTTTGATGATTGCCGTTTCAATAATCGAGCTTAAAGGAACCGCATATTTTTCATCCTGCACTTGAACCAGCATTACGGATATGATCGATAACGTCAAAGGAAGCTGTATGGAAAAAACACTTCCTGCCCCTTGCCGGGTATCAATTGAAATCGAACCGCCGAGCGAGGCAATCTTATTCTTGACGACATCCAGCCCGACTCCCCTGCCCGAAACATCCGAAACGACTTCCGCTGTAGAGAAGCCCGAAGAGAAGATCAAATCATACACCTGCCTGTCCGTCATGACTGTACCGGCTTTTTCTGTGATGATACCTTTGGATATGGCCTTCTTCAGGACTTTCTCTTTGCTGATGCCGTCTCCGTCATCACCGATCTCTATAAATACATGGTTGCCGTTGTGGAAGGCCTTCAAAGAAACGGTCCCTTCTTCCGGCTTCCCATTTGCCGACCTTACTGCCGGTTCTTCAATTCCATGATCAACCGCATTTCGCAGCAAGTGAACGAGAGGATCCCCTATTTCGTCAATGACCGTCCTGTCAAGTTCCGTTTCAGCCCCTATTATTTCAAGTCGGATTTTCTTATCCAAACTCCTCGCCAATTGACGCACCATACCTGGAAATCTATTGAATACAGTCTCGACCGGAACCATTCTCATATTGAGGATAATTGTTTGCAAATCCGCGGACACCCGGGACATCCTTTCCACCGTTTCCTGCAATTCCTGATTCTTCAGATCCTTAGAGATTTGTTCAAGCCGTCCCCTGTCGATGACCAGTTCCTCGAATAAATTCATGAGGGTGTCGAGACGTTCGATATTCACCCTGATCGTTTTGTTCGGATTAGCTCCTTTGTTCGGCGTTTTCTTTTCTGCCCTGCCTTCAGGTTCTCCAGCCACAGAGGCGGATGCTTCTTTCTGAATGACTTCGGTTTCAATGAGCCCTTCTCTTGCCAGTAAAGAAGCCTTATTGACTTTATTGATTTCAACAGCTCTTACTTCCGACACATTCAATATTGCTTTCTTCAGTTCCTCTTCCCTTAATTTAGTGATAAATGTCACGATGAAATCTGTATCAAATCGTTCTTCCTCAAGCTCATCCGAAGTTGGTGCAGACTTGATGATTTCCCCTGTTCTTTCCAGCACTTCAAAAACCATGTACACTCTGGCCGCTTTCAAAAGACAGTCTTTCTGAAGACTTACCGTAATCTCATATGCGTGAAACCCTTGCTCCTCCGCTTGTTCAAGAACGGTCAGCTCGAAGTCGTCATATGTTTCCGCTGTCATTGGAGCCGGTTGTTCGGAAATTCCGAGTCCGGCAGCCGCTTCGGTCTTGCCATCCCCTCCAACTTCAATTGATTGAAGTTTCCTCACTATTTCCGACACATCCTTCTTACCGTCACCGCCGGATGCGATACTCATTACCATTTCATCTAAATACTCCACAGAAGAGAAAAGGACATCCAATAATTTTTGAGTAACAGAAAGTTTCTGATTCCGGATCAAATCCAACACATTTTCCATTTGATGCGTCAGATTAGCCAGATCCTCATATCCCATTGTGGCGGACATTCCTTTCAAAGTATGGGCGGATCGGAATATTTCATTTACGATCAAAATTTCCCCAGGTGATTCCTCAAGCTGTAACAGTTTCTCACTGCAGGATTGCAGATGTTCTTTACTTTCATCAATAAAAACTTCCAAATATTGATTCATATCCATTAAGCCGCACCTCTTTATGCGCTCAGCAATACTTGTATACCGCTTTCGCTATGTTTTCGATATCTTCTATTTCATCCGCCAAACCGGCAGCGATAACAGCTCCTGGCATTCCGAAGATAATGGCGGTTTTTTTTGATTCGGCGATGCAAATTGTTTCGGTTGATGTCTTCAAGGTCCGGATCCCTTCCGTCCCGTCATTCCCCATTCCCGTCAAAATGACGGATATGATCGAGCATCCCTCCAGCCGGCCGGCCGTTTCACATAAGACATCGATTGAAGGCCGGTGACTATTCCTTGGCTCACCATGATCGATTCCAATCGTCAAAGCACCTGACTGCCTGACATGCATGTGGCTGCCTCCCTGTGCTATGTAAGCAAACCCATTCCTGATTTCTTCTCCATGTTCCGCTTCCTTAACAGTCACATCACAGATGCCGTCGAGCCTTTGGGCGAAACCTTGCGTGAATCCAGGGGGCATATGCTGCACGATCAGAATTGCCGCATTGAGGGTTGACGGCAGTTTCGTCAAAATAGTTTCAATTGCTCTGGGCCCGCCGGTGGAAGCTCCGATTATGATTAATTTTCGCTTGCATCCCATTGCATCGTTTCCATTAATTAGTCCTATTTTACTACAAATAGAAATATTTGACATATGACTTTCGTTATTTATCATGTTTTTTCCATTTCGAACGATTATAACGAACTACCTTTCTATTTATTTTTCCAACGGCTTCCCGGGAATTCACTGCAGAGGGTTGAATATCTTTAGCAATTTTGACGCAAAACTGCGCTGAATCGGCTCCTCTTTTGGGGAGAATCCTCCCAGATAATCATGCGCTATCTTAATGAGAGCCATGCTGACATCGGATTTTGGGCTTTGTAAGAGGAAAGGAGACTGAGTATGGACCGCTTTCCAAACCGATTGGCTTTCAGGAAGACATCCCAGCAGCTTCGTTTCTTTCCCGATGAAGTTCCATAATGTTTTTTCCAGGCGGTGGAAGGTCTCATATCCCTGTCTTTCGTTCAGGACACGATTGCAGACCAAGAAAATCGGTAATTCCTTTCTTTGCCGGGAGATATATTTGATGATGGAATAAACATCCATTACACTCGTCGGTTCAGGAGTCGTGACTGCGATAATCTCATCCACACATAATAGGAAACTCGTCATTTCGTTAGCGAAACCTGCACCGAAATCGAATAGAATGAATTCATATTGTTCTTGGAGGGCATCAAATTCACTCGTAAAGGAAGTGAACTGTCTTTCATCCATTGAAAAGATACTGGAGAGACCGGAGCCTCCGCCTATGATCGACAATCCCCCGGGTCCCTGAACCATGATGTCGGATAAGGAATACGCACCTTCAAAAAAATCCGCCAGCGTACGGGCATACGATGTTCCCAACAGAATATCTATATTGCCCATTCCGATATCCATATCGATTAATAAGACCTTCCTCTTCTGCTTGGTGAGCGCAATCGCGAGATTCAAGGAAAAGTTACTCTTCCCTACCCCTCCTTTTCCGCTCACAACAGCAATTGTCTTCCCGTTTTCGGCAGCAGCCTTTTCGAATCTTTTCCTCAATTGTTCCGCTTGGTCTCCCATCACTTGCAGCCTCCCAAAATGTGATCGGCTATCACTTCTTTATCCGCTGGCAATAGATCATCGGGAACATCTTGGCCGTTCGTCAAAAAAGCAGGCGGTATTCCATATTTAGCGGTCATATTTACGATTGACCCGTACGATGTTGTTTCATCGATTTTTGTGAAAATGAATCCTGTCAGCGGAACTGTGGAGAATTGTTGGACTACGGCATCCATATCTTGCTGCTTGCTTGTCAATGATAAAACGAGATAGCTTTCCACCTCTTCTTCAAATGACAGGATGGTTTGTAATTCCTCCACATATCGGCTGTTCCTGAAATTTCTGCCCGCTGTATCGATAAATACGATGTCATAATGCGAAAACCGCTGGCAGGCAAGATTGAAGTCCTGCGCATTGTATGCGACTTCCATCGGTATATTCAAGATGGAAGCATATGTTTTGAGTTGTTCGATTGCCGCAATCCTGTAAGTATCCGTTGTGATGAATGCCATTTTGACTGATTTGCCCATGCTGTAATGAGCTGCCAGTTTCGCGAGTGTCGTCGTCTTCCCTACCCCGGTCGGCCCTATGACATTGATATATTTCTTCGTGAGCAAGTCTTTTTCATTTTTTGGCATGACTGACATCAGTGCATCCTTGACTGCCGCGAGTCTTGCTTCAAAATCTGATTTCCGCTTGTCTTCAGAATTATTTACTGTTTCTTCGATTTGCGTATAGATATCGTCATCGATTCCTTGCTCTTTCAATGTGGAGAGAACAGGGTCTGGAAGTATTTCTTCCGAATCCTTTCGCTTCATTCTGTTCACCATGGTTTTCAGCTCAGAAAGCTCTTTAAGAATCCGGTCTTGGTTTCCATTGTTTCCGTGGGTTACTTGCTCGGCTCTGCTTTCTTTCTCCTGTTTCTTCCTGGTCTTTCTTGCACCGTGCCGTTCTGTTTCGGGATCGATCGCCGCAATCACTTCTATTGCCTTCTTCTGGAATAAACCAAAGAAGCCGCCTGAAGCAGTTTCTTTGGAATGGAGGATCACTGCTCCATCCCCAAGCTCCCCTCTAATCTTTTCATGTGCTTCAGCCATTGTCACCGCAGTAAATTTCTTTATTTTCATCTTTGTATCACCACCACCCCGATACTTTGAATTTCCACATCCGCTTCCAACTCATTGTAGGAAAGCACAGGCACATTCGGAAAATACCGATCCGTCAGCTGCCGTAAATACATACGGACAGCAGGTGAACAGAGGACAATCGGCGATTGCTCCATAAGCGCCTGCTCCTCCAATTTCTTGGCGATGCTGGTCAAAATACCTTGTGTATCTTCCGGGTCCATACTTAAATAGTTGCCGTGCTCTGTCTGCTGAATGCTGTCGGCGATCATTTTCTCCACCTGTCCGGATACCGTCAGTACTTTTAATGACTGGCTGCCTTCCGGAAGATGCTGCTGCGTAATTTGACGAGCCAGATTCTGCCGGACATATTCCGTCAATAGATCGGTATCGGTCGACATTTTCCCATAATCGGCCAATGTCTCAAAAATGATGGGCAGATTCCTTATCGAAATATTCTCCTTAAGCAGTTTCGCAAGCACCTTCTGAATCTCTCCCACCGACAGGGGATTAGGCGTCACTTCCTCCACAAGGATAGGAGCTGTCTCGCTCAAATGGTCGATCAACTGTTTTGTCTCCTGTCTTCCGATGAGGATATGCGCATTTTGTTTGATCACTTCTGTGATATGTGTCGATACGACACTTGGCGGGTCCACCACCGTGAATCCTAATATTTCGGCATGCTCTTTCGTTTCTTCGGCAATCCATTTGGCCGGAAGCCCGAATGAAGGTTCGATTGTATCAATGCCATCGATCAGCCCATCATCCTCTGTACCCGGACTCATCGCTAAATAATGATCCAAGAGCAATTCCCCTCTGGCTGCCTCGCTTCCTTTCACCTTCAGCCGATATTCATTCGGATTCAATTGGATATTATCCCTGATCCGGACGACGGGAATAACAAGCCCCAGTTCGATTGCAAGCTGCCGCCGGATCATGACGACCCGGTCGAGCAGATCCCCGCCTTGATTCGTATCGGCAAGCGGGATCAGTCCGTAGCCGAATTCGAATTCAATCGGATCGACACTCAATAGACTGACGACGCTTTCAGGACTTTTCATTTCATCGGTCTGAAGTTCTTCTTCGAGTATCTGTATCTCCGCTTCATCCTTTTCAGGAGCCCTTCCGATCATATAACCGCCAAAGATCAAAAGAGCCGCGATCGGGATTGTGTACAGATCATTGATCGGCGTCAGTAAGCCCAACAGTAAAATGGTTCCTCCCGTAACGTACATCATCTTCGGGTAAGCAAATAATTGCTCGGTGATATCGGAACCCATATTTCCTTTGGAAGCGGCTCGTGTGACGACAATACCGGTTGCCGTCGAAATCAGCATCGCAGGAACCTGTGAAACGATTCCATCCCCCACCGTCAATAAGGAGAAATGCTGCGCAGCTTCCCCAAAACTCATCTCGAGCTGCATGACGCCGATGACGATCCCGAAAATCAAATTGATCAAGACGATGATGATTCCGGCGATTGCATCTCCTTTCACGAATTTGCTCGCCCCGTCCATGGAACCGTAGAAATCGGCTTCACGGCTGATTTTTTCCCTTCGCTCCCTTGCTTCCTTCTCGGAGATGAGCCCCGCATTCATATCCGCATCAATACTCATCTGTTTACCCGGCATCGCATCAAGGGTGAACCGGGCAGCAACTTCAGACACACGTTCAGCTCCTTTTGTGATGACGACGAACTGGATGATAACCAAAATCAAGAAAACCACAATCCCTACTATCACATTGCCTCCCACCACAAAATCACCAAATGTCTCCACAACACCGCCGGCTTCCCCATGTGTCAGGATTGCCCTTGTTGTAGACACATTCAGCCCCAAACGAAACAGCGTCAGCAAGAGCAGGAGGGACGGGAAAATCGCGAACTCGAGCGGCTCCTTCATATTCATCGTTGTTAGCAGGACGATAAGCGCAAGCGAAATATTACAAAGAATCAATATACTCAACATCCATGTCGGCAAAGGAATGATGAGCATTGCCACTATAAGGATGACACTAAATATTACGGATAAATCTCTGGCTGACATTTCTCTCTCCCCCAACAAACATAATTTCTGATCTTCAGCTTATCCCGAAGCACTCTATACCTTTTCCTTCGATCGATAAACAACAGCCAGGATCTCTGCGACCGCTTTAAAGAACTCCTCCGGTATGACTTGTCCGATATCCGTCTGATCATAAAGCGCCCTTGCCAATGGACGGTTTTCCATAATCGAGACTTTGTTTTCTTTGGCAACAAATTTGATTTTCTGGGCAATATGATCTACACCTTTCGCTACGACTACCGGTGCATCCGCTTTCGTCTCGTCATATACGATCGCAATCGCGAAATGGGTCGGATTTGTGATGACCACATCCGCGTTCGGCACATCCTGCATCATCCGGCTCATGGCCATCTCCCTCTGTCTTTGCTTTATTTTCGATTTGATGAGGGGATCTCCTTCCATATTCTTATATTCATCTTTGATATCCTGTTTAGACATCCGGATACTTTTCTCGAAATCGAATTTCTGGTAGATATAATCGAATAAAGAGATGGATAAGAGAACAATGGAAGAAATCAAGCCTACTTTGACTGTGATATCCGCCAATACAGCAAGTGAAGCCCCGACGGACTTCTGGGACAATATCAGTATTTCATCCATCCTTGCAGAAATCACGAAAAATGCCACGACACCGACCAGCGAAATCTTAAGGATTGATTTAACCAATTCTACAAGTGCACGAAGGGCAAAAATACGTTTGAATCCGGAAATAGGATTGATTTTATTCAATTTGAACTGAATAGCTTCCGTGGAGAAGAGGAATCCGACCTGCATATAGTTGCCTATGATTCCGGCAATCATCGCACCGGCCATAATCGGGAGCAGCAAATAGGCGGACTGTTCAATCATCTGCAGAAAGATGACCTGTAGATTGTATTCAGTCAGGGACATCAACATGAAATCCTCGAATGTGAGGATGAAAATCCCTACCACAATATCTTTCATATAGCCGCCCATCATATACAGGATGGCGAATCCGAACAGAAGGACAATCGCCGTATTCAAATCCTGGCTTTTCGCTACCTGCCCTTTCTTCCTTGAATCCTGCCTCTTCTTGGGAGTCGCTTTCTCTGTTTTTTCACCAGCAAAAAACTGCAGATCCAATGAAAGCTTCAATGCTCATCCACCCCCAAGCCAATCCATCATCCCGCGCATCACGACCAGGATATATTCAAACAGCTGACCGACGACTGTCATCATGACCGCCATGACAATGATCAGCACAATGAAACTGACAAAAATTTTAATAGGAATCCCCACGACGAAAATATTGAGTTGAGGAACAGTCCTCGCCAAAATCCCAAGCGCCACATCCACAATGAACAGACTGCCGACAACGGGTACCGCCAATTGGAAAGCGATCACGAAAGCCTGATTGAATGCGATGACCACAAACTCCAGCAGATTCTCATTCCCGAAATCGACAAACAGCTGATTGATCGGGATAAATTGATAGCTGTAAAAAATGCCATCCAATAAAAGATGATGCCCGTCCGTCGCCAGCAGGAACAATAATGCAAAAGTATATAAATACTGGCCCATCAAAGGATTCTGGACACCTGTCTGAGGATCTATCACATTGGCGATGGCAAACCCCATCTGAAAATCGATGAAACCTCCGGCAATTTGCACCGCCGTCAACAGCATATAAGCCACAAACCCGATGAGTAAGCCGATCAATGATTCCTTCAGAACCATCAAGATAAAAGTATGATCTAACGGCACTTCCGGAACATCGATTGTGTAATACATCATCCATGCCAAGAAAAAACTGAGACCGATACGATGCATCGCAGGCAGTGTGCGGTATGAAAAGATCGGCATTGTGACAAAGAAGGAAGTCACCCTCGTCAGGATAAGCAGGAAACCCGGAAAGGACACCATGATCGAATCAATATTCATCCGATGTACCTGTTCAGGTTGCCCAAAATTTCACTGGCGTAAGAAATCATATGCGTAAGCATCCAAGGACCGAAGAAAATCAAACCGAGCAGTACAGCGACAATTTTCGGAACGAATGCCAGCGTCTGCTCCTGTATTTGTGTCGTCGCCTGGAAAATACTGATGATCAATCCAACCGCCAAAGCCAGGACCAATAACGGTCCCGAGATAATCAAAACGGTATATATGCCTCTTTCAGCTATATTAATAACAAATTCTGGACTCATTTCAATTCACCAACTAAAAACTTTGTAATAATGATTTCACCACTAGATACCAGCCATCTACCAAAACGAACAGCAGGATTTTGAACGGCAGGGAAATCATGACCGGGGGAAGCATCATCATCCCCATCGACATAAGGACACTTGCCACAATCATGTCAATTACCAAAAAAGGGATAAAGACCATAAAGCCGATTTGGAACGCCGTCTTAATTTCGGAGATGGCAAAAGCCGGAACAAGGGCCGTCAAAGGGATATCTTCGATGCTTTCCGGCCTTTCCATCTGTGCATAAGAGAGAAAGAGTTCCAAGTCTTTCTGTCTTGTATGCGCACTCATGAATTCCTTGAACGGCAAGGATGCTTCCGTATACGCTTGCTCAAGATTGATCTCCTCATTGAACAAGGGAGTCAATGCCTTCTCATTCACTTCTTGAAAGGTCGGAGCCATGATGAAGAATGACAGAAAAAGGGCGATTCCGACCAGCACCTGTGTGGGAGGCATCTGATTCGTCGAAAGGGATGTACGAACAAATCCCAGAACAATGATGATCCGCGTGAAGCATGTCATCAAGATCAAGATGCTCGGTGCCAATGAAAGCACCGTCAGCACTAAGATAAGCTTTACTGATGTCGATACATTAGCTGGATCGCTGTCGTTGAAAAACTCCATAAATTCACTCATCGCCCGGTTTCACCTTCTTCTGCATTTCCTGCTTGAGCTTGTTTCTGTTCCCTTTCATTTCCTTCAGCTCCCGTTTCAGCTGGTCGACGAGCGAAGCACCGCTTTCAGTGCTTTTCTTCCCCTTCTTCATGACCTGCGAGAAGATATCTGTCGGAATAATCGAACGATCAGCTTCCTCATTGAACTCTTTCAAGAGAGATTTAATTTCTTTTTCTTCTGTTATTTCACCAAGAAGCTTCACATCCTGCCCCACTCCGACGATATAAATACGAGAACCGATTTTCACGAGTTGTATCGATTTATTCCCGCCGAGGCTGGTACCTCCCAAATTGTGCAGAAGCGAGCCCTTTTGATAGGTTTTGCTCTTTTTTCCTATGAACTTCAACAATATATACAAGAGACCGGCCACAAAAAGAAATGCGGCGATAGTCCTGAAGAAATCCCAAAATGAGAAACTCGAAATACCCGCAGTTTCTTCCTCTTTACCGGAATGTTCTTCCTCCGGTTCCCCGCATCCTGACTGTTCCATTTCTTCCATTATGGTAGGTTCGCATTCGTCCGCACCCGCCTGCGGTGCAAACATGGCAGAAATCACCAAGAACACCGTGCAAAGCAGGATAGGAAGAATTCTTCTCTCTAAAACTGACAAATTACCAACACCCTCTTACCCTCGAATCGAACAATAGGCAAACGGCAATAGAAAGTTGAAAAGCCCGCTTCCTTCGGACAGGAGCCGGACTCTTCTCTTCTTCGAAGCCTGACCTATAATACTAGTTTAATGTTTTGTGTATGGCTTCAAGGACACGGTCCGCCTGGAAAGGCTTGACAATGAAGTCTCTTGCCCCTGCCTGAATGGCATCAATCACCATTGCCTGCTGTCCCATCGCCGAACACATGATTACTTTTGCATGGGGATTGTATTGCCTTATTTCTTTCAGTGCAGAAATGCCGTCCATCTCAGGCATGGTAATATCCATTGTGACGAGGTCGGGCATGGTCTCTTTATATTTATCTATTGCCTGTATTCCATCCGCTGCTTCACCGACCACCTCAAATCCATTTTTGGATAGGATATCTTTTATCATCATCCTCATGAAAGCTGCATCATCCACGATTAATATTCTGTGCGCCATCGTCTTTTACCCCCGATTATCTTAATTTTTTCAGTCTGTCGCTTTGGCTTACAATATCCGTCACCCGGACACCGAAGTTCTCATCAATCACAACCACTTCCCCTTTTGCGACCGGCTTGTTATTCACCAGAATATCTACGGGTTCACCCGCAAGTTTATCGAGCTCGATAATGGATCCACCCGATAATTCCAATAGTTCTTTCACCGACCTTTTCGTTCGGCCGAGTTCCACCGTAACCTGCAGGGGAATATCGAGAAGCATATCCAGATTGCTGTTCTCCATCATAGTTTGGGATTGTGTATTGAAAGGAGAGAAGTGAGCCTGCTGAATATGGACGGATTTACTATCATCCCTGTTGGGCGTGATTTCCGATATATGTTCTTCCTGTGCTTGACGCTGCCTGCTCCCGCTTTCCAGTATTGATGGATCCCCAGGAGATTCAGCTGGATTATGTTCATTTCGCGCGGCCGCTTTTTCGTATTGTTTCTCTTCATAGACTGAATCATCATCTTTATCTTCAATCGGACCAGGCTGACTTCCAGTCGAATTTTTTAATTTGCCCACCAATTCCTTTGCGAAATCAACCGTCAAAAGCTGCATGATTTGGGAATCGATCAATTCCCCGACCTTCAGCCTGAACGAAATTTTGACCAACAGATTATCCGGGGGTATACTGTCTTTTCCCTCACCGGTATGTATGTTCAACAAATCGATACTCGGCGGCGAAATATCCACCTTCACACCGAAAATGGTAGACATCGATGTCGCCGCGGAGCCCATCATCTGATTCATCGTTTCCTGTACAGCACTCAACTGAATATCCCCGAGCATATCGGAAGGATCCCTGCCGTCACCGCCGAGCATGATATCGGCTATGATGGCAGCGTCACTCTGCTTGATCACCAGAAGATTGACGCCTGAGAATCCCGCAGTATATTTCACTTGTATGGCCACATTGGGATGCGGGAACTCGTTTTTCAGATCCTGCTTCTCAATGATGGATACTTCCGGTGTTGTGATGCTCACCTTTAGGTTCAATAAAGTGGAAAGGGCTGTTGCTGAACTGCCGAATGAAATATTCCCGATTTCACCCAGTGCGTCCTTTTCCATCTCATCTATATATGTTTCCAGCTTGTATATTTGTTCTTCCTCCGCATTATCGCTTCCTCTCAACAATGCGTCTATCTCTTCTTGGGACAACATATCATCGTTCGTCATTTTCTTCTCCCCCCTCGATCCTGTCCAGTATTTGGACGGCAAGCTTCCTGCCTACTTTTCCGGGTTGTCCTATGAACTTAGGGATACCCGCCACATTGACCTTCAGCGGTGTATCCATATGTACGTTCAGGTCGATTACATCTCCAACATTCAATTGAAGGAAATCGTGGATGGTGATTTCGGTTGTGCCGACTTCCACATTCAACGGCACCTCAGCCATCTTCACCCTTTTTTCCAAAGCAATCGTTTCAGTCGGCAGCCTTTCTTTCTGTGCTGTCTGCATCCAATGATGCACAGAAAGCTTATGGATGATCGGCTCCAGCACAACATGCGGGATACAAATATTGATCATGCCAGATGTGTCTCCTGTCTGTGTATTCAAAGAAATGACAATAACCGTTTCGTTCGGCGATACCATCTGCAGAAACTGGGGGTTCACTTCAAATTCCGTCAATTTCGGCTCTATATCCGCAACAGAAGCCCATGCATCCTGCAGGTTCTCAAATCCTTTCTCAAAAAGATTCGACATGATCTTCGTCTCGATTTCCGTCAGGCTTTCGACTTTGCTGAAACTTGTACCCCGTCCGCCCAATACCCGATCCAGCATCGCATATGCGATATTCGGGTTGACCTCCATCAAAATCCGGCCGTCGAGCGGAAGTACTTCATATACGTTCAGGATTGTCAATTTTGGTATTGACCGGATGAACTCCTCATATGGGAGTTGATCGACCGAAGCGACCGAAATCTGGATGAAAGTCCTCAATTGCGCTGAGAAGTACGTGGTCAAAAGCCTGGCGAAATTCTCATGGATCCTTGTCAAACTTCTGATTTGATCTTTCGAGAAACGAAGCGCCCTCTTGAAATCATAAGTTCTTATTTTCCGTCCGGCTTCTTCCTTTTTCAATTCATCCGCATCCATTTCCCCGGTGGAAATCGCGGATAGTAATGCATCTATTTCATTCTGTGATAAGATCTCACTCGACAACCATTCTCACCTCCGTATGACGCTTTCCTTCACCCATTAACTCTTCATCTATTGAATGATGGCGGAGGTTATATACACTTTGTTGATTGTGCCTTCCTCCATGATGTCGTTGATTTTCATTTTTAACGTTTCCTGCAGATTTTCTTTCCCTTGCTTCCCTTGCAGCTGCTCCTGATTCAATTCAGATAGTTCGGAAAGGATGATGTTTTTCACTTGGAAGTTCCTTTTCTCCAATTCTTCTTTGCCTTTCTTCCCATCCGTTTCAATCATGAAGGAAATTTTGATGAAACTTTCTCCATCCGCAAGATTGGTGGTAATTTCCTCTACCTCCACTGACGACTCGACAATTTCATCGATGGTAGGCGAATCCACTTCTTCCTCTTTGCCGTTACCGTTCAAAAGGAGCACGATCACTATGATTCCGGCTGTTGTGATGACGGCAAGCATGATCATCATGATGGTAAGCAGTTTATTATTCTTCATGGGTACCTCCCGTCAGCTCCTTGCAGCCCAATATTCTTATATTGGTGTAAAATTTCTCGATATTTCTCAATACATCCTCTTCCGATTCCCGCACGATGAACTTCTTTCCGTTTGTCAATGTGATCATCGTGTCGGGACTGCTTTCCACAGCCTCTATATAAATGGCATTCAAATGATAGCCTTTCCCGTTGAGCTTCGTGACTTTTATCATGGTATAAGGAGCCTGCTCCGCAAAACGAAGAGCCCCTTCCTCCTTACTGTTATCGTTTGGCCGTTCTCGCAAACTTTCAGAAATGAAGACTATCGTTTTAAGTTGACAAGTTCCTGCAGGATTTCATCCGATGTCGTGATGATTCTTGTATTCGCCTGGAATCCGCGCTGCGCAACGATCATTTCGGTGAATTCCTCAGAAAGATCGACGTTAGACATCTCGAGCATTCCGGATTGAGTCGTCCCAAGGCCTGAACGGTCGGCATAGTCATAGATCGGATTACCGGAATTGGTCGTTTGCTGGAACAGATTATTCCCGCTCTTCTCGAGTCCAGAAGAGTTCGAGAATTTAGCCATCACGATTTTGCCTGCTGTCACGAGATCTCCTGCTTTATAGTTTGGCTGCACAGTAGTATTATCTGATCCCGCAATAAAGGTAACAGAGCCGTCAGCACCGATCGAGATGCTTTTCGCGTCAGTAGGAATATTGATTTTACTTGCGCCTTCAATTACGTCCGCAGCAGTCCCCCTGGTCTGGTTGGAGGTTGAGCCAATCACAAACAGCCCATCACTGTTCACCATATTACCATTTTGATCGATATAGAGATTCCCCGACCGTGTATAACTGTATTGCCCGTTTGGTGTCCCCACGACAAAATATCCGTCACCCGCTATGGCAAGATCAAGCACACGGTTCGTGGACTGGGAACTTCCTTCCGTATGGATGGTGTCGATCGATGACATCTGCGATCCGAGACCTACCTGCTTCGGATTCACTCCTCCACGGGTGTCGGTCGGCGCACTGGCGCCGCCTGAGCTTTGGCTGATCATATCCTTGAATACAACCCTGCTTTTCTTGAAACCGTAAGTATTGACATTGGCGATATTGTTTCCGATGACATCGAGTTTCGTTTGGAAATTCTTCATTCCGCTTATACCGGAATACATGGAGCGTAACATTGTTTTTTCCCCTTTCGTTATGGCGGCTTCTGTCATTCGGCCTGCCATCAGGCTTCCTTTTTAAAAGGTCCGGCCCATCAATCTATAATGATTGTTCCATTGATATTGGTGAATATTTGGCTTACGGCTTCATTTCTGTCCATGGCTGTGATGACGACATTGTTTTTGGCGCTGGCAATCAAGGCTGCGTTATCCAGCAATATAAGGGAGTCTTTCACTCCCATCCGACGTGCTTCCGTGAGTCTCTCTTCCACTTTAGCCCACATATCCGGTTCGATATGGATACTGCGCTGCTGAAGTCTTTCTTTGGCATGCTTACTGATGGTGAGATTCTTGCCCTCCTGTTGCAGGCATTGCCGGAATGTTTCCGCAAAATTGGCGGATGATGCTTTCTGATTCGGTTTTTGTTCATTATATTTACTGCCTTTGATGATAGGAGCCGTATGGTATGGCGGGAACTGTGTCTTCATGCAGATATCCTCAAGCGACAATCTTGATGATTTGATCCGCGGTCAATTTTGTTTTTTCTGCGTCATCCAGCTCATATACAACATTTCCGTTCTTCATGCTGACAGACAGTACTCTGGCTGCATTTTCTGTTTCCCCGTCTTTCCAGCTGACTGTTTTGCCGATCAATTCACTGGCTCCGACAAGGGAATTTCCACCGCTGACGATTTCGGAAATATTGGCGGGTGATAGTTTGGTGCCGTCTTCCAAAGTGAACTGCACAGAGCCATCGGTATATTGGATACTCTTAATTTTCCCGATGCCTTCTTGAACGGTGCTCCCGCTTTCCGTCTCATCCAGCTTATGCCATTTCACATCCTTGCCCATAAATTGGTTATAGGAAATCAACTGGCTTTGCTGCTGGAGTGCGGACAACTTTTCAAAAGAAGCCGTCATATTCGTCATTTGCTCAAGAGTCGAGAATTGAGCCATCTGTGCGATGAAATCCTTATCTTCCATAGGATTCATGGCATCCTGATTCTGCAATTGCGTCATCAATATTTTCATGAAGGCGTCTTTACCGAGATAATCTCCGCTTCCCGCTGTCTGATTCTTCTGCTGCTGTTGATGATTCGATAATAATAATGAAGTATCAATCGCCATATTCCCCACCTACACTTCCTTATTTATTTTGGCTTCCTCCAAGTGCTGAAGAAATCCTGCTTCTTGCTCATCTTCCTCTTTTGTCTGCCTCCAACCCTTTTCTTCTTCCTGCTGACTGCCCTCATCGCTGCCGGTGTGCCTATCCTGAGGCAAACTATTTGAAGTTTGGGTTATTTCAATTTTTTCCATCGTGATGTTCTGCCCTGCGAACGCCTGCTTCAATCCCTGTAATTGTGCTTCCAGCAATTCTTTTGCGGCACCTGTCGAAGTGATGATTCTTGCCGTCATGATTCCTTCCTTCTGAATCAGTTCGATCCGCAATGAACCTAAATGTTCCGGATTTAATTTAAGAAGCATCTTTTGCGTTCCGTTAAAGCCGCTGAACTTTGCTTTGGCCATCAACTGTTCGAATGCTTTCAGAATCTGCTCGCTGTTAACCGCCGGCTTCTCTGCAGACAGAGCCAAAACGAATTGCTCCGTTTTACTCATCTGAAGAAACGGGTTATTCGTAACCGTATTTCCTTCCGTAAGACTCCCTGTTTTTGGGAGAGGTTCTTTTCCTTGTTGTGCATCGGCATGTAATCGAAACGGAACCGCCTGTTGATTTTTGCGTGTCAGCAAGTAAGTGAATGCTTTATCTTGAGGCTTTGCTTGCGGCAGCCCCAGCTTTTCCGTGATCTTGGACAACAATTGATTAAGCGTCTCCAGTCTATTTGCCTTGTTATTATTCAAATCCATGGAGCCTTGCAGTATCGTCAGCAATTTGGCCATTTTCAATAAAGGCTCTTGCTCCATGATCTCCTCCGCAGAGGTCTTATTCGTATTCATGGAAGAAAGCAACAGCTCTAATGCTGCCGTCAAATCAGCCAACGCCCCGGTTTCATCCCCTTTTTCCAACGAATCAAGCAAAGATGCAATCCAATCTTCCGTTTCCTTTCCTTCAGGGAGACCGACCCATTCCCCTAGGATTGAATGATCAATGAACTCAGGACCATCAAGCAACAGTTTATGTTCAATCGTCCCGCCATTCTCCATTGTTGAAACATCAGTCATGTTCAGAAACTCAATCAGACCCGACAGCGGATTTTGTGCCGGAGTATCTATCGTCCCTGCAGCTTCAGGAATTTGCTTAATCCCGGAAAAAAAGGTTCCGAATCCCCCTGAAGGCTGTGACTGGATAATCTGCTTCCCCGGAGGAACCATCAAGCTTTTGATCTGTGCCGTGATATTCATTTCTTCACCTCCTTCATTTCCTGTCTGCCGTTTGCTTTTCCCCCTCGACCGTCAATTCGGCCGTCAATCGGGCTGCTGTCTCCGGCTCCATCTTCTCCAAAATACTTGCCAGCGTCTCCGTTTTTACATTTGAAAGAATCTTCACCGCCTCTTCATCCCCTAAAGCAGCAAGGATTGGAGCCGCTTTATTCGGCCTCATTTCCTCAAAGGTCTTGACAATCTCCTTGGATTCTTTCTTGTCCTCATTCTGCACGGCCCGGAGTTCCTCAATCTCGCCTTCGAGCCTCTGCCTGGCAAGATCGGCATTTTGAATTTCTAAATCTTTGGAGTCTATGATGCTTTCATACTTGTCCATCTGCGCTTCCCGGTCTTTCAAGTCGGCTTCCAGATGTACGATTCTTTCCTCGTATTCATCGAGCGCGCCGGATGTTTTTTCTGCAGTCAGCCCGGAAAGCCCCGGTATTCTTGCGAGCTGGGTCTTCGTTTCTTCAAAGACGTTCACCCCAGCGACGGATAAGATCACCAGAATCATGAAAACAATGAATATGACCGGGATTGCCGCAAATAAAAACCACTGAAGCTTCGACGACTCCTTTTCCTTCGTCACCGATTTCATTTCCTTTGTATAATCAGCCATATAACCACCTATTTCCCTTTGGAAAGGAATGCCTGTATTGAAAGGTCATCCATGATCAGCTTCTCTTCAAGCTTTGATGCTGTCTGAAATTTAGCATAGTCCTTCTCACGGATCTTCTGAAATTTCTTCACTTCCACATTTTTGTCCAGCAATACAGCTTGAAGTGTCTGCATGATCTGCCTCGCCTTCATCACTTCCCGCTGGTAATGGTCGATCATCTTCTCCAGATTGTCCATGAACATCTGATGATGTCTAAGTTCCATCACCGGCAGTCCTTCTTCCATTTTACTGAGCTGGAAAGCCTGCAGATCTTCTTTCTTCTTTAACATTCTGTAAAGCTTCTCCGCCGCTTCCTCAAATACTCTAAGCGCATTGTTGTATTTCGAAAGAGCATCCTTCTTCTCTTTTTCTCTTATGGAAAGAATCTTATCGAACTTATATTGATAACCTATCATTTTAATCGCCGCTTTCTATTAAGCTAGTCAACTGCCGGACGCTGTCATCTTTTTGGATTGTCTCCCCTGACCCTTGCTTCAGAAAGGAAATGATCTGCGGATATTTCCTGATCGCTTCATCAATTTCCTTTGATGTGCCGCGTTTGTAGGCCCCAATATTGATCAAATCTTCATTCTCCATGAAAACGGACAGGAGTTCCCTCAACTTCTCCGCTTTAGACACATGTTCTTTGTCAGCGATATGGTTCATCAGCCGGGACACGCTCTTCAACACATTCACAGCCGGATACTGCCCTTTGTTGGCCAAGTTCCTGTCAAGAACGAAATGTCCATCGAGGATTCCCCGGACTGTATCGGCAATCGGCTCATTCATATCATCTCCGTCGACCAAAACTGTATAAAAAGCCGTAATCGATCCGACATGATTTGTGCCTGTCCGTTCAAGCAGCTTTGGTAAGACTGCGAATACAGATGGTGTATATCCTTTCGTGGTGGGTGGTTCCCCCACGGCTAAACCGATTTCCCGCTGTGCCATCGCCACCCTGGTGACTGAATCCATCATCAGCATGACATTCATTCCTTTATCACGGAAATATTCAGCGATAGCAGTAGCCGTCAATGCACCCTTTATCCTCATCAATGCTGGTTGATCGGATGTGGCGGTCACCACGATGGATTTCGCCAGACCTTCAGCACCCAGATCACGTTCGATGAACTCCCGGACTTCTCTTCCTCGTTCGCCTATCAGCCCGATGACGTTCAAGTCGGCAGTCGCGTTCCTTGCGATCATGCCAAGGAGCGTACTTTTACCGACACCGCTTCCTGCAAAAATCCCTACTCTCTGTCCTTTGCCTACAGTAAGCAGACTATCGATGAGCCGGACCCCCACTTCAATGCTTTCATCGATCGGCGGCCTTTCCATCGGGTTTGGAGGAGATTTCTCAATACCTACCGTCGCGAGCCCTTTCGGAAGGGGAGAGCCGTCCAGCGGATTGCCGAGTGGATCCACAGCCATGCCGATCATACCGGTGCCGATTTTGATTTCGAGCGGTTTTCCGGACGCTTCAACGATACATCCGGAGGAAATCTCACTGACTTCGGTATACGGCATCAAAATGATGTTCTCATCCTTGAATCCGACCACCTCGGCTCTGATTTTCTTCTTTGCCTTCCGGACACCGACATGAATATAACAAACGTCACCGATCGAGCTTTCGGGTCCTTGAGATTCTATCATCAATCCAACGACTCTTTTCACCTTCCCATAACGCTTATACGTGTCCATATCCTCGACAAACGGGAGTAAATTCTCAATCTTCAAAATTATTCCCCCTCAAGAAGGTCTTCCAGTTTTCTTTTCATTTCCTGCAATTGACTATCGATGCCGGCTTCCACACGTCCGCCTGCATATTCGATGGCACAGCCCGTTTCCTGCAGCTCTTCATCCGGGAGGATATAGAAGCTGGTTTCTCCGCTGAATAAATGCTGCAGCTCTTCTTTATGCTTCAACACCATCTCATACTGGACAGGATGGATCCTCAACTGTACTTCCTTAGCGTCCCTTGCTTCTTTAACGGCTTGCTTCACAAGCGGCATGAACATGTCATGAGATTCTTCAATCCGGCTCATGAGGATTTTCTCCGCTACCGTCATCGCTAGCTCTAAAATGACTTGATCCGAGGATTCCACATACTCTTTCGCATCATGACGGGCAGCTTCGACAGTTTGTCTGGCGAGGGCAAGCTGTTCCGAAGCTTCTTCATATCCCCTCTGCCTGCCCATCTCCATGCCATCCATATAACCGATCTCCCTTGCCTCTTCCTCTAATTTCTTTTTTTCTGTTTCTTCCCAGTGTATGCGCTTCTGTTCCATATCCGCTGCGATCGCCTTCGCACGCCGTTGTGCTTCTTGAATGATATCGGCTGCTTCTTGCTTTGCCTGGCGCTCCATTTGTTTCAGATGTGTCAGATCCGGGATAACTGTCAAGGCTTCTCCAGACTCATCCGTTTTCTCTGCAGAAAGCGGCTTTATTTTAATTGTTTGAGCCGCTGAACGGGCTTGTCCTATCCACTCGGACTTGATAATCCTAGACAATAATATCATCCCCTCCGCCGCGCGCTATGACTATTTCACCTGATTCCTCAAGACGCCTTACCACCCCGACGATTCGAGACTGGGCTTCCTCCACATCCCTGAGCCGGACAGGCCCCATATACTCCATTTCTTCTATGAATGTATCAGCCATTCTTTTTGACATATTCTTGAAGAGGATTTCTCTCACTTCCTCACTCGAAACTTTCAGTGCCAGTTTCATATCTTCGTTTTCCGCATCTCTGATTACCCTTTGGACCGCTCGTCCGTCAAGTGTCACAATATCTTCGAAGACAAACATCCGTTTCTTGATTTCTTCAGCCAATTCCGGATCCTGGATTTCGAGTGCTTCAAGGATGGTCCTTTCCGTTGCCCTGTCCACTCCGTTCAATACATCGACCACCGCTTCTATTCCGCCTGTATCGGTATAATCATGTGTCACAGTGGATGATAGCTTCTTCTCCAGGATCTGTTCCACCTCGTTGATGATTTCAGGCGATGTGCTGTCCATCAAGGCAATTCTTCTGGCGATGTCAGCCTGGACTTCCTGCGGCAGTTCCGACAGAATTTGTCCTGCCTGCGAAGGATCCAAATAAGAGAGAATCAATGCGATTGTCTGAGGATGTTCATTCTGGATAAAGTTCAGCACTTGGGAAGGATCTGCTTTCCTTGCGAAATCAAAAGGACGGACCTGCAAGGAAGATGTCAGCCGATTGATGATGGTTGACGCCTGTTCCTCCCCCAGCGCTTTCTCCAATACCGTCTTTGCATATCCGATTCCGCCTTGTGTGATGTAATCTTGCGCAAGCGCAATATTATGGAATTCTTCCAAAACACTATCCTTCTCAGCGGATTCTACTTTCCTGACACTTGATATTTCGAGTGTCAATTTTTCGATTTCTTCTTCCGAAAGATGCTTATAGACGGATGCCGACACTTCGGGTCCTAAGGATATCAGCAGGATGGCGGCTTTCTGCTTACCCGTCAATCCGGCTTTTTTCTCTCTTTTTGACAACTTTCTTTCCCCCTAGTCCTGTGTCAGCCAAGTTCGCAGTAATTTGGCGAATTCGTCCGGTTTTTCTTTTGCCAATTTCTCCAGCTGCTTTCTCTTCAAGGTTCCTTCCGTCTCTTGTTCGGCATACACATCCTCTGCTTCCACTGGCTGTTCTTCTTCATAAAGAAGCTCTTCTTCCCTGGTATTCCGCCTTCTCGCCCTTAAATAAAGGATTAAGAGGATAATCAGGGCAAGCACAAGCACCGCAGCCACAATATAACCCCATAATGGGATGGCGGTCTCTGACGATGAACCGGTGAATTCATTCTTTCCATTGAATTCATGGACGGAGACCGATACTTTATTCATCAGATCTTCCTCTGTCAATTCCTCTTCAAGCGTTTCTTTATCAATAGTTGTCCTTACGATTGTGGTCAATATTTGGTTAATGTCATCGATACTCTCTTGAGGAAGAGATTCCGGAGATTCCGCATCCGGCGGTTCAACCATCACCTGGATCCCCAAATCCCTGATTTTATATGGACTTTCGACAATTTCCTTGTGAATGCGGTTTACTTCATTATTGATTGTCTCTTCGACTTTCTCATAATCGCCGTTCCCGTTCATCCCCTCTTGGTAACTGCCGGATAGGGAATCAGATGGATCCTCCGCTTCCGGTGCGCCGCCTTCGCCGGCCCCTTCACCACTGAAGGTTTCGGTCAGCCTCTGAGCGCTTACAGCAATCCCTTCCATATTCTCTTCATCCACAGGAGTCACCAGATTCTCTTCACTCTTCTCTTGAGAAAAATCGATATCCGCGGTTACAGAAGCAACCACTTTCTCTCTCCCCATGATCGTTCCAAGCATACTTTGGACTTGACGCTGCAGATCCCTTTCAATCTCTTTCTTGAGGCTGAGCTGATCGGCAATTGCGGCTCCTGCAGTCAATTTCTCTTCCGATTCAAGATCGAAATACTCGAAATGTTGATTCATGATGACAATGTTTTCGGCAGGCAGGTTCGGAATACTCTTCGAAACAAGATGATGCAAAGCTTTAATCTGCTCCTGTTCAAATTGATAGCCTGCTTTCGTATCCAATACAATCGAAGCCGACGCTTCTTCTTCGCCTTGATTCACAAATATCCCTTTCTCGGGAAGTGAAATCATCACATTCGCGTCACTGACACCTTCAATCCCTTTCATCAGGTTGGCAAGTTCCGTTTGCATCGATTCCAGCTTAAGGACGTTGAATTCATTATCCGTCATACCGATGCCGGCATTTTGACTAAAAAACGAGTAATCGATGCTTCCTGATTCCGGTATCCCCTCGGCCGCCAATTCTACTTTCAGCGTATCTACTTGCTCTTTCGGAACCAAAATGGTCTGTCCGCTGTCCGCTATTTCGGATGGTATGCCGCGTGCATCAAGATTTTCCTTGATCACTCCAGTCTCTGAAGGAGTCATATTCGAGTATAGCGGCTCCATATTCGTTTTGAAGATGGTCATGGAGGCGATGATGCTGAACAAGATGATCCCGATGACCACCCCGATAATCGTCCATTGCTGTTTCTTCGATCGCGCGGTCCAAGCCGACGTCATTTTATTTTTGATGTTCATTAATTTTTCGTTCATCCTGATCCCCCGTACAGCTTTGTATTGTCTCTTCCAATTTACATTCGTTCTGTTATGGAAACGGGGATCATACTTGCATTCTCATTATTTCTTGATATGCTTCCACTGCTTTATTTCTCACTTCCATTGTGGTCTGCAGCATGATGCCGGATTTTTGTGAGGTGATCATGACCGTATGCAGATCGACGTCTTGCCCCATAGCCATTTTCTCGGTCACTTTATCCGATTCCATTTGCGCAGTGTTCACTTCTTCAATCGCATTTTTAAGCATCTGCGAGAATTCATTTTGAGCTTGTGCAGGGGTAATGCCCCCGGGTGTTTTTGTATCAATTGAATTTGGTCCCAAACCCATGATTTGCATAATTCATGCCCCTTTCTATTTACCGATCTCCAATGCCTTCATCATCATGCTTTTACTTGCATTGAAGACTGTAACATTCGCTTCGTAAGAACGAGTGGCGCTCATGAGATCGACCATCTCACGAAGCGGATCTACATTCGGCATGAGCACATATCCATCTTCATTCGCATCTGCATGTGCAGGATCATACACAAGTCCGCCAGGCGTATCATCCGTGACAATCTTGGATACTTGGACGCCTCCGGCAGTTCCGGCTTGTTTGCCCATCGCTTTATTTAAGAAACTCGAAAATTCCGCTTTTTCGGGTTGGAACATCACAGACTTCCTCTGGTAGGGCTGCCATTGTCCATCGACAAGTTTCCCTCTTGTAGTATCCGCATTGGCCACGTTCGAGGAGATGACATCCATCCTTAACCTCTGTGCGGTCAATGCTGAGGCTGTATTATTCATACTCTGAAATATAGTCATCTATTGCCCTCCTTTAATGACTGATTGCAATGATTGGTATTTACTGTTGATTCGATCGGTGAGCGCATTATAATAAATTTGATTTGTTGCTAATTCACTCATCTCTTTGTCCAAGTCGACACTATTGCCATTATGGTTATAAGAACGATTGTTTTTTACATAAACAGCCTGTTCAGACTGCTCTGTGGACCTGAAGGCAATATGTTTATCGTTTGTCCGTTTCGCTTCGAACCCCCGGGCAGTTTCTTCTTCCAGCATTTGTTTGAAGCTGACATCACGTGCCTTATAATTCGGGGTATCGGCATTGGCAATATTGCTGCTGATCACTTTTTGCTTCCTGGATGAGAAGTCCAAAGCCTTTTCCAATGTTGTGAAAGATCCAGAAATGATTGACATACTTTACCTCCGTTGTTTATTGTCGAATTTTTACATATCTTCTTTTTTATTGTAAGGAATATTATACTCACTGTCCATTCAGTGCTTTTCAGGTCTAATGAGAGCTAAATCAATCGATATAAACGATTTTTCCTATGAATTAGGTTATTTTGGATTTTTATTGGATATAAATACATAATAAAGAATTTTTTCCAAAAATAACCCCTACTTTTTACCTATTTTATTTTCCCTAAGTATTGGATAAAAATGAGAAAAAAGCGCTATTTTTAATCACATATTATACCAACATACTGTAATCACCTTGAAAATCAAAGAAAATATCCAATGATTACCATAAAATCCTTTATTTTTTGTTTTTTAGGGTATTGGTCCTGATATATAGGACTGTAATTCAATAGGTACAAAGACATGTTTTTTAGGAAATATTCCTCACATTTTGTTGGATTTTTTTATTTTTTATAGGTTTTATGTCTCGATTCATTCTAAACGACAAGATTTTCATTAAAAAAGGAATGGTTTCATGGATTTTATTTAAAAGCAGAAAAAGGCTGCCGGGTAGATACCCGGCAGCCTTTTATAGGATTAATGATTTTTCAATTTTTCCAATTCCATCAGGAATTTGTCATTCAATACTTTGATGTATGTTCCTTTCATTCCAAGGGAACGAGATTCGATTACTCCCGCACTTTCCAACTTACGAAGTGCGTTTACGATGACGGAACGTGTGATTCCTACACGGTCTGCAATTTTGGAAGCAACAAGTAATCCTTCATGACCGTTAAGTTCTTCAAAGATATGTTCGATCGCTTCAAGCTCACTGTATGAAAGGGATGAAATCGCCATTTGCACAACAGCCTTGCTTCTTGCTTCCCCTTCAATTTCTTCCGCTTTCTCACGAAGGATTTCCATCCCGACAACAGTTGCACCGTATTCAGCCAAAATCAGATCATCGTTAAGGAATTCTTCTTCCAAACGAGCCAAGATCAATGTTCCAAGTCTTTCTCCGCCTCCGATGATTGGGACGATTGTAGTCAGACCGTTTGTGAAAAGATCTTTGTTTTCTACAGGGAAAGCAGTGTACTCACTGTTCACGTCAATATTTGATGAAGTCTCTTGAAGATTGAATAAGTTGTTCGTGTAATCTTCAGGGAATTGACGGTCTTCGAACATTTTCTTCATTCGCTCATTCTCAATTTGCTGGTTGATTCCAATTCCAAGTAATTTACCGCGTCTTGAGACAACATAAACGTTTGTATCGATAACATCACTTAGTGTTTCAGCCATTTCTTTGAAGTTTACCGGTTTGCCGGCAGCCTTTTGAAGCATTGCATTGATTTTTCTTGTTTTTTGAAGTAGATTCATTTATTGTTCCTCCTAATAGGGCTATATTTAGTTTTATGTGTATTGTTGAATTCTGTATCACTTTAGTAACATATAAGTGAGATGTCGATTAAATAGCAGCCCTCTACGAAGCACCAGTAATACCTCTACAGAATAAATTGACTCAGATCTTTGTTTTTAGATATTGTACCCAATTTTTCTTCAACATATTGTGGTGTAATCATTACTTTCTCCATCGTGATATCCGGAGCTTCAAAACTCAGGTCTTCCAGAAGCTTTTCCAATATCGTATGGAGTCGGCGGGCGCCTATATTATCCGTATTTTGATTCACTTCAAATGCTACTTCCGCAATCTTACGTATAGCATCGTCAGAAAATTCTATTTGTATACCTTCCGTTTCCAATAAAGCTTTATATTGTTTCAAAAGCGCATGATCCGGTTCATGCAGAATACGCTGAAAATCCTCTACGGTCAGTTTCTGCAGCTCAACACGAATCGGAAATCTTCCTTGCAGTTCCGGAATGAGATCGGATGGCTTAGCCATATGGAAAGCCCCTGCCGCGATGAATAGGACGTGATCCGTTTTCACGGATCCATATTTGGTGACAACGGTCGATCCTTCAACGATAGGGAGGATATCACGCTGCACTCCTTCCCTTGAAACATCCGCAGAAGAACCGCCGGAAGACTTACTGGCAATCTTATCGATTTCATCAATGAAGATGATACCCGTTTGTTCCGCACGCAAAACAGCTTCCTGAGTGACTTCATCCATATCGATCAATTTGGATGCTTCTTCATTCGTCAATACGACACGTGCTTCGGAAACTTTCATTTTTTTCTTTTTTCTCTTCTTCGGCATCAAGCTGCTGATTGCATCCTGCATATTCATGCCCATTTGTTCCATTCCGGACCCTTGAAGCATATCGAACATGGAAGGCGGCTGTTCTTCGACTTCGACAGTCACCCATTCCTCTTCCAGTTCCCCCGCGGCAAGCTTGCTGCTGATTACGGAGCGTTTCTCTTTCAGGTCACTTTCTTCCTTCGAAGATTCACTATCATCCGCTTTATTGCTGTCATCACTGCCGCCAAAAAACATCTCGAAAGGATTCTTCATCGGAGCCGCCTTCTTGGCTGAAGGAACCAATAGCTCCACAAGTCTTTTGTTGGCATTCCGCTCAGCTGCTCCCTTGACGCTTTCGACCTTTTCTTCTTTGACGAGCCGGATCGAGGTCTCAGCCAAGTCCCTGACCATCGACTCGACGTCTCTCCCGACATAGCCGACTTCCGTGAACTTGGTTGCTTCCACCTTGATGAACGGAGCATTGACGAGCTTGGCGATACGCCTGGCGATTTCCGTTTTACCGACACCTGTCGGACCGATCATCAAGATATTCTTGGGAACAACTTCGTCTCGCAGATGGTTCTCCAGCAGACTTCGTCTATAACGATTCCTGAGAGCGATTGCGACCGCTTTTTTTGCATCGTTCTGTCCGACAATATATTGATTCAGCTTATCGACAATTTGCCTTGGGGTTAAATTCGCATTTTTTTTATTCAAGACAGCATCCTCCTACACCTATAATTCTTCAATAATAATATTGGAATTGGTATATACACATATTTCGGCTGCGATATTCAATGCTGCCTCCGCTATCTCTCGGGCTGTCAATGAATCACCGGAATATTTCTTCAATGCACGTCCTGCGCTCAATGCATAGTTTCCGCCGGAACCTATCGCCAATATTCCATCATCCGGTTCAATGACTTCACCGGTTCCGGAAATCAACAATATATTCTCTTTGTCCATAACAATCAGCATAGCTTCAAGCTGTCGCAAAACTTTATCCGTTCTCCATTGCTTCGCAAGCTCTACTGCCGCTCGCTGGATATTTCCATTGTATTCTTCCAGTTTTCCCTCAAACATTTCAAATAATGTGAAAGCATCAGCCACCGAGCCCGCAAAACCTGCGACCACTTGTCCGCGGAACAATTTTCTCACTTTCCTTGCAGTGTGTTTCATCACTACTGAATTTCCCATTGTTACTTGCCCATCGCCAGACATGGCACACTGCCCTTTATGATGTACGGCAAAAATCGTTGTAGCGTGGAAGTTTCCCATACTTCCTCTCCTTTCTGAACGGACATTATGCCCGCGGATGTGAAGATTGATATACTTTCCGAAGCTGTTCTTTCGTGACATGTGTGTAAACCTGTGTCGAAGAAATATTGCTGTGACCGAGCAATTCCTGTACAGACCGCATATCCGCCCCATTATTCAGAAGATGTGTGGCAAAGCTGTGCCGCAGCATATGAGGATGCAGTTTCCCATCTTTGCTGGCATCTTTGAATAACTTCGATAAAATATAGCGGACCCCCCTTGGAGTAAGAGGTTCTCCTTTGTAGTTCACAAACACATGATCATGCTTAGCTCCTTTCAATAATCCATTTCTAGCATCATTAATATAAATATGCATCGCATTGCCTGCATATTTCCCAAAAGGTACATAACGATCTTTTTTTCCTTTTCCATGGACCAAGACGGTTCCCATCGAAAAATCAATATCATTTAACAGCATACCGCAGCATTCACTGACGCGCATACCGGTAGCATATAATATTTCAAGAAGGGCAATATCCCTTTTGCCGAGCGGCGTCCGGCCGTCGAGAGTTTTGAATAAAGCTGTGATTTCTTCCTCATACAGAAAATGCGGCAGCCTTTGTTCCTTCTTCGGCAGTGACACAAGCGCAAAAGGGTTCTCTTTCACTATTTCTTCCCTTAAAAGCCATTTATAAAAGCTTCGCAGCGAAGAAGTTTTTCTAGCGATCGATCTTTTTGCCAAATTTCTATTATAAAGCTTTGTTAAATAGAGCCTCGCATCAAAATATGATACAGTATGTAAGTCTTCAATACTTTGTTCAATTATGAACATAAGAAATTCATCGATATCCTCTTTATAAAAATCAATCGTATAATCGGAATAATTTTTCTCCAACTGTAAATAGCATAAGAAAGCACGTACTGTTTGCTGAATGTTTTGCATATTTTCACACCTCACAAGGGTTATTAAATATTAACACAATTCAATAACCCTTGCAATTATTACAACAGTTTATTCACAAAGTTCTGAATAGTTCCCAATGCTCGTTCAGCGTGTTTTTCATTCCGTTCTTTTTTTCCTTTTATCTTCACAGGAAGTTCAGGGAACAGTCCGAAGTTGGCATTCATCGGCTGAAAATTCTTTCCGTCGGCAGAAGTGATGTATTTCGCCATACTGCCGATTGCAGTCTCTTCCGGGAAAATGATTGGTTCTTTGCCCAGCACAAGTCTTGCGGCATTCACACCTGCTATCAAACCGGAAGCGGCCGATTCGACATATCCTTCAACGCCTGTCATCTGGCCCGCGAAGAATAACGTAGGCTTCGCCTTCAATTGATACGTTGGTTCCAACACTTTCGGTGAATTGATGAATGTGTTGCGATGCATCACGCCATAGCGTACAATTTCCGCATTCTCAAGCCCAGGGATCAATCGGATGACCTCTTTTTGTGCTCCCCATTTCAAATGTGTCTGGAATCCGACAATATTATAGAGTGTGCCGGCAGCATCATCCTGGCGCAGCTGTATGACGGCATATGGTCTTTTGCCGGTTCTTGGGTCTTCAAGGCCGACTGGTTTCAGTGGTCCGAAAAGCATTGTTTTCTTTCCTCTTGAGGCCATGACTTCAATCGGCATGCATCCTTCGAAGAAGATTTCTTTCTCGAACTCCTTCAATGGTACCGTTTCCGCAGTCGTCAAAGCTTCATAGAAGGTATTGAATTCTTCTTCGTTCATCGGACAGTTCACATATGCGGCTTCCCCTTTATCATAGCGGGACTTCACATATACTTTATCAAAATCGATACTATCCTTCTCGATGATCGGTGCCGCTGCATCATAGAAGTACAAATGCTCTTCACCTGTCAATCCTTTAATCTTCTCGGAAAGCTCAGGACTTGTGAGTGGTCCGGAAGCAATGATTGTCACCCCTTCAGGCAATTCAGTCACTTCTTCATGAAACACTGTAATGTTCTCATGATTGCTTAATGTTTCTGTAATGCGTCCTGCGAATTCATGGCGGTCGACCGCAAGCGCGCCGCCTGCAGGAACTGCACTTTCGTCGGCAGCTTTCATGATCAAGGAATTAAGATTCCTCATCTCTTCCTTCAATACCCCGACTGCATTGGTCAATGTATTGGCACGCAGTGAATTGCTGCAGACCAATTCAGCGAACTGATCCGTATGATGCGCGGGCGTCATCTTCACGGGTCTCATTTCATATAAGTTCACTTTGACTCCACTGTTGGCAAGCTGCCAAGCCGCTTCACTTCCAGCCAGACCTGCACCGATGACATTAACAGTCTTCATCATGTAAACACCTCCGAAAAAAGTCGATTCATATATTAAGCGATACTTTATTAATAGGTACAGTCATTTAACAGACAAATATAATTCGCTGTACTTTAGTCAAGTGTATATGCTTTACAAATTAAAATCCAATCCCCTAAAAAAAAACTTAGCAGCAGCTAAGTTCATTGTCTTTCATCATCCGTAAAGTCTATTACCTTAACCGAAAGCAATTATAACGTTATTAGTCGGTATTTGTCCATATACATTTCACACAAATCTTGAAATTTCCATAACAAAAGCAGATGCAATCTGCATCTACTTTTGCTGACCTTCTTTATAATCGCATTCCACACATTGCACCTGGACGCCTTTTTTAAGTTTCTTTTCGACAAGGAGCCCCTCACATTTCGGACATTTCCTCGCAATCGGCTTATCCCAAGAAATGAAATCACATTCCGGATATAAATGACATCCATAGAAAATCCTTCTTTTCTTGCTTTTTCTCTCTATGATTTCCCCTTTTTCACATTTCGGGCATTTCACACCGATTTCTTTGACAATCGGCTTCGTATTTCTGCACTCCGGGAAATTGCTGCATGCCATGAATTTTCCGTATCTTCCCATTTTGAAAACCATCGGATGGCCGCATTCTTCACAGTCCTCGCCGGCAGGTTCATCTTTGATTTCGATTTTTTCTATCTCCGCTTCTGCTATCTTCAAGTGCGTTTCGAAATCCCAGAAGAAGTCATTGATGACCTTACGCCATTCAATTTCTCCCGCTTCAATATTATCGAACTCTTCTTCCATTTTCGCCGTGAAAGCCACATCGATGACTTCCGGGAAGAATTCTCCGATCATATCATTAACGATTTCACCCAGTTCTGTTGGAATGAACCTCTTGTTGTCTAAGGTCACATATCCGCGTTTCTGGATTGTATCCAATGTCGGCGCGAAGGTTGAGGGTCTTCCTATACCCAGCTCTTCCAGTGTTCGAACGAGTCTGGCTTCCGTATAACGGGGAGGCGGTTGTGTGAAATGTTGTTTCGATTCAATATCCTTAGAGAATACTTTGTCCCCTTCCTTCAAATCGGGAAGCAGTTTATCTTTCTCCTCTATATGATCATCGCTGCCTTCCACATACACCTTCATAAATCCCGGAAACTTCACTTTAGAACCATTGGCCCGGAACAAGATATTGTTGTTCTCGAGATCCACAGTCATTGTATCCAGCACGGCGGATGCCATTTGGCTGGAGACAAAACGTTCCCAGATCAGTTTATATAGTCTGAATTGGTCTCTTGAAAGAAATTCCTTGACCGATGCAGGATCTTTAAAGCTGCTTGTCGGACGGACCGCTTCATGCGCATCTTGGGTTTTCCCTTGTTTCTTCTCTTTACGCTTTTCTGCCGAAACATATTCCTTCCCGTATTGTTCCTCGATGTATTGTTTGCATTCCGCAGCAGCAACTTCCGAGATCCTGGTGGAATCTGTTCTCATGTATGTGATGAGACCGACATTACCTTCCTTCTTGCCGAGGTCGATTCCTTCATATAGCTGCTGAGCAAGCATCATTGTCTTCTTCGCACGGAAGTTCAGCTTTCTTGCCGCTTCCTGCTGCAGGGAAGACGTTGTGAACGGAAGGGCAGGGTTTCTTTTTCGTTCTTTCTTGGCCACACCGGTCACCGTGAATTCATTTCCTTCGACCTTCTTCAAGACCTTCTTAACGTCTTCTTCCGTATGAAGGGCAATCTTCTCTCTATCCATACTGAAGAAAGAACCATCAAAGGTTTTTGTGCCTTTTTGGAATTCCGACGCGATTGTCCAGTATTCTTCCGGCTCAAACCTTTGAATCTCTTTCTCGCGTTCGATGACCAAGCGGACCGCTACGGATTGGACACGTCCGGCACTTAATCCCTTCTTAACTTTCTTCCAAAGCAGAGGAGAGATATTATAGCCGACAAGGCGGTCCAGTACACGTCTGGCCTGTTGGGCATCCACAAGATTCTTATTCAATTCGCGAGGATGCTTGAATGATTCTTTGACCGCATCTTTCGTGATTTCATTGAATACTACCCTGCACTTGCTCGTTGTATCCAAATTAAGGCTGGACGCCAGATGCCAGGCGATCGCTTCTCCTTCTCTGTCGGGGTCAGCTGCGAGAAAAACTTGTTTTGCTTTCTTTGCGGCTGCTTTAATTTCCTTCAGTACTGGTCCTTTTCCTCTGATCGTGATGTATTTAGGCTCAAAATTTTGTTCTATATCTACGCCCATCTGGCTCTTCGGCAAGTCAATGACATGACCCATGGACGCTTTCACTTTATATTTCTTGCCAAGGTATTTCTCTATCGTCTTGGCCTTGGCTGGTGATTCTACTATGACAAGATATTCTGACATGCAAAATCCTCCTTAAAGAGGGAATTATAACCTTCATTATTATTAGTTGAAACAAAACAGATTGTCAATCATCTTACTATTTGGATGCTATTTTTTATTTTTGGATGCTTTTGTATATTACACGCTTGATGCCAAATTTATATGATATTCCACTATTTTTCAAGCTATTTCGAATTTTTTTCTATATTTTTTCTAATATAGTTCATATTTCACCAAGCAATTCGCAGCCTGCTTGTCCGTGTGTAATCGATATCCCGCTGCTTTCGATCATTCGTTATGCAAGCGGAAATGAACGCATCTCTTCTATTATATCATCTGTACTGAGCACTGCTTTTGCGCCATCCTGAATCAGCCTGTTCGTGCCCTTCGAATAAGGACTTGTGATATTGCCGGGCACGGCGAATACCTCCTTCCCTTGGTCCAAAGCATGATAAGCTGTAATCAAAGTACCGCTTTTCTCTTCCGCTTCCAAAATGAGTAATCCATCGGTCAAACCGCTGATGATGCGGTTCCTCATCGGAAACATCCATGCTTCAGGCCGTCCCAGCGGTATTGTCTCTGAGATCACCAGCTGTTCTTTCATCATCTGCAGTGCAAGCGGGATATTCGCCTTAGGGTATACTTGAAGCAACCCTCCCCCAAGTACGGCTATTGTTCTTCCGCTGCAGGAGATGGCTGTTTCATGAGCTAATGTGTCAATACCGGAAGCCAGTCCGCTCACAATCGTGTAACCTTGCTCAATCAACGACGGAAGCAGGAGATGCAGTGCCTCTTTCCCATATGGACTCGGTTTCCTCGGTCCCACAACCGCAATCATCTTTACTCCATGAAAGAGAGAATTGTCTCCTTTCGCATACAAAACCCAAGGAGGAGCATCGATGTACCTGAGCCTTGCCGGATAACGCTCATTACACACAGTGTATACCGTTATACCATTATCAAGATAGTTTTGAAGTTTCCTTGAAATGTCGATTGTCTGGAGATCTTTATAAAAGAGGGTCAATTGTCGGGGAGTGAGATGCGGCAGCAGTTCCTGCCATTCATTTTGCTTTTTATGATGGATGCGCGATAGGGCGGGGTCTTCATTCAATATGATCTGGATCGATTTCCATCCGATGCCTCTGCAATGATGGAGCTTCACCAATCTCAACTCATTATTTTCCATTCAAACAACTCCTTTTTGAATATGGGAAATACGCCCCCCTTTTTGGAAGGGGCGTATTTCCCTGATTTCCGTTCATTCAGTGTGTTTTACAAGAATCATATAGTCCTTTTTCCTTGAGGACTTTAATCAATGTTTCCCCCATGACAGACGGTGTATCCGCCACTTGGATTCCGCATTCATTCATGACGCGGATTTTTTCATCGGCAGTACCTTTGCCGCCGCTGATGATTGCGCCCGCATGGCCCATCCTTTTGCCTGGAGGGGCTGTACGGCCTCCGATGAAACCTACTACCGGTTTTGTCATATTGGCTTTCACCCACTCAGCAGCTTCTTCTTCCGCTGTCCCGCCGATTTCGCCGATCATAATGACAGCATACGTATCTTCATCCTCATTAAAGGCTTTTAACACATCAATGAAGTCCGTTCCATTCACAGGGTCTCCCCCGATTCCGACAGCCGTAGTCTGTCCGATCCCTGCCTGTGTAAGCTGATGAACCGCTTCATACGTCAATGTTCCTGAGCGTGATACAACGCCGACATGCCCTTTCTTATGGATATAACCAGGCATGATGCCGATTTTACATTCATCAGCTGTGATCACTCCAGGACAGTTCGGTCCGATTAAACGTGTTTTCCTGCCTTCCATATAACGTTTCACCTTCACCATATCGAGTACAGGAATATGTTCCGTGATACAGATGGCAAGATCAAGCTCCGCATCTACAGCTTCCAGGATCGCATCCGCAGCAAAAGCAGCCGGTACGTAGATAACAGAAGCCGTTGCTCCTGTTTCTTTCACTGCATCGGCAACGGTGTTGAATACCGGTACACCCTCGACTTCGCTTCCGCCTTTACCAGGTGTTACGCCTCCGACGATTTTCGTGCCATATTCAAGCATTTGTTTTGTATGGAAAAGGGCCGTGGAACCCGTAATCCCTTGAACAATAACTTTTGTGTCTTGATTAATAAATATGCTCATTTTTACCCCTCCTGCCTCTTTAGCCTACTAATGAAACGATTTTTTGAGCTCCGTCAGCCATGGATTCCGCCGCAGTGATATCGATTCCTGAGTTCTTCAGGATTTCTTTGCCAAGATCGACGTTCGTTCCTTCAAGACGGACAACCAAAGGTACAGAAAGACCGACTTGCTTTGCCGCTTCGACAACACCTTCAGCGATTACATCACACTTCATGATTCCTCCGAAGATATTGACAAAGATACCTTTCACATTTTGATCGGAAAGGATGATTTTGAATGCCTCTGTGACTTTCTCGGCAGTCGCACCGCCTCCGACATCAAGGAAGTTGGCCGGGTCCCCGCCATAATGCTTGATGATATCCATCGTGGACATCGCTAGTCCGGCTCCATTGACCATACAGCCGATATTGCCAGTCAAAGAAATATAACTCAGGTCATATTTGGATGCTTCTATTTCCTTAGCATCTTCTTCTTCAAGATCGCGGTACTCCATGATATCTTTGTTTCGGTACAATGCATTCGCATCGAAATTCAGTTTTGCGTCAAGCGCCATCACTTTTCCGTCGCCGGTAACCACAAGCGGGTTGATTTCCGCGATGGAACAATCTTTCTCGATATAAGCTTTATAAAGTCCTAGCATGAATTTAACTGTTTGTCCGACTAATTCTTTGGGGATATTGATGTTGAAAGCGATTCTTCTTGCTTGAAATCCAGTCAATCCGACGACCGGATCAATCACTTCTTTGAAGATTTTCTCAGGAGTTTTTTCGGCCACTTCTTCGATTTCGGTGCCGCCTTCTTCGGAAGCCATCAGGACTACCTTGGACGTAGCACGGTCAAGCACAAGGCCGACATAATATTCTTTCTTGATATCGCAGCCTTCTTCAATCAGAAGACGCTTAACTTCTTTTCCTTCTGGACCGGTTTGGTGAGTGACCAGTGTCTTGCCCAGAATATCGGAAGCATATGTACGGACTTCTTCAAGGTTCTTTGCAACCTTCACACCGCCAGCTTTGCCTCTTCCGCCGGCATGGATCTGCGCTTTGACAACGCATACTTCAGTTCCAAGTTCCTTGGCGGCTTCTACAGCTTCTTCCACAGAAAACGCCACGCGGCCGTTTGGTACAGCTACGCCATATTTCCTGAGAACTTCTTTACCTTGATACTCATGGATATTCATGTTTCATCCTCCTATCATCAGTTGATTTCCAATAAAAAGCAATTCATAACCAACTGTGCTATTGTCTAGAGTAAAGCTGTCTTATAAATTGGATTGCGACTTCATTGTATATAATGTATAAAATCTTGTCTAGCAAATATACTTATAAATCAAAAAATTTTGTCATTAATCTAATCTATTATCAGTCTTCCGTGCTGAGAGGAAATTTCACCATGCAATTTCCCCTGAAAGAGACCCAGTCATTTGCTGCACACATCAAAATGGTACCAGCTTCCTGGTTCTATATATTCAAGAAGGACCAGGTCCTCTGCATGCACTTTGCCGACCACATTCACACGTTCATCTGCCGTCAGATCCGTCAAGGTGATCTGCAGTTCCCCGCTGTAGCGGCCATATTTCCAATTATCAAGAGTGATGGTTCCCTTCGGCCGTTCGATAGTGTTCGATGGTTCGATTTTTTCTCCCGGATCAGCATATAATCTGGATGTTTCCGAACGAAGGACATAGGAAGAAGGATCCATCCTGCTTTTATGCTTCTTTAATATATGCACAAGCAGATTTTCGCTATCCGCCAATTCGCATCGCAGCGGGATGCTTCCCGCTGCATATTGGCTGAATTGCCGCAATGTCATCTCACTCAGGGAGCAATCTCCTATAAAAACTTTCTCGCAATGTCTTTTCATATCGAGAAATACAGCAAAAGGATTTCCGTAACGATGCTCTTCTAATGTAGGAAGCGTTTCACGGAGCGGACCTCTCAATTTGCCGTCACCAGGGATGAATGCCATCGCCGATATACCATATTTCTTAAAAAGGATATTTTTCTTTTCGAAATAAGCATATGAAAGCGCGGTTTCCGGCCGCGGATAATAATTATGCCAAGCTTCCGTATTCTCCCTCGCCAATCCAAGAGCAAGCAGCTGCCTGATCTCATCTTCGTTCAAAGTGCTCGCATTTAATGCCACCTTCATCTGCTGCGATAAGGAAACAATCCGGTCCGGTTCAATTCCGTAGTCGACCCTCAATCCTGTGACTCCCCATTCCTTCAGCCCGGCAGCGGACTCATATGTGAAACCAAGCTTGGACAATGAAGCGGGAGAAATATCGATCATCAGCTCCATACCCAATCTTTCTGCTTGTTCACCAAGCACCCGCAAATATCCCCCATATAAACTTTGGTCATCTTCCGGTATGTGCAGAGAAGTGAAAATCCCGCGGAAACCGGCAGCCTTCATTTCTGTTAAATATGCTTCTTGTTCTTCCTTGCTTTGTTGTCCTAAATATACGGAAACACCAATCATCCTCTTCTTCCTCCTCATCATTTCTGCAGCAAAACAGAAAAAGGGGAGGGGTACCCTCTCCTTTTTCCGCTAACCGATATTATCTTAATTTCTCCACCATTTCTTCCTTGAAACCAAACAAATAAGTGAAGAGGAACCCTGCTGCATATGCAATCACGATACCGAGCAGATAATAAAGATATTTATTGTCGGCAATCAAAGGAATCAGCGACAGCCCGGAAACACCGATACCTTTTGATGCAGTGGCCATGAGGGCTTGGAAGGCACCGCCGGCAGCACCGCCGAGACAAGCCGTCAGGAACGGCCGGCCCAGGGGAAGTGTAACACCGTATAGGAGCGGTTCGCCGATTCCCAAGAAGCCGACCGGCAGTGCTCCTTTGATGACATTACGCAATTTCTTATCTCTTGTTTTCACGAATACGGCTATCGCAGCACCTACTTGCCCCGCACCCGCCATCGCAAGAATCGGGAGCAGCGGAGTCACGGATGTTGTATTGATGTATTCCATATGAATCGGAGTGAGTCCATGATGCAGACCGACCATCACCAATGGAAGGAAGGTTCCTGCCAGTATGGCACCTGCAAATGCACCACCGACATCCAGCGTGAAGTTGATCACTGACAGGATGCCTTCTGAAAGCAATCCGGCTACAGGCTGAATCACCACGATCGTCATCATTCCCACAAACAAGACAGTTATTAATGGCGTTATAATGATATCAATTGCATTAGGGACAAATTTCCTGACCGATCTTTCCACAACAGCCATCAACCAGCCGGCAAACATTACCGCAAACAATCCTCCGCGGCCAGGTACGAGCGCTTCACCGAACAAAGTAATGTCGGCAAGTGCCGGGTTGAAGACAAAGATTCCAGCAATCGCACCCAGTGCAGGTGTGCCGCCAAATTCCTTGGCTGTGTTCCAACCGACCAAAACGAATAGGAAACTGAATATACCTGATCCCATAAACAGCAAGATCTGCATCCAAGTATCTTCCCTTGTTCCCCATTCGGCGTTCAAGGCAAAGTTTGCTCCCCCATTGATCAAACCTGATGCGACCAGAGCAGGAATCAGAGGAATGAAAATACTTCCGATCCTTCTTAACAGGTTTTTGAAAGGCTTATTATTTTTCGCTTTGATATTCGCTTGATTAACCGAAGCCAAATCACCATCTTCATCCACTTCCCCGACTTTAAGACCTGTCAGGCGGCTCATTTCACTTGCGACTTTATTGACTAATCCCGGTCCGACGACGATCTGCAGAGTCTGGTCCTCTATGACTCCCATCACGCCGTCGATCTTTTTGATGGCATCGATATCAACAAGACTATAATCCTTGAATGTCATGCGCAGACGTGTCATGCAATGATTGATAGAGCTGATATTGCTTGCTCCGCCGCTATGCCTTTCGATCTCCTGGGCCATAAGCTGTTCTTTTTTCATCATTTTCCCCCATTCCCCTTACATGGTGTTTTAGGTCAGTGTATTCCTTACAAACCCCTTCGCTTTCTTGATTTTTTGCTCCGCTTCCTGTTTGGAGCATCCAGTCAAGATCATCACGATAGCCGCCTTCACATTCTTCCCTGACTTCTCATAATGGGAGACAGCCGTTTCGCGATCCGTTTCCGCCGCTTCCATAATGATGCGCACTGCACGCTCCATAAGCTTTTGATTGGTCGGCTGAACATCCACCATCAGATTTTTATACACTTTCCCGATACCGATCATCGAAGCTGTCGAAATCATATTCAACACCAGCTTCTGCGCCGTGCCCGCTTTCAATCTAGTGGATCCGGTCAGTACCTCCGGACCTGCCGCTATTTCAATCGCGATGTCACTGCATCCCGAGATCTCCGCATTTTTGTTGCAGGCGATGCTTACCGTCGATGCCCCTATTTGTTTTGCGTATCGGAGACCACCGATGACATAGGGTGTCCTGCCGCTTGCAGCAATCCCGACAAGCGTATCATCCGGGGACAGATGGATGGACCGTAATTCTTCCTCAGCTAATGTCAAGGAATCCTCCGCTCCCTCAACCGCTTTTTGCATCGCTTTCTCCCCGCCCGCGATAAGACCGACAACCATTCCAGGATCTGTGCCGAATGTCGGCGGACACTCGGCAGCATCAAGCACGCCCAATCTTCCGCTGGTCCCTGCTCCGAGATAAACCAACCTCCCTCCCTTTTGTAGTGAATCTATTGCAAGCTCTACTGCAGCTCCAATATTCTCTAATTCAGATGTAATGGCTTCCGGAACCTTCCTGTCCTCATCATTCATCGCTTTGAGAATTTCGATGACGGACATTTGGTCAAGGTTCATGGTCTTCTCATTTCTTGTTTCAGTCGTCAGTTTATCGAGCATAAACTACCCTTCTTTTCCGCCATATGGCAATATTGAATTCGCTTTCATTATAATTGTTGAGAAAGTTAAAATCAATATAATTATAGAAAAGTCTGAAACTTTATTTCATAGAAATTCTTAAAAACGCTCTCTCCAGAAAGTATGCTGAGAAAGAGCGTTTTATTTCCTCTTTTCTTTAATCTGTTGATGTGATTTGTTTAAGATTTCGACCACATCTGTCCCAAAGCTTCTGAAAATATTTAAATACAAAGTATCGATCATATTCAGCTGCGTCATCCGGGAAGCAATCGTTCCGATGCGATGTTCTTCTTCCACATGAGGCAGACCAAGCCTGATGTCGGCCAATTTATAAAGCGGTGACTTCTGCAGTGTCGTTATGGCAATCACCGGCACTCCTTGCTTCTTGGCGTACTCTGCCAGTATGATCGTTTCCCTTGTCCGGCCAGACACACTGATGAGTACGAGCGCATCCTTGTCCGTCATTGATGTGAGCAGAGAAATCATATAATGATAGTCAGAAGAAACAAAGGCGCTTAGGCCGAGTTTCATCATTTTATACTGCGCGTCCATAGCAGGCGGATACGATCCTCCAATACCGAAGAACGCAAGCTTTCTCGCTTCTTTCAGAGTATCAATCGCTTTCTCCAGTTCTTTTCGGTCCACCGTGTTCAATGTCTGTTCAATTGCGGATTTATTGAAATAGGTGACTTTGTGGAATAGACTGCTCGGCGTATCATTACTGTGCATCAGCGAGAAATCATTGATGTTGCGCTCCACATTTGTATTTTCCTTAGCGAGCTGGACCTTAAGTAATTTGAAGCTTCCGACACCGACAGTCTTGCAGAAGCGCACGATGCTGGCTTCACTTGCGCCGGATTGCTGTGACAATTCTTTGGTCGTCATTGTCGGAATATATTCGGCATTCTTCATTATATAGTCCGCTACCTTCTTCTCGGCATCCGTCAAGGTAGGGTATTTGTCCTTGATCTTCCCGATCGTTGTCAGATTATTCATGTCTCACCCTCCCCTGACCATTTTATCCGAAGGGTTTACTTTTTTCCAGCTTCTTTATCGATCCTGTAGACGAATGCAAACACTTCAGCAACAGCTTCATATAATTCTGCCGGTATGCTTTCACTGATATTGAGCGTCCCGAGCAATTCCGCCAATGAGGCATCTTCCTGAATGGGAATCTTGTTTTCTTTGGCTGCTTCGAGGATTTTTTCGGCAGTTCTTCCTTTTCCCTTACCGATTATCTTGGGAGCAGTATCTTTCTCTTGGTCATATTGGAGCGCAATCGCTTCTTTCCTGGTTTCCTTCATATTTTGATATCCACACCGCTGTAGGCGGTCATAGGCGGTTTAGTATACACTCCCATGCTTCCCTGCTGTCTTTGTGCGGGTATTTGATAGGAAAATCCTGATACTTGGTACCCCAGATCAGCGAGTTTCTCCTTCAGCCCGGCCTCGTAGCCATTTGCGATTCCTTTCCATGCATCCGCCTGCTCATTGATGATCGTGACCCTTACGACCCGATTCTGAACAACCAAATCAACCACCGTTTCTGCGATATACTCCAGCTCCAGGTAAAACAAAACCCTGCAAAAAGAAGGGTCAATACTCCCGTCTTTCTTTTCCCTTCCGCTCCAATGCACTGTTACATCAATCTGTGAAGTCCCGAAAGTCAAAGGCAGCTGCATAATCAGATGCTGAAGCGGTCCTGAAGATTGGGAAAGTATCTGCTGTGCCGTCAGTTTTTGAATAAGCAATTCCGCTGCATCACGATGGGGGGAAGCTGCATGTTCGTGGAGGTATCTCATAAGCAGCGGCTTAAGGGTATGCAATTCGTTTTCTCTTATGGCAGCACCTCTATCAAGCGAAGCCAAATAGCTTTCGAATTCAAGTCCGAAAATTTTGAATGCCTGCTTGAGTTCACCGGAAAGAATAGTTGAAGGAAGCTGTCTTAAGGCATTGCCCTCTTCTTTCAACAAACGCTGCAAGACATGGCTGCCCCTGTCCATCTGTCCTTGCGGCGGCTGCATAAGCCTTTGCATCAGCGAAGTGAGTGCTGAAGTGAAATCACCTTCTGTTCCGGCGGCTGAAGCGATCAGCTGCAAAACCGGCTTGCTTAACACACTGTCTTGATGAATGCCTGTGATATAGGCTAGAATTGCCTTCGCTGCCCCGGCAAGTGATTCCCTGCCTGGCATATGCTGTGCACTTCCGGGCTGGGAGTCAGCCGGGATATTTTGTTGAAGCATCAACCACATCTTCTGTTCCGGCCCTTTCACGGATGCTGCTGTCTGTTCATGAACGATTGTCTGCAATACACGCATTTGTCTGGCAGCGGGTCGTTCCATCAGATCTGAAAGCAGTGTGACAGCTTTTGATAATGCAGGATTACCGAGCAGTACGTCTTTTCCGGAGAACTGCTGGATCATTTTTTGCAGCAGCGGCTCACTCTCCTCCCCCGGAAAGAAACCGAGATTCTGAAGGATTCGAAATACTTGATCTCCTCTCTCTCCTTCCGATGAAAGCCAATGGTTCACAAGCTTCAGTAATGCCTTTTCCCCTGCTTTCTCACTGTGGGTGGAGAGTATATTGGACAGATGTGATTTAAGAAGCATATACACTTCACTTTTACCTGATTCATTCTTTAATCCGCTCAGAAGGGAAGTCATGGCAGATTGCAGTGTAACACCATTTTCAAATGCGGCGATTGCTTTGAATACCTCTTCGTTATGGGGAAGCGACAAAGCATGTATCGTCTTAATGGTTTGCAATGTCTCTTTTGCAGACATCTCACCGTTAAGCCATTGCAAGGATTGCATAAATCCGCCTTTGCTGATTGCGATTTTGTTGTCAAGATAAAAGCGGGCAAGTAACCCGCTTTTATCGTTTTCAGGTATCGAAAAATGTTTAAGCATTCCTGAAGCAAGTTCTTTCAAGCTGTCGGTGCCGTTCCTTGACACAACTTTCAGCTGCTTCATCTCCGCCGCATCTTCCACCTGAAACCAGTAACCTTTGTCCACAGAGATCGGCGCATCGACTTTCGCGGTCATTTTCATGCCGCCGATTTGTATGTCCGCCATCTGATTCCGGTATATTTTATCAACTTTTCCGTATACCATTTGTCCATGTCTCAGCTCATCAGCTATCGCTTTTGAAACAGATATATTCTGCATCAATGGATACAATGTTCGGCCAGCTTGCATGACCACACACCCTTTCATTCTCCCATATTCGTTTTTAGGGATTAAGCCATTCATACATCAAATGCCGGGTTTTCTCTAAAGTTCTGCTGCTTCCTTCACAGGTGCGAAGCTTCGTCTATGTATCGGGCAAGGACCGGATTTCTTCAAGCCCGCAAGATGTTCCGCAGTCCCATATCCCATATTCTTCGCAAAGCCGTATCCCGGGTACATTTTGTCATAGTCCTTCATCATTCTGTCCCTTGTGACCTTCGCCACAATGGATGCAGCCGCAATCGAAGCGCTTCTTGCATCCCCTTTGATCAAGGACTGCTGCGGAATGTCAATAGGCAGAGTCATTGCATCAATCAGCAATGCATCAGGACCATTCGAAAGTCTGCTGATCGCTTCCATCATCGCCTTTTTTGTCGCTTCATAAATATTGATATTGTCGATGACATCACAATGCATGATTCCCACTCCAACTGCGACAGCTTTTTCCATAATCAACTCATAGAAAGCATCTCTTTTGGCTTCGGATATTTTCTTGCTGTCATTCAAACCCGGAAGCTTCAGATCCGATGGCAGGATGACAGCCGCTGCTACGACAGGTCCGGCAAGCGGTCCCCTCCCCACTTCATCGACGCCCGCCACAAAGGAGCAGCCTTTCTTGTGCAGTTCCCTTTCGAATTCAGTCATCATCAGCCAATGTCCTTCACTCTTTTCACGCTTTTCGAAGGCTCTTTGCCATTTTTCCGCTAAAGCAAGCACCCCTTTGCGGCCATCAAGTCTGCAAGCCTCAAGTAATGGATCTTTTGGGTCTTCTATACATGCAAGCAAATCCCCGATTTCTTTCACACTTTTATCTTTCGTCATTATACCCAACTCTTTCTCTCTCAGTATATATCGGTCAAACGTCTGTTTTTTTTACTGTCTCCCTTTCACCAACCGAAGTATAAAATCCAACAAAAAAAACTCCTGATCAGGAGTTTGATTTTTCATCTGTATCCGGTGTTTCGAATGTTAATCTGCCAAGCCGGACAGCACGCAGTTCCCTGATGATCAGTTCCGCTGTCTTGTCATAGTCGACGACCCCTCCGCTTGCAAGCACGCCTCTATTTTTGCCGATTTCGTCGAATAGCTCAACGATTTCTTCCGGAATGGTTGAAAGCTGGAAACGTTCCTTCAGCACAGTCGGATATTCTTTTTCAAGAAAACGCAAAGCGTAAACCGCCAAGTCCTGCTGATTCAGAAGCGTATCTTTGATTGCTCCTGTCACCGCAAGCTTTCTGCCCGTTTCCTGATCTTCAAACTTCGGCCATAGAATTCCTGGTGTATCAAGCAGTTCCAGCTCCTTGCCGACTTTGATCCATTGCTGCGCCTTCGTGACACCGGGCATATTCCCGGTCTTGGCGATGTTCTTCTTCGCCAGCCTGTTGATGAAAGTCGATTTGCCCACATTCGGGATACCTACAATCATCGCACGGATGGCTCTAGGTTTCACGCCTTTTGATCTCAGCCGTTCCAGTTTCTCCTTAAGTATTTCTTTGGATACGGACGTGATCTGCTGCAGACCGCTGCCTTCCTGCGAATTGATTGCCAATGCCTTTATTCCTTGAGATGAGAAATAATGAAGCCACTTGGCGGTTTTCACAGGATCTGCCATGTCCGCTTTATTCAATAACACTAATCTTGGTTTATGTTGGATGATTTGATCAATCATCGGATTTCTTGATGAGAGCGGAAGTCTTGCATCAACCAATTCATAGATGATGTCGACTAATTTCAGTTTCTCAGTTACTTCCCGTCTCGCTTTGGCCATATGGCCTGGAAACCATTGAATTGTCACTGGTATCCACCTTTCTATTTTACGATTCTGATACGTTCCAAAGGCCAGAAGACAATATTAGTCTTTCCTACGACCTCTTCGACCGGCACAAACCCTATATCCCTTGAGTCTTTTGAATTTCTTCGATTATCTCCCATCACGAATAGATGTCCTTTCGGGACCGTTTCCGCTCCATCAGGAATATCTTTCAATGTGAAGGGCTCCGTCAATGGACCATCCATAAATTGCTGCTTATTCTCCTGAAGATATGCTTCCTCAAACGCTTTCCCGTTCACATAAAGAATATCATTTTTGTATGACACCTGATCTCCAGGCAGTCCGATCACTCTCTTTATATAATCTCTATTATCGGGGGCATGAAATACGATGATGTCGAAACGCTCCGGTTCACCAATCATGTATCCCAGCTTATTGACGATCATTTTATCCTGATCTTTCAAGGTGGGGAGCATGCTCGTCCCATCAACCACAATGGGAGCCAGCAGGAAATACCGTATAAAGGCGGCAAGTGCGACTGCAATCAATAGCGCCTTTGTCCATTCCATTGCCTCACTTCTTCTTTTCATCATCTGTTCGTTCACCAGCCAATATAATGGAATGCTTCTTTACGTTCAGAAGATTGGATATCAAGGCCCTGTGCATTGTCGGGGGAAATGATTATGTAGACGTAAAGGGAAGGCCGCCCGGATTAAATATGTTAAAAAAGAGCTTGATGAACAAGCTCTTTTTCATTGCAATTCTTCAGTTTCCATCTATTTCAGCTAAGCTGCCATACCGGAATTAGCGAATTTCTTTAATACGTGCTGCTTTACCGCGAAGGCTACGTAGGTAGTAAAGTTTCGCACGGCGTACTTTACCGCGGCGAACCACTTCAAGGTTTGCAATTTTTGGTGTGTGTACAGGGAATGTACGCTCCACTCCAACTCCGTAAGAAATCTTACGAACTGTGAATGTTTCGCTGATTCCACCACCACGACGCTTAATAACTACACCTTCGAAAATCTGGATACGCTCACGAGTTCCCTCAACTACCTTAACGTGTACACGTACTGTGTCACCAGGACGGAAAGAAGGAAGATCTGTGCGTAATTGTTCTTTAGTGATGTCATGAATTAATTGTTGCATCGTTTTCATCTCCTCCCACAGACGCTCTTGCGAGTCATTATATCCCGCAGCGGAACATCGTTATAAGTGACTGGGATTCCCCAAGTCACAAAAAGTATCTTACCATATAAACAGATTGTTTGCAATAGCTGTCACTTGTTTTTCAACTCAGAAAGCCATCTTTTTTCTTCATCGGTCAAATCGGCTGTTTCCAGCAGATCCGGACGTCTCTCGAACGTCCTTCTCAAACTTTCCTGCCGGCGCCATTCTTCGATTTTTTTATGGTTCCCGGACATCAATGTGTCAGGAACCGTCATGCCCCGGAAATCGAACGGACGTGTATAATGCGGATGTTCAAGCAATCCGGAGGAATACGAATCGAGCACTGGCGAATCTTCATTTCCAAGCACGCCCGGAAGCAGACGTACGATACTGTCGATCATGACCATGGCGCCAAGTTCGCCGCCCGTCAATACATAGTCGCCGATCGAGACTTCATCCGTGACCACATGCTGCCGAATCCGTTCATCATAGCCTTCATAGTGGCCGCAGATGAATATGAGATGCTCTTCCTTCGCAAACTCTTCCGCTTTCTTTTGCGTATACCGCTCCCCTTGGGGACAAAGAAGAACCACCCTCGGCACACTCTCGCCGGCCTGTTTGCGGAGATGATCGACACAATCGAAGATCGGCTGGGCTTTCAAGACCATGCCTGCTCCTCCGCCGTATGGATAGTCGTCTACTGTTGAATGCTTGTTGTCCGAGAAATCACGGAAGTTGACGACATTATATGTGACAGCTTTCTTCTCTTCCGCTTTTTTCAAAATGGAAGAGCCGAAAACACCGGTGAACATTTCAGGGAACAGAGAAAGGACATCGATTTTCATGATAGCAGTCCTTCCATCGGTTCTATGACGATCCTGCCTTCTTCAGGCACAATTTCCTTGACGATTTCATGGATGTAAGGAATCAAGATATCTTTACCCCGCGGAGCTTTCACTACCCATACATCATTGGCGCCGGGAGTCAGAATCTCCTTGACGGTGCCTATTTCCTCTCCAGCTGTCGTATACACCTTGCATCCGATGATTTCATGGAAATAGTATTCGTCTCCTTCAAGGGGCTTCAGATACGATTCCGGAACCTTCAGTATTCCTTCTTTGAAAGCCGTCACATCATTGACGTTTCCGTATCCTTCAAATGTAAGCAAATCAAAATTTTTATGCTTCCTGTGCGCCGTGATCTTCAATTCCACTGGACGCTCTTTGCCTTCCTGGAACAGATACAGCGTATTACCGGCTTTATATCGCTCATCCGCGAAGTCGGTCCTTGAGATGACCCGCACTTCTCCTTTGATTCCGTGTGTGTTGACAATTTTTCCTACATTGAACCACTTTTCCACTTTGTACACCTCTAACGTATCTCAGTTACTTTACCGTCTGTAACTATAATAGTCTTTTGCCGGGTAAGGACTTCCCAATCCGTCCCGATTTCCACATCGACGAGTGCCTGGACTTCCTTATCATTCAGCTCGCTGCCGATCGGAAGGATATCGAGCTGTTCCATTTTGTATTGAAGCAGCTTCATCTTCTCGGACCGTGCCGACATTTCCTTCTCGAAATGCATCTTCAGGCTGACAGGCTGAATTTTCTTCGTCTTTTCCAGTTTCCTCATCTCGAACTTTAGCTGGTCAATTTCCTTCTGCAGTTGATATGCCTGTCTCGTATATTTATCGAGGAGTTGATTCTTGCTGTTGTCGGTCAGTACCTGCTTGACACTTATTGTTTGAAGAATCTTCATTAACGCCCCTCCCAATCCCATTAAGACAATCGAACTTATGTATGTTCTTATTATTTTATCATACCAAAAAAGGAGGGGTTTAGCCCTCCTATTCAGAAATCTCCAGATAGATTTTCTTTTGCTTTGTAGCCCCAGCTGCGTAAATTACAGTCCGTATGGCTTTGGCAACCCGCCCTTGCTTGCCGATCACTTTCCCCATATCGTCCTTATGGACCGACAGGCGATAGGTGATGCGGTTCTCTTCTTCCGCCATCTCAATTTGGATGGCTTCCGGATGATCCACAAGCGGCGTCACAATCGTTTCGATGAGTGATTGCATCATCAACCGTTATTATTTGCTGTTTTTTGCATTGTGGAATTTCTCCATAATGCCTTGGTTAGACAACAAGTTACGAACTGTGTCAGATGGTTTCGCTCCATCTTGAAGCCATTTAAGAGCAAGCTCTTCGTTGATTTTTACTTCTGCAGGGTTTGCAACCGGATTATAAGTCCCTACAACTTCGATGTAACGTCCATCACGTGGTGAACGAGAATCTGCAACTACGATACGATAGAAAGGAGATTTTTTTGCTCCCATACGTTTTAAACGAATTTTAACTGCCATTTTTATAAGCACCTCTTTAATTTAGTTTCCACAAGATAATATATTATCAAAGACTTTATATGTTTGTAAAGGTTTTTTTCTTAACAGTGACAAAAACCTTACATGAAAGGAAGTTTGAAGCCTTTTTTCTTCCCTTTTTGCTGCATGCCAGCCATTTGCTTCATCATCTTCTTCATTTCCTCGAATTGCTTAAGAAGCCTGTTCACTTCCTGAATGGAAGTACCGCTTCCTTTCGCTATCCGCTTTTTGCGGCTGCCGTTGATGATTTCGGGATTCGATTTCTCCTTCGGTGTCATGGAACGGATGATCGCTTCCACATGGCCGATCTGCTTTTCGTCGATCGACACATTGTTTAAGCCTTTCACCTTGTTCATCCCCGGGATCATCTTCAGTAAATCATCAAGCGGTCCCATATTTCGGACCTGGCTCAGCTGTTCCAGGAAATCGTCTAATGTGAAGGTTTGTGTACGCATTTTATGCTCCAGCTCTTTCGCTTTCGCTTCATCCACATTTGTCTGGGCTTTCTCGATCAAGGTCAAAACATCGCCCATCCCAAGAATTCTCGATGCCATCCTTTCCGGATGGAAAGGTTCCAGAGCGTCCAGTTTTTCCCCCATACCGACGAACTTGATCGGTTTCTCCGTCACTGATCGGATGGACAATGCCGCTCCGCCTCTTGTGTCTCCGTCAAGTTTCGTCAAGATAACACCGGTGATGCCAAGCTGCTGGTTGAAACTTTGCGCAACATCGACGGCTGTCTGCCCGGTCATGCTGTCCACCACGAGGAAGATTTCGTCCGGCTGGGTCGCTTCTTTAATATCCGAAAGCTCAGTCATCAAGTTTTCGTCAATATGAAGACGTCCGGCCGTATCGATCAGCACATAATCACAGTGCTCTTCTTTCGCTTTCTCGACTGCCTGTTTGGCGATCTCCACGGGACTGACTTTGTCTCCAAGCGAGAATACCGGCATGTCCAGTTGTTTCCCGAGTGTTTCAAGCTGTTTGATCGCAGCCGGTCTGTAAATGTCGGCCGCTGCGAGCAAAGGCTTCCGGTTGTATTTCTTTCTCAGCAGATTAGCGAGCTTTCCGGTCGTCGTTGTTTTACCGGCCCCTTGAAGCCCGACCATGAGGATGACTGTTGGTGGACGTTTGGCCACCGCAATCTTACTTTGCTCTCCGCCCATCAGATCCGTCAGCTCTTCTTTGACGAGTTTGACGACCTGCTGGCCAGGGGTCAAGCTTTTGAGAACTTCCTGTCCGACTGCCCGTTCACTGACACGCTTAACGAAATCACGCACAACTTTGAAGTTGACATCGGCTTCCAAAAGAGCGAGCTTCACTTCGCGCATCATCTCTTTTACGTCCGCCTCGTTCACTTTACCTTTGCCGCGGATCTTCTGTATCGTCCCTTGCAGTCGGTCGGCTAATCCTTCAAATGCCATATATGCCGCCTCCTAATCTAATTTCTCGAGCTCAGCAATAATTTCAAGCACTTTTTCGTTTTTAACGGAAGAAACCTCTTCCTTTAGCTTTTCAATGTACATACTTCGCTGTTGAAACTTTTCAAATAACAAAAGCTTCTCTTCGTATTCCTCGAGCATCGCTTCTGTTCTCTTAATGTTGTCGTAAACTGCCTGTCTACTCACATGATATTCTTCGGCGATTTCCCCCAGTGAGAAATCATCCAAATAATACAGCGCCATGTAGCTTTGCTGTTTCTCCGTCAACAACGAATGATAGAAATCATATAAGTAGTTCATCCTCGTTGTTTTCTCAAGCGTCATAACTGCGCCTCCCCATGTTAAGTAAAACACCTTTACATTTCAATAGTTTACAAGGACCAGCAGCGATTGTCAAGCTGCTCCCCCATTTTTAGCGGTACATAATCTTCGCTGCTTTTCTCCCGGCAGCAAGAAAAAAGAGCTCTCCATACCCATTGGACAGGACAAAAGCTTCATCACTTGCCGTGATGAAGCTTCCGCACTTATTGTTGATCTTCGTCCTGCTCTTCACCGATAAGGCCTGCAAACAATCCATACACATATTTTTCGGCATCGAACGGCTGAAGATCATTGATCTGCTCGCCAAGTCCCACGAATTTGACCGGGATATTAAGCTCATTCTTGATAGCCAGGACGATACCGCCTTTTGCCGTGCCGTCGAGCTTAGTGAGAACAATACCGGAGACATCTGTTACTTCCTTGAACATCTTCGCCTGCACCAGTGCATTTTGGCCCGTTGTCGCATCCAGGACAAGGAGCACTTCATGAGGGGCACCCGGGATTTCCCTTTCGATGACCCTTTTTACTTTCTGCAATTCATTCATCAGATTCACTTTGTTCTGCAGGCGTCCGGCTGTATCGCACAGAAGCACATCGGCTTTTCTGGAACGGGCTGCCCGTACCGCATCGTACATCACAGCAGCGGGATCTGAACCTTCCGATTGCTTAATGACTCCGACACCTGCGCGTTCTCCCCATACTTCAAGCTGATCGATCGCACCCGCACGGAAAGTGTCCCCTGCTGCGAGCAAGACATTCTTTCCTTCATTCTTGAATTGTTGTGCGAGCTTTCCAATCGTCGTTGTTTTTCCTACGCCGTTCACACCAACAAACAAAATGACCGTCAAGTCATCCTGAACATTGATCGTCGGATCTGCCTCTTCCTCATTGCGGTAAATCTGCACAAGCTTCTCCGAAATGATATCCTGCACCTCTTTCGGATCTTGTGTGTTGCGGCGCTTCACTTCCAATTTCAGCTCTTCTATCAGTTCCATGACTGTGTTGAATCCAACATCGGCAGTAATGAGGATCTCTTCAAGTTCTTCGAAGAAATCTTCATCTACTTTCCTGTATCTGGACACTAGATCATTCACTTTACCGGCGAAGGAATCTCTTGTTTTCGCAAGTCCTTGCTTAAACTTCTCGCTCGCCTGATCGGTGGATATCGTCAATTTTTCTTTTAATTTTTTAAAGAAACTCATCTCTTCACTTCCTCTAGTTCGTTTGTTGCGCCATTTCTTTCTCGTCCATGCGAACGGATACGAGTTTCGAGACACCCGATTCCTGCATGGTGATGCCATACAGCACATCGGCAGATTCCATTGTGCCTTTGCGGTGTGTTATGACGATGAATTGCGTCTCACTGCTGAATTTCTTCAAAAATTGGCTGAATCGATGCACATTCGCTTCATCCAGAGCAGCCTCCACCTCATCAAGAATACAGAATGGCACAGGCCGGACAATCAGGATGGAGAACAGCAGTGCTATTGCGGTCAGCGCCCTTTCTCCGCCTGACATCAAGCCAAGATGCTGCAATTTTTTGCCGGGTGGCTGTGCGATGATGTCGACACCTGTCGTGAGGAGGTCGTCCGGATTCGTCAATCTCAGCTCCGCTTTCCCGCCGCCGAACAACTGTTGGAAAACGTGTTCGAATTCGGCTTTGATGCTTTCGAAAGTCTCTGAAAAACGGCGTTTCATTTCTTCATCCATCTCATCGATCACCTGGAATAGAGTATCTTTCGCTTCTGTCAGGTCTGCTTTCTGTTCCGAGAGGAACGTGAAGCGTTCATGGACGCGTTCATATTCGTCGATGGCACCGAGATTGATTGTACCAAGATCCTCGATTGCCATTTTGATGAGTTTGACGCGTTTTTTCGTTTCCTCGAGTTCAGCTGTCAGCGGATACTCTTCCTTGGCAGCTTCGAATGTCAGCATATATTCCTGCTGTAGATGCTGGAGTCTGCTTTCAAGTTCAACATCCATCCTGTTCAGCTGTACTTCTTGGTCTTTCAATGCTTCTTCCCGGCCCTTATGGACACGCCTCATTTCTTTCACTTCACGTTCGGCGTCTTCAAGAATCAGCTGCAGTTTGCTGCGCTCATCACGCCGGGCGGAAATCAACTTGACCGTTTCTTCCTTATCATGAGCCTTCTTCTTGACCGCGGCTTCAATCTGCTCTTCTCCTGTCTGATTGTTTTCCATATCGTTGAACAGAAGTTCGATATCTTCTTCGGCTTCACGTTTCCGCTTCTGCCACATGGATAGATCTTCAGACACACGGCTGTAAATCGCTTCAACTGCCCCCATTTTCTCTTTCTGCGAGGCGAATTGGATTTTCAACTCATTCAATTCATTCACGACAAGGTCTTTATTCGTCTGCTGCGATACTTTGCGCACTGTCAGTTCGTCGATTTTCGCTTTGGACAATTCGAGATCTTGGCCGCAGCTTTCCAGATATTCTTTAAGTTCAATCAGCCGCTTTTCTTTTTGGCCTCGTTCTTCAGTCAAGGCGCTTTTCTCGTAATCATAAAGGGAAAGTCGTTCATTCAAGTTACGCTCTTCCATTTCGGCTTCCCTCAGGTAGCCTTTCAATGAATGCTCTTCCATCCTCAATTCTTCTTGAGAAGCTTTATCCTTTTCAAGACGAGCAGAGCTTTCCTGGACTCGGCCTTTCAATTCCTTCACTTCATTTTCAAGCAAGGCGGTCTTCTTTTCCATCTCCGGAAGTTTGTTCTGCAGTTCATCGAGTTCACTCTTACGTGACAATAAAGAATAGTTCTTCGCTTTCATGGCACCGCCGGTCATACTTCCCCCCGGATTGACAACATCTCCTTCAAGCGTAACGATTCTGTATCTGTGCCCGAGCTGCCTCGCAAGGTCATTCGCACCTTTCAAATCCTTCGTGATCAGTACCGCACCAAGAAGATTCGAGACCACTCCACTATATTTCTCATCGAATTTCACAAGCTGGGCAGCTGTACCAATGAAGGAAGGATGCCCGGAAACGGCAGTAAGCTGGCTTGCAGGGATATTCCGCTCTTTTATGACCGTCATCGGCAGGAATGTTGCACGGCCGAAAGCATTTTGCTTCAGGAATTGAATGGCCTTTCTCGCATGCTCTTCCTGCTGCACAACAATATGCTGTGTTGCGGAACCGAGCGCCGTCTCGATGGCTGTATTGTATTCCTTTGGTACCGACAGCAAACTGGCTACCGCCCCTTCGATCCCTTGCAGGCTTTTCGCTTTCAGGACCTCCTTGACACCCTGGAAGAAGCCGGCGAATTCATCTTCCATCCCCTGAAGCATATCAATGCGGGATTTACATTGCTGAACATATTGGTACGCTTGATACAGTTTTGTTTCGTGGTTCTTATATTTATCTTGCAGTTTTTCGAGAGATGTGGTCCGTTCGAGGATTTCGGAAGCTTCTTGTTCAATACGCCCTCTTATCGTTTCGATCCGGCTCATCAGCTCTTCCCGCTTCTTGCTGTAATCCGCCCTTTTCTCGATGAACCCTTCGTTGTCATTGTCAAGCCGTTCACCGCGAAGCGCCAATTGCTCGAGCTGCTGCTGAAGCATTCTGCTTTCATTATTTGCGGCTGCTTGTCCGTTCAGCATCTCGATATAATCACTTTTGATCGATTCTATTTCCGCTTCAAGATCTTCACTGTAGCCGGATAGCAGCTCTTGTTTTTCTGAAAGCTTCTGCTGCAGCTCTTTCACAGCTTCCGTCACTTTCTCCAGCACTTCTTTCTGCTCTTGCTGCTGTGCCTGAAGCCTTGCAATCTGCTGAGCAGCTTCCTCAATGGTCTGTTCAAGCTGTTGTCTGCTGAAGCTGGCGTTTTTCTTTCTTTCCTGCAGGACGCCCTTTTTGCCTTCAAGCTTCTCCAGTTCCTCGGATGCTGCAAGCAGCACCTCTTGGAGATCAGTGACAGACTCGTCCAATGCCGTGAGCCGGTCCCTTGTCTGCTCGATTTCAGCTTCCCTTTTCTGTAATTCCGTATTTAAACGGCTTTCTTCTTCGCTATGCTCTGCATGCGAGGCGGAAAGCGCGCTCCACCTTTCATAAAGACTTTCAATTTCATGTACGGTAAGCGCTACTTCATGCTCCTTCAGCTCCTGCTTCTTCTCGAGATAATCTTTCGCCATTGATGCTTGAATCTTCAGCGGCTCGACCTGTGACTCAAGTTCATACAGAATATCCTGGACACGATTGAGGTTCTCTCTTGTCTCCGTCAGTTTTTGCTCTGCCTTCCTCTTTCGGGTCTTATATTTCAGAACACCAGCGGCTTCTTCAAAAATGATTCGTCTTTCCTCAGACTTACTGCTGAGAATCTCTTCCACTTTCCCTTGGCTTATAATCGAGAAAGCTTCCCGGCCAAGCCCGGAATCCATGAAGAGGTCCACGATATCCTTCAGTCTGCATGGCTGCTTATTGATATAGAACTCACTTTCTCCGGAACGGTATACCCGTCTTGTCACGGAGACTTCATGGAAATCGATCGGCAAGAACCGATCGTCATTATCCAAGATCAATGATACTTCCGCAAAATTGAGTGCCTTCCTTGAGTCGCTTCCGGCAAAAATGATATCTTCCATCTTCGTGCCTCTGAGCGATTTAGCGGATTGTTCACCCAGTACCCAGCGGATCGCATCCGTCACATTGCTTTTCCCACTACCGTTAGGGCCGACGACTGCCGTAACCCCTTCGACGAAATCAATGGATATTCTTTCAGCGAAAGATTTGAATCCAATGATATCCAAACGTTTGAGGAACATGACGATTCCTCCTTTCGATCTGCATTATTTCTTCTCTGTTGATTTCAGATACACTAAAGCCTGCTGAGCGGCCCGTTGTTCCGCTTCTTTCTTTGAACGCCCCACACCTGTACCCATACGCTCCCCATTCAGGAAAACATTCGATACAAACTCTTTATTATGGGCCGGACCTTTCTCCAATTGAATTTTGTATTCAATCAGGCCGTTCGCATCCCTTTGCACCAGCTCCTGCAGCTGGCTTTTATAATCCATCACATGAGAAAAAGCACCTTCGTCAATTTTTGGAAACACTGTTTTCTCTAAGAACGCGTACACGGTTTCCATGCCTTGGTCCAAATAAAGAGCGCCTATGAACGCTTCGAACACATCGGCAAGCAGTGCAGGTCTCTCTCGTCCGCCCGTCTGCTCTTCCCCTTTTCCAAGAAGGACAAGGTCCCCGAAAGACAGCGCATGCGCAAACGTGACAAGGGATGGTTCACAGACGATGGCAGCACGAAGCTTCGTCAATTCCCCTTCACTCATCAACGGGTACTTTCTGTAGAGATATTGTGATACTGTCAGCTCCAGGACAGCGTCCCCCAAAAACTCCAGCCTTTCATTGTCTTCATAAGGCTTGCGACGATGCTCATTCACATAAGATGAATGTGTGAAAGCTTGTTTCAATAATCTTTCATTCATAAATTGAATATGAATGTTCTGTTGAAATTGTTGGAATTTCGCATTAATTGCAGGTTTCTTTTCTTTACCGTTATTCCGCATAACATCCTCCGAACCCAAAAGTCTTACTAAAATACGCAACACCATTGTCCAATAATCGTAATGTGATTCTTTTAACATTAATAAGTATATAAAATGTCGGCCAAAAAAGAAATGTTTCTTTCCGGGACCTTCCTGCCTGAGATGAAACAGAGCCGTTCAGCGAGAAAAAAGCCGATTCTATTTAGAGAGGGCGATGCCCCTTCCACGAAGGGACGTCCGCCGTCATCTGCATAGAATCGGCTTGTCTTATTTTCTTTCACATTACATATTGCTTTCTATGTAATTAACGGCATCTTTAACCGTTGAAATTTTTTCTGCGTCCTCATCGGAAATTTCCATACCGAATTCATCTTCAAGCTCCATTACAAGCTCCACTACATCAAGAGAATCCGCTCCAAGATCATCCTTGAAAGATGCTTCCATCTTCACTTCCGCTTCATCCACCTCAAGGCGGTCAACGATGATTTTTGTAATACGTTCCAAAACTGTTGCCACTGCAATCACCTCCCTTCAAGTCATTATATTGCATTTTCCCTTTATAATAAATAGTCTGTCCACAATTACTCAGGAGCGTCATGCACTTGCCCGCTCACATCCGCATCCCGCCGTCAACCGACAGCGTCTGGCCTGTTATGTATCTGCTGTCGTCGGAAGCAAGGAATAAAACCGCTTTAGCAATATCGGTAGGCTCACCGAAGCTGGAAAGGGGAATCTGAGCAAGCATTTGCGAACGGACTTCTTCCGGCAGATCCCCGGTCATATCGGTGGTGATGAAACCTGGCGCCACAGCATTGACCGTGATACCTCGCGGAGCGAGTTCCTTCGCGGACGTCTTCGTCAAACCGATGACACCTGCCTTCGCAGCCGTATAGTTCGCCTGGCCTGCATTGCCTGCAAGCCCGACAACACTGGCGATATTGATAATTCTTCCGCTCCGCTGTTTCATCATCGGCCTCGCTACGCTTTTCGTACAAAGGAAGACACCTTTCAGATTGGTATTGATCACGTCATCCCATTCCTCTTCCTTCATCCTTATCAACAGATTGTCCCTTGTGATACCGGCGTTATTGACCAGTATATCCACCGAGCCGAATTCCTCGGCAGCTTTCTTGACCATCTCGGTGACTTCTTTAGCGTCAGAGACATTACACCTGAATGCAAGGGCACGTCCTCCGGCAGCTTTGATTTCATCAACCACTTCATTCGCTTTCGCTTCGCTGCCGGCATAATTGACGATAACGGCGGCGCCTTCCTTCGCAAGCTCCAAGGCGACTGCCCTTCCGATTCCTCTGGACGCGCCGGTGACGATGGCTGTACGATTCCGTAATTTCATCGTGTTCCCTCCTTCAGGATAGACAAAGTATTCTGTACTTCCTGCTCATTCGATACAGATAAGATGGTCACGTTCCGATCTATTTTCTTCAACAGTCCGGAAAGCACTTTACCCGGACCGATTTCGATGAAAGTGCCAACACCGCCGGCGATCATTGTTTCCACACAGCTTTGCCATTGGACAGGGGAATATAACTGGCGTATGAGCATTTCCCGGATTTTGACGGAATCGGTTTCCTCATGCCCCGTCACATTCATGACAACCGGTATCTTCGCATCGGCCCATTCAAATTCACCGAATGCTGCGAGCAGCTTTTCCGAGGCTGGTTTCATAAGCGCAGAATGGAAGGGACCGCTCACTTCAAGCGGAATCACCCGCTTCGCTCCAATCGATTTGCCGGCTTCCGCTACCTTGCGCACACCTTCCGCACTTCCGGAAACCACGATTTGGCCTGGAGAATTGATGTTTGCCAGCTGGACAGGGAAACCATCATCGGATAGCTTACGGGTAAAGCTCTCCAACTCATCCTTATCACCGCCCAGCACAGCTGCCATCGCCCCTTCCCCGTCAGGGACGGCTTCTTCCATGTATTCCCCGCGCTTCCTGACAAGACGGACCGCATCTTCAAAAGACAGAACTTCTGCGGCGACAAGCGCCGTATACTCGCCGAGGCTGTGCCCGGCAACGTAATCCGGAATGATCCCCGATTCCAGGAGTCTTGACATAATTGCGATACTTGTCGTCAAAAGGGCCGGCTGTGCATTCACTGTCTTTGTCAGCTCTGCCTGCGGTCCTTCGAATATATACCCGCTTAAGGGATCCCCCAATACCTCATCCGCTTTCCTATAGTGGGACATCACATCCGGAAACTGTTCCGCAAGCTGACTCCCCATCCCGACGGATTGGGACCCTTGTCCCGGAAAAACAAAAGCCACTTTCTCCATGCATTTCTCCCCTTCCCCTTTTTGATCAGCTATCTACACTGACATAATTTTGAATCGTGCCAGCCACATCATGTTCAACCATAATTTTCGCTTGGCGGATCGCATTGTAGAATGCGTGGGCATCGGAAGAACCATGGGCTTTGATCACCGGTGCCTTCAAACCGAACAGACCGGCCCCGCCGTACTCTGAATAATCCAGTTTCCCTTTGATCTTCATTAATTCCGGCTTCAGCATTACTGCTGCAATCTTGCTTTTCATATTGCCCATCATCGCTTCCTTGATCATTTTGAACATGGATAACGCGGTGCCTTCCGTTGTCTTAAGCACCATATTCCCTGTGAATCCGTCCGTCACGACCACATCGGCCACTCCGTTCATCAGATCCCGGCTTTCCACGTTTCCGACAAAGTTCACCGGCGCGTCCTGAAGCAATGTGAAAGCGGCTTTCGTCAGTTCATTCCCCTTTTTCTCTTCGGTTCCGATGTTCAAGAGTCCGACTCTCGGCTTCTCGATCCCTCTCACCTTCTCGGCATAGACGGAGCCCATCACAGCGAACTGCACCAAGTGCTCCGGTCTAGCTTCCGAATTCGCTCCGACATCAAGCAGCACGAACCCGCTTCCATCCAGCGTAGGCAAAGTAGGTGCCAAGGCCGGCCGTTCGATCCCTTTGATCCTGCCGACGACAAATAATCCAGCCGCCATCAAAGCCCCTGTATTTCCGGCCGAGATACATGCGTCCGCTTTTCCTTCCGCCACCAGTGACGCAGCCAATACCATCGAAGACTGCTTCTTGCGTCGTACGGCGCGGACAGGCTCATCTGTCGGAAGAATTTCCTCTGCAGCATGAATGATGGAAATTCTTTCTTCTTGAGTCAAATATGTACGTATTTTCTGTTCATCTCCCACAAGGATGATTTCCATATCGGGGAATTGCCCCAAGGCTTTCATCGCACCTTGGACCGTTTCCTTCGGGCCGTGGTCTCCGCCCATTGCGTCAATTGCTATTTTCATAATGTCCTTCCACTCTTTCCGTGTTTTTACTAGTGTTTCATGTTGTCGCTGCCGCTTTATCAGAAGCAGGTGCCCGGTACATGTCAAAAGAGCCTTTGAATACAAGCTTTTGCTGCACATAGCTTTCCACTTCCACTTTAGTCCGATTCTTCTCCGGATCGGCTTTTTGCACTTTTGCTTTTGCGATTACGCGGTCTCCTGTATATACAGGCTGCGTGAAAACGATATCCGCTTTGGCTGTGAGTGTGAAATTCTCGTTCATTACCGCCACCGCCAGTGAATTCGCCTGAGCGAATAAATGATGACCTCTGGCGATTCCGTTCCGGACAAAGACATGTTCTTCTTTCACATCAAATATGCTGATGGCACTTTCGTCCAGCTGTACATCTATGATTTCTCCAATTACTTCCTCTATCGGTAAAGCCTTAATTTCATCACTATGATTCTTTTCGGCAACATGTTTGATTCGTTCCCGAAGTTCTGGGATGGAAAGCTCCATCCTGTCAAGCCGAATTGTTTGGACACTTACGGAAAAAAGATCCGCAAGCTCCTCATCCGTCACGAACGGATTCTTTTCAATCGTCCCCTTCAGGCTTTGCTGACGTTCCTTTTTGTTACGTCTCATCTTTCCTCACCATCCGAAGTATTATGACTAGGTACTAATAGTAGTATATATATTCTGTCAAAAGAATGCAAGCAATCTCCCGCTTCAGGATGATCGCTTTCCGCTGCAGTAATCAAGGTAGCTTTAAAAAAATAAAAGTTTAATAGAAAAAGAGAAGGTTTGCACCTTCCCTGATACAAATTACTGTCTTTTAGTCAAAGCGGTCTTTCTCCAAGACATCGATGGACTTTAGATATTCTCGGAGGATGATGTATTCGGTATCTTCCCAGAATGCACGGGAGTTGATCAAAGCTGCCGCATCGTCTCTGGCCACCTCAAGCATCCGGTAGTCATGGACGAGGTCCGCCACTTTGAAATCAGGCAGTCCGCTTTGTTTCTTCCCGAAAAAGTCTCCAGGTCCCCGGAGCTCAAGATCTTTCTCCGACAGAACGAATCCATCGTAGGTCTCTGTCATGATCCGCATTCTTTCTTTCCCGTTTTCCGATTTGGGGTCGGCCACAAGGATGCAATACGATTGATCACTTCCCCGTCCGACACGTCCCCTCAGCTGATGCAGCTGCGACAAGCCGAATCTGTCCGCATCATAAATCAGCATGAATGTCGCATTCGGCACGTTGACTCCGACTTCAACTACCGTCGTTGAAACAAGCACCTGCGATTCGTTCACCGTGAAACTCTCCATCACTTCATCTTTTTCCGAAGGATGGAGTTTTCCGTGCATCAATCCGACTGTATGTCGGCCGTGAAGATACTGAACAAGCATCGAGTGGACTTCAAGGGCATTCTGCAGATCCAATTTCTCGGATTCTTCAATCAGCGGACAAATGACGTAGGCTTGTCTTCCTTTCGCCAATTCTTTGTCCATGAAGCCCAAAACACGGTCCATCATGTCATGCTTCGCCCAATACGTCTCCACCCGTTTCCTTCCGGCAGGCATTTCATCGATGATACTGACATCCATTTCACCGAAAACGGTGATCGCAAGTGTCCGCGGAATCGGAGTCGCCGTCATGAACAGCACATCCGGATTCTCCCCTTTTTCCCGAAGGATACGCCGCTGTTCCACACCAAAGCGATGCTGTTCATCCGTGATGACGAGACCAAGCTTTTGGAATTCCACTTCATCACCAATAAGGGCGTGCGTCCCGATCAGGATATCGATTTCCCCTTCAGCCAGTTCCTTTAAAAGCTGTTTTCGTTTCTTGCCTTTGACCGAGCTTGTGAAGAGTGCTGAACGGATTCCTTTCCCGGCGAGCAGTTCTTCGATTGATTTCGCATGCTGCTCGGCCAATATCTCCGTCGGAACCATGAGCGCTCCTTGAAAACCGGCTTTCACACAGGCAAATAATGCAATGGATGCGACCGCCGTCTTACCGGAACCGACATCACCTTGCAGAAGTCTGTTCATCCTTTGCGGAGCTGCCATGTCGGACAGGATTTCGCCGGTAACACGTTTTTGCGCTCCAGTCAGCGGGAATGGCAGGGACTGGATATACCCTTCCACATCTTGCTCCTCGAAGATATGCCGGACACCGGCGGAAGCATTTCTTTCCATTTTTCTTAAAGCCTGCATCTTCAGCTGGAACAACAGCAGTTCTTCATACGCCAGCCGTCTGCGCGCCTGCTTGAGATCCTCAGGACCTTCCGGGAAATGAATCGCCCGAACCGCTTCTTTCTTGCCGTACAGTTTATATTTTCTCGAAATGTTTTCCGGCAGGTTCTCCGGAATGGAGTCGCTGTATTGATCGAATGCGATACGAATATATTTACGCAGCGCCTTAACCGTGACACTTCCTTTGACTGAATAAACCGGTTCGAAGCTTTGCTGCTTTTCGTTCTGCCCGATTTGGTAATCATTCGCTGTGATTGTTTGCCGGTTTTTGTCCCATTTCCCGCTTACCGTTACATGTTGCTGCAATGCGAATTTGTTTTTAAGATACGGCTGATTGAAGAATGTGACAGTGACCAGATAGCGGTCAACCAACAGCTTGAAAGTCAATTTCGATTTCTTCCTGCCGTAGAACATGAGAGAGGGAACACTGTGGATGGTTCCTTCCACAGTCACCCTTTCCTCATGGGCAGCCTCTTCCAAATCCTTCAAGCGGTAATCATCATAACGGAAAGGGTAAGATTCCAAGAGATCCGCAATTGTGCAAATGCCCATATCCCGCAGGGCTTCTTCCGTTTCAGGCCCGATGCCTTTGAGGATTGAAACGGGGTCATTCACTTGATGAGTCATTTCTTATTGAGGGATATCCCGAATATTTTCGCTTCAAGCTCACGGCCGGTAGGTGTCGCAGCCAGTCCGCCTTGAGCCGTTTCACGAAGGGCGGACGGCATTGATTGGCCGATTTTATACATGGCATCTATCACTTCATCACAAGGGATACGGCTTTTCACTCCGGCCAATGCCATGTCCGCAGCGACAACCGAATTGGCTGCTCCCATCGCATTCCTTTTCACGCAAGGTACTTCCACAAGTCCTGCAACCGGATCACATACCAGCCCCAGCATATTCTTCAAGGTAATCGCCATCGCTTCCGCACACTGCGCCGGCGTGCCTCCAGCCAACTCGACTATAGCAGCCGCAGCCATTCCTGATGCCGAACCCACTTCCGCCTGACAGCCGCCGGCAGCACCAGAGATGGATGCGTTATTGGCTACAACGAATCCGAAAGCTCCGGATGTGAATAAGAACCGGACCATCTGTTCGCGGGTAGGATTCAATTTCTCTCTTAATGCGAATAAAGTCCCTGGCACCACACCCGCAGATCCGGCTGTCGGCGTTGCACATATAGTACCCATTGCCGCATTCACTTCATTTGTTGCGACAGCTTTAGATACCGCATCAAGCAAGAGCGGGCCGGATAAGGTCTTCCCTGAATCTATATACTTCTGCAGCAGGACCGCATCCCCTCCGGTCAATCCCGAGTGAGAACGAACACCTTGAAGACCACGCTCGATTGCCTGTTCCATCACTTCGAGATTTCGTTCCATTTTCGCGAATACTTCCTCCCTGGAACATCCGGTCACTTTCATTTCCTGCAATATCATGATTTCTGATATCGGTTTATTTTGGCTTTCGGCCAACTCCACTAACTCAGCCACATTTCTGAACAAATCCATAACCTCCCATACTCACTTTCCTTAGTCAACAATCTTCGTTACCGCCAAGATATTCGGCAGCCGGGATATTTCATCCAAAATACTGTCCTGAATGTTTTGGTCGACTTCAATTGTCATTAATGCCTTTTTACCTACTTCTTTGCGTGAAACCTCCATATGTCCAATGTTCAGCTCATGCAAAGCAAGGATATTGGACACGGCGGCAATCGCGCCGAATCTATCTTCATGCTCGACAAGAATCGCCGGATGATGTCCCGATAAGCGTAAAACAAAACCATTCAATTCAATGATTTCAATTTTGCCTCCGCCGATGCTGATTCCCACCAGTTCCATGTCTTTTTCACCGGCTCCCATATGGATACGGACAGTATTTGGATGATCGGTCAAAGCATCCTCTTCAAAGAATTTGATCTTCATCCCTTTCGCCTCGGCAATTTCCATCGCCTGAACGATTCTTTCATCATGTGTATCGAAATCCATGATTCCACCGATGAGGGCGACATCAGTGCCATGTCCTTTATACGTTTGGGCAAAAGACCCATATAAGTGGAAGTTCACCCACTCAGGCTCTTCCCTGAATAAGCTTCTCGCTACTTTCCCTATTCTCGCAGCACCTGCCGTATGGGAGCTGGAAGGACCGATCATGATCGGACCAATCACGTCAAATACACTTTTATATTTCATAAATTCCCCTCTTATTCCGTTAAAATGCAATCAGGCTCCATTCCGTATAAGCGAAGCGGATAACCTTCGAGAAGATACTATCATATCCTTCACGGTAAGTTCCACAATGTCTGTCATATTATATCCATATACGGAACACTTTTTTTCCTCATAAGTATTAAAAGCCTTTTTTATGACAAAAAAGAAATCCCTTAACGTGAAAAACAGGAATGAAAGACGGATCTTTTCATTCCTGTTCATAATGATATTGTTTATTCTACTGAGAGAATGAAGGAGTACAATGGCTGTTTGCCGTCGTGTGTCTCCACTTCCACGTCCTCGAATTCCTCTTCACAGAAGGATATGAGTTCCTCTAGTTCTTCTTCCGTTACATCTTCTCCGTAAATGATGGTCAGGATTTCTGAATCCTCATCTATCATGCTGCCAAGCAGCGTTTTTGCTGCTTCAAGCTTATCTTTGCTTTTATTGGTTATTTTACCTTCAGCAATTCCCATGAAGTCCCCATTCTCGATCTCAAGCCCATCAATGCTTGTATCACGAACAGCGAATGTGATTTGACCTGTCTTGACAGTTGACAAGGCCGCTTCCATGGACTGTCCATTTTCTTCCGGACCTTGGGAAGGGTTGAAGGCAAGCAATGCCGCCATCCCTTGCGGAACCGTTTTGGATGGGATCACAATGACATTCTCATCCACGAGATCAACGGATTGCTGAGCAGCCATAATGATATTCTTGTTATTAGGCAAGATGATGACGTTCTTGGCATTCACTTCTTTGATTGCCTTGACAATATCTTCCGTGCTCGGATTCATTGTTTGTCCGCCTTCAATCACTGCCTTCGCGCCGATGCTCCTGAACAGGTCAGCAACTCCGGAACCCATCGCAACCGTTACAATCCCGTATTCTTCTTTTTTCTTCGAAAGATCCGGCGTTGGAATCGCAGGAGATTGTTCTTCTCCATAGACACCGGCGAACTGTTCTCTCATATTGTCGACTTTGATTTTGATCAAGCTGCCATATTCTTGTCCGTAATTCAAGCACTCGCCCGGTTGTTCGGAATGAATGTGGACTTTTACTATTTCATCGTCCGAAATGACAAGCAAGGAATCTCCGTAGCCGTTTAAATGATTACGGAATTCATTCTCGTCAAATGCTTTCTTTCCTTCTTCGAAGCGTACCATGAACTCTGTGCAGTAGCCGAATGTGATATCTTCAGCGGAGATATTCTCCGTGACATTCATATGGTGTTCAGCACTAACCAGCTGATCCATTGCCGCGATAGCGGAATTACGGCCTGTCGCTTCCCCTTTCAATTGTGCAAGGAAACCTTCATAGACGAACACAAGCCCTTGTCCGCCGCTGTCCACGACGCCGACTTCCTTAAGGACAGGAAGAAGATCGGGAGTACGTTTCAAAGAAGCATTCGCTTCCTTCACGATGTCTTCCATGACAGTGACGATATCCGTATTCTTCCCGGCGGATTCAACAGCTGCTTTGGCCGCATCCTTCGCCACCGTGAGGATTGTTCCTTCCACTGGTTTCATGACTGCTTTATATGCCGTTTCAACACCAGCTGCAAAGGCATCAGCAAACTCAGTACTGTCGATTGAATCCTTTGCCTCGATCTTCTTGGAGAAGCCCCTGAATAATTGAGACAGGATAACACCTGAATTTCCTCGTGCACCCATAAGCAATCCTTTGGATAATGCAGATCCCACCTTGCCGATATGTTCTTGGTTGATCTGGCTCTCCACTTCCTTCGCACCGGAAGTCATTGATAAATTCATATTTGTCCCGGTATCTCCATCCGGCACAGGAAAGACGTTCAATGCATCGACCAATTGAGCATTAGCCGCGAGTTGATTTGCGCCGGCGATGACCATCTCGGCGAAACGCTTTCCATCTATACTTGTTATTGACACAAAGTTTCCTCCTTACTACGGGTTCGTCACTCGGACTCCCTGTACAAAAATATTCACGGAATCAACAGCTAAGCCTACCGTTTGGTCCAGGGTATATTTCACTTTTGACTGAACATTGTGAGCAACTTCCGAGATTTTCGTTCCATAGCTGACGATGATATACATATCGATATGTACAGTATCTTCTTCTTGGCGCACCAACACGCCTTTTGTGAAGTTTTCTTTTCTTAGAATCTCGGCGATTCCGTCTTTCAATTGTTTTTTGCTTGCCATACCTACAATGCCGTAGCAATCCACTGCTGCTCCTCCGGCGATTGTTGCGATGACTTCGTTTGATATATCAATCTGTCCGTAAGTCGTTTTTAATTCAATGGACATTTGTTATTCCCCCTTTGGAAATACAGCTCGACTAAACACATTTTACTATAAGGAACGAATTTTTAAAAGTTTTTCTCTGATTATTATAAAGCAATAACATTTTCTTTATGTCAAGGTTTTTTTCTTGAAAGCTTTGATTAGAAGTATTGCATTTCAAAAACAGGTGTGATACATTATTTAAGTATTTGATTACTGATTTTCAGAACTAATTGATACTTAAGCTCGCTGTAGTTAGGAGGGAATTCATATATGGCACGCAAATGTGTAATCACAGGTAGAAAAACTAGCTCTGGTAACCACCGTTCTCACGCGATGAACGCTAACAAACGTACTTGGGGAGCAAACCTTCAAAAGGTTCGTATTCTTGTAGACGGCAAACCAAAACGTGTATATGTTTCTGCTAGAGCATTGAAATCAGGTAAAGTTGAACGCGTATAAGGCGTAAAGGCATCCTTCTTTGAAGGATGCCTTTTTTCATTTTTTTATCTTGGCTTGTTGCTTCTGCATAAATGGAAGAATGGCAGAAGAAAAGATCAAAAGTGAAAAGTGAACCACCCGCTTTTAGGATGCTAGTAACAAAGTTTGATAAAACAAATATTTTTTCAAGACAGAAAAAACAACGTTGATAGATAACGAGGAAGTTCCCCGTAAACATCAACGTTGCTGTTTAACAAAGTTTCACTTATCCTTTTTTGAAAGCTCCAAGCATAGCCCTCACCAATCCACCCAAAATGCGCGGCAATTTAATCGTATAGAACTTCATAATTACCCTCCTCGGCTTACAATGTCGCTTATCAAGCCTTCCGTCCGATGATTTTCGCTGACGGAAAGTACGGTATAATCAATTAATCAGTGCTTCTTACGACTAATAATATGCCGCTGTCAAAGGAATAAGTACCGATTTCTGAAATAAGTTCATTGCTGATGCAGAGTGTGCTTCCAAGTTTGATATCCTTCTTGTTCAATGGATATTTAAAACCTTCAAGTGTTATTCCTTTCACAGTTTCGGTCATAGGCACAAATGATACATATGGGTAATCATGATTAGGCAAAAGCGTATGAGTGCCCGCCGGGACCGCGTACATGACGTTTTGGCGGTCGACAAGCCATACGGATGCGGAACTGGCAAGCGCCTCCTCTGTAAGCAGCAGCTGGATCCCCGCAAGTGTATGATCCATCCGTCCCCCGGTGCTTCCGAAGATATACACTGTTTTCGGCGGCTGTTCCAAAACCCAATCCAAGGCCAGCGCCAAGTCAGTATCATCTTTCTCCCGTGCATAGCCGAACGTCGGGACGTTTGCCGTTGCCAGAAATTGCCGATGCTCTTCTTTCACCGAATCGAAATCTCCGAAGACGATATCCGGCACGATTTTCCTTTCCAGCAAGGTCGATATCCCTTTATCGACACCTACCCACATATCCGGCTCATCGAATGCCGTTAAATCCGGAATTTCCTTCACAGGTCCGCCCGCCATCACATAAATCTTATTTTTTTCTTTCATTCATGCTGCCTCCTTCATTGCCTTACCGTACAAAAAGGACCAGATACAAATCTGGTCCCCAAGGATTCCCTCAGCCTCTGATTGCCGCTATTGCTTTAGCTCGGTCTTTTTGATTATAGATGGCTGAACCGGCCACAAGCACATTCGCTCCGGCTTCCACGCAAAGGCGGGCCGTTTCCTCATTGACTCCGCCGTCCACTTCGATTTCCAGTTCCGGATTCAGCTTTTCGGCCATTTCCTTCACTTCGCGGATCTTCGGAAGAACTTCAGGGATGAAGGATTGTCCGCCAAACCCTGGGTTCACGCTCATCAGCAGCACCATATCCAGCTCTTTGAACACATGCTGGATGGTCGACACCGGAGTGGCCGGATTAAGCACCACACCGGCCTTGACGTTCAAGGATTTGATCAGCGATATTGTCCGGTGAAGATGCTTGCATGCTTCCACATGCACCGTTATATAGTCGGCACCCGCTTTCGCGAATGCTTCAATATAGGCATCGGGATTGTCGATCATCAGATGCACATCCAACGGAAGTTTCGTCACAGGACGTACGGCTTCCACAATCAGCGGGCCGATCGTGATATTAGGCACAAAATGACCATCCATCACATCGATATGTATATAGTCGGCACCGCCGGATTCCACATCTTTGATTTCATCTCCCAGCCGTGCGAAATCAGCTGATAAAATGGAAGGAGCTATCTTGGTCATAGTCAATACCTCGGCTTTCTGTCTTTTATTTCTGTTAAGAAATCCAGATAATGTTCATATCTGTAAGTTTGGATATCACCGTCTTCAACTGCCTGTTTGACCGCACATTTCGGCTCTTGGACATGCATACATCCCCTGAACTTGCATCCGCTTGCCATCTCCCTGATTTCAGGGAAGCAGTAGCCGAGTTCCGTTTCTTCCATCGTGAAGTCCAAGGAAGAGAATCCCGGTGTATCGGCCACCAATGCTTCCCCGATCTTAATCAGTTCAACATGACGGGTTGTATGTTTGCCTCGGCCGAGATGGGATGAAATACCATCCGTCTTCAACTCCAGTGCAGGCTTCAGTGCGTTCAGCAAAGATGATTTACCCACACCCGATTGTCCCGCGAATACAGAGACGGAATGATCGAGTAACGGCACTAATTTTTCTGTGCTGTCCGTATCTTTCGTTGAAGTGACAATCACCGGATATCCAATACGTTCATAGTCTTCTTTATACTTCAGAATACTTTTCTTCGTTTTCTCATCGACCAGATCCATTTTGCTGATCACAATAATCGCTTCAATCTCATTCTCTTCGATCAGTACAAGGAATCGATCGAGCAGCAAGGTACTGAATCCGGGTTCCACACTTGAAAAAACCAGGACAGCTTTATCCACATTGCTGATGGGCGGACGAACGAGTTCATTTTTACGGTCCTTAATTTCCATGATATAACCCTCACGGTCATTTTCAAATTGAAAAACGACTGAATCGCCCACCAGCGGAGTGATCTTCCGTTTGCGGAAAACCCCTCTCCCTCTGCATTGGATCACTTGTTCCCCGTCATACACATAATAAAATCCACTGAGTGCTTTAATAATTTTCCCTTCAGGCATAGCAACGCTCCTATTGTATTCATTTCCTGCTGCGACTAAAACAGCTGTTCCGATCATTTCGGGTATTCGATTACTTCCTCGGCCAGGACACTATTATTGCTGATGATTCTGTAGGCTGCTTTCGAATCCGGACCGATTGTCAGTTCCACTTTCACTTTCCGAGTTTCAGTGATTGTGATTGTCTCTGCAGGTTCTGTCGTATTATTGTTCAGATCATCAATATAAATCTGAACGGTCTGCTCCTCGCCATTCACTCCTTCATAAGGGATAGTTACTTCCCGGATGACAATTTTAGGGGGAAGTTCTTTTTTTCCTTTTGATAGCGTGACTTGGACAGTGCTGCCTTTTTTTACTTTGGTGGATGCATCAGGATACTGCGAAATCACCAAACCCTCGGCAATTTCATCTGAATAGGCTTCTTTGACGATTTCGATATTCAGGCCCGTTTCCGCCGAATATTCATTCAGAAGCCGTTCATTGTATTCCACAAGATTCTTCAATGTGATTTCCTCCACACCTTTGCTCACAACGAACTCCAATACCGTTTCTGAAGGAATCACCAAAGCATCCGCGCCCGGCTCCTGCCGGATGATTTCGCCGGCGACCGCATCATCGTCGTATACCTCTGTCACTTCAACATCTTTGTAGCCCTTTTCCTCCAGCTCATCTCTCAAATCTTCCAGCTGCCGTCCTGTATAATCGTCCACTTCTATACGCTTCTTGCCGGTGCTGACATAAATATCGACGGTCGTTCCCTCTTTCACCGTCTTACCGGCATCGGGACCGGTTTTCACAACCAAATCTTCCGAGATTTCTTCATGTGATATTTTGATTGTCTTTCCGATTGTGAAACCTTGGTCAAGAAGCATCGCGATCGCATCGTCCAGCGCCTTTCCTTCCATTTCAGGAACTTCGACATCGGCAGGCTGAAACCATTTCGGAAACACAGTGACGCTCAATACCGCGAGGGTGCCAAGCAGTAGCAGAATGACAAGAACAATTTTAAACCCTTTGTTCTTTGATTTCTTTTCCTTCTTCTTGTTCGTACCCGTTTTTGTCTTTTTCTTGCTTTTCTTTTTCTTCTTATTCTTCGATTGATCTGCAAACGGCTCTGAGTCTTCCTCGTTGTATTCATGCGTGTCCTGAGCAGCGACGATTGTATCATCTGAGTCAGGAATTACCGTATCTTCCGTAATGATGGGCATCGCAATCGTCGCATCCATATCTTCAGGCACAACAAACGGCTTCTCATTGACCCTTTGCGGGGACAGGGCGGACAATAGATCTTCCCTTAATTCTTCTACACTGTCATATCTGTGGAAAGGATCTTTTGCGGTCGCCTTCAATACGATGTTTTCCACACTTTGCGGTATATCCGGATTCCATCTTCTTAAAGAAGGTGTGACCGTCTGTAAATGTTTCAAAGCGATTGAAACTGCCGATTCACCGGAGAAAGGAAGCCTTCCTGTAAGCATTTCGAACATAACGATACCGAGTGAATAAATATCGGATTTCTTGTTTGCCATTCCTCCCCTGGCCTGCTCGGGAGAAAGATAATGCACGGAACCAAGAACAGAATTCGTTTGCGTAATACTGGTGGCGCTCAATGCGGTAGCGATACCGAAATCCGTGATTTTCACGGTATCATGCTCATCGATCAAGATATTCTGCGGCTTGATGTCACGATGGATGATACCATGTTGATGCGCATGCGCTATAGCCGAAGTGATTTGCTGCATGATATGGATCGTCTTTTCGACCGGTATCGGCTGCTGCTGTATGTATTGTTTAAGCGTTAAACCTTCGACATACTCCATGACGATGAAATACACATTTTCTTCTTCGCCGACATCGTATACATTGACGATGTTCGGATGTGCCAGGCTGGTGGCTGACTGTGCTTCACGATTGAACCGTTTGATGAATTCATCATCCATGGAAAAGTCCATCCGTAATACCTTAACCGCCACTTCACGCTCCAATATCATGTCCTCAGCAAGATAGACATTCGCCATGCCGCCTCCGCCAATCATACGGAGAATTTTATAACGGCCATAAAGCCTCTTACCGATTAACATGCAATCACCTGCTTTCTTTCTCACTGTTGTATTGAACAATGATGAGGGTGATATTGTCTTCTCCGCCGTTGTCATTCGCTTTCGCTATCAGCGTTCCGGCCTTTTGTTCCAGATCCGCCTCCGAGTTCAATGCAAGCTTCAGGTCCTGCTCGGATACCTTATTCGAAAGGCCGTCGGAGCAAAGCAATATATAATCGCCTTCCTCAAAGATGATTGATTTGATATCCGCTTCGACATTCAGTTCGGTCCCCAATGCACGCACAATGACATTCTTCCTTGGATGATGCTCTGCATCTTCCCTGCTGATCTGCCCGGTGCGCACCAGTTCATTGACCAATGTATGGTCTTCTGTGATTTGTTTAAAGCCGTTCTCATTTTGCAGATAACATCGACTATCGCCTATATTGGCAATCGTCGCAAAACGATCGGTGCATAATGCAGCAACAAGCGTCGTGCCCATTCCTTGGCATTCCTGGTTCTGTTCGGCATGCCGAAAGAGAAGGCTGTTCACATTCTCAATATGTGTCTTCAGCCATTTCTCTGCTTCATCAGCCGTAATGACCCCGTTTTCCGTATCCCAGATTTCCCTGAAATAAGAGAGTGTCATACTGCTGGCCACATCCCCGGCGCGGTGGCCTCCCATTCCGTCGGCCACCAGCACCAGCATGCTCCCTTCTCTTTCAAAAATACCTCCATTATCCTCGTTATGCTGCCTTACCCTTCCGCAATCCGTCATAAAAACAGCCTTCAACACTATCACCTCGTCTCTTCTTTTCGCTCTTTCGCTCGAAGTTGACCACAAGCTGCATCGATATCATGTCCTTGTTCCCGGCGGACCGTCACGTTTACTCCTTTGTTCTTCAATGTCTTCTCGAACAACAGGATTTGTTCTTTAGGCGTCCTCACATAGTCACGTTCCGGAACATAATTGACCGGTATCAGGTTGACGTGGCACTTCAATCCTTTGATCAATTCAGCCAGTTCAAGCGCATGTTCCACCTGGTCATTCTCACCGCCGAACAGCCCGTATTCGAAGGTGATGCGGCGACCTGTCTTCTCCGTATAATATCGGATCGCCTCCATCAGTTTCGGCAGGCTGTATGCCCGGTTGATCGGCATTAATTTCCCTCTTATTTCATTGTTTGGCGCATGCAGGGAAATGGCGAAATTGATCTGCAGGTTCTCATCCGCGAATTTGTATATTTTCGGCACAATTCCGCTCGTTGAAACAGTGATATGCCTTGCACCTATATGCAGGCCTTTATCGCTGTTGATGATTTTAAGGAATTTCATCATCTCATCATAATTATCGAACGGTTCTCCGATACCCATGATAACGACGCTGCTTACCCTTTCATCAAGCTCATCCAGTGCTTGCTGTACTTTCACGACCTGTGCGACGATTTCGCCTGCTTCAAGATTCCTTTTCAGACCACCGAGAGTGGAGGCACAGAAGGTACAGCCGATGCGGCAGCCGACCTGTGTCGTGACGCAAACCGAATTCCCGTAATCATGCCGCATCAGTACAGTCTCAATGCTATAACCGTCCTGCAGCTCGAAAAGGAATTTCATCGTGCCGTCCGCGGATGTCTGCTGTATGATCGTCTTCAATGTAGTCAAGCTGAATTGTTCATCAAGCTTCGTACGAAGGTCTTTCGACAAGTTCGTCATATCCTCGAAGCTTGTCACTCTTTGTTTGTAAAGCCATTGCAGAATCTGATCCGAACGGAAAGGCTTTTCTCCATTTTCGGAAAGCCACGTCTTCAGTTCCTCAGGCTGCAGTGAATAGATGGATGGCTTAACCGGCGTCTTAGTGTTTTCTTTTTGTGTTGTCATTATTATTTACCCTTCTTTCTGAAGCAAGCAATGAAGAATCCATCGCTTTCTAAATCCTGCGGAAATAGTTGCAGGCTGTTGTTGTTGACATATGGACGAACCTTTTCAGGCATTCTGTCCGCTAACTGCGAATCTTGTTCATACTCATCGTGGTCCTTAAGGAATTGCGCGATCACTTCTTCATTTTCGCCGCGATCTACCGTACATGTACTATAGACAAGTGTTCCACCCGGTTTCACCAGTGGAGCGACGGCTGAAAGGATATCAAGCTGGATGGAAGATAATCTTCCGATATCCGCTTCACTCTTCGTATACTTGGCGTCCGGCTTACGCCGCAAAACACCGAGACCTGAGCAGGGGGCATCCACAAGCACCTTGTCGAAGTACTCTTTTTGGAATATATCTCCTGCTTTTCTTGCATCCTGTGCCACTGCTGATATATTCGACAGATGTAATCGTTCTGCCTGCTCTTTGATCAATTTGACTTTATGTTCATGAAGATCCAGTGCTGTGACCGACCCTTCGGGAAGCTTTTCTGCGATTGCCGTCGTTTTGCCTCCTGGAGCCGCGCATGCATCCAGCACTTTGTCGTCCGCTTCTGCACCAAGCGCATAAGCGACAAGCATCGATGTCTCATCTTGAATGGTGAATAAGCCTTCTTTGAACGCTTTGGAATGGGCCAGATTACCTTGAAGGCAGACAATCGCCTGCGGCAGAATATCACTGGCAACCGTGCGGAAACCTTCTTGTTCCAAAGCGGCGATTAACTCATCCCGCTTGATTCTGGCTGTGTTCACCCTGGCCGTTTGACGAGGAGCCTGTAAATTGAAGGCGCACATCTCTTTTGTCTTTTCCATGCCATATTGTTCCGACCATCTTTTGACGAGCCATAGCGGGTGGCTTGTCTCAACCGAGATCCTCTCCGCCTCATCTTCGATTGCTTCGAAGGACGGGACGCCTTTCCGCTGGATGTTGCGGAGCACACCGTTGACCATTGACGCAATGCCTTTATGGCCTCTCTTCTTGGCGATTTCCACCGCTTCGAACAGGACTGCGTGATCTGGAACCTTGTCCAAATACAGCATTTGATACAGAGACAGTTCCAGAAGCGGCATCACCCAAGGATCCAGCTTCTTCCCGGCCGGCAGGAATGGGGACAAGAAATATTGAAGCGTCAGTTTGCGCTGGATTGTGCCATATGTGATTTCCGTAAGCAGGCCGCCGTCCGCTTGGGATAATTTGTTCTTATTCATGACAGCGTTCAATGCGAGATTGCTGTAAGACTGGTTTTTCTCCACTGCTACAAGCATGTCGAGAGCAAGCTCCCTTACACTCTTCTGTTTTGTTGATTTACTCATTTTCCTCACCGAGAATGATTCCTTCCTTCAATCCTGATCCGGCTCCGCGCAGATAGTCATATGCGGACATTTTCTTCTTGCCTGCAGGTTGAAGCTCTGTGATCTTGACAGCTGTGTTATTGCCTGTGTGTACGATGAGACCGTCTTCTTCGAAACCGATGATTTCACCTGGCTTTCCTTCTTTCAGGGCCGCCATCTTGCTGCCTTTCCATACCTTCATTACATTTCCCGCCAATGTTGTGTAAGCGACAGGCCAAGGATTCAAGCCGCGGATTTGATTATAGATTTGTTCACCGCCGGCATTCCAATCAATTCTCTCTTGCTCTCTTTTGATATTCCATGCGAATGTCGCTTTGGAGTGATCTTGCTGTTTCGCTTCCAATTCACCATTCAGAAGCTTAGGCAGCGTCTCCGACAATAATTCCGCTCCTGCTTTGCTGAGTTTGTCGTGAAGGATACCGACATTGTCTTCTTCTTCGATTGTCACCGATTTTTGTGTCAAAATATCGCCGGCATCCAGCTTCTCTGCCATATACATGATTGTGATGCCGGTCTCCTCTTTCCCCTGCAGGATTGCATGATGGATCGGCGCACCTCCGCGAAGTTCGGGAAGTAATGACGCGTGCACATTGATGCATCCGTACTTTGGAGCCTCCAGCAATTCATTCGGCAGAATCTGCCCGAATGCCGCGGTCACCACAAGATCAGGCTTCAATGCCAAAACCTTATCCAATTCTTCTTTTTCGCGGATTTTTTCAGGCTGGTAAACAGGAATACCGTGTTTCAGCGCCTCTTCTTTCACAGCAGGCGCTTTCAATTCCCGCTTTCTGCCCACCGGACGGTCCGGTTGAGTGACCACAGCCGCCACTTCATAGCCGTCGTTCAATATTTGTCTCAAGATCGGTACGGAAAAATCCGGCGTACCCATGAAAATAATCTTTGTCATTCTTCTTCATACCCTTCAAATTCTTCTTCTTTCACATAACGGATCACTTTCGACGTGAACAGGACTCCTTCAAGATGGTCCATTTCGTGCAGGATGGCACGTGCGTAATAGTCTTCCGCTTCTAGCTCATAATGGTTCCCGTTCCTGTCCTGCGCCTTCACCCTGATGGAGTAAGGGCGTTCCACTTCTCCGTAAATCCCCGGAAAACTCAAGCAGCCTTCCACATCCACATCCTGCCCTTCTTGTTTCAGGATGCGCGGATTGATCAACTCAAGCGTCCCTTCTTCTTCATCTATTTCCACGATGGCGATTTGTTTTGCCACACCAACCTGCGGTGCTGCCAATCCGACTCCATCTGCTTCAATCATCGTTTCATACATATTATCCAACAGCTTCGCCAATTCTTGGTCGAAAGCTGTCACTTCTTCACATTTCTTCTCCAATATTTCATTCGGAAATTTCACGATAGGCAATACAGACAACTTATTTCCTCCTATGGTAACAGTTACATCATCATTTGCGGATTCGGGTCCACCAGAATTTGCAGACCTTTGTTTGCCTGTTCCTGTTGATAATGCTCAATGACTTTTTTTAATTTGTCCTGTAATTCAGGTTCCCGTTTGTATTTTATCAAACATTGATAGCGATATCTATTATTGATTCGCGGGATCGGGGAGGCGGCTGGACCAAGTATGATCGCTTCTCCCGACAGTCCCCCCTTGATGAAGTTCGTAATTTTCTCTGTCACCGAGATGACCTTCATCAGATCTTCATGAGATACAGTGATCAGAGTCACATAATAATAAGGCGGATACATCCCCTGCCGTCTCATGAACATTTCCCTTGCATAGAAATCTTCATAATGCTGTTTCGAGGCAAGCACGATACTGTAATGCTCCGGTGTATACGTCTGGATGACGACTTCTCCCGGCAATATATGCCTTCCCGCCCTTCCGCTCACTTGAGTCAACAGCTGGAATGTTTTTTCCGATGCCCTGAAATCCGGCAGATGCAGCATTGTATCCGCCGAAAGCACACCGACGAGCGTGATATTCGGGAAATCGAGTCCTTTGGCGATCATCTGCGTTCCGAGAAGGATATCCGCTTTTCCATCCCGGAAATGACTGAGCAGTTTCTCATGACTTCCCTTTCTGCTGGTCGTATCCACGTCCATCCGTATCACTCTTGCTTCCGGAAGAAGCTTCGTCAGCTCTTCCTCCACTTTTTGCGTACCTGTTCCGAAATAACGGATCGCATCGCTTCCACAGCTTTCACATTCCTTGCCCATTCGCTCTTCATGACCGCAATAGTGGCATTTCAGCATGGAATTGTACTTATGGAATGTGAGGGAAATATCACAATGCGGGCATTGTGTCACTTCTCCGCAGCTTCTGCACATGACAAAGGAAGAATGCCCCCTCTTATTTAAGAAAAGAATAATCTGCTCTTTCTTGTCCAATCTGTCTTTCATTTTCTCAAGCAATTTTTCGGAAAAGACAGACCGGTTGCCGGAGCGCAGTTCTTCCCGCATATCGACAATTTCGACAGAAGGCAGGGGTCTGTTATTGACGCGATTCGAAAGGGTCAATAAAGTATAGACACCTTTCTGCGCTCTTGCGAAAGATTCCAAGGCCGGCGTCGCGCTCCCGAGGACAACCGGACAGCGATGATGCCTCGCTCGTTCAATCGCCACATCGCGGGTGTGGTATCTAGGGGTTTCTTCCTGCTTATAGCTGCCTTCATGCTCTTCATCGATAATGATGATGCCGATATTCGTGAAGGGAGAAAAGACAGCGGAGCGTGCTCCAACCACAACCTGCACTTCCCTGCGGTAAATCCTTCTCCATTCATCGTATTTCTCACCGATGGAAAGGCCGCTGTGGAATACAGCCACCCGGTCTCCGAATCTTTCTTTGAACCTGTCGACCATCTGCGGCGTCAATGAAATCTCCGGAACCATCATGATCGCTTCCTGGCCTTTCTTCAAAGCGACATCGATGGCCTGCAGATATACTTCCGTCTTGCCGCTTCCTGTCACACCGTGCAGCAGAAAAACATCATTTTGGCGTCTGCAGATACTTTCCTTGATCGGCTCATATACTGCTTGCTGTTCATCGGTGAACTTCATATGTTCTTTGTGGACAAAACTTTTGTCCTTGAATGGATCCCGGTATACTTCACTTTGCCTGATTGCGACGATTCCTTTTTTCTCAAGAGCTTTAATCGTGGAATCGCTGGCTCCTGTTCTTTCCATGAGCTTGCGGGCAGACAGAGGCTCCCTGTCATGAAGAAAATAGTCTATCAGCACTCTTTGTTTCGCGGCATTCTTCCCAATCGAGCCTTTCGCTTCCATCAATTCTTCATCAGTCATCAGCACGGTTACGATACGCTCTGTCTTCTTATTATATTTATTCTTGACTTGATATTGGACCTCGATCAGTCCGGCCTGGATGTCTTTTTGAAAAAGCGATGCATATTCATGCTCCATCGCCGCCTTGAAATCGACTTCCTGCTGTTCCTTGAAATACGGCTGTATAAACGGATGAAGATTCACCACCTCAGCCCGTAAACGGAGCACTTTATTGTATTTCGCCTTCAGCGCAGCCGGAAGCAATGCCTGCAAAGCGGTGATCTTCAGGCAAAGTGTCTCCTTCGTCAGCCAATCCGCCAAATGCAGCAGTTCCTCCGTCAATACAGGTTCAAGGTCCAAAAGGGAATCGATGGCCTTCAGCTTATCCACTTCAGCCGTCTCTTTCATCGCGACAACAAAACCCTGAACCTTTCTCGGACCGAAAGGCACAGCAACACGTGTACCGGGGACAATCATGCCTTTCCACTGGGCTGGAACAGCATAGTCGTATGCATTGTCGGTCTGGCGGACTGGTACATCCACAATTACAGATGCTACTTCCATTTATCTATCAATCCTTTTTTAACAATTCGACAGCTTCATCCAAAACGACCCCGGCAATTTCTTTCTTGCTCATTAATGGCATTTCCACCTTGCTGCCGTCCCGCTTGAATAGCGTCACGATATTTGTATCATGCTTGAATCCCGCACCTTCTGCCGTTATATTGTTCGCGACAATCATATCCGCATTCTTCCGTTCAAGCTTATCAAGGGCATATTCTTCGATATTATCCGTTTCCGCCGCAAATCCGATCAGCAGCTGATCACGTTTGTTCAGACCGAGTTCAAGAAGGATATCCTTCGTCCTTTCCAATTCGATGGCTGCCCCTCCAGGTTGTTTTTTCATCTTTCGCGGGCTGATGTGGACCGGTCTATAATCCGATACAGCTGCTGTTTTGATGATGATGTCTTGTTCATCCGAACGCTTCATCACGGCATCATACATATCCTGTGCGGATTCCACCTGTATCAATTCGACATCCCTTGGTGCCGGAATACTTACCGGACCGGAAACCAAAGTGACAGCTGCTCCCATCTTCGCTGCTGTCTCTGCCATCGCATACCCCATTTTCCCTGAACTATCATTAGAGATGAAGCGGACCGGATCGATTTTTTCCTTTGTCGGCCCCGCGGTGACCAGTACTTTTTTTCCTGATAATTTCCCGGTTCCGCTTGCGGCTTCCTCGGATTTAAGGAAAGAAATAATGTTCTCGGGCTCTTCCAGTCTCCCTTTCCCTGTGTAGCCGCATGCCAAATACCCTTCTCCAGGTTCGATGAAGCGGTATCCATAGCCGCTCAGTGTTTCCATATTTCTCTGAACCGCAGGGTGGGCATACATATGGACGTTCATGGCAGGTGCAATAAACACTTTTGCTTCTGTTGCCAGCAGAATCGTTGAAATCATATCATCTGCGATGCCGTTCGCGGCCTTGCCGATGATATTCGCTGTGGCGGGTGCAATGAGAACAATATCAGCCCAGTCAGCCAAATTTATATGAGCAATCACCTTTGGATCATTTTCCTGAAAGGTGCTTGTGAATACTTCATTTCGGGATAACGATTGAAAAGTGAGCGGCGTCACGAATTTAGCTGCCGATTCGCTCATGACCACCTTCACTTGCGCGCCTTCCTGTACAAGTTTACTTGTTAAGGCTGCTGCCTTATAAACAGCGATTCCGCCTGTGACACAAAGTAATATCTTTTTATTTACCAGCATTCAACCGTCCTCCGTTCCATTTGATCAAGTTCTATTATGAAGGATACGGCGCTAAACAGCAAAAGTAAGCGAACTTCCGGAGAAGCTTCATGATTCCTCCTAAGCGCCGTAAACAAAAGGGATTCTTATTTTTTTCGCTCTGTCAAAGTTCCATGTTGATTTCCGCTGCGAACGGACGCTTTCCGCGGGGCGAGCGGTGAGCCTCCTCCTTCGTGCGGGGTCTCACCCTGCTCGCTGATCCCGCAGGAGTCGCCGTTCTCCGCTTCAATCA
>JAZNGP010000116.1:0-4072 GCA_045576475.1 Bacillus sp. (in: firmicutes) | reverse complement strand
GGAGAAGACCATACCATTCAAGAACCGCCGATGTACGCATTCTGGAAAAAATATAGACCGTCGTTTTGGCCCGATCAATTCCTCAGTTTCCATGCTCCGAATCCGGTCACATTGGAGAAGCGCCGATACGAACTCTTCCCGAATGAAGAACATTTTCCGCTGTGGAACTATCGAAGGGTGTATGCCGCGGATCAATTCAATCTGCCTGGAGCCGGGGACATCTCTTTGCTGAATTGGCCGCAAAATGATTATTTGCTCGGGAATGTATATGATGTGACAGATGAAGAGAAAGCGAAGCATTTGTATCAAGCGAAGCAGCTCAGTTTATCGCTCTTTTATTGGCTGCAGACGGAAGCACCCCGCCCGGATGGCGGGAAAGGATACCCCGGATTGAAGCTTAGGGGAGATGTCCTCGGCACGGAAGACGGACTCGCAAAAAGCATTTATATCAGGGAAGGAAGAAGGATCAAAGCCTATTACACCATCACAGAACAAGATGTATCTCCTTTATTGCAGGAAGGGAAAACGGGGAAAGTCTATCACGACTCCGTCGGCATCGGTTCTTACAGCATCGACCTTCATCCGAGCCTTGCAGGACATAATTACATGGACATACCGGCATTGCCTTTCCATATTCCGCTTGGGGCTTTGATACCCGTGGAATGCGACAATCTGCTTGCGGGCGGTAAAAATATCGGCACCACACATATCACGAACGGGTGTTACAGGCTCCATCCGGTGGAATGGAATATAGGGGAAGCATGCGGCGCACTGGCCTCATTCTGTATCCAATCCGGCAAAAAGCCTTTTGAAGTCAGGGAAGAGGAGCATACACTCCAATCATTCCAGGAAACTTTGATTGAAGATGGGTTTGAACTCGCATGGCCGGAGGATTTTTATCAAAAAGGTTAATCATAACTATATTATGTAAACAAAATAAACAGCCGAAAAAGAATCTTTCGGCTGTTTTTTGGTGTCATGCATTCATATCGCCAGTTCCAGGACTGTGTTCATTCGGTATTTCCGGCATGACCGGAACAGCGAAACCTTCCGGCGGCGGGGTGACTTGCAGTTCACCTTTATTGCGGCTAGGAGAAGCTCCTTGGAAGATTTCCCCGATCAACGTATCGTCGAGACGGAAGTTGAATTGGGCATTATGATACCCGAGGTCGACATATTTCCTGCATTCCGGATATTTATTCAGATCATAATTAGGAACCGGGAATAGTTTTCCCCATTCGACGCCAAGTGTTTCCAGCGCTTTGGCGAATGCATTTTGGTGGGCGTTATCACGGACCATAAGGAAAGCAAGCGTCTCTCTGAATGTTTTGTTAGTGTTCATTTCATAAATCCTGCTCTTTTGCAGAACACCTGTAGATTCAAGTATCAAGTTATTCAGAAGATCCGCGATCAGATTGCCATGGGAGTATACCCAGGAGCCATTCCATGGGTTTCCGCCGGCATCGACCGGAAGGGAAGCTTGCGCCCCCATGATGTAATGATGCGGATTCGCATGCTTCACCGCTTCATTCAATGGGGCGCCGTCCATTGCGTAATTGCCTGCTCCCGGTGCACCGGATTCATTCAGCAATTGGTTGATGGTGGTCTGTACTAATTCGACATGACTGATTTCCTCCAGGAAAACACCCCTGATCAAATCACGGTACTTCTTATCCTTTCCGCGGAAGTTGGCAGCCTGGAAGGAATACTGCATCATCGTCCTCATTTCGCCGAACTGTCCTCCAAGGGTCTCTTGGATGACTTTCGCAGCGGCTGGGTCCGGTTTATCCGGAACAATCACATTGATCAGATCTTCTCGGTAAAAATACATGCTGATGTCCCCTTTTCATTATGGTATGTGAAAAATCAGAGTAACCTCTGGCTTTATTAGTTTTCTCTATATAGGGATATCTATTCAGTGTGATTGGGTATAGTAAAAACAAGAAGAATCGGGACATATTGATTTGATAAGGGGACATGCAGAATGGAAAGAAGATTATTGACGAAAACAAACACTTTCAAGGGCTCCTTTCTCCCTTACTATTCGGTCAGCTCACGAAGCATCATCAACAGTACGAAAAACGTCTGGACTTATACAAGCAAAATCGTGAATCTCTGTTACATCAAGAATGCGGCTGGTGAAATCGTGATGGTCGATACCGGCATGCCGAATGACTTCCAGAGAATCAAAAAAGACTTCGAGAAAGAGTTCGGCAAGACAAAGCCTGTTGCACTTATATTGACACACGGGCATTTTGACCATGTAGGCTCACTGGCGGAACTTCTGTTGGAATGGCAGATCCCTGTCTATGCGCATCCGCAAGAAATGCCTTATTTGACAGGCAAGAAGGATTACCCGAAAGGAAAGTTCAAGAAAAAAGGGCTGGTCGCGCTACTCTCCAAAACCTTCCCGAATCACGGAATCGACCTTACAGGATATATCAGCCGGCTGCCGGAAAACGGAGCGGTTCCTTTCCTTGAAGACTGGGAATGGATCCATACCCCCGGCCACACTCCCGGCCATATATCTTTATATAATAAGAAAGAAAAAATATTGATCGCAGGCGACGCATTTGTGACGACAAAGCAGGAATCGCTGTATCATGTCCTTTTGCAGAAGTTCAAAATCAGCGGGCCTCCGGCTTATTTCACGCCTGACTGGGAAAATGCGAGAAGAAGTATCGAGAAGCTGAAACATCTTCAAATCGCTTATTGTATAACAGGACACGGCAGGGTGTTGAAAAGTGAGAAATTGATCGGGGAACAACTCAATAGCCTTTACAGCAATTTGACAAAAGAGCCGGAGTGCTGACTGAATGCGTTTCCAGGTCCTCTACAAGGAGGCCGGGAAACGCATTTTTGCTATGGATTGATTACCATATTTTATCGGTTTACAACCAAGCTGCCGTACTAGTACATTTTAATAGGGTATCTCCATTCTTTTCATGCTTTTTCTCCATCATTTAATGGTTTGTTAATACTTTATTCATAAGTCCGTTCTACAATATTCCTTAAGAGAATAGTTGACGGAGGAGACAGCATGAATAAAGACCATTCACTTAATGAAGAAGAAATGAATCTGCATGATATGAAAAATGGATCAGCCGAAGAAACAGAAAATACAACAGAACAATTGGAAGAGGCTTCTGGCATCCATCATTCAGACAAGGAAGAGGATGCCGGGAACCAGAGACAGACTGCATCAGCCGCTGGAACTGGGTTTAGCAGAAAGGAAGCTGCGCCTAAGAAAAGAAAGAGTCATAGTTTCATGACTTCTCTCGGTGCAGGCATCATCGGATCGGTGCTGACATTATCGGTCATTCCTTTCACCGATTATCCGTATTATCTGGTTTCCAGAACCGAGACCGAGAAACAAACTGAAGCCAAAATTGAATCGAAAGATCTGGAAACGACAGGGGAAATCGGCATCCAGCAAACAGCTGTGACGGCTTCTGAGATTGCTGATATGGTCGAGAGAATGACACCGGCGATTGTCGGAGTTGTGAATCTGCAGTCTCAATCCTTTTACTCCCCTTATGGCCAGCAGCAGTCTGGTGAAACAATCGAAAGCGGCTCTGGTACAGGGGTAATCTTCCAGGTGAAGGGTGAAAATGCCTTCATCGTCACAAATCATCATGTGATTGAAAACGCGCAAGAAATTGAAATATCTCTTGAAAGTGGGGAGAGGACAACAGCTGAACTGATCGGTACAGATGCTCTGAGTGATATTGCCGTCCTTCGTATGGATGCAAAGTACGTGACCGCGGTAGCCGAGTTTGGTGACTCGACTGTCCTGCGTACAGGGGAAGAAGTGATCGCGATCGGCAACCCGCTCGGACTTGAATACTACGGTTCCGTCACACAAGGGATCGTCAGTGCGATCGACCGGACAGTAACGGTCGAAACATCGGCAGGTGCCTGGGATATGACGGTTATTCAAACCGATGCCGCCATCAACTCCGGCAACAGCGGAGGTGCCTTGATGAACACACAAGGTCAGGTAATAGGAATCAACAGTCTTAAGATTGCTGAAGAAGGAGTGGAAGGGATCGGCTTCGCTATCCCGTCGAGC
>JAZNGP010000115.1:0-47386 GCA_045576475.1 Bacillus sp. (in: firmicutes) | reverse complement strand
CCGACTTATAATCAGCTCGGAAGACATAAGAAAATTTATTAAGGATATAAACGAAAAGGTTGGCTATTGGCTATAGGGAGTAACTGAGGCTCCAACCGTAATAATCCATATGATATCTAATACTAAAGAAAAATAAAGTACCTAAGAAACCCATTACACTTTGAACTTTCTTTTATGAAAAGCTTTTATTCATTGATTGTTGATTGTTAATACCCATTGATTGCAGCGGAGAATGGGCGACTCCTGTGGGATCAGCGAGTAGGGTGAGACCCCGCACGAAGGAGGAGGCTCACCGCTCGCCTAAGCGGAAAGCGAGCATCCTGAAGCGGGTAATTCACTTTTGCTCTTCAGCACCAAGGTTCACAAAAACAGCCTATATTTTATAAGAATGTTTCGGTGTACGACGAGTCTGCCTAACCGTTGTTTCGTTTCTTTCTTTCAATCTGCTCCCACTGCCTCAGCTGGTAATATGGATCGAAACTCCATTCCATGAAGCCGTTATCTTTATACATACCGAAATGGAGATGCGGAGGGAATTTGCCGCTTGTGCCAGGCGGACCATAACCGGTTGCGCCGACACTGCCGATAATCATACCTGGTTCCACAAGCTGACCAATTCTTAAGTTCTCTGCAAAGCTGTTCAGGTGGGCGAAATAGTGATAGGTATTGTTGATGTCACGTATACCGAGTCTCCAGCCGCCGAAACGGTTCCACCCCTTAATTTCAATCACTCCGTAACTGGTTGCCCGTACAGGGACACCGTATCCGGCGAATATATCTGTCCCTTCATGGCTCCGTCTTCCTCCCCATCCACGGGCGACACCCCAAGTGCTGCGGTAGCTATAGGTGGAGGTGATGGGAACTGGGAAGGCCTTGTCATTCAATTCAATTGTGCCGTATTTTTTGAAAAGACGGGCATTCCCCATAACAATACCGACAGCTTTATCCCTTCGGTAGTACTTCCATAAAGCAATCCGGATGTCTTCTTCGGAAGTGCCTGATTGCTTGAGCTGGAGGGCGACGGAAGCAAGAATGTCCTGTCCGTCCTTTGGATCGGCATAACCATCTCCATTTCCGTCTTTGCCGATTCCCGAAAAGAAGGAGATGGATCTGGCATCCGTATCTGTCGGATTGGGATTGGCCAACCCGCGCCATATTTGTGAAGGAACAAGAATTCCGATCGGACCATCCGAATCAGGCAGATCGTTCCTGGCATTACGCAGGCTGTGTTCGTATTGATCTACGGCCGCCAAATAGTACCATGGAATGCCGTATCGCTTACCGGCAGCTTTGAACAGTTTTATTCTTTCGTTATCGGCCGGCTCATCCCCCACGGCTGTCAGAGACCAGGGAGAAGCCGATATCATGATGATAAAAGCCAAAAAGCAGCTGATGAACCTGCGCACGAAGGACTCACCTCTTTCAGAAGATTAATGTGGTTATTTTATGGAGTTCTTCCATAAATACAAGTATCAATTATTGGCAGTATAAGGGCTATCGTGGAAGGCTTGCGCCATAATCAGGAAGTTCTGCTTTTAGAGCCGGCTATATATGCGGTATAATGATAGCAGAAGGATCGAAGAGGTGAGAAATATGGTTACGATCAATAATCTCCAATACGAGCTTGTTGAGGAATATAGGGACGGTTTTAATGAAGAGGCATTTAAAGCGCGCCATAGTGAGATACTGAATAAATATGACTACGTTGTCGGCGATTGGGGATACGGCCAATTGAGGCTCAGAGGTTTTTTCGATGATCAAAACCACAAATCTTCCTATGACACGAAAATCAGCACACTTACCGAATATTTATATGAGTTCTGCAACTTTGGCTGTCCATATTTTGTGGTCAAGAAAGTGAAAGTGAAGAAAGACAATACATCCAAAATAAATGAATGAAAAAAAAACTTGGAGGGGATCCAAGTTTTTTTTTTGTTAGGGTAATGATCCATATAGACTATTAGTCAGATGTGCAAAGTATACAGCTAAGGATGTATGCTTTTCTCAGATGAATTCTATGAGGAAGTCCTTCAGCTCTTCTGCTTGACCGGGTGTAAGGCGGTATACATGTTCCAGATACCCCTCAGCTTCCAAATCATCGGGACCGATGATGGCAAAGTTATTGCTCTGCATATCCAAGACAAGCTGTTTACCGTAGAACCTTTCAGAAGAGACGATTGCGAGGTCGAAGCGTTGATTTTCTCCGACAAAACTCACGAAACGGGTATTAGTCTGTTCCTTGTAATCATAAAGATAAAAGCGTTCATCCATGCCTGCTCCTCCTCCATTGCAGTCTTATACAAATACCAGATGCGGTTTATGCTTAAGATGATGATGTGCTTTGATGTAACGTACAGTCTTTGTTTTGCTCCTCATGACGATGGAATCCGTTTCAACCAAGTCCCCGCCAAGGAAACGGACACCGGCCAGCAGGTCTCCATTAGAAACTCCGGTTGCGGCGAAGATGGCATCGTCTCCGGATACAAGGTCGTTCAGCTGCAAGAGTTGATGAGGGTCTTCGAGGCCCATTTGACGGCAGCGTTCTTCTTCTTCTTTGTTTTGAGGGACCAGCCTCGCCTGCATGTCGCCGCCGAGACTTTTGATTGCGACAGCAGAGATGACGCCTTCCGGTGCTCCCCCGATTCCGATGAATATGTCGATACCGGTCGAAGGAAAACAAGTTGCGATCGATGCACTGACATCCCCGTCGCCGAAGAGACTGACACGCGCACCTGCCGCGCGGATCCGGTTAATGATATCGTCATGGCGCTCACGTTCCTGTATGATGATATTCAGATCCTGGATCCGTTTGTTGTTTGCCTTTGCCACAATCTCGATCGTTTTCTCGATCGGGTCATCCAAGCTTATGAGACCGGCGGCATTAGGCCCTACAGCTATTTTCTCCATATACATATCGGGAGCATGAAGCAAGGTGCCTTTATCGGCGATGGCAATGACGGCCAGTGCATTATTATGCCCTTTTGATACGATAATGGTGCCTTCGAGCGGATCTACTGCAATATCCACTTCAGGGCCATTTCCTGTACCCAGCTTCTCACCGATATAAAGCATCGGGGCTTCATCCAATTCCCCTTCTCCAATCACTACAGTTCCTTTCATGTTCACTGAATCGAACATCTTTCTCATGGCAGTCGTGGCGGCATTATCCGCTTCGTTTTTCTTGCCGCGACCCATCCATTGCGCAGAAGCAAGTGCTGCGGCTTCTGTGACTCTGACTATTTCCATTGCTAATTCGCGTTCCAAACAAACTCCTCCAATACGTAACGTTCCATTCCCTATCTTATCAAATTTCCAATTCGCTATGTTAACTATCCTGTCTCTTTTGCTGGTAAATTTGGTGGATCATGCCCCATAAGTACCAATACATGGTAAAATATGCTTATAAGTTTTACTAAAATAGACTTGTCGGAAGGAATTGAATCGGATGTCTATGAATTATATGTTCAGGAAAGGCAAGTTATCAGCATGGTATAAAGTACTGCTGCCAAAATCGAGGCTCCAGAATTATCCTCCTGTTTTTTCAATTCGGAATCCTGTTGTCTCCTGTGTTTCAGATGCTCATAAAACGGGCTTTGAAGTCGCGATCCTGTCTTTCTATATACAAAACCATCAGCAACTCAGGGAATTCCTGGGGAGAGAAGGCATGAAACAATATATCGACATATTAAAAAAAGAATTTGCCGATTGCATCAAGAATCATTTCCAGCAGGATTTGCTGATTCTTCATGATTATTACAGTGATGGTCTTACTGCTCTCATCCGGAGGTATCCGCATCATCAGGGGATCAATGAGCTTGATGTGAAAGCAGAGACGGTAGAGTCATGCTTAGAGAAAAAAATGAATACGGCGTATAAGGAAGTGTCGTCATCCTTCAAAACAGGATATATGTTCATTGAAAGAAATGGAGATAATCTTCCGGATTCAATCAATAAAGCGCATCAGATGGCTTTCAGTATGGCTGAAAAGAAAGAACAATCCAAATACAATCAGATGGTTTTCGACATGAGCCAAATCATTGCCAACAAATCAGTCCGTCTGCTGGTTCAGCCGATATTTCAAGTCTCCACAAATGAGAAAGTGGCTTACGAAGTGTTATCGAGAGGGACAGAAGGCACTTTCTTTGAAAACCCGCTTAATTTATTTTCCTTTGCCAGGCAAGCAGGAATGTTATATGAGTTGGAAATGATTGTATTAAATAAGGCCATGGCCGAGCTCTCAAAAATGGACGTCAATGAGCAAATTTATATCAACTTCACACCAATCACAATCGGGAATAAGCATTTCTTTACAGATGTGAAACAGATTCTTAAGCAATATAGGCATCTTTCCCCTAAACAGATCGTATTCGAAATCACGGAAAGGGATGAAATCACTGATTTGGATTTTTTGATCCGTACAATCAAGAAGCTGCGGGAGTTCGGAATCAGGATTGCGGTGGATGACACAGGAGCCGGATATGCCAGCCTCCATACAATTATTGAAGTAATGCCTGATATCATCAAGATCGATCGAAGTGTCATTAAAGATATTGATAACAGTACGGTCAAAGAGTCCATGCTGAAGGGACTTCTCTTGATCGCGAGGGAAATTGGATCGACTGTGGTAGCCGAAGGAATTGAAAGTGAGAAGGAAGCTATGATATTATCAAAAAATAAGGTTGATTTAGCACAAGGGTATTTTTACGCTCGACCGTTGACGATCGAAACGGTCAGCGCATCTCCGGCATGAAGGGAAAGATAATATGTACTTCGTTGACAGACAGAAAATTGAACAGCAGCTTACCTATTTAGAGAAAAACATATCGACCTATTCAGAAACCGTGAATTGGGATGGCCCAATAGCACGGCTGGCGCTCGAAAGAAGTGCACAAATCATGTTGGATTGTGTCCTGGATGTGGGAAATTCAATGATCGACGGCTTTATTATGCGTGATCCGGGCAGCTATGAAGATATCGTAGATATCTTGCTTGATGAAAAGGTGATCGGCAAAGAAATGGAAGGAAGTCTGAAAGCCCTCTTGCCGCTGCGCAAAATGATTGTACAAAACTATCTGATGATCGATCATGGAATGATCCACCAACTGTTGTCGGAGAATCTGGACGCATTACGGGAATTCCCGAAAGCGGTCAGAATATACTTGGAACACCAGCTTGGGCCGGTATCTGCCTTTAGAAACTAATTCTAAGCGAACGGTATGGGGAAAGTATCATATTGACCTATATACTCCATAAGGGTTGACTCATAAGCGGGGATATCCCCGCTTTTTATCATGACAAGGGGTATTTAAGAAAAGGAATGGTGGTTTAAGCATGTCAGAAATGATAGAGGTTTTTATTGAGTTCTTCCAGCAGTTTTCCTACTTTGGGGTGCTGCTTGCTTTATGTTTTGAATTTATACCAGCGGAGATTGTGCTGCCGATGGCAGGTTATTGGGTGTCGGAAGGGGATTTTAATATTCACTTACTGGCGCTTGCAGGCACTGTGGGAGGCACGATTGGTCCAATCACCCTGTATGCCTTGGGGCGTTATGGCGGGAGACCGGTCGTAGAGAAGTACGGGAAGTTCTTCTTGATCAATGAGAAGCAGATTAATGCATCTGACCGATTCTTCGAAAAGTACGGAGTAGGTGTCGCGTTCTTTGCGAGATTCCTTCCGGTAGTGAGGACAGCGATTTCCATCCCATGCGGAATGGCTAAGATGAGCCTGTTTAAGTTCTCCCTTTTCACCTTCATAGCGATGTATCCGATCACCTATCTATATCTGTATCTCGGATACATTCTAGGTGAAAATTGGGAAGAAGCAGGCGCTGTCTTTGACCAGTATGCATTTCCGGTTGCAGGTGTAATTGTGGCGGTCGTCATCGCCTATATCGTCTTCAAAAAAGTATTGGTTAAGAAGAAGGCAGTATCCAGTAATATTGTAGAAGAATAAAGCATGAGAATCAGTGAAAACAGGAGTGGAAAAAGTGAGTAAATATAAGGGTTATTTGATCGACTTGGACGGTACGATGTATCGCGGGAAAGAACGGATAGAGGAAGCTGTCGGTTTCATTGAAGCATTGATCAAGAGAAACATTCCTTATCTATTCGTCACCAATAATTCCTCTCGCACGCCTGCACAGGTGGCAGAGAAGTTACGGGGCTTTGGTATCCCGGCAGAAGAACATCATGTATTCACAACGAGCACGGCTACCGCCAACTACCTTTATGACATAAAGCCAAACGCGAAGGTATTTATGATAGGGGAAGAAGGTTTGCACCATGCTTTAGTGGAACGGGGCTTCCTATTGACGGATGAACAGCCTGATTTTGTCGTGACAGGAATTGATCGAAGCATCACTTATGAGAAGCTGGCAAAGGCTTGCCTAGGCGTTCGTGACGGAGCTCGGTTCATCTCCACAAACGGAGATATCGCAATTCCGACAGAACGCGGATTATTGCCTGGCAACGGGTCGTTGACCTCTGTCATCACCGTCTCCACACAGGTTGAGCCGGTCTTCATCGGGAAACCGGAAGGAATCATCATGGAGCAGGCCCTTGAAGTACTGGGGACTTCGAAAGAAGAGACATTGATGGTCGGGGATAATTATGACACCGATATTATGGCGGGCATGAATGCGGGAATCGATACGCTGCTTGTCCATACCGGTGTCACTACACCGGAACTTCTGCTTTCTTATAAAGAGCAGCCTACACATGTAATACAATCACTCGATCAATGGACATTCGTCTAAAAAACAGTAAAAAGCAGGAATGCGGGCTTGATTAAGCCATCGCTTTCCTGCTTTTTTTTATTCATCTGTATCAACCCGGTGGGCAAGACGGCTGGAAGCCGCAGCTGCAATCGCGCCTACTATATCATCAAGGAATGTATGGCATTCCCCTGAGGTTTTGTCATTCAGCCGCTTTAGAATTCCAGGCTTCATTTTGTCGATGTATCCGTAATTTGTGAACCCGATGGAGCCATATACATTCACGATAGAGAATGCGAGGATTTCATCCACCCCATACAGACCTTCATCCGTTTCGATGATGCTCTGTAAAGGCTGCTCCAAAAGCTGCTTCTCCGCCAGCATATCCAGCTGGATGCCGGTGAGGATAGCGTTCTGCACTTCCCTTTTAGTAATTACTCTTTCCACATTATGGAGACATTCATCCAGCTGCAGATTCTCGTGATAGGCCCCCTGCAAGATCAATACAAGCTCTGCAATATCTTTTGTTGTGACGCCTCTTTCCATCAACCATCTGCGGGCTGTTTGTTCGGATAGACTTGATTGTTTATTTGTCATTGTACATTCACCTTTTTCTTATCTAGTTTGTACATCATGATTATTTGATGGGATTACATTCTTCCTTTATTCAAATGGAGGATACGTACTGTATCTTATGCCTGAGTCTTCATTTTGGCCCCGGAGCATTCACCGTGTTCCTTTTACTTTTATGAAGATTTATATGTAATGCTTCATATATATAAGTAGAGTGTCCAGACACAGGCAAAAATACACAGAGAATAAGGAGGAGTGGTTCCATGCTGAACGAAGTCATATTCAAAAACTATGGAATTGTGGTGGAAAGGGAGATGGCGGATCGTCCTATGCGGTTCTTTTCAGGAAATACATTGTTCACAATCATGCCGATACAGGAGTTGAATGAAGAAGAACTGATGGAGAGATTGAACCTTTCCGAATTCATGAGGAAAAAAGGAGATCCATTTGTTTCAACATTTGTATTATCCCGTGAACAAACCTTCCTTTCTGAGTTCAATGATGGCCTGTTCATCCTAATGGCCAATGATGCTTGGGAAAAACCGTATTCTCCTCAAGTAGGTTATCAATTGGCCCAGTTCCATGCACTCGGCCGCACATTCGGAGGAACCTTGAAAGTCAGTAATCGGATTGGTCTTTGGAAAGAGCTTTGGGAGACGAGGATTGATCAATTGGAAGCTATATGGAGGGAGAAAATCCAAGCACACCCATCCAATGAATTTGAACAGCTCTTATGTGAGTCCTTCCCATACTACATGGCCCTTGGCGAAAATGCGATACAATATCTGGTGGATGGGGAAATTGATGATGAACCGGCACCTGTGGATGCCGGGACTGTATGCCATGAACGTTTCTACACGGATACGTGGATCGGTCAATTCCTTGTGAAGAACCCATTTGATTGGGTATTTGACCATCACGGAAGGGATATTGCGGAATGGATCAGGCAGCATCATCAGTTATATCCCCATACGCATCAACTGGAAATGGCTCAATTCATCAGGGAGTATGAACAGTATATGCCCCTTAGCGGCTTTGCTTGGCGGCTTGTCTATTCCCGTCTTTTATTTCCTGTCCATTATTTCGAAATCATCGAAGACTATTACAGTACGAAAAATCAGGAAGTAAAAAAAACCCTGTTGGAAAAAATGGAGAAGACGTTAAAACAGACCCAGACGTATGAAGAATTCTTGCGCAATTTCTTTGAGGTCAATCGAATCCCGGCAAGTACGCTTCAGATCCCGAAGATCGATTGGCTTTCGTGAATAATCTTCCCTTTCTTTACAAAATAATCTCCTCAATTCCCCCTTCTTTACTGGTACAATAGAGGATGAAGTTATTTTCTGTTATTTTTGACTATTGAAAATTCTTTATGTAAGGCATATAATGTCTTTTATATAAAAACAGTTGTATTCCAGGAAAATACAGTAGGGGGTTAACAATGGAGTCCATTTCGATAGGTTTATTAGGTTTAGGTACCGTCGGTTCAGGGGTGGTCAAAATCATCGAAAACCATCAAGATAAGCTGATCCACCAAATCGGCTGTCCGGTCCACATCAAAAAAATCCTTGTGAAGGATATTGAGAAAGACCGCAAAGATATCATCGACAAATGTTTGATTACAAATATCCCCGACGATATTCTGGAAGATCCGGAAATCGATGTGATCATCGAGGTCATGGGAGGAATAGAAGAAACACGTCAACATATACTGAAGGCGGTCCGCAATAAGAAACATATCGTGACAGCCAATAAAGATCTGATGGCTCTGTATGGACCGGAATTATTGGCCGAAGCGACAAAGAATGGCTGCGACTTATTCTACGAAGCCAGCGTTGCCGGGGGTATTCCGATACTAAGAGGGCTGGTCGACGGGCTGGCTTCGGACAGGGTTATGAAGATGATCGGGATCGTGAATGGAACAACAAACTTCATATTGACGAAGATGAGCAAATTCGGTACTCCTTATGAAGAAGTCTTGAAAGAAGCCCAGGAGCTTGGCTATGCTGAAAGCGATCCGACAGCAGATGTGGAAGGGTTGGATGCGGCAAGGAAGATGGCTATCTTGGCAACTCTCGGTTTCTCAATGAATATCGATCTTGCCGATGTCAGTGTCAAAGGAATAACGGAGATCACTAAAGAAGATATTGATTATGGAAAGCGCCTTGGTTATACGATGAAGCTGCTCGGAATCGCCGACAGGACAGGCGATCGTGTGGAAGTGAGTGTACAGCCTGCATTCCTGCGGGAGTCGCATCCATTGGCCAGTGTGAACGACGAATATAATGCGGTATACATCTATGGGGAAGCTGTCGGGGAAACGATGTTCTACGGACCAGGAGCGGGCAGTCTGCCTACAGCCACAGCTGTTGTATCCGATCTGGTGTATGTGATGAAGAATATGAGGATCGGTGTCAATGGAAAGAGTGCTGTCGTGCCGCAATATGAGAAGAACCTGAAGGGCCCTGATGAGATTCATTCCAAGTATTTCTTAAGATTGAATGTGTTGGATGAAGTGGGTGTGTTTGCGGCGATCACTACTTTGTTTGCACAATATAAAGTAAGCTTCGAGAAGATCTTGCAGCTTCCATTCGAGGACGGGCATGCCGAAATTATCCTTGTCACCCATCAGGCATCTCTGCAGGCGTTTGAAGAAGTTATGCAAAAGCTTCGTGATGAGAAGCTTGTTCAGGAAATCAAAAGTATTTATCGAGTCGAAGGAGTTGGAGCGAAATGAGTTGGCGAGGCTTAATACACCAGTATAAAGAATTTCTGCCTGTAACGGAGAAGACGCCGGAGCTTACACTGCTTGAGGGCAATACTCCATTGCTGAAATGCGGAAACCTCTCAGAAGAATTAGGTGTGGAATTATATGTGAAGTATGAGGGTGCGAACCCTACCGGTTCCTTTAAGGACCGAGGCATGGTAATGGCTGTCGCCAAAGCAATTGAAGACGGGAGTGATGCCATCATCTGTGCATCCACAGGAAATACATCCGCAGCTGCTGCGGCTTATGCAGCCCGGTCGGGTATTCGATGTATCGTTGTCATTCCGGATGGCAAGATAGCCATGGGCAAACTAGCACAGGCAGTCATGTATGGGGCCGAAATCGTAGCAGTCGAGGGGAACTTCGACCAAGCTTTGACAATCGTGCGCAGCATCAGTGAAACGGCGCCTGTGACGTTGGTGAATTCAGTGAATCCTTATCGGATTGAAGGCCAAAAAACAGCGGCTTTTGAAATCTGTGATGTTTTGGGCGAAGCTCCGGATGTGGTTGTCATCCCAGTGGGAAATGCGGGTAACATAACGGCTTATTGGAAGGGATTCAAGGAATACCATGACAAGAAAGGGACAAGTCTTCCGGAAATGCGTGGTTTTGAAGCGGAAGGTGCGGCCCCGATTGTACATGATCGTGTGTTTGAGGATCCCGAAACAATCGCAACGGCCATCCGAATCGGAAATCCGGCAAGCTGGAATCTGGCTGTTCAGGCTGCCCAAGAGTCCAACGGCAAAATCGATGAGGTCTCAGATGAAGAAATTTTGCAGGCATACAGATTACTTGCCCGCAGTGAAGGAATATTCGCAGAGCCTGGTTCCTGTGCGAGCGTTGCCGGGTTAATCAAGCAAATCAAGACAGGAGAAATCAGGAAAGGCAGCAAGGTTGTGGCTGTCCTTACCGGTAATGGGCTGAAAGATCCGACAACGGCAGTGGAACATAGCGAAATTAAGCCTGTACTCCTGCCGAATGATGAATTGGCTATCCTGGAACATATTAAGGGAATGGCGCGGGTATGACCGAAGCGTACATGTTCAGCATCCGGGTCCCTGCAAGCACAGCGAATCTTGGACCGGGGTTTGATTCGATCGGTCTCGCGCTTTCTCTTTATTTGACGGTCGATGTGTATGAAAGCGATCATTGGAAAGTGGAAGGACTTTCTGATGAACTGAAACAGTTTCCTGCAGATGAGTCCCATTTCATCGTGAAAATAGCCCGTAAAACGGCAAAACGTTATGGGAAAGAAGTGACTCCCTGTTCCTTGATGGTGCGAAGCGATATTCCGCTGGCAAGAGGACTGGGAAGCAGTGCAGCAGCCATTGCTGCAGGCATAGAGCTTGCTGATGCACTGTGTGATCTTAATTTGACTGTGGAGGAGAAGATTCACATTGCCTCTATAGAGGAAGGTCATCCAGATAACGTTGCAGCCTCCATTTCGGGAGGACTGGCTGTCGGGGAATATACACCGGAAAAAACGAGTACGATCAAGGTTCCGCTGCAGGGATTTGAGGTTGTCGCGGTAATTCCGAAAGAAGAGCTGCTGACCAAGCATTCAAGGCAGGTATTACCCAATTCACTTTCCTTTGCGGACAGTGTGAAAGGAAGTGCTGTGGCAAATACACTTCTAGCGGCCTTATTGACGAAGAACTATAGGATAGCAGGTGAAATGATGAGAAGAGATCTTTTTCATCAGCCATATAGACGGGAGCTCGTTCCGCTGCTTATGGATGTGGAAGCTTTCGCATATGACGCAGGGGCATTCGGAGCGGCACTGAGCGGAGCGGGACCGACGGTTGTCTGTTTCGTCGAAGAAAGCCAAGCACAGGAAACGGCTGATAAGCTGGATTCGCACTTCACCGGCTGCAGCGTCCGAAGAGTCAAGATTGATAACGAAGGATGCAGATTGTATACAAAAAAGCTGAGTACCTAGGGTACTCAGCTTGGATTATCAAGGGATTAAAATACTTGTTCCACTTCAACAACACCGGGTACTTCTTCAAGAAGAGCACGCTCGATGCCCGCTTTAAGGGTAATTGTTGAACTTGGGCAGCTGCCGCATGCGCCTAATAGACGAAGCTTCACAATACCATCTTCTACATCCACCAGCTCACAGTCGCCGCCGTCACGCAACAGAAATGGGCGCAGTTTATCTAAAACCTCTTGGACCTGATCCAACATTGCTTGTTCAGCCATTCTATCGACTCCTTTCATCCTCTATTCATATTATAATCACTAGTTCACAAAAAATCCATTGAGTATTCTTACTTTCTTAATACTGCCATTTACCATACAATAACAATAACAAAAGGATAGCGGGAGGAAAGGTTATGAGCCGAGAAAAGGTGGACATTTTCGTATATGGAGCCGATGAGATTTGCGCAAGCTGCGTGAATCTGCCTTCATCAAAGGATACACGTGATTGGCTCGATGCCGCATTGGCAAGGAAATTTCCCGGCCAACCCATCTCAGTTGAATATGTGGATATCACTGAGCAGCAGGAAACAGGCCATAAAGCAGAATTTGTGAAGAAGATTCTGGAGGAAGAACTATTCTACCCGGTGGTGGTTATAAACGACAGGATCATCGGGGAAGGAAATCCGAAATTGAAGTCGGTCGCTGCGGAATTGGAGAAGTACGGATATATCCCAAAAAGCTGAGTCAGCAACGAACTGAACAATGAACAGCGTCGTTTCCTCGAAGCACTTTTTTTCATTCGTACATACACTATTGGGCAGCTTCCTAAATAACATACCCTTATGAAAGTTCAATTTACTTTTGGAGGGGAAACGATGTTTTATCATATTAAGGAATTGCAATACCGTGCTAAGCCGGATCGGCCGGATCCATTATCGCGAAGCAGCTTCAGGAAGTTTTAGGAGGGCAGTTCGGCGAAATTTCAGTTGCGCTGCAATACTTATTTCAAGGCTAGAGTGTCAGGGGCAACTGGAAGTATAAAGACTTGCTTATGGATACTGGTACGGAAGAACTTGCCCATATTGAGATGCTGGCCACAATGATTGCCCGTTTATTGGACGGCGCCCCAGTCGGCGATTTGGAAGATGCGGCCAAGGATCCCATTATTGGTGCTATTCTTGGGGGAATGAATCCTCAACATGCAATTGTGTCCGGGTTAGGTGCCATGCCTGCAGACAGTGTAGGAAATCGCTGGACAGCAGATTTTATCATCGCCAGCGGGAACTTGCTTGCTGATTTCAGGGCGAATCTGAATGCTGAATCACAGGGGAGACTTCAGGTTGCACGCCTTTATCATTCTACAAATGACAGCGGGGTAAGAGATATGCTGTCTTGGCTTTTGGCACGTGATACAATGCATCAAAACCAATGGATTGCAGCCATCAAAGAGTTGGAGGAAGCAGAAGGAGGAATCGTCGTTCCTGTCGCTTTCCCGAAAGAACTGGAAAAAAGAGAAGTCTCATATACATTATTCAACTTCTCTCAAGGTAACCAAAGCGCTGAGGGAAGATGGGCTCATGGTACTAGTATGGACGGGGAAGGAAAATTCAATTATGTTGAAAACCCGGTTCCGCTTGCCAAGGCTCCAAAATTGAAGCCGGCTCCACCGTATATATATGATACGCCGCCGGCAGCATTGAAAGCCAATCCGCCATATACACCTCCGAACATGTGTTGAATGTTCAATCTTTGCAGGACAAATCCTATTTGATTTCTAAGACAAATGCATAGGAAGCATCACCATGGGACAGCGGTTCATCTTCCTCATCCATCCACCATACTTGATAAGAATAGTGATATATGCCTTCTTCAACTGGTGCAGTGAAGCGACTGCCGTTTGCTGATGCTATGGATTCTTTCCCGTTATGGATCTGTGTTAAAGACACGTCATTGGGTTTTGGAGTGAAGTCCATTTTGAGAGAGATGCTTTTTCCGGCATCCACCGTTATAGGTTCTTCTCTCTTCAGCAATTCGACTGGGCCTGCTGTATCTGTACAGATCCCCTTTCCTCCAGATTTCCAGCAATAAGTGCCTGGTACAGTAATATACTTTTTATTGTCGATCTCAACATAGACATCCGGGGGAGCACTGCCGGTCAATGGATTTGAGTTGGTGTTACAACCGTATAAAACAAATGCCGCCGATATGAGAAATAGGATCAAGAACTTTTTCATAATATCCCCCTTTCATGTATCGGACGTAATATCATATGGAAAGTTTCAAACTTCTGCCTGAACTGCCCCTTGAAGGTTAGACAACATTCTAACTTTAGGGGTATTTATATGGTAAAAAAAGAATTGGAGTCATAGTGAATCATCCGCTTCAGGAGTCTCGCACCATCCGCGTCTATTAAGCAACGGATGGTTGACTGGTTTTGTTCATCAAAACACTTTCATGAAAAAAGAAAAAAAGACCCTAGACCGGTGTTATACCGGGCTAGGGTCTTAGAAGCAGGTTATTGCTAGTCTTGCTTCTTAGGCCAAAAAAAGCTTATCCGTTATGGAATTTGTACATCCATAAGATTCCGGATTTAAGGAGCCTCGCCACTCTTCCTTTGATGGCGCGGTCGCCGACCAATCCGAATCCATGTTTCTTGCCTAGGGAGCCAAGGATTCCTTTCAGCTTAATTTTCGGGAAGCTTTCCGGTAAAGGTTCACCTTTCCACTTCTTCTCTAGGACAACAACGATTTGTTCGGCCTGTCCTTCCGCCAGCTGTGCACTCGGTGCATGGCCAAGCGCTGCGCAGTCACCGACGACAAATACATTCTCGTGTCCCGGTATGAAATGCTGCGGTGTGAGCTTAATCCTGCCTTGGGCATCTTTCTCCACGGGCAGATCCCTTGCTACCCTGGCTGGCTGTATGCCGGCAGTCCATACGATGACGTCACTGTCGATTTTCTCATCATGATTATAAAGTGCGCATTCTTCCACTTTAGTGATGTTGGAGTGATTGATGATCTCGACATTATGCTCTTTGAACCAATCTTCAACATACTGGCTCAAACGAGGGGCAAAACTTGAAAGGATATGCGGTCCTCTATCAAATAGCTTGATTTTAAGGTCAGGACGGCTTTCAATCAGTTCACTTGCCAATTCCACCCCGCTCAATCCGGCACCCACTATGGAAACAGTGGCACCGTTTCCAAGATTATTCAGTGTCTGATAGGTTCTTCTTGCTTGATGCATGCTTTGGATGCTATAGGAGTTTTCTTTTGCTCCAGGGACATTATGGTACTTGTCCACACAGCCAAGTCCGATTACAAGATCATCGTATTCAACACTCTCGCCATTCTCGAGCGTAACGACTTGATCTTCAAGTCCGACATGCTTTACGTCACCAGCCATGTATGTCAATCTCGGATGCTCAGGAAATGCCACTCGGATATGCTGGTCCGAAATGGTTCCGGCAGCCAATGCATAGTATTCTGTTTTCAGGCTGTGATAAGGATTACGATCGATTAAAATAATGGAAACGTCCTCAGGAAGCTGATTCGGCAGAAGCCTCTGCAACATACGCATGCCTCCGTATCCTCCGCCAAGTATCACTAGTTTTCTCATCATATTGTCCCCTTTGTTGTATGCTGTTTTGTCGAAATGCTGTGCAGGAGATGCACTTTCCATATGAATTCTAAATTTTGATATAATACTTATTGAGTAGTTGAAGTATTATAAAAGGTCTGTTCAGATGGGTCGTTAAGCGTTTCCAAATAAATGATAGGTGGTTCATCTGTATTATATTTCTTCTTATTCCATAGGCTAGTATATCGAAATTGTGTCGAAACTACAACAATATTGTGTAATTTCTGATTAATGAAATAACCGGATTGCGTTTGATTGACTGTTCAATCGAATGGAGGTAGCATAACAGAAGATAAGGGGTGACAAGATGATGAAACCGATAATTGAATTTTGCATAAGCAACTTGGCGAGCGGATCGTATAAGGCTCTTGAAGTTTTGGAAAGAGACCCTAATTTGGATATTGTGGAGTATGGTTGTTTAAGCTACTGCGGAATCTGCAGCCGGGAGATGTATGCATTGGTGAATGGGGAAGTTGTCGAAGGCGGCACTCCAGAGGAACTTGTGGAGAATGTTTATACTTTTATTGAAGAGAATCCGATGTTTTAATATAGATTTGAAATGGACAAGTGAGTCAGTTGCAAGAATATATGTCATCAGTTGGGAAAGTTGAGCCGATGCTGCCTTTTTGTATATACTAGGGGTAATGATTGAAAACTTCTCCATAGTGAAAATAGGAGGGAATGTAATGGAAAACATTTTAACCATAACAGATGCAGCGGCACTGCAGATTAAAGATATGATGAAGAACAACGAAGAAGAGGGAGCTTACCTTCGAGTAGCCGTCCATGGGGGCGGATGCAGCGGTCTTTCCTATGGAATGGGATTTGCCGAGGAAGTGGAAGAAGAAGATATCGAACTCTCACAGCACGGCATTCAGATCGTAGTCGATAAGGAAAGCCTCGATATCCTGAAAGGAACGATCATCGATTATAAGCAATCATTGATGGGCGGAGGATTCACGATCAATAATCCGAATGCTATCGCATCATGCGGCTGCGGCTCCTCGTTCAGGACTGCGACAAAAGCAGGTACCCCTGAAGAGTGCTGAGTAACTGAACTGAAAGTGATTGCGTCATCACACTGCCACATTGACATTGTAAAAGAGTATTTTGCTCGAACCCTAAATGCTTCTTAACGTATTCATATACGTTAAGAAGCATTTTTTCGTTTAAAAAGCGTCTGTAAAGGTGGTATGTGGATTTCCGCTACGAACGGGCGCTTTCCGCGGGCATGGCTTCAGCCTCCTCAACTCGTCACCTCGTCTGCGGGGTCTTCCGCTCATGCTATTCCCGCAGGAGTCGCCCGTCCTCCGCTCCAATCATCTGCATTTTAATTGAAATCCAGTATCATAGGAACTGAACTTTAAAATAGGAACGAATATAAAAAAGGCTGCAGACAAACTCGATGAGATTCGGTTTGGTCTGCAGCCTGAAACGCTTAGCCACCCAAGCATTCCATCAAGAGAGGGATAAATTTCCCTGTCCATTTATTTGTTGAATAGAGAAGTACTGTGGAGCGGCTGGACCCTTGCCTTCGGATCCATATAAGATTTCGCGTTGTTGACAGCTGTCGGAGCTTCGCCGAATCCGCTTGCGATTAATTTCACCTTTCCATCATAGGTACAAATGTCACCGGCTGCGTAGATACCCGGAATATTTGTTTCCATTTTGGAGTTAACGACAATGGAATTCTTCTGGATATCAAGTCCCCATTCTTTGATCGGGCCAAGGGAAGAGATGAAGCCGAAATTGACGATCAAAGCGTCCAAATCAATCGCTTCTTTTGTTTCGTCATCGGGATTCTCCAGGACAATCTGTTTCACTTTCTCATTATCCGTAATTAATTCTGCAGGCACATAGGGAGTTTTGATGATAACTTTAGAATTCTTTAAATTCTCGACGCTGTGTTCATGTGCACGGAATTTGTCACGGCGATGCACGATATAGACTTTCTCTGCGATATCCTCAAGCATCAATGCCCAATCGACTGCAGAGTCGCCTCCTCCGCATACCACGACCTTCTGTCCGGCAAATTTCTTCATGTCGTCGACGAAATAGTGGATATTCGATTTTTCGAATTTCTCCGCATCAGGCAAATCAAGGCGCCGCGGTTGGAAAGCACCGTTTCCGGCAGTGATGATGATAGTCTTGGTGAAGTGATCTTCCTTATCGGTCCTTAGCTTGAATACACCATCTGCTTGTTTCTCCACACTTTCGACGGCTTGTTCAAGGACAACGGTCGGATTGAATTGAGCCATTTGCTCTTTCAGGTTATCGACCAGTTCCTGGGCACGCACCTTCGGAAAACCAGCGACATCATAAATATATTTCTCCGGGTAAAGCGCAGATAATTGACCTCCCAATTGAGGCAGACTTTCAATAATCTTCACGGAAGCTTGTCTCATCCCGCCGTAAAAAGCAGTAAATAAACCAGTCGGACCTCCGCCGATGACGGTTATGTCATACACCTTTTGTTCTTCCACAGCAATTCCCCCTTATGTGAGTGCTACAATATTGATATCATCTTACCATATTACAATAAAAGGCATCTAAAATGTAATTATCTGCTTTACCGCTTTAATGTGAGTATAGTTAATTGGTTTGCTGGATAAATATTTCTTAATTGACTGATTTTATCCAATTAAGTACACTTAAATGGATGTTCAAAGGGGGATTTGACATGGGACTTACAATACCATCATTTATCATCTCGTTATTGTTGTTCTTTATATTGTTCTATGGAATCGGGTTTTTATTGAATATGCTTTTCCGCTCTTCTTGGATTATGGCAGTGCTTTTTCCATTAATCGCCATCTATATCGTGAATAAAACAAAGCTGATCCAATATGTGAAGGAACCCGCGGCTGCATTCGGTAATATTGTTGATAATGTCATGGCATTGGCCACATGGGACATTGCCATTTTGAGCAGTGGTTTTCTCGGAGCGGTAGCTGCAGGCATTACGATGAAATACTTGAGGAAAAAAGGATATCAGATGTTCTGACAGAACGATGAAAAAAGCCGCAATGGCTTTTTTTTTGACGGATGAAACGGATGTAAATCGGTATGGATTTCACTTCTCTGGGAAAAACTGTTTTCGAGAGGAGTGAATGTGTATGTACCAAAATGTCAAACGCTCATTAAAAAAAATATGCCTGATGTTTTTATTCATCCTGGCTCTGGAATCTACATATTATCACCTGACAAATGTGAAAGCTGTTGAGCTGTTTCAATCTATTTTAGAATCGGGGCATTTTTCCGGTCTGCTGCTGGATAATCGTGAGAATTTGGCCCTCGTGACTGCAGGTCCTGCCCAAAATCCGAATAAGGGTGCGGAGAAGGAAGCGAGAGGCCCCGACCTTTCCGGTTATGAGAAAAGAAAGGTTATCGCAACCGGTTATACGGCGGGGATCGAGTCTACAGGCAAACAGCCGGGACATCCGACATACGGAATCACTTATTCCGGAGTGAAGGTGAAAAGAGATCTGTATTCCACTATCGCAGCGGACTTGGATATTTTTCCGATCGGGACTATCTTATTCATTCCTGAATACGGATATGGGGTCGTCGCGGATAAAGGCGGGGCCATCAAAGGTGAGAAGCTGGACTTGTATTATGAGACCGTAGAAGATGTATATGCATTTTGGGGCAAGCGGGAACTTGAAGTCTCCATCGTTCGGATGGGAGACGGCAAGTTGACGGAAGCCGATTTGACCGCCTTGAATGAAGAGGAAGATATGCAGGTTTTTCGCCAGCAATTCTTGAACCGCCAAGCGAAGGACGAAGCTCGGTAAACAATAGATAGCTCGGAACAAAAGATAAGCGGGAGGGGAATATAATATTCCTCTCCCGTTTCTATGTTCAAACATACATTCCGTTCCATAATAGCAAGGCGATCAGGATACCTGTGATTGCTCCGAAAAACACCTCAATCGGTTTATGCCCAAGCAGTTCTTTCAGTTTTGCCTGTTTATGCTGCTCCTCTTTCTCTTGCCAATGCTTGGCTTCTTCCAGAAAGTCCTGGAAGTCGGTCACCAGCTTATTGAGTACAACCGCCTGCTCACCTGCTTGCCTTCTGACTCCTGTAGCATCGAACATTGTGACGACCGCAAAGATTGCCGCCACAGCGAACAGAGGTGAATGGAGACCTTCTTCGATGGCGACAGCAGTCGCTAAAGATGTGACAGCCGCTGAATGGGAACTTGGCATTCCTCCAGTACTTGTCAGTAATGACCAATCGAATCGCCGGGTCGCAATATAGCCGATCGGCACTTTAATGAATTGGGCAAAGAGTATTGAAGAAAGAGAGGCTATAATCGGGAAGTTCCAAAATAATTCCATAAAAATCACCTGCTTCTGTTTATTTAGGTATATGGGGTGCATATCCCCTTTTTATACTTATTCCCGTTTTATAAACATCTAAATTCAGCATTTAATATTTCTATTTTTTTATATAATGTCCTATTCTTAATATATGAGCATTCTTACTATTGCAGTCTTAGGAACGCTTGTCTAAATGAGCAAGAGGAGGAAAGCGATCATGTTACAGATAAAAAGCGAATGGTTAGGTGACACGGAACACGAATGTCTGATCATTGGGATGTACGACCGGACAATCGAACGAAAAGGGCTTTTCCATGCGTGCGACAGCAGCATGGGAGGGGAATTGGGCAATCTCCTGAAGAGCGGGGACATCCGTACGGGGAAGAAAGAAGTAACGGTGATACATACACTCGGAAGAATCAAAACAAAACGGATCGTCTTCATCGGGCTTGGCAAGGAAAACCAGCTTACGGAAGAATTGTTGAAGGAAAGTTTGGGCAAAGCGTACAGACAAGCAAGGGAGCTTGGGGTTTCTGAAATAGCGATTGATTTCGATTCTTTTGAAGGAAAGGACATCAATGGAGGAAAAGTGAGCTGCATGATGGGGGAAGCATTCATGCTTTCACTTTACGCTTTTGAAGGCTATAAGCAGAAACAAAGCAAGAAAAAAACGGAAATCACCCGAATCCATCTCTATACAAAGAGGGATGAGCAAGAACTGCAAGCTTGCATGAATCGAGGCTTCATTTATGGGAAAGGCGTGAATTTTGCCCGGAATCTAGTGAATATGCCTCCGAATCTCCTGACTGCAACGACATTGGCCGATTATGCGAAAGCTTTAGCTAAGAAGCATCAATTTGAATATGAAATTCTCTTTAAAGAAGAAATGCAGCAGCTTGGGATGGGAGCCCTTCTGGCGGTCAATCAGGGATCGACGGAACCTCCTGCCATGATTGTGCTGAAATATCAAGGAAGGAAAGAGTGGGAGGATGTAATCGGACTTGTCGGGAAAGGAGTGACCTATGATACAGGGGGCTACTCATTGAAACCTAAAACGGGGATGGTCGGCATGAAGACAGATATGGGCGGTGCGGCTTCTGTTCTTGGTGCTATGGATATCATCGGTGAACTTCGGCCGGAGAACAATGTGGTTGCCGTAATTGCATCCACTGATAATATGATCAGCGGAGATGCTTTTAAGCCGGATGATGTCATCACTTCCTTGAGCGGCAAAACGATCGAGGTACTCAATACAGATGCGGAAGGAAGATTGGCGCTTGCGGATGCTGTGACATATGCGAAGCAGCATGGAGCAGATTGTATCGTGGATGTCGCTACTCTCACAGGAGGAGTGGTGGTAGCTCTTGGGAATGATATGACAGGAGCATTCACGAATAACGATGCTTTTTATTCGAAAGTCAAATTGGCCTCCGAACAAAGCGGAGAACCAATCTGGCAGCTTCCAATCACTGAGAAGGACCGTCTGCGCGTAAGAGGGAGCAGGATTGCTGACCTGAATAATTCACCGGGCAGGGATGGGCATGCCATCATGGGAGCAGCATTTGTAGGTGAATTTGCGGAAGAGGCGCCGTGGGTTCATCTCGATATCGCGGGTACATCTGTAACTGAGAAGCCGAATGAGCTGCAGGCTCACGGCGCGACCGGAGTGATGGTCAGAACATTGGCTTCTTTGGCGGAACAAGTATAATCGCAAAAGGACCCTGCTTCTATGAAAGCAGGGTCCTTTGTTGTCAGATGAACTCCCTCCACCGGATTGCGATGACAAGGGAACTGCTGCTGTTGGAAAGATCACGAGAGCTGAGGGTGATCTCGAGGCCATCCGGATTGAACCAAATAGCAGAGCGATTCTCCAAAGGGATTTCCCTGATAAATGCATGCACGGCTTCAGTTTGCCCGCGCTGGGCAGCTTCCATCACCCGTTTTGAATGTGCCGTATCATTGTTGATGCGTCCGGAAATTTTTTCGGCATCCCTCAAAAGGGAAGGAACGTCCCCGGCGGCTTTCATGAAATAAGAAGGATCTGCCTCTTCAAATGAAGAGTTTCCTTGTTGTCTGGTTCTATAGCCATTTTGATGAAGATCAATATCCTGATTGTAATAGGAAGGGTCATAAGCCGGGTAGCCGTAGTTATATCGGTTATTCATAAAAAAAACCTCCTGCATGAAATAAAAAGATATAACATCCTATGCCGGTAATGGATAATTGCCCCTGATTGATTGCTGTGCCGATGTTTTCGGGATAAAGAGTAAAGGTTTCACTGACATCTATATATGATAATGCTATGATACAACTATCATGGATTGGGGGAGTGAGAAAGTGGATCCTAAAAATACACTTATTGACACACTTGGTATAGAAATGGTCAAAATGGAAGAAGGGTATGTTGTGGCGACGATGCCGGTGGATGAAAGAACAAAACAGCCATTCGGATTGCTCCATGGAGGTGCATCGGTAGCTTTGGCGGAGACTGTTGCGAGCGTGGGTGCTTTTATGCTTGTGGACCAAGAGAAAGAAGCTGCTGTCGGTCTTGAGATCAATGCCAACCATATCAGGGCAAAGAAGGAAGGACTTGTCACTGCGGAAGCAAGGATCCTGCATAGGGGACGCAAGACAATGGTGTGGGACATCAAGATTACGGATGAAGAAGACAAGTTGGTTTGCATTTCAAGGTGCACAATAGCGGTTATAAGCAAATAACCTCTCCTAGATGGAGAGGTTATTTTTATTTGGATATTCCCTTTCTGGATTTCTTCAGATCATCCCTGACGCTTTTGTCCCAAAGCTTCACGCCTGAATTATAGGCCGCCCGGGCGATTAAATGTCCGGATACAGGGGAAGTGAAGAATACAAAAAATACACCGAGAAGCACACGGGAATTGAAGTGTCCGTGCTCTATATAGAAATAGATGAATGCCGCAATCATTAAGCTCATGATACCCAGGGTGGCGCTTTTTGCCGCGGCATGGTTACGTGTATACAAATCTGGCAATCTGATGATCCCGAAGGAAGCCACCATGCTCAAGAAAGCACCGATCAATACAAAGAAAACGACTATTATTTTACCGATCTCCATTTCCATCACGCTCAATGACCTCTCCCTTCTCTAAAAACTTCGCTGTCGCAATCGTCCCGATGAAGGCCAATATTCCGAGAAGCAGGATGATCTCCAGAAACGCATACGTATCAAGCAAGATGGATACAAGTGCGACAACACCGATCAGATTGATGACAAGTGCATCAAGTGCCACAACCCTGTCCGGCACGCTCGGACCTTTGATGATGCGATAAATCAAGGCCAGCATGGACAATGAAATGCAGATGAGAGCCCCGGTGATGATATATTCAAACATTATTGGCTCACCTCCATGATGGTTCTTTCGAATTTATTCCTGATATCCGCGATATCCTGTTCAGCGTCATTGATATCCATCGCATGGAAATAGATGATGGAGTTATCTTCCGAAACCTCAACCACAAGCGTACCAGGGGTCAATGTAATCAAATTGGCAAGAATGGTGATCTCCCAAGGTTTCTTCAATTTGGTCTCGTATGCGATGATGCCGGGTTTCATGTCGAGCTTCGGTTTCAATACGACTTTCAATACCGAAATATTGGCCATAATCAATTCCCAAATGAAAATCAGGAATAATTTAATGACCGCCCATACACGTATCAGATAGAAACTGCTGTTGAAAGAGCGTCTGAAAGCGAAAATGAGCAAAAGGCCAAGCAAGTAGCCGACAATGAATGATACAGGATTATAGGAGTGCCCTAAGAACATCCAGAGTGCGGCGAGAAAAACATTCAATAAAATTTGGCTTGCCATATCACAACACTCCTTTATCCTTGATGATCGAATCAATGTACAGCTCAGGATTCATCAATGTTTCTGTAGCTTGTGAGAAATAAGGGAGAATTTTCTCCAGCCCTAAGCCGAATGCCAATGATACCGCCACAAGGACCATAGCCGGTCCCAGCAAAGTATAAAGCGAGGTGTTGGATAACGGTTTAGTTTCGACTGGTTTACCCCAGAAACCATGTATGAAGATCTTCATAATGGAATACAGTACAATCAGGCTGGAAGCCAGGATTACGAATGTCCCTATATATGCTTCTGCTTCGACTGAACCTTGGGCAATGAGCAATTTACCGGCGAAGCCGCTTAAAGGAGGAATCCCAGCCAATGAGATCGCGGCAATGAAGAATGTCCAAGCAAGAGCCGGATAACTCTTGATAAGACCCCCCATTTTCCTTAGATCGCTTGTTCCTGTCAGTTTGACCATGATTCCGACAAGCAAGAACAATGCTGCTTTGATGATCATATCGTGTACAAGATAAAGGAGTGCTCCGTTGGTGCCTGCTTCATTGTTCAGGCTTATTCCGAAGGCAATGACACCGACAGCGACTATGATGTTATAGATGACGATTTTCTTAACATCCCAGTATGCGACTGCACCGATTATACCCACTATGATTGTCAGCAGTGCGACAGCACCGAGCAATGCATGTGTGAAGCCGGTATCCTGGGTGAAAATGAGCGTGTATGTCCTGAAGATCGAGTAAATCCCGACCTTTGTCAGCAATGCTCCGAACAGTGCGAGCACCGGTACCGGAGCCGCATAGTAAGATCCCGGCAGCCAGAAGAATAGCGGAAACAGAGCTCCTTTCATGCCGAACACGATCATGAACAGAACAGCAATGACGGATAATAAACCGACATCACCGACTTCAGCAATCCTTACGGCGATATGGGCCATATTTAAGGTGCCGACGACCGAATACAGGTATGCGACACTAATGACGAATAAGGCGGAAGAAAATAGGTTCACCAATATATATTTAATGGTTTCCCTAAGCTGTATCTTCGTCCCTCCAAGAACTAGGAGGACGTAGGATGCCATCAGCATCACTTCAAAGAATACGAACAAGTTGAAAATATCGCCTGTCAGGAAGGCACCGTTGACGCCGACAAGCAATAATTGAAATACCGGGTAATAATAAAAGCTTTCCCGTTCTGTGCCGATTGAGCGGAAGGAATAGATCGCTACTGTAAGACCGACGATGTTTGTGGTCAGTACAAGCAGTGCGGACAGCATATCAGCGGTGATTGTGATACCGAAAGGCGCCCTCCAGCTGCTCATATCCACAGCCATTTGTCCGTTTGAGAAGACAGCCGATACCAAGTATAGGCTGATTCCAAGTCCCAAGATGAGTGTCAGGACGGAAATGACCCTCTGTACGGCTATCCTGCGGAAAAACATCAGTACAATTGCACTGAGTAAAGGAAGTAACACAGGGAAAAAGACGATATTTTGACTATTCATTTGATTCATTTCCTCTCAGTAAATCCATATTGTCCGTACCAAGCTCCTGATAAGCCCTATAGGCGAGGACAAGAAAATAGGATGTTACACCAAAGCTGATAACAATCGCAGTCAAGATTAGGGCCTGCGGAAGGGGATCCACATATGTTTCTGCATTTTCCCCCAGAAGCGGGACTGTTCCGGTCTTCAGGCCGCCCATTGTCAAAATCAATAGATGGGCGCCGTGACTGAGAAGAGTCGTTCCGATAATAATCCTTAAAATGCTTTTGGAAAGCATTAAATAGACGGCACAAGTAAAGAGGATTCCAATTACAAAAGCCATTAAAATTTCCATTAGTCACTCTCCCCTATGCTTTGTATGATGGTGATTGTGACCCCTACGACAACAAAATAGACACCAAGGTCGAATAATGTGGCAGTATGGAGTGAAGTTTCCCCTAAAATAGGGAGATTATAGTAGCCGTAATAATGCGTTAAAAACGGATCTCCATTAAATAATGCAATCATGCCGGTTGAAACGGCGATCAAAAGTCCAAGTCCGATCAGCATTCTATAATTTAAGGGCAGAATGCGTTTCGCTGTCTCCAAATCAAAGGCAACCATCACCAAGACGATGGCAGCGGAAGTCATCAACCCACCGATGAATCCTCCCCCGGCGTAATAATGTCCAGAGAAAAAAAGACGGATTGAAAAGAGAACGATGATGAAGACAGCAATTTTTGTGCTTGTCTGCAGAATGACGTTATTTGTTTTCATTCGCTTTTTTTCCTCCTTGTTTGTTCATTCGGAGCTTGATCATGGCATAAATTCCGAGAGCGGCGATTCCAAGAACCGTGATTTCGAACATCGTATCCAGTCCCCGATAGTCGACAAGGATGACGTTGACCAAGTTCTTTCCGCCCGCTTCCGTATACGCAGTATCTACATAATATTGGGAAATGGAATCGAACAGTTTCGTACTGTGTGCGGATAAGGCAATAATCGTCACGATTGCACCGACGCCGATCGAAACCAGGAAGTTGGTCATTTTGAATGACAGTCTTTCTTCTTTTCGGAACTGCTTCGGAAGATGGTAGAAGCATAACAGGAACAACGCGGTGGAGACAGTTTCCACAACAAGCTGTGTCAATGCCAGATCCGGTGCACGGAAAAGAACAAAGAATAGAGAAACGGTATAACCGACCGCTCCGAGCACAAGGATGGAAGTCAGTCTTGATTTGACGAACAGAATGGCGACAGCACCGATGGCTATAATCACCGCGAGCACAACCTCATACACGTGAATCGGAGCTGTTTCACTCATATTGAGTGCCAACGCATCTTTCCAGTATAAGCTGAAACCAAGCACGGCGATGAAAAACAGGAATATATACACGAGATAGTTTCTGATGAAACCGGTCATGAATAGTTTTGCTGTATTATAAGAACCTTTTTCCATCCATTTAAGACTATTATCGTATAAAGCATTAAGCGAGTATTGGTCTTTAAATGGCTTATAGATTCCCTTCCATGAAGGCCATGTCTTGTACAGAAGAATTCCCAGCAGGATGACACCGAACGTCATGAACAGCTCAGGATTGAAACCATGCCACATGCTGATATGAAGATGATAATTTGCAGGCATTGCCTCTCCGACAATAGCAGAGACAGCCGGTAGAATGATGCTGTCCGTCAGGATATTCGGGAAAAGTCCGAATACAATGACCAGCAAAGCAAGAATGATTGGTCCGATGAGCATACCCGCAGGTGCTTCATGAGGTTTGCGCTCAAGCTTATCCAGCTGCAGTTTGCCTGTGAATGTCCGGAATAAAATAATCATGCTGTATGTGAATGTAAAGACACTCGCGATCCATGCGATGACAGGGAATAATATGCCCCATGACTCCAAGCTGAAGATATCTAGCGATAAGACGGACAGCATGCCGGTAAAGAACATTTCTTTACTCAAGAACCCGTTGAACGGCGGCAGACCAGCCATTGAAAATGTCCCGATTGCCGCAATAGTGAATGTGACAGGCATTAAGGACATCAATCCGCCCAGTTTACGAATATCTCTTGTCCCTGTTTCATGGTCGATGATTCCGACAACCATGAACAAACTTCCTTTAAAGGTTGCGTGATTGATCAAATGGAATACCGCCGCCACTGTCGCAGCGATATAGATATTGTCATCCATTTCCGGAAAATGAAGCGCTGCTGCGCCTATACCCAGTAAGGACATGATCAGTCCGAGCTGACTGATAGTGGAGAATGCCAAGATCCCTTTCAGATCCGTTTGCCTGATGGCAGAGAAAGAACCCCATATCAAGGTAAGAAGGCCTATTCCAGCAACAAGCCACAGCCACGCGCCATGTTCAGCATATAAAGGGCTGAATCTTGCCACAAGATAGATCCCTGCTTTGACCATCGTTGCCGAATGAAGATAAGCACTGACCGGTGTCGGTGCTTCCATCGCATCCGGAAGCCAGATATGGAATGGGAACTGTGCCGATTTCGTGAAAGCACCCAATAAAATGAGCAGCATAGATGCAAGAAATAGAGGATGATCAAACAGTACATTGCCTTGTGCGATCAATTCCCTGATGCTGAATGTATTGCCCATCGCATAAAGGAGAATGATTCCCCCGAGCATGCTCAGTCCGCCGAAAACGGTAATCAGCATGGATTTCTGTGCACCATATCTGGAGCGCTCCCTGTGGGACCAATAGCCGATCAGAAGGAAGGAAGATAGGCTTGTGAACTCCCAGAACATGTACATGACAATAAGATTATCAGATAAGACAACTCCAAGCATCGCTCCCATGAACAGGAGTAAATACACATAGAAATTATGTAGGTTTTCCTTTGCTTTCGATAAGTAGAAGATCGAATAAAGGACGACAAGCATACCTATCCCAGTAATCAGGAGTGCGAACAGCAAGGAGAGCCCGTCCACAACAACTTCAAAATGAATATCAAGAGAAGGGATCCAACTGAAAGATTCCTTCAATATGTTCCCGTTTTGCATTGTTGGAATCTTCCGAACAAAGTATATGAAGAGCAAAACCGGAAGCGGCAATACGAACCATCCTGTGTGGATTCTGCGGGCCGCCTTGTAGAAGACTGGTATGAAAATAGCCAGTATAAAGGGCGACAGTAAGGCCCAATGTAACAATGACATATAATCCCCCCTATAATTTCGGATTTCTTTTTTTTCAGAAAGGCTGTTGAATAAGTATTCTTTTCTTGAATGGAAGATGGCAGCCAAACGGATAAAAAGAAAGTCCAAAATGTAAAATAACAGTTTCTGAAACCTTTGTAAATGGTATTCCTTTCTTATGTTAACTGTACCCAATTATAACGTAAAATGCCTGCTTCATGCATGGAAACGAGAATCTCGCCGTTTTTGTTATTTTGCTATTAAATATGAAGAAAGATGTAATAATCAAGAAAAATATATTTAAGCCGCTCGGGCTTGAGCGAAGTGCTGCCGTGAAAGAAAAGTAAAGGCAGATGTCAATTCACAGGATTTCGGCAGCTTCTGTGAAAAGTATCTTTAATATACTCTTTTGCCCCAGTCAAGGAGACAAGCTTATGCGTATGATGATGTATGAAAGCTGTGGTTCCTTCGACGTCACCATCCGATATTCATGTCTTCTTAGGCATTCGTGGAAGCTTGCTGTATGGATGGATTATCCGTCTGAAAAGAGAAATAATGGTATAAAAACGGACAAGGCTGATATATAATTTTAAAAAAGTCGTGAATACGGAAGGCTCTAAACTATGGAAAGGGGGTTTAGGAAATGGAGAAAGATCAACAATACTTGTTTATTGATTTTGAGTTCACCATGCCTCAGGGCAAGCCCAAAAGCGAAGGTTTCTACCCGGAAATCATTGAGGTGGGGGCCGTTATGGTGAAAAACGGAAAAATAGAAAAGACGTATTCGGAATATGTCAAACCGATACGGTTTCCGCTGCTTTCCGACCGTTGCAAGAAGTTTCTTGGCATCCAGCAAGAGGCTGTCGACAGCGGCATTTCATTCGGTGAATTCATATTGAAGATGCGGGAATTCGAAGCTTATGGAACCAGTCATATCATCACATGGGGCAATATGGATATGAAAGTGTTGAGGCAGAATTGCCAAGTGAACCAAGAAACATTCCCTTTCACCGGCCCTTTTGTTGACCTGTCGATGGAGTATAAGCGTTTCTTTGGGGATCAGAATCAGACAGGCCTATGGAAAGCCGTGAAGGAGTATGGAAGAGACGGTGTCGGCAAGCAGCATAGGGCCTTGGACGATGCCATGACCACATGGCATATTTATAAATTGGTCGACAAGGATAAGAAATATATGGAGCGCCATGAGCCGACGACCATCGGCGACGTGATCGATCTGACGAAAGTATTCAATAAATTTGCATAAAAAAGCCAATTTCCACATGGGAATTGGCTTTTTTTCGGACTTTTATATCTTATAATCTTCTTCCAGCCTTTTAAGGGCCTCTAAGCTTTTACTATTGAAAGGAGTATCCTCCATCTGGAGCTTTTCTTTCATGGCATTTACAGCCTGCTGTAAAGAAAAAGTATAATCAGGTATTTCTCCCAAATAAGGCTTCACCATGTTTTTGGGGACGTTAGCTTGTTCACGGAAAGCGAGCGCTTTCCGTTCATGGAAAAAGGCGACCTCTGTCTCTTTTGGATGATGTAAATCTCCTTGAACAGGATGCTTCAGAACAGCAGACACCCTGACGGTGAATGTCCTGTCACCTTCACTTGTGATCACCCCTGCGTATTTGCCGGTTTTATAGATTGCAGTCACCTGATCGCCTACTTGTAGTGCTTCCATTTCACCGCTCCTTTTCATGGACTAGCTGCTTTAAGCAATTAGATGTATAACTGTATGCTTAATGATGCGGCAGACCCTTTTGTTCTATCATACCGAAAAGGAAAAAGATGTGACAAGTTGTCCGCCTTTTCTTGGTAAATGTAAGAGATATATTGTACATTTTAGTTATAGGAGGGATTTATGTGAAAAAATGGTATATGATTCTTTTGCTTTCGGTTCTGATGATCCTGTCTGCATGCGGGAATGAAGAAACAGAAGGAACGGGAGAAGACAGCGGGAAGAATGACAATCAAGTCGAGTCAGGTCAACTAGAGAATGAAAAAGATGTTTATCCGCAATTGACGAGCGGCGGAACAACTGAGGAGACAGTTGTGATGGAAACAACCGCCGGGAATATAGAATTGGCGCTTTACCCGGAACTGGCGCCTAAGGCAGTCGAGAACTTCATACAGCATGCAAAAGACGGCTATTATGACGGGGTGACTTTCCACAGGGTCATTAAAGACTTCATGATTCAAGGAGGAGATCCCGAAGGAACCGGCATGGGAGGAGAAAGTATTTGGGGAGAGCCTTTCGAGGATGAATTCTCACAGCAATTATTCCATTTCAGAGGAGCGCTTTCCATGGCGAATTCAGGAGCCGATACGAATGGAAGTCAGTTCTTCATTGTGCAAAATCAAGATTTGGCTCCCGCGCTTGAAGAGCAGCTGACAGAAGCGGGATATCCAAGTGAGGTTGTTGAGGCGTATACAGAACAAGGGGGAACTCCGCACCTAGATCAAGTACATACCGTATTTGGACAAGTCAAGAAGGGAATGGATGTGGTGGATGCCATTGCAGCGGCCGAAACGGATGCGGATGGAAAACCTGCCGATAAGATTGTCATCAATAAGATTACCGTTAAATAATGCACCACTCCATTTGTCACGAGAGAATTATGGACGGAATTACGAATGTTTGGGGAAAGGGGGTACACTCATGAATACAATGTTTCCATTCACAGTCGGCCTGTTTCTGTACTTTCCGGAAGATAAGAGTGAATATATTCCTGCAGGCATCACCGCTGTTATATTTCTTGCGGCGGCACTCTTCACGATGAGGTGGATCATCAAAGTGTCAAAAAAAGAGGAAATGAAGACGAAAGAAATGGAAGAAAAAGTATTGAAAGATCGTAAAAAAGGGTAAGGACTGACTGTAGAGAATCTAGGATAATGCGTCTATGGCTTAGGGAAAGCTGTTTATGATGTGCCGCCATTGGATAAAATGCTAAAAAAGTCATAAGAAGGAGGCATACCATGAGAATGGCAGTTGCAGTCAGTTGTTTATTGTTCCTTACGGGTTGTGCAGAGGAAGAGAATGCGAACCGGAATGTAAAAATGATGAATAGTTCCGATGACAGCATCGGTACGATCAAGCTTTCGGAAGAAGGAGAAGGAATGTCGCTGGATTTGGACCTTGAAGGGTTGAAGCCGGGTGTCCATGCAATTCACTTCCATGAAAAAGCTGCATGCAAGGGGCCGGACTTTAAATCGGCCGGAGATCACTTCAATCCCGATGATAAGGAGCATGGGCTTATGAATGCTAATGGAGCTCATGCAGGGGATATGCCGAATATCACGGTTGAAGAAGATGGAACATTCCAAGGGAATCTTACAGCGAATGTGACATTCAAGGATGGAAAGAATTCGCTGCTGACCAAAGACGGTACATCCATCGTGATCCATGATAAAGCGGATGATGGTATGTCACAGCCGGCAGGGGATGCCGGTGACCGGATTGCTTGCGGGGAAATTAAAAGCAGCTCATGATGAGCTGCTTTTTTTCGTCCTGCATATTATGAAAGTAATAACGTTCGTATCCTTTCTTTAACGAGGGGCCACTCCTCATGCGTAATGCTGTACATGACGGTATGACGGACAGTTCCTTCCTTGCGTATCATGTGATTGCGGAGTACTCCTTCTTTCACTGCCCCTATGCGTTCAATCGCTCTTTGTGACTGGATGTTTTCATGCCCTGTTTTAATCTGGATTCGCTGCATTCCCAGACTCTCAAATCCATATTCCAACAATAGTAATTTGCAGTTTGTGTTGATTACGGTCCGCCAGGCTTTTGGATGGAGCCATGTCGATCCGATTTCCAAACGCTTATGCTGCTCCGATATATCCATATACCAGCTTGCACCAACGATTTCATTTGTTGGTTTATGTATGATTACAAAAGGGAAATCTGTCTTTGCTTCTCTTTTCTTTATCGCCTCTGTGATATATTTCACCACATCTTGGCGATGAATCAATTCCACCGACATATGCTCCCAAATCCGGTTATCCTGGGCAGCCGACAATATACCGTCCACATGGGATAAATCAATCGGTTCTAATCGAACAATATTATTCTCCAGTGCTTGCATGTCCGACTCTCCTTTTATTTAAATAGTCATCAGTCAGTGGACAGAGCAGCCTTCAAACGATGTAACCCTTCTTTCAAAACATCAGATGTGCAGCCGATGTTCAGCCGGATAAATCCTTCACCTCCGGAACCGTACATCACTCCAGGAGAAATAGCAATCTTCCCTTTTTCGATCAATCTTTTCTGCAATTCGCTGTCGGTAAGACCTAAGGATGAGCAATCGAGCCATACCAAATAGGAAGCCTCGGGCTCATACATTTTGATATGGGGCAGTTCCGTTTCGATGAAAGTCTTCACTGTTTCCACATGCCCTTGCAGATAAGCGGTCAACTCTTCCAGCCATTCATAACCATGGCGGTATGATGCTTTGATCGCCTCCAATGCGAATAAATTCAGGCCATGAAAACCGATCTGATGCTGTAATTCGCTGATCTTCGTCCTTATCTCTTTGTTTTGGGTAAGGATAATCGAAGCCTGAATACCTGCGACATTGAACGTTTTACTCGGAGCGATAAAGGTGACTGTGATATCCGCAATGTCCTTGCTCAATGATGCGATTGGATAATGGATATGGCCGGGAAGGCAAAGATCAGCATGAATCTCGTCCGACAAAATCAGCACACCGTATCGGATGCAGAGCTCTCCGACTCTCTCCAGTTCTTCTTTACGCCAAACCATTCCGCCGGGATTATGGGGACTGCAAAGAAGAAGAAGCTTGATGCCGTCCTTTAAACGGTTCTCCAAATCATCGAAATCGATACGCATCCTTCCATCTTGATAACGTAATGGATTCTCGACTACTACTCTGTCATTCTTCTTTATGCTGTCAAAGAACGGAGTGTAAACAGGTGTCTGAATGAGAATCTTGTCCCCCGGTTCCGAAAGGGCAAGAATGGCTGATGTGAATCCGGAGACGACACCGGGACTGAATGTGATCCATTCTTTCTTGATGGTATAGTCATGTTTGTTCTTCATCCAATCCATCACAGCCGTATATACGTCGCTGTCCACTCCTGTATAGCCGTAGACCGGATGCTTGGCGCGCTCAATCAATGCATCAGTCACTTCTGGCGGCGAAGGGAAGTCCATATCCGCAACCCACATAGGAAGCAAATCTTTTGCCCCGTAGCGTTCTTCCGTTAAATCCCATTTCAATGATGACGTACCTTTCCTGTTAATCACTTTATCGAAATTAATAGTGGCCATCTTTCACCCTCCTGTAATTTGTTATATCCTACTATACTGCTCCGTATTGGAAAAAGAAATAGATATGAACGATCGTTTCTGCAACGGATATGTTGCGAGGTACGGCAGCTGCGAAGATTGTCGAATGAAGTCCTCGCATTTCTTAAATACTTTTTCATCCGAACTTTTCCTTGCTATAATGATTGAGTGAATCATTAAATTGCTTAGGAGGATGTTTATGCATCTCGATACAATAGAATTGGAGATACTGAAATTAATTGAAAATAACGGAAGGATAGATATTAATGATCTTTCCAAAATGGTGGATATGCCGGTAGAAAACTTGGAAAAAACATTGAAGAAAATGGAAGACATGAAAGTGATTGTCCGGTATATGACGATCATCAATTGGGCAAAAGTGGACGAGCATCAAGGTGTGACCGCGATGATCGATGTCAAAGTGACACCGAAAAGAGGGGTTGGCTTTGATGAAATTGCTAAACGGATTTACCGCTTCAAAGAAGTACAGTCTGTTTATCTGATGTCAGGTGTATACGATTTATCTGTCACCATCGAAGGAAAATCGATGAATGAGATAGCCAGTTTCGTATCGGAAAAGTTATCCACTCTTGATTCTGTGATTTCGACAACAACACACTTCATTCTCAAGAAGTATAAACATGACGGCTTAATCTTCGAGCAGGGGGAAGAAGATAAAAGGATCGTGGTATCTCCATGAGCAGCAGATATCTTTCCAGCACTGTACAGGACCTTAAACCATCCGGAATCAGAAAATTCTTTGATCTTGCGGCCACGATGGATGGTGTCGTCTCATTGGGTGTAGGCGAACCGGACTTTGTGACTTCCTGGGCTGTGAGGGAAGCGGCCATTTCCTCTTTGGAGGAAGGTTACACTTCCTATACAGCAAATGCAGGACTTCTGGAACTGCGTAAAGAAATATCTAAATATACGTATAATTTAAACGGAGTAGTCTATCATCCTGACCAAGAAATCATCGTGACTGTCGGAGCAAGCCAAGCTTTGGATATCGCAATGAGAGCGATTCTGGATCCTGGTGATGAGGTTATTGTCGTGGAGCCGAGCTTTGTTGCGTATCCTCCTGTCATCTCATTGGCAGGCGGTAAGCCGGTAAGTGTCGCCACGGCCAAAGAGAACGGGTTCAAGCTTACGAGGGAACAACTGGAATCCGCAATCACTCCAAGAACAAAGGCATTGCTGCTTTGCTCACCGAATAATCCTACGGGCACCCAGCTTACGGAAGAAGATCTGAAAGAGATTGCCGAAGTTGTCCGGAAGCATGATCTGCTGGTGGTTTCGGATGAAATTTATGCGGAGCTGTCTTATGATGAGCCCTTCACAAGCATTTCAGCATTGCAGGGTATGCGTGAAAGAACGATTGTGGTGAATGGTTTTTCAAAAGGCTTTGCGATGACCGGCTGGAGATTGGGGTATGTATGCGCTCCGGCAGAAATAGCCGGGGCAATGCTGAAGATTCATCAGTATACGATGATGTGCGCATCTTCCATGGCACAGTTCGCTGCTTTGGAGGCACTCAAGCACGGAATGGAAGATGTGGAGGATATGCGGACAAGTTACCGGGCAAGAAGGAATTATATCGTTAAATCATTCAATGAGGCCGGACTTGACTGCCATATTCCCGGCGGCGCCTTCTATGCATTTCCGTCGATCGAAAGCACGGGACTCACATCCGAAGCATTTGCCGAGCAGCTGCTGAAAGAGGAGAAAGTGGCTGTGGTGCCAGGAAGCGTGTTCGGGGAAAGTGGAGAGGGCCATATCAGATGTTCCTATGCGTCTTCTTTGGAGCAGCTGCAGGAAGCTCTTAAACGAATGAATCGATTCTTGCGCAAACTTGAGCAACAGAAGGTGAAGCAATTCACATAATGCGAAAAAGAATCTTTCAGTCAGACAAAAAAACGGACAAAACATTGTTTTGTCCGTTTAAAAAGGGGGGGAATACTTAAAACAGCATTTTGATGAAATGTTTGGGGGAGCATTCCACAAAGAGTACTGTTTTTTAACTAATCTATAATGGATTAGTAAAAAGCCTTCTGATTACAGCATTACCAGTTAGTGAAAAAGATATACATGCTTTTTTGGAAATTTGGCGATGTGAACATACGTAGCTCTGTTCGCAATCTTAAAAGGAGAATACTTATGAGGGTTGAAGTTATATCCAAGCGGAAATTACTTGGGATCTCAGGTCTTGGCTGGATGTTTGATGCGATGGACGTGGGGATTTTATCTTTTATCCTTGCGGCGATCGCCGTTGAATGGCATTTGACTCCCGGACAGGTTGGTTTAATTGGGAGCATCAATTCGATCGGGATGATGTTCGGTGCCTTTCTGTTCGGTATCATGTCCGATCGAATAGGGCGGAAGAAGGTTTTTATCATTACTTTGCTTCTCTTTTCCATCGGAAGCGGTTTATCGGCATTCACAAGCAGTTTAATTATATTTATGGCATTGCGTTTCATGATCGGCATGGGTCTTGGCGGAGAACTTCCTGTAGCTTCTACTCTGGTCTCGGAGTCGGTTGCTGCCAAAGAGAGAGGCCGTATTGTCGTTTTGCTGGAAAGCTTTTGGGCAGCCGGCTGGATTATTGCTGCACTTATCTCTTACTTTATCATCCCTGAATACGGCTGGCGGACAGCGATGCTGATTTGTGCCCTTCCTGCTTTCTATGCAATATACTTACGGTTCCAATTGCCTGACTCCCCGCAATTCAATGGTGCAGGTTCGAAGAAGAAGGGTTCGGTTCTGAAGCAGATTACGGATGTCTGGGCTCCGCTGTACAGGCAGCGGACTGTTATGCTGTGGATTCTTTGGTTCTGTGTTGTATTCTCCTACTACGGCATGTTTTTGTGGCTTCCGAGTGTCATGGTTATGAAAGGATACGATCTGATACAAAGTTTCGGGTATGTGTTAATTATGACATTGGCCCAGCTGCCGGGTTATTTCACGGTCGCATGGCTTATTGAGAAAGCGGGAAGAAAAACAGTCCTTGTCCTTTATTTACTGGGTACCGCGCTCAGTGCTTATTCCTTTGGGAATGCGGAATCATTGACTTTATTGCTCATCTCCGGTGCTTTGCTGTCGTTCTTCAATCTTGGTGCGTGGGGGGCGTTATATGCTTATACACCAGAACAGTATCCATCTGCCATACGCGGTACGGGTGCTGGTATGGCGGCTGCTTGCGGACGTGTCGGAGGTGTTTTGGGACCGTTGATGGTCGGATCTTTGGTTGCGAAAGGGACAGGAACGGATGTTATCTTTACGATCTTCTGCATTGCGGTATTGATTGGTGCTTTTGCGGTATTGGTTCTTGGAAAGGAAACGAAACAAATCGAGCTGGCCTGAATAAAAGAAAAACAGAGGGGAAACCCTCTGTTTTTTATCATATTTTCTATGTTCTTATGATTCTGTCAATTCGGATGCCGGAATGTCAAGTGCCGTGGAAATCTTGAGGATTGTCTGTAAATTAGGTATAATTGTACCGTTTTCGTAGTTTTCCAATGTTTTTGTGCCGCAGCGGATCCTTAATGCGAGTTCTTCAACGCTCATCTTTTTTTCCATTCGGAAATGACGTATCTTCTTGCCTGCTTGTGACATATTCACTGCCTCCCCAATCTTACTGTATATGTAGAGTATACCATTTTTACCCTTCTTTCTCCGGAGGGAAACTTGAACATTTTATGTTTTATATCTGGACTGTCAGGGGAAAAATAAGATTGATACAGGAGAATGTCATTTTAATCGCAAACGAATGGGACCGATATCTGCCTATATATGCAAACCTGAAGTATAGGGAAAGATCTTATGACTTTGTAAAATCACGAAATTCATGATATAATTTATAATTGTGTAAAAATGACTAAAATAATTCAGCTATATAGGAGTGTTAATATGTCTTCAAAATACGAAGTAGGCGCAGTTTTAACAGGTAAAGTTAAAGGAATTCAGCCTTACGGTGCATTTGTTGCACTTGATGAAAATACACAAGGTTTAGTTCACATTTCAGAAGTGACTCATGGTTATGTGAAAGATGTCAACGATCATTTGAAAATCGGCGATGAAGTGACTGTGAAAGTTTTATCAGTTGATGAAGCTGCAGGAAAAATTTCGCTTTCCATCCGTGCGACAGAAGAAGCACCTGCACAGCCGGAACGCCAAAAACAAGCTCCGAAAAAGCGTCAAGCTTCCGTTGTTTCCACTTCAGCTCCGGAAGAAGGTTTCAATACACTTAAAGATAAACTTCAAGAGTGGATTAAACAATCTGAGCGCCAAGATTTGATCAAGAAGTAATTCTTGAGTAGACCGGTCCGATCATTCGGGCCGGTTTTTCCATTTAATTTGAACACTTAAACAAAGTGCGTGCAAAAAACTTTTTTTTTTGAAAATTTATGTTATCTTTATGGTGGGCAATCATTAAGCAGTCCCATTCATTTTTTTGTAAGCGCTTTATTTTATGCGGCATTACTTTTATTTAATAGAAAATTTTAACTTTAAAGACTGTTTTGAGCTATAATGGATGTTGGAAACAGTCTGCCGCAAGAAACTGGTTTTGGACGATTGCTTTTCCGGATATGCAAAGGGAAGGGTGTATGTTTGATGGCAGGAGGGATCAACACTGACGGGATCATACAGCAGACGGAGAAATATGGGGCGCATAATTATCATCCGCTGCCCATCGTTGTTTCGGAAGCCGAAGGAGTCTGGGTAAAGGACCCTGAAGGAAATGAATATATGGATATGCTCAGTGCATATTCCGCTATGAATCAAGGGCATCGAAACCCTGTGATTATACAGGCTTTAAAAGATCAGGCGGACAAGGTGACATTGACATCAAGAGCATTTCACAATGAACATCTCGGACCTTGGTGTGAGAAGATTTGCAAAATGACGGGCAAAGAAATGGCCCTTCCGATGAATACAGGTGCCGAAGCGGTTGAGACAGCCATCAAAGCAGCCAGAAGATGGGCATACGGTGTAAAAGGCGTAGAGGAGGATTGTGCCGGGATTATAGTGTGTGAAGGGAATTTCCATGGACGCACAATGACTGCCGTGTCACTATCATCCGAAGAAGAGTATAAGCGGGGATTCGGCCCGATGCTTCCCGGTATCACGGTAATTCCATATGGTGACCTGGAAGCGTTGAAAGAAGCTGTGAATGAGAATACAGCGGCATTCTTGATTGAGCCGATTCAAGGAGAAGCCGGTATCATCATTCCGGAAGATGATTTCATGAAACAGGCATTCAACTATTGCCAACAAGAGAATGTGCTGTTCATCGCGGATGAAATCCAATCAGGACTTGGGAGGTCAGGCAAGTTATTTGCCTGTGACTGGCCGGGGATCAAACCGGATATGTATATCTTAGGTAAAGCACTCGGAGGCGGTGTGTTCCCGATTTCTTGCATAACGGCGGACAAACATATACTCGAAGTATTCGATCCCGGTTCGCATGGTTCCACCTTCGGGGGTAATCCATTGGCTTGTGCCGTTTCGATTGCGGCGCTCGACGTACTTACGGATGAAAAGCTTTCGGAGCGTTCGTTGGAACTGGGCAATTATTTCCTCAGCAAGCTGAAAGAAATCGATCATCCCGATATTCAAGAAGTCCGAGGAAGAGGGTTGTTCATCGGAATGGAACTGAAAGTACCTGCGCGAAGATATTGTGAAGAACTGAAAACACAAGGCGTACTGTGTAAGGAGACGCATGATACGGTCATCCGTTTCGCGCCGCCGCTTATCATTAAAAAAGAAGAATTGGATTGGGCAATTGCCCGTATCCAAAATGTCTTAGAAAAAAAAGGAGATTGAATTGAACAATGGGAGCATCTGGGGCAGCTGATCAAACAGCAGGTCAAAAACAAGAATCATTGAATCTATTTACATCGACACAAACAGTCATACAGGAAGCATTGACAAAACTCGGATTTTCGGACGAGATGTATGAATTATTGAAAGAACCTTTGAGGCTTTTGACGGTTCGTATGCCTGTCAGGATGGACGATGGAAGCACGAAGGTATTCACAGGTTATCGTGCCCAGCATAATGACGCAGTGGGACCTACCAAAGGGGGAGTTCGTTTCCATCCGGATGTCAATGAAGAAGAAGTGAAGGCTCTTTCCATGTGGATGAGTCTGAAATGCGGAATTGTGGATCTGCCGTATGGCGGCGGGAAAGGCGGAATCATCTGTGATCCCCGGACAATGTCCATGGGCGAGCTTGAGAGACTGAGCAGAGCATATGTGCGGGCCATCAGTCAAATCGTCGGACCGACAAAAGATATCCCGGCGCCAGATGTTTACACCAATTCGCAGATCATGGCTTGGATGATGGATGAATACAGCAGGCTCAGGGAGTACGATTCACCAGGTTTCATCACTGGGAAACCTTTAGTACTTGGAGGTTCACAAGGCCGTGAGAAAGCGACAGCACAAGGCGTGACAATCTGTATCTATGAAGCGGCGAGACGCAAGGGAATAGATATCAAAAATGCCAAAGTGATTGTCCAAGGATTCGGCAATGCGGGAAGTTTCCTGGCGAAGTTCATGCACGACGCAGGAGCTAAGGTCGTGGGGATTTCGGATGCATATGGTGCCCTGTATGACGAGGATGGATTGGATATTGATTATTTATTGGACCGTCGAGACAGCTTCGGAACCATCACTTCCTTATTCGAAAACACAATCACCAATGCTGAGCTGCTTGAGAAAGAATGTGATATCCTGGTGCCGGCTGCGATCTCGAATCAAATAACAGCTGAAAACGCCCAAAATATTAAAGCGGATATCATTGTTGAAGCGGCCAATGGACCGACGACTCTTGAAGCTACGAAAATCCTGACGGATAGAGGAGTTCTGCTGGTCCCGGACGTCTTGGCATCGGCTGGCGGTGTTACAGTTTCGTATTTCGAGTGGGTACAGAACAATCAAGGCTATTATTGGGGTGAAGATGAAGTCACCGAAAAGTTGGAAAAAGTACTGATTCAATCTTTTGATAATGTGTATCAGCTTTCTCAAACAAGAAGGATCAACATGCGTTTGGCCGCATATATGATCGGAGCGCGAAAGATGGCGGAAGCAGCCAAATTCCGCGGCTGGGTTTGAGAATAAATAAATCATAATAAACATACGGCAAAAAAAGCACCCTTCATGGGTGCTTTTTTGCTGCAGCTGGGACTTGATTCGTCTATCGGGTTGGTTTTGTCTGAGGATCTTTAGCATAACTGTGATCAGGGACAAACAAGAGTCCGATGTTGATCAGGCCGGCAATTCCGACTAAACCGTATATGATTCGAGCAAAGACGCCGTCTTGACCGCCAAAAATGGCAGCTACAAGGTCATATTGGAAGAATCCGACTAGACCCCAGTTGATTGCCCCGATAATAGTTAAGACAAGTGCTGTTTTTTGTAGTCCACTCATGATTTTGCCTCCTAGATGGATTAGAACTGTAATCCCTTGCGAGTGGGGATCAAAGCTCATATTTATCTTTCGGCAAAGTGGAAAAATTATACCTTGAAATAGAATGTATTGGATTTGTATTTAGCAACAATTCTTTGCGAATTTCAGGAAGAAATACGATATTCAATAGATGGAACATTCTGTTCGTATTGATACTTCGGCCATTAAAACGTTTTCTTGATAAAATAACGTTCATTGGGTAAAGTGGTACTAGAACATTTTTTTAATGGAGGAACCATAATGACACATATACGCTTTGATTATTCGGCGGGCTTATCATTCTTTGGTGAACACGAAGTGAAATACCTTCAGGATGCAGTAAAAGTCGCCCATCATTCTCTTCACGAAGGGACAGGTGCCGGCAATGATTTTCTAGGTTGGATCGATTTGCCTGCAGAGTATGATAAAGAAGAATTTACTCGTATTCAAAAAGCTGCAGAAAAAATCAAAAATGATACTGATATACTTTTAGTTGTCGGAATCGGAGGTTCATATCTCGGAGCACGTGCGGCAATCGAAATGCTGCAGCATAGTTTCTACAATGCCCTTACTAAAGAGCAGCGTAAAACACCGCAAATCATATTTGTGGGGAATAATATCAGTTCCACATATATGACAGATTTGATGGATCTTTTGGAAAACAAAGATTTCTCCATCAATGTCATTTCCAAATCTGGAACGACTACTGAACCAGCGCTGGCTTTCCGTATTTTCAGGAAAAAGCTTGAAGAGAAGTATGGAAAAGAAGAAGCACGCACACGTATTTATGCAACGACAGATAAAGCGAGAGGCGCTCTAAAATCGGTTGCCGATGAAGAAGGTTACGAGACATTCGTTATCCCTGATGATGTCGGGGGACGTTTCTCTGTATTGACTGCTGTAGGATTGCTTCCGATCGCGGTCAGTGGTGCGGACATTGAAGAGATGATGAAAGGTGCACAAGCTGCGCGCGAGGACTTCAGTTCCTCTGAACTGTCCGAAAATGCAGCTTACCAATATGCGGCTGTCCGTAATGTCCTATACAATAAAGGCAAAACCATTGAAATGCTCATCAATTATGAGCCTGGTCTGCAATACTTCTCTGAATGGTGGAAGCAATTGTTCGGCGAAAGTGAAGGAAAAGATCAAAAAGGAATCTTCCCTTCATCCGCCAACTTCTCAACGGATCTGCACTCTTTGGGACAATATGTTCAAGAAGGCCGTCGAGATCTGTTCGAGACCATCATCAAAGTGGCGAACCCGCGTCATAACATCACCATTGAAGCGGAAGCCAATGACGGAGATGGATTGAACTATCTTGCAGGAAAAACAGTCGATTTCGTGAACAGCAAAGCATATGAAGGTACGTTGCTGGCTCATACAGACGGAGGCGTACCGAACTTGATTGTGGAAATCCCTGCGATGGATGCATACACATTCGGATACTTGGTATATTTCTTCGAGAAGGCATGCGCGATGAGCGGCTATCTTCTTGGTGTCAATCCTTTTGATCAGCCGGGAGTGGAAGCTTATAAAGCCAATATGTTCGCTCTTCTCGGTAAACCTGGATTTGAAGAGAAGAAAGCGGAACTTGAAAAACGCTTGAAATAAGAAAAGAAAAAGGAAGGCTCTCGCCCTGAATGGGTGAGAGCCTATTTTTATGCAAGTGGGCGTTTGTACAAGCGAGAACATCTCCTTGCACTTGATTCGGATGTTCGAAAGTGCCCTGTCATTTCTTTATGACAGGATTTTTCGTGTTATATGCATATGAAGCTTAGTGTCAGGTACTAGTTGAAGATTCCTGTGTCAAAACCGAGACCATCGTTTCTCCGGCGAATAGATTCGTTTCGATCACATGGTCGGCTCCGGCTCTATTGGCATTCGGCACTTGACTGGAAGTCAATATTTCCACACAGCTATAGATGGATGGGTTAAGCCCTTTACTCGCAATCAGTGTCAAAATGGAGTACATATCTGTTTGATATTCATGTTGTTTCAAATCTGCTGTAATCATGATCTTGCTTGCTTTTTGGATGTTTGCTTTTTGGAGAATATGATCTTCGATCGCCTTTCCGTGAATGAAATGAAAATGAGAGGAAGGATCTGGGTGCTTGCGGACCGTGGCATCAATCAGTACAATCGGCTGATTATGGTTTTCGCTCTGCAGCCTTCCGATGATATTCCTTGAACGTTCATTCCAACCGACGATAATAAAATGATTTTGTCCTTTGAATTCTAACGAGCCTTTCATTATTTTTTCCTCCAGTGCGATTGTTCTGCCTGCAATTTTTGCAAAATAAGCGGATAAAAATCCGACACCCAAGAAAACCAGCGTTATCCCGATCATTCTGCCCGGGATGGTTTCAGGAACGAAATCACCATAACCTACTGTGGAAGTGGTGATGACTGCCCACCATATCCCATCGAATATGGTTGGAAAGCGCTCAGGTTCCAGCCGGGATATGATGAAACCGAATATCAGAAGCAAAATGATGATGCTGATCAGCAATTTGCTGGTCCATAGGGCTTTTGCGGCAGGGCGGATTTTATGCTTGAACATCCCAATCCTCCTTTTTGATTCCTATAACAACAAGTATGTTCAGAAAACAAGATTTGAAGCGGTCTGTGTTCAGAATTTGTAAAAAGATCTAACAACCAGTTTAAATATTCTGAAAATTTAGTTGCAATTTATTTCCATCCATAATATGATATGAAATATAATTTAAAGATGTTAGAAAACCTCACATTACGAAAGGGGAGTTAAGGGATGGATATGGGCGATGCAGTTTTTATGTTTTTGGCGGTACTATTGGTTTGGATTATGACACCGGGGGTGGCATTGTTTTATGGAGGAATGGTAAAAAGTAAGAATGTGCTGAATACAGCGATGCACAGCTTTGTGCCGCTGGCGGTTGTGACTGTTGTCTGGGTACTGGTCGGTTATTCACTTGCTTTCTCCACCACCGGGAACGCATTTATAGGAAACTTGGATTGGATTGGATTGAAGGGTGTCGGTTTTGAACCGAATGCAGATTACAGTGCGACAATTCCTCACAGTATGTTCATGCTATTCCAAATGACTTTTGCTGTATTGACTGTTGCAATCATTTCCGGAGCAGTAGCGGAACGGATGAAATTCTCCGCGTTTGTTCTATTCACGGTCATTTGGAGTGTTGCGGTATACACCCCGGTAGCTCACTGGGTGTGGGGAGTCGGAGGATGGTTGAGGGAACTGGGAGCCCTTGATTATGCCGGCGGCAATGTTGTCCATATTTCTTCAGGTGTTGCTGGTTTGGTTCTGGCGATGGTGTTGGGCAAAAGAAAAAGCCCTCCTACCGAGAATATGCCGCATAATCTGCCCCTGACGATTCTGGGAGCTACCCTCATTTGGTTCGGCTGGTTCGGTTTCAATGTAGGAAGTACTTTGACCATAAATGAAGTAGCGATGACCGTATTCATCAATACGGCGGTTGCGGCAGCAACAGGAATCATCGGCTGGCTGATTGTTGAATGGTTCATGTTCAAGAAAACGACGATGGTAGGGGCGATGTCCGGAGCGATTGCCGGTTTGGTAGCGATCACACCTGCTTGTGGATTTGTCACACCAGCATCCGCATTGCTGATTGGACTCATCAGCGGTGGTTTATGTTTCTACGGCTTGATCATCGTTAAAGAGAAACTTGGGGCGGATGATGCACTGGGTGCTTTTGGATTACATGGCATCGGCGGGACGTGGGGCGGTATCGCAACCGGATTGTTCGCGTCACTGTCGGTCAATGAAGCTGGGGCAAATGGGTTGTTTTATGGAGAAGCAAGTTTGCTTTGGAAAGAGCTGCTGGCGATTGGCTCCACCTATTTATTTGTAGGGATATCCACATTCATTATCATCAAGGTGATTCATTTCTTCATTCCAATTCGCGTTGATGAAGAAGCGGAGACGAGAGGCCTTGACTTAACGTATCATGGTGAAAAAGCGTATTATGATGATTACGGCACGAAAGTGAACTGAAGAAATGGAACCGCAAACGGGTGGGGCACCTGTTTGCGGTCTTTTTTGTTATAGTGGTGGAAAGGAAGCGGAAAAGAGGCATGCTTTCATGGAAAGGTATCTGAAGGAATTCCAATCGGAGTGGGAACCAGGGAATACAAAAAAAGGACCCTTCTAACAGAAGGATCCTTTTTGCATAAGTATATTTCCTCTAAGCGCCTTGTGTCAGGCCGCAGAAAATGTGTTTGGGCAAACATCATTGCTTTATGGTTCGCTCCAGCAGGTCGGCGTAAGCTTCTGCCCCTTTTTTGGTAAGGTGGACACCATCATTCGCGAAATATTCTTCATGTCCTTGGCTTTCTTTATACCAGTCTACTAAACGAAAATTTTTGTGCTGCTTGCTTACTTCTTGCAGATCCTTGTTCACTTGGCTTTCCCAAGGGCGGGGAACACGTACATTAACCAAGAAAATCTCGCTGTTTTGACGAAAGGTTGATAGCAGCTCAATGAGTTTTTTGCTGTCGAATGATCCGTTTGATCCTAAAGCGATCACCATATAATCCGTTTGCTGCATTTCTTGCTTATTCACTGCCAGCAAATCCTGCACTTCATGCATTTGGCGGCCTATCTTGCCATCGATACGAATGTTGGAGAACTTTTTCTCCAAAAACGGTGCCGCATCGATCAAGACGGAATCCCCAATGGCGGTCACATTTCCGGTAATCGGTGTTTCGGAATCTCCCTCCCCGGATAGGTCCGGTGCTTGGGGTGCTGGTTTCTTATCTGTTTTCTTCTCGATATGCACTTCTTCTTTTTGTTCGAGTTCTGCTGCTGTTTCTTTGAATTCTGAAGCAGGTGCGGCCAGTCCGATGGTTGAGATGCAGACAATCACCATCCCGCAGCCGGCAGATATCCATTTAGTCCAGGATATGGTCTGCAGCCAGCTGCGTTCTTTTACTCTCTGTATATAATGTTTAACTGCTCCATGACGAATTGGTGTTTCAATTAATCTGTAGGATAGTTCAGATAAAAGCAGAATCGCTGTTATCTGTAAAACAACTCTTGATAACTCCATCTCTCCCGCTTGGATGGCGGGAGTCGAGAGGACCAGTATAGGATATTGCCATAAGTAGATTCCGTAAGACCTTGTCCCGATCCATCTGAATATTTTCCCGCCCATTGCGATATTTAATTTACTGGCCGGGTGCACCAGGACTGCAATCAAGATGGCGGTCAAAAGGGAGAGTATGACCATACCTCCTTGGTAAAGGAAAGGGTCATATTCATTGACGCGCCATATTAAAATGAGAATCGCAATCAAAGATATGCCGCCTGCAGTATCCATCCCTATCCTGACATTGGTCGGGAGAGTCTCCTTGAGCTTAGCGCTTGGCCAAACAAATGCGAGAGCAGCGCCAATCAGGATAGAAAATACCCTGGTATCGGTTCCGTAATAAATCCTGCTTGGATCTGTCCCTGGTTCGAACAGGACACTCATGGCAGCGGCGGATGCTGCTGCTGCCCCTAAAACGAGGATCAGCAGGACCCTTTTTTTAATTTTTAATGAAAGAGCAATTAAAAGGATAACAGGCCAGACAATATAGAATTGCTCTTCAACTGCAAGCGACCAAAAATGTACCAGTAAAGAAGGGTGTTCCATCTGCTGGAAATAGGATAAATCCTGAAAGATATACCACCAATTACTTATATACAAAGCGGCAGCGATGAAGTCCTCGCGAAGCCTCCACAGATAATTTTGGTCAAACAGAGTCACCCAGGCGGTGAGGACAATGAGCATTGTATACATTGCTGGTAATAAGCGTCTTGCCCTTCTGATCCAGAATTGCTTCAGATCTATCCGGCGGTGCTGTTCCCATTCCGTAAGTAAAATATTTGTAATCAAGTATCCTGAGAGGACGAAGAAAATAGTGACCCCCATAAGTCCCCCGGGTGCTAAGTCCGGTTGTATATGATAAGCGATGACTGCCAAGACCGCCATGGCCCTCATTCCGTCAAGACCAGGGATGTAGCGGTTTTGTCTTTTTGTTTTAGACATAAAAAATGACTCCTTTGTTGTGTGATACCCAAGGTCACAAGTGCGTGTTTTTATGGCTTGATTCAATCAAGAGCCTTTTCTTTTTAATATTGAAATATATACAGTCGTAAGTAGAATTCGGTCGATTTATGAAGAATATTGAAAAATTAAAGATG
>JAZNGP010000114.1:0-22560 GCA_045576475.1 Bacillus sp. (in: firmicutes) | reverse complement strand
CTACATACAAAAAAATAGAACCGGCTCACATATACCTGTTCTATCCTTTCCATTCTGAACAACTCTATGATTCTGCCCCAAATACGATACTGTTCCTTACAAGAAATCTGCCATCTAACTCAATCGGCACGCCTTTTCCGTCTTTTTCAGCATGGATATGCAGATGTGGCTCTGTTGTATTTCCTGAATTGCCCACTTTACCGATTTCCTGTCCGTTTCTTACCGTATCCCCGGTATCCACCACCATCACACTTCCTTCCTGCATATGGGCGATATAGACATTCACTCCCTCACATAGAATATTGACATAGTTACCGGGAGCGTTTTCCGGATCTGCCTTCGGGGGATTCTGGTCCGGCAAATCATCTCGCATCTCTGCTACGCTGCCGGAACAAGGACTATACAATTTGTCACCGTAAATGATGTATTTATCAAGTTCTTCCGGGTAAATCCCCTTCGCCCTCATGCCGAATACATTCAATTCGGCAATATCGAGTGCATATTGCTGACTCAAATAGTCATTATGATAATTGATCATTGCATGATTCCCGCCCTGACCCACATAATACATCCCGTCCTCCATCGGAAAGTCGAGTTGGATTGCCGGATCGCTTGTTCGGAAGCCGCTGAATAACAGGAGATTATAGGTTCCGAAGACCAATATGAGCAGAACATTGAAACGAAGGGACCACTTCTGGCTTCGTTTCAGTTCAACACGAACAGGCAATGGCTTTACTCTTTTCCAAGTTACAATTAAAGCTGCCGCCACTAATAGAACCCACATGAATCTCAAGTAGTAGCTGAACCAATCCCATGGCATCGAAAAGAATGCCCAAGATATGAACACCACTGTGAAGATCCCTTGTATCATCCACTCCCTCTTACTCAGGAAAACGGTTCTCCAAAGGGAAATGATGAATGTTGCCGGCAATAAAATCTGAAACAATATCAATCTAAGAATATCCAATGACATGTAAAAAACTCCCCCTTGTATGCTCTTACATAAAGAGTAGCATAACAAAAAGGGAAATAATAACATTTTCAAGATGATTACTTCCACTATCTTCATTCATGATTGACTAAAGTTAAAACAAAAATATAACAGACTATTTTTTATTTAAAATCTTGCTCTGTTATCGTTTAATGTTGGGTTTACTATCCTGTAATGCTGCTCTTCCGCAGATATGATTGAAGCGGAGAACGGCGACTCCTGCGGGAGCAGCGAGCAGGGTGAGACCCCGCACGAAGGAGGAGGCTCACCGCTCGCCCCGCGGAAAGCGTCCGTTCGCAGCGGAAATCAACATAGAACTTTAACAGAGCGTTATTTTTAGATATAAAGCATTGATGAAGTATATTGTAAAAAAACGGTTGATTTGGTAAATTAAAGAGAAATACAGAGAAAAAACGGAGAACAATATGAGCCGATTGTTGAGAAGGAAACAAAAGAAGAAGAAAAAGACCATCATCCTATTGTCCGTCATCTGTACAATAATCATTATCCCTGCCATCTATTTCGCCATGGAGTATTATGAAGGTTACAGTAAAGCAAGTGAATCATCTATTCTTGATACGGAAGAGATTTCATTCGACGGGGATGCAATAGAAGAAAAAATGAATATCCTCCTGGTGGGGGTCGATGCCAGAGAAGAGGGACCATCCAATTCGGATACGATTATGATTGCCCAATACGATCCGGATAAAAAAAAGGCAAAGCTGGTATCTGTGTTAAGAGATATATATGTGGAGATCCCGGGTCAGGAAGAGAAGCAGAAGATTAATTCCGCTTATATGATCGGAGGTGTCGATTTACTCAGGAAGACCATCAAAGAGACATTTGAGATAGACCTCCATTATTATGCCATCATTGACTTCAATGGTTTCATTAAAGCAATTGACACAGGTTTCCCTGAAGGAATCGAAATCAATGTTCAGAAAAGGATGTCGGAAGGGATCTGGCAGACGATTGAACCTGGACTCCAGCAGCTGAACGGTAAGCAGCTTCTCGGTTATGCACGCTACCGAAACGATGCCAAGAGTGACTTCGGAAGGGCGGAGAGGCAGCAGGAAGTATTGGAGGCATTGACGGAAGAAATGATGAGTATGAGCGGTTTAATGAAGATACCAGGAATCGTCGGTTCCCTTCGGCCATATGTTGCAACCAATATGAGCAATTCGAAGCTGATCGCTGTGATGACTTCTTATTTATCTTCGGGAGATAAAGATGTCGATAAGCTCGTGTTACCCCTCGTTGATCAATACGAGAATAGAAGGATTGAAATTCATGGTCGAGAACAGGAAGTTTTGGATATGGATGTAACAATCAATAAAGAAGCTATCAGGACATTTTTGGGCGAGAAGCAGGAGAAATACACACCATATTAAGAAGAGACAGGCAGATGCGGCTTGGTAGCGGCATTTGCTTTTTTATATATATTCCCTCTGCATTTATTAGAATGTTCGGAAAAAGGGTTCCTTTTCCTAACCTTTGATATAATAGAAGAAGTACGTATATATGTGAATTTCATCTCCGTAAGGAAAAAATAGATAATGCAGTATAAAGAAAATAGGTGATAAAGATGATCGAAGTGATTGTAGAAAATGTAAAAGATGCAGTCAAGGCGGAAGAACTGGGCATACACAGACTGGAATTAGTATCCGCTATGAAGGAAGGGGGACTCACTCCTTCATACGGTACGGTCAAAAGGGTTCTTGAAAATGTTTCCATACCAGTTCAGGTAATGATACGCCCGCATAATTATGGATTTGAATATGATGAATCGGAATGGAAAACAATGAGGGAGGACATCCTTGCTTTCTCAGAATTGGGCATGAAGGGAATCGTATTCGGCTGTCTGAAGGATGGAGAAATTGATCAAGCACTGTTGGAAAAGGTCATTCATGATTTTCCTGATATGGATATCACATTCCATAGGGCTTTTGATCAGCTGCGCCATCAAGGGGACGGACTTGAGGTGTTATGCCAATACAGCGGACATGTAAAGCGGATTCTGACTTCCGCCGGTAAGGAAACAGCTTTTGCGGGTATTGAACAGCTTCAGCAGCTTGTGACACTTTCGGATGTGTGGCATGGACCGAAAATCCTTGCAGGTGCCGGTATGACAGCTGATAATTTCGAAGAGATGATTAAGGTACTGCCTGATACAGAGTTTCATTTCGGCAGCGGTGTGCGGATTGACGGCTCTTTTGCTCAAACTTTTGATGTGGACAAAGTGCAGCGTATCCTGGAACAATGGAAGAATAAGCCGGAAAAGCAAGATGAAGAAGAGTACGGATTCTAAAAATCCGTACTCTTTTTCATTTTGATACACTGTAATTACCTGATATCCAATAGCGGTAAGGATAATCCTTTGCTTCCCCAGAGTTATCGATACCAATCCGCGGTCCGGAAGAAATCATGCCAGGCGTATAGCCTTTACAAATAAGCAAGGATGATGAGTGGAAGGTGTGTCCATAATCATTCATTGTAATGCCCATCGCTTTTGTGAGTTTACCTGGACCATTCGTCAGTTTACGAATATCCTCCAATCCTCGTCTTTCTTTCATTAAGGGGATTCCCGCATACGGCTCCAAAGCCCGGATCAAGACTGCTTCAGGCTGTTCTTTCTCGGCACTGACGACATTTACGAGACAATGTGTATGCATGACATATGTATAAATATGTCCTGGATCGGCAAACATGATTTCCGTTCTTTTGGTCCTGCGGTAATTGAAGCTATGGGCAGCCCTGTCTGTCGGTCCAAGATAGGCTTCCGTTTCGGTGATGAAGCCGGCTGTGATGCCTTGATCTGTTTCTTTGACCATAAGGCATCCGAGCAGGCTTTGCGCAAGTTCAATTGTTGGCTGCAGGTAAAAGGATGGAGGCATGATTTCGATAGAAAGGGAGTGGAGATGCTTTGCAGACATGTTTTAACCTCCTGTATGGCATATTCATATGGTTGCCTTATCACCATCTTATATGATATCGAACTGTATCATTTATTGCATGTGAAGAGATTCAGCATTCAGCATAATAAAATAAAACCCCCGGTGAATGTACCGGGGGATTTTAAAACTTATTCTTTGTCCAAATGCATCATTTGGGTTAATTTCTTCGAGAATGCAAGAAGTACCAATCCGAGAAGGATTGCCAATCCGCCTATTACCGCGAATACTTCAAAGTATCCAAGTGACTGAGTAACAGAAGCTAGTTGACCTGCAAGGATGTTCGCGACACCTGTGCTGGCGAACCATACACCCATCAATAGGGAAGCAAGCTTCAATGGAGCAAGTCTGCTTACCGTTGAGATTCCGATTGGTGAAAGGAATAATTCACCTAGTGTATGGAAGAAGTAAGTCATGATAATGAACATGATATGAGCTTTGTTAACTACTGCATCCGGATCGTTGCCAGTACCCAGGATAGCGATCAATAGAATCAGGAATCCGCTTCCTAGAAGAATCATTCCCAATGCCATCTTTGTTGGAGAAGTTAAATCTCCACGTTTTGAACGGCCGAGAGTCGTCCAAAGCATGGATACAACTGGCGCCAATAAGATGATGAACAGCGGGTTGACACTTTGGAACCAAGGAGTCGGAATTTCGAAGCCGAACAATGTGCGATCCACAAAGTTATTTGTATATAATGTCAAAGAGCTTCCAGCTTGCTCGAAGCCTGCCCAGAAGAAAATAACGAAACATGCAAGGATCAGAAGAACTGCTGTACGTTGTTTCTCGACTTTTGTAAGTGGTTTGTTCGCTGCCTCGCCAGTATTTGTGACGGTACGTCCTGTAGGTTTTTTACCGTGATCACCTAAATATTTTTCACCCAATAGGTTGAATAGGACTTGTCCGATGATCATACCGATGGATGAAGCAAGGAAGCCCCATTTATATCCGTAAACCATAACGCCGTTTTCTACTCCGCCCATGATTTTGTCTGTAATCAAAGCGATGACTAATGGAGCGAAGAATGCACCAACGTTGATACCCATGTAGAAGATTGTGAATGCAGCATCACGTTTCGGGTCTTTCAGATCATAGAGGTCGCCGACAAGTGCGGAGATATTAGGTTTGAAGAAACCATTACCGACAATCAGGAAGATCAAGCCGAGGAACATAGCCCAACGTTCTTGTTGAAGGAATATCACAAAGTTACCGATAGCCATTGTGATACCGCCGAGTGTGATTGCCAGGCGTTTACCCAAATACATATCGGACAGCCATCCGCCTATTAGAGGAGAGATGTAAGCTGCACCAGTATAGAATCCATAAATGCTCATTGCTGTGGTAGCGCTCATGCCAAGACCGCCGCTGATGAACTCAGTCGTCAAGTAAAGAACAAGAATACCGCGCATACCATAGTAACTGAATCTTTCCCACATTTCTGTGAAGAACAATAAGAACAACCCTGGCGGGTGTTTCTTAGAAAACTGTTGATTCAAAGTTGTACTCATTTCCGATTTCCTCCTGTAATAATGTACTGCGTTAAAGTGATGCTAAAATAAAATCTTTGACTTTTACTATTCTAAGATAAGATTATTTTTCAGTCAATTGAATATTAATACCAAATCAGAAAATGTTTAATTGCTATAAAATATTGAATCTTAACTGTTTTACTTGTTCAGGAAAAATGACTGACTTATTTAATCAGCGGAAGATTATTTGTTTAGTATAAGTAAATAAAGTTAGATTATGAAAAATAACAAAAAGAAAGGTTCCCTATAAAGGGAACCTTTCTTTTTGTTATGCTTAGGATTCAACTGTTCACGGAGTGATGATTGCTTCCGTTTGATTGGAGTGCTTCTCCGACAGTTACATAATCATATCCTAAATCATCTGCCACAGCCTTGAACGTCACAAAACCGTTTGCTGTGTTGACACCATTCGCAAGGTCGGCATTTGTTCTGAGAGCTTCTTTGGCACCTTTGTTCGCTATTTGCAATGCGTAAGGAACGGTAACGTTTGTGAGTGCCATTGTCGAAGTTTGAGGTACAGCTCCAGGCATATTTGCTACGGAATAGTGCAATACCCCGTGTTTTTCGTAAGTTGGATTATCATGTGTAGTGATATGATCAACTGTTTCGAAAATACCTCCTTGATCGATGGCTACATCCACAATCACTGAGCCTGGGGACATGCTTTTCACCATTTCTTCCGTTACCAGCTTAGGAGCTTTTGCACCAGGGATAAGTACAGCACCGATCACCAGGTCAGAATCTGCTACCTCTTGAGCGATATGATAAGGATTGCTGATCAATGTGTTGATTTCTTTCCCGAATATGTCATCAAGCTGACGCAATCTTTCAGGGCTGAGGTCCAGAATTGTCACACTCGCTCCAAGTCCGACAGCAATTTTTGCCGCATTTGTACCTACGACACCTCCGCCTATGATTGTTACTTTTCCGCGTTTCACTCCAGGAACACCGCTAAGCAGTATTCCTTTTCCTCCCCGGGATTTCTCCAGGAATTGAGCGCCGATTTGAGCTGCCATCCGTCCAGCGACTTCACTCATAGGCGTAAGGAGAGGAAGTGTACGTCCATTCGAAACGGTTTCGTATGCAATGGCAAGAACCTTCTTCTCTATGAGTGCTTTTGCAAGCTCCGGCTCTGCGGCCAGATGTAAATATGTGAAAAGGATTAAACCTGGACGGAAAAATCCATATTCTTCTGGAAGCGGTTCTTTCACTTTCATGATCATCTCTGATTCATTCCATAATTTTGCGGTATCTTCAATAATGACCGCACCTGAAGCCATATACGAAGCATCCGAGAATCCGCTGCCTTCACCGGCGCCTTTTTCCACCCAGACTTCATGTCCATTTTTTGTGAAAGCAATTACTCCTGCAGGTGTTAAAGCGACACGATTTTCATTATTTTTGATTTCTCTTGGGATACCGATGCGCATAAATTAAAACCTCCAAATTTATTGTCTTTCTTTAAAGTATAATACTTTTGCAGAAATATTTGTTTGTGTATTCAAAAAAATCAATAAAGGTTCATTTGTGGAATTCCACAAATGAACCTTTATTATTTTTTTCCTTTTCCTATTCACTTTATTTGTTCTTGGAAGTGTATGTATTGTTTGAGGAGTATTTCAAGAAATAATGCCATCTTATGTAATGGCTGCTTTAAGGAGATGTCCATTATTTCATCGATTCTTTTTATTCTGTAGTGAATCGTGTTGACGTGAAGATGCATGTCCTTTGCGGTGGACATCGGATTACCGTCATTTTCAAGATATGTCGCTAAAGTCAGCAGAAGATTTGTCTTGTTTTTACGATCATACTCTTCTAGTGTATCCAGGCGTTTTTGGTAGAGGCTGTCCCGGACGGTACCGGCTAAAGTCTCCAAATACTGATAAATACCCAGTTCAGCGAAGTTGATTAGCTGCTCTGTCCGCTCAGGGAATATTTGCTGCAGTTCCAGGACATATCCAGCCTCTTTATGACATTTTCCGGCTTCCAGTAAAGAATCATAAGGTTGTCCGCAAGCTCCTTTGACGCCTCCAATTAAGAATCTGGTCTCCATGGCGGTTGAAAAGTGAGAAATGAAATCCGATAGGGCGGTGATGAAATGGCGATCATCACAAGGAGAAGCAATGATGATCAATTGATCTCTATCGATTGTGTATAGTGGTGCGTGTATGATTTGTGTGGTCTTCAGCATATATTCGATTTGTTTCTCGATTTGATCGTCAATCTGGATAGGAAACTGGAAGAGAATGATGGTATAAGCTGAAGGTGCCGGAATAGCTAATTTTTTGAAAAACGATTCGAAATCCTCTTCTTTATCGAAATGGCCGGTTAAACATTGCCAAACGAACTCCTGCTTGCTTTGCTCAAGCCTTTTTTTCTTTCCTTGTGATTGCAGCAGTTGATTCTTGGCTTCTCTGGATGCATATTGAAGGAATTCCAAGTCATCCTCGGTGAACGTTCTGTTTGTTTCGAGTGCCCAAATGAATCCTAAGATTTCTTGATTCTTTTTGATGGTGATGGCAGCCCGTTTTCCAAATGCCGTGTTGGGCAGAGAAGGGATGATAACCGGTGATTCACTTTTGAGCAATGCCGGTATATAGCCTTCTTTCCATAAACTGTTGATGATTTTCTCGGGAACCCTTCTGTTCATAATGGTAGAAATACGCACTGTATCGCTTAGATTCTCGTGGACGCTGTATGAGAGAAGTCTATGATTGGCATCTTCAATGGTGATCGGACAGTCGAGCATAGCGCTGATTCTATCGGCCAACTCCGTCAGATCTCCATGAAGACCGTCCAATATTCCTTTGAATCTCTGCATAATCGACAACTCCTTTATGCTTATTGCTGTTTAAATTATATAAGAAGGATATTAATGTTAATTTTACCATAATAGTCAAATGATTCTTTCGATAAAAATAAAAATCCCCTCCGTAAGAGGGGATAAAGTTCAAGAGCCTGTATAAAAGAAGTTTAGTACGAAATATACTAGAGCTGCAATAGTTGCGGAAATCGGGAGGGTGATGACCCATGTGATCAGCATCTTTTGTGCAGTTCCCCATTTCACACCTTTCAGACGATGTGCCGAACCTACCCCTAAAATGGAGGAGGAGATGACATGCGTTGTGCTGACGGGCAAGCCGATTGCTGTTGCGCCAAAAATGACACTTGCACCAGTCAGATCAGCTGCAACTCCGTTGATAGGGCGTATCTTCATAATCTTGCCGCCCACGGTTTTGATGATTTTCCATCCGCCTACAGATGTTCCGAGACCCATTGCCAGCGCACAGGAAAATTGTACCCAAAAAGGAATATCTGTCGATGTGGTATAGCCGTTGGCAATCAAGGCCATTGTGATGATCCCCATCGCTTTCTGCGCATCGTTGGTGCCGTGAGTATAGGATTGCAGTGCCGCAGTTGCAATTTGTATATGACGGAACCGTCTATTTGTTTTAGGCAGATTATTATTTCTGAAAATAATCTTGAATATGCTGTACACGATGAATCCGACTCCGAAAGCAAGCAGCGGAGAGAGAAGCAAGGCTTGAATGATTTTTCCGAAACCGCCGGCATTCAATGCACCGAATCCGGCTGCCGCGATAGCTGCACCGGCGATGCTGCCGATGAGGGCATGGGATGATGAACTAGGAATCCCGTAATACCAAGTGATCAAGTTCCATGCAATCGCGGAAATGAGCGCAGCCAATATGACCAAAGATCCGTTTGTCAATGTGAAAGGATCGACGATATCGGAGGTGATGGTCTTTGCGACACCAGTGAATGTCATGGCCCCGACGAAGTTCATGACAGCAGCCATAACAATCGCTCTCCGGGGTTTCAATGCTTTCGTTGATACCGCGGTTGCGATTGCATTGGCTGTATCGTGGAAGCCGTTGATGAAGTCAAAGACCAAGGCACCTATTACGATAAGTATGGTGAGTATAAATAAAGTATCCAAGCTATTCAGGCTCCTTACGCATTCTTCATTATGATGGTTTCTAGAGTGTTCGCGACTGTTTGGCAAGAGTCTGCTACTTCTTCCAGACGCTCATAGATTTCTTTGTATTGGATGATCCGGATCGGATCTTTCTCAACAGCAAAAAGATTCTTGATGCTTTGACGGTGGATACTGTCGCAAGCGGACTCAAGATCCTTGATTTTGATTGCGTGGCCCCGTATATTGAGCAGTTTCTTGGACGAGAGCAAATCAACTGCCTTCTCGATCTCATATGTGCTTTGTTTGATATTGTCGACAAATTTCAACATATATTCATCCGCATCGACAATGGAATACATCTCAAACATAGCTGCTGTACTTTCCAGTCCATCGATGACATCATCCATGCTCATAGCCAGATGAAGAATATCTTCCCTTTCGATTGGTGTGATGAAAGCTTTGTTCAATTCTTGAATAACCTGGTGAACATAGGAATCTCCCTTATGCTCCAAGTCCTTCATTCTTTCGGTGAAAACCTTTAAGTCACTAATGTTGTTGAGCTTATAATCTGCAAAATAATCCGCTGCTTCTTTAATGTTTTCAGAAATACTGAACAGAAGCGTCGCGAACTTATCCTTTTTTGACTTAAAAACCATTTTTATTCCCCCGTGTATGATAAGTTGAGGTGCAGTTCCGACCATTCGTAAAATACAATAAATGACAAATATTCGGAAAATACGCAACATATTTATTCTACTCCTTCTGACTTGATTGTAAAGGAAATGGACTCAAGATTTACATAATCTTAACATTGCATTAATAGTTATTGGACTTGCTTTAAACCGCCAGCTTCCAGCTTTCTAAACACTCATAAATAGGGGGCGGACAGAAAATTGCAATAAAAAAGTTTCATATTCCTTAATGGTGGTAAACATAGTATAGAAAGTTGATGGCCATCAAAACCAACTTTTACAAACTATTACAAACTAACAGGAGGTATATATTATGCTTGGATTTCTATGGTCACTTATTATTGGAGGACTTATTGGTTGGCTTGCAGGCTTAATTGTAGGCAAGGACGTACCGTTCGGTATCATTGGCAATATTATTGCAGGTTTTATAGGAGCTTGGATCGGTTCATCATTACTTGGTGATTTAGGACCTGTAGTGGGTGATTTCGCGATTTTCCCAGCTTTAGTGGGTGCAATCATCCTTGTGTTCATCTTGAGCATGATCTTCAAAATGACTCGTACACGTACGGACTGAGGAATAGGGAAGTTATCCCAATATCCATATATAAGAAAAAGGAGCCCCATGAAGCGGGCTCCTTTTTTTGTGGTTATTTTCTTGGCTCAGTTCTTTACTTGTTGGAAAATAGACGGATTATCGCAATAAGGAGCGGTGACCTTGATATTTTCTTTTGTAATAGGATGGATGAATGCCATTTCATATGAGTGGAGGGCCTGCCTGTTGAATATCGGTCTGCCTCCATAGAGGATATCTCCGGCGAGCGGGTGTCCGATGCTGCTTAAATGAACTCTTATTTGATGTGTTCTCCCGGTGTCCAATCTGCATTCCAAAAGGGATAAATCCTTTCCTGGATCATACTGAAGCTGCTGGAAGTGCGTAATAGCTTTTTGACCGGTCGGTGATATTCGCCGTCTTGTCGCATGGTGACGGTCTTTGCCGATCGGTTGATCGATTGTCCCTTGTTTATTGCGAAGCTTGCCATGAACGATGGCCCGGTATGTCCTTTTGATTTCTTTTTCTTCCATCATTTTTGATAATAGTGCGGAAGAAAGGGCATGCTTGGCGAAAAGAATGGCTCCTGTTGTATCTTTGTCCAGTCGATGCACATGCGTAAACGCTCCATCCGTACCTTCCGTCATTAAATAATAGGCTACGCCATTCAGCAGGGTATCGGTTTGACCGGCAGAAGACGGGTGTGTATCAGTGAAGGGCGGTTTATTTACGATCAGTAAATGGTCATCCTCAAATAAAACGTTCAATTCCATATAGGCTGGTTCAATATCATGATTAGGATGTTCAAATAGAGGCAGTAAGATTTTATCGCCGGCCTTCAATAAATCATTCCATCTGGCTGCCTCATTATGGATCCAGATATCCTTCGACATTCTCCATTCATGAATCAGTTTCTTAGGCGCTTTCCAATAATTACGCAGCAAAGTATCTAGTGTGTACTCTTGCCAACTTCTTGGAATAGTCAATTCAAGATATTTCCCTTTTCGTTCTGTCTGTATCATATATTTATCCTTTCGTATGAGGTTACTAATGCAATCATATACATAACGGGCTTGTTTTGCCATGTTACAGTTGGAATTCTTTCAGTAATGAGCTCTGTTAAAGTTCTATGTTGATTTCCGTTGCGAACGGACGCTTTCCGCGGGGCGAGCGGTGAGCCTCCTCCTTCGTGCGGGGTCTCACCCTGCTCGCTAATCCCGCAGGAGTCGCCGTTCTCCACTTCAATCATATCTGACGAAGAGCAGCATTTAATTTGCCAAGAGAAAAACAACATTAAACAATAACAGAGCCAAGTAATAAAGTGGATGTAATTCCCAATATATATAAGTAGCGAGCTATGTTATCCTAATTTTGAGCGGTGTTTAAAAATTCTAAAAATACAAACAAGAAGGATGGGGTATGAATGAAGATTGTTTTTGCTTCAACGATTGAACAGAATTTGGAGATTGAACGTTTATTGGTTCATTTACGTGAAAGCATTCTTCCGCAATATATGTCTGACTTTGAATTGCAGAAGTACAATCAACTGGGTTTATTGCAACTTCCGGAAAGTGAAAATCACTATAAAGGGACGTTGAAAGAAGCTTTTTGCATTCTGTCGGCCCTTCAGACAATCCATGTTATATTGGCAGAATTGAGCAGAAATAAATGCATTGCCGAAGAATATCGGTCCTTATTCGAGCGAAATGGGGATATCCTCAAAGAACATGGAATTCTGTTTCCCTTCACTATTGATTTTTTTTACAAAAAAAACCTAAAAGCCGAACTTATTTCTTCTTATTATAATATCGATGTTCATCATGTGATGTAAGAGATCGTTTATTTTTTAAAACGCCGTTTGCGGCGTTTTTTTTTGTGGCAGGCACTGTGTGAAAGAGGGAGGCAGATCAAAAGAAGCATCTGCCTGCAGCCCTTGAATATAAGGGTTTGCTGACGGATGCTCCCGGGTCACTTTATTGCGTATTCTTTAAAGAATGCTTCATAATCGGATTGTCCATTAGGACTTGCGCCGACCGCACGTTGGACTTCTTTTCCGTTTTCGAAGACGGATATGGTCGGTGTGCTCTCGATATTGTAATCTGTCCAGCCTTGTTCAAACTCATATACATTGTATTGCTGAATATCTACATCAAGCGCATTCGCCGCTGCCATTACGTCCGGTGTGGCTTGTTTACATGCTGCACATGTGCTGCTGAAGAAATAAACAACGACATCTTCTTTCGCTTCGATCTTTTTTTCCAGCTCTTCAGGCAGGATGATGTTCTGATAGTTCTCATCGTCCAGCTGTTCAATTGTAGCCGGCTTCAGATCGGTTGTGCCATATGGGTTTCCTTCCATTTCTTTTGCCTTTTGAGCATTGGAATACATGGTCACGGCTGCGATTCCTCCAAAGAGGACTACAATGACCACTGTGAAGATGATAATTTTTTTCAAGCTTTCTCCCCCTTAACTGTCTTCCATATAATGAAGCTGCATACAAAAATGATGATGAAAGCCGTTAATGCCAAAAACGGAATCGTGATGAACCCGAACCAGTTGATATACGCACCGGTACAGGGCACTCTGCCGCAGGCTGGAGCTGCATCACTTAAGAATGCAAGCTTTTGAATGCCGTAATGATATGCGGAAAGGCACATTCCAATCCCGGAAATCACCATAGTGTATAGAGAGATCCAATAATCTTTCCTTACGGCGGCAATTCCAAGGAGAATGACCAGCGGATACATCAGGATTCGCTGATACCAACATAAAGTACAAGGCTCGAATTGTTTGATTTCCGAGAAATACAAGCTGCCGAACATCGCAATCATACTTATGCCCCAGGCTGCAAACAGCAAGTTTTCAGCTTTTTTATTGTTCAAGGCCCACGCCCCCAATATTCTGTCTTTTAAAAAAATTATAGTATATGTACGATGATAAAGCCATTTAAAAGACTGACGTGAAAGAAGGAGAGCTGATAGCAGCTCTCCTTCTGATCGGTTCCCATTTCGTTCACATGCACATTTCATTCTTTCCGAAGAATGTATATTTCACTGGTATACCAGTAAAACTAAGAATAAGATTCCTGAATTGCATCCTGCTGCATCACCATACAGGAAGCATGTTCCAGATATCTTAGTAAAGCGAAGAAATACTGTTGGATAAGAGTGTAATCATGTTCGAAATGATAAGCATGAAGAAAATGCTCAATCTTCTTGGACAAAAATGCATCCTCCGTCCTTACCATAAGGATCAGCAGGTTATCCCATTCAGAACGGTGTGAATAATGCAGGGCTTTTTTATAATCTGTTCTCATGCTTTTGCCTCCCGCAAGGAGATTACTTATATTGTGTGCACTGCGGCATAAATGTTTCCTTGCAAAAGTTGGGGAAGTTGTCTTTCTGTCATTGACATATTACCATTTCACGTCCCTAGACTTGAGACAAGTGTATATGCTCCTCAGGGAGATTTAGATATGGTAAAAGTAGAAGAAATTAACAACACAGGAACGATTTCTGCTAAACCTTTACGACGGAAAAATTGTTTTGCAGCAAAAGCCAGTTCTGAGGGAAGGAAAGTCCAAGTTTCCAGTAACTCATCCCACGGATACGGAGCTCCTTAAGTAAATTGAATTTAGCCTGGATGGAACGGGCATCCTCGAACCAAACTTCGTGGTCGTTTCCGGATTCATCACTGTATTTGAAGAAGGGAGCCTGAGCATTGGTGTCATATTCAATAACCGCATTATATCGTCTTGCTATGTCGATTGCCTGTTGAGGACTGACCGCTCTGGCTTGTGAACCCGGACGGAAAGGGACTCTCCAGTCATATCCATATAGATTCTGCCCCATCATGATCTTCGCTGCCGGCATTTCGCTCATGGCGTATTCCAAAACATTCCGGACTGGTCCGATGGGGGAAACAGCGCCGGCAGGTCCTCCCCCGTAAGCCCACTCATACGTCATGATCACAGCGAAATCAACAATTTCTCCGATCATTCTATAATCATGCGCCTCATACCATTTTCCTTTTTGGTTCGCGTTCGTTTTCGGAGCTAAGGCAGCGGATATTGTCCAGCCTTGCTCTGCGAATCTGGCCTTTGCCCTTCTTAGAAAATTTCCGTAAGCCTCTCTGTCTACAGCACGAAGATTCTCAAAGTCAAAATGAATGTCTCTGAATCCATATTGGTTCGCTTTGCTGACAATCGTGTCAAGCATCCGAGCTTGAGCAGGTGTATCATTGACAAGCACTCGTCCGAGATCGGAGCTGAAAGCATCATTTTCCAGATTCGTCAAAACCATCATGAGAGTGGTACCTTCGTTGGCTGCGATTGATGGAAAATCACCCAGAGGAGGTTCCCTCAAATCCCCGTTCCTTAAAACCTGAAAGCTGAAGGGAGCAAGATAAGTCAAGTATTCAGCTGTTTCCCTCGCACTGTTTTCCAGTGCCGCAGAAACGGTTGTTCCTCTAGGTTCGATATAGCCATTGAATTCAGCTGGTGTTTTTTTCTCGGGAGGTATATAAAGTCTTGTGCCGGTAACCAGTGTTTTGTTGACGGTGATTTTATTGATGGTGGCAAGCCGCTGGACACTCATTCCGAATCTGCGGGCAATCGTATAAAGGGTGTCGCCCGGCTGAACATAATAAAAGCTGCCTGTAATCGGAATCACCAGTGCTTGACCGATGACGAGCCTGTTTGGCTCGGGCAATTGATTTGCTTCAATGATCCTATTGGCGTTGGTCCCAAAAGCTCTGGCTATACTGAAAATGGAATCGCCTTGTCTGACTGCATAAATCTGCATATAACCATCCTCTCCGATATGTAATGCATCGTGGCGGAATATTGTTTTATTTAATATATGTCTACTTTTAAGGAAAAATCATCGTTATATGGAGAAGGAGGAAGAAAACAGCAAGCATCCGTTATTCCAGATGCTTGCCGCTTCTTTTTGTATGTAAAATCACCAGTAGGTCCTTATACTCTTCTTCAGAAAGTTCCTCCAGTCGATCGATCTTTGTTTTTATATATTCCTTGTGGCGATCGTGATGTACCGATTTCGTGAGGTAGGAAGCAACGCTGCCCGTAATCATGGAAATACAGCCGATACCGATGAACATGAGAAGGATGGCGGTCACTCTACCTGGAATTGTGTCAGGCGCGATATCCCCGTATCCGACGGTAGTCGTCGTGACGATAGCCCACCAAATCCCTTCCCCGAAGCTTGTGATATCCTCTTCGAAATAATGGATAGGGATGGCGGCAAGAAGGATGATGCAAAGTGTGAAGGTGAGAACTTTGTACAACTCGTTTGTCATCAATATGCCATTCAGACGAGGGAAGTATTTCTTCAGTATCTTCAGGAAAACGATCACCCGCACGAGCCTGACAAGCATAGCACCTTGAAAAACTCCGTCGAAGGGAATCAATGAAATCAATTCCAGTGGATGTGTTTTGATGAAAGTCCATTTATTATCGGCTTTCCTGAATTCCGCACATATAAATAGGAAAAATAACAATAAAATCGCTTTACTAAGCCAAACATGATGCCATTCTTTATTGATGACAAGAAGAAGCGAAACAAGGGCAAGAGCGGAAAAAAACAAATCGATGATCATTTCTTTTTTCATTTTTGCACCTCCTTATATAAAGGGTAAATCTTCCGATAATTCTGCTCAATGGTAAATGTATCTATGGAGCCAACTCATAAATCTTCTTCTGACTAAGCCGAACCATTCATATTATGGTTATAGAGCATCGGAGGAGGAGAGATATGGTGAAAGAGAATGAACAATTGGCGCTGGAGAAAGCCATCGATGAAATCACGGAAATTGCTGTTGGATTCGGACTTGATTTCTATCCGATGAGATACGAAATCTGTCCGAGTGAAATCATTTATACATTCGGTGCGTATGGGATGCCTACCCGTTTTTCTCATTGGAGCTTCGGAAAGCAATTCCATAAGATGAAACTTCATTATGATTTCGGATTGAGCAAAATATATGAGCTGGTCATCAATTCCAACCCTTGCTATGCATTTCTGCTGGATTCAAATTCACTCATCCAAAACAAATTGATTGTCGCACATGTGCTTGCTCACTGTGATTTCTTCAAAAATAATGTCCGGTTCCAGAACACAAAACGGGATATGGTCGAAAGCATGGCCGCAACGGCAGACCGTATCAGGCAATACGAAATGGAATATGGAAAACAGGAAGTGGAAACCTTCCTGGACGCTGTGCTTGCGATCGAGGAACATATTGACCCGGCGCTCGTAAGACCTGCATCCACCTTGACTTTCAACGATGAAGAAGATGAAAACAAACCGGCCCCTACCCCATATGATGATTTATGGAATCTTGAGGGCAAGAAAGAGAAGAAGGTAACGGGAAAGAAACATAAGAAATTCCCTCCACAGCCGCAGAAAGATATCGTTCTGTTCATTCAGCAATACAGCAGGGAATTAGAGGACTGGCAGCGTGACATCATCACCATGATGAGGGAGGAAATGCTGTACTTCTGGCCTCAGCTGGAAACGAAAATCATGAACGAAGGCTGGGCATCTTTTTGGCATCAAAGGATTCTCCGTGAAATGGATCTGACGGCCGGTGAATCAATCGAGTTCGCTAAGCTGAATGCGGGAGTCGTGCAGCCATCCCGCACAAGCATCAACCCATATTATTTAGGCTTGAAGATGTTTGAAGATATTGAGGAACGTTACAACAATCCAACGGACGAAATGATCCGCCGCGGAGTGAAACCCGGGTCAGGCCGTGCACAAATGTTCGAGGTGCGTGAGGTGGAGTCGGATATATCCTTCCTGCGTAACTACTTGACGAAGGATTTGGTCATGCGGGAGGATATGTATCTTTTCCAGAAGCAAGGAAAGGACTACAAAGTCGTCGATAAAGATTGGAAGGAAGTCAGGGACCAGCTTGTCAACATGCGTGTCAATGGCGGCTTCCCGTACATCACGGTCAATGACGGTGATTATATAAGGAACGGTGAATTGTATCTGAAGCATTGGTACGAAGGCATCGAGCTAGATGTGAAATACTTGGAGAGGGTATTGCCGTATATTTACCAGCTATGGGGAAGACCGGTCCATTTGGAATCAAAGGTGGAAGAAAAGCCTATCCTGTACTCCTACGACAGCAAAGGGGTCTACAAGAAATATTTGTGAGGATAATGGAGACATGGACTTTTCTATTGGAATTAAAAAAGGAGCAGTGCAAATATTAAATTTTGCACTGCTCCTTTTATTTATGGATTAAACAGCTTATAGTTTTGCTGCTGTTTCTTTTACTTTTTCCAAGCCTTCCGCAATAATTGTTGGAGCATTTTGTGGATCTTGGGCATGACCTTCGATAATTACCTCGTCAATGATTTCAAAGCCGAAGAAATTCTTCATAACGACTCGCATATAATTCACCGACATTTCCATGCCGTTCATTTCAGGCGCACTGTAGAAACCGCCGCGTGCGTTTAATAGAATCACTTTTTTGCCGGCCAACAAGAATTCTTTTTGACCCTGTTCATTGTATTTGAATGTGAATCCGGATTGCAGATTGTAATCGATAAATGCTTGCAATGCAGATGGAATGGTTAAATTCCATAATGGGAAAGCAAAGACTAATACATCTGCATTTGTAATGGCGTGTTGAGCTTTTTGCTGTGCTGCTATTGAAGCAGCTTCGATTTCATTCAGTTTTTCACCAGTTTGAAGTTTACTGAAAGCATTGAATAAATCCTGCCCGTAATGCGGCAGGTTTTCTTTAAATACATCGAATGTTGTAACGTTTAGATTGTTGTTTTTTGCTGCTGCTTCTACGAACGTTTCATACATTTTTGTTGAAATACCATCTGGACGATTGTTTGCCTTAATTACTAATACGTTAGTCATGACTATAACCTCACTTATGTTTTGTTTTCTAATGTTGATTTAATGGAGCTGCAAATTATTTGTTTAACGCATTACGAACGATGGGAGCTACTTTATTTGCCAGTAAATCAATGGCTTTTTCTACACGGTCCGCTGGCTGGTTACCCATATCGAATTGTCCCATAAAACGTGTATGGCCAAATAGTTCATGCTGGTATAAGATTTTCTCTGCTAGTTCTTCAGGACTGCCAACGGCTAGAATTTGATTCGCTGCACGCTGCGGCATCATTTGAACAGGTGTAACAGGAGAGAAGAATTGTCCACGGTCTTTCATAAAATGTGTCATATATTGATTATAATGCGGCGTGAACTCCTGCATCGCTTGTTCACCATCTGAAGCAATGTAGCCATGTCCTGTTACGGAAACCTGTAATTTGGATAAATCATGTCCGGCATCATTGGCGGATTTCCAAAAAAGATTTGTTAAATATTGAACACGTTCCGGCTCACCGCCCAGCAGCCCTAATGCCATATTCACACCAAGCTTTCCTGCACGTACGGCACTGGAAGGTGTTCCGCCAACACCAATCCACATTGGAATTTTTTGCTGAACTGGACGCGGGGCGATTTGTGCGTTACGAAGCGGCGGTCGGAATTCGCCATGCCAATCAACTACTTCTTGTTCTTGTAATTGCATAAATAACCCAAGTTTTTCTTCAAATAAACGGTCGTAATCATCTAAGCTGGCTCCGAATAGCGAGAAACTTTCTAAAAATGCACCACGTCCTAGAATAATTTCGGTACGCCCGCCATTCAATAAATCAAGCGTGGCCATATCTTCATATACCCGTACAGGATCTGCTGTACTAATAACAGATAATGTGCTTGTTAATTTAATATTTTTTGTTTCACGTGCAATGACTCCAAGCAGCATTGCGTAACTTGATGTGACAAAGTCTAAACGATGATGTTCTCCTACACCGAATACATCCAGTCCTGCTTCCTCTGCCCATTTGGCCATTTGGATAATGTTTTCTACACGTTCTTTAGCAGATAAGACATTACCGTTTGCATCGGGAATGCGTTCTCCTAATGAATAAACGCCAAGTTCGAAATTCATTTTTTTCACCTGCTATAAAAGTATAATCAGCAATATAATTGCTAAAATTCCTAAAATTAAAATCATTGCTGTATCTTTAAAACTATCTTTCACTCTGATATGCGTGATCACTCCGCCAATGCCGACTGCTGCTAAAATTGCAGCACCAAGAATGGCGGCCCCATTAACCCAGAAACCGACGATTAATAAAACGGCTGCACCTAATTCAATTACACCAGTTACAACACGGAACCACTGTGGTAACCCCCATTTTTTAAAACCCTCGATATGCATTTTCGAACCAAACGTTTTTCCAAAACCAGCCATGATAAACATTAATGCAAGTAAGCCTTGTAAAATCCATGCTAAAATTGTCATTCTTATTCCTCCTTATTTATTAAAAACGATTGGCATTTTACCAATCCATTCTTGTTTATGAATTGCATCATACATACATTGTGCTACATTTTTACGTGAAACCGTAAATTTGCCCTTCGTATCACCGAGTGAAATAGCATATCCATTTCCATCTTTATTTGTATTAGGGTTCACAATACGAATCACTGTCCAATCAACCTTACTGTGGTGAATCTGCTTGCCAATCGCTTTCATTTCCGCAAATCCGGTCGGAAACAATAGTTTAGCCATGATACTTGGGAAAACAGTAACTGCTTGTTTCTGATCGAAAGTTGACTTGAGTGTAGGTGTCGCAAGAGTAATAAAACGACTTACTTCTTGTTGCTCCATGACACGTAGCATCGTTTCGTGCGCTCTTGTAATAGGTAAGTCTTTTACTTGACGACTCATCGATAAGGCAGGACCAAGTGTACTGATGATCGCATCTTGTCCTTGGATTGCTTCAGTTACTTTCTTTTCGTCCGTTAAGCTGCCTACGATCATTTCCAGGTTAGGATGCGATAGGTTTAATGCATTTTCACGTCGTACGTAAGCTTTTACTTTGTCGCCATTTTGCAGAGCGATATTAATAAGTTGTTGGCCAATTTGTCCATTGGCACCAAAGATTGTAATATTCATTTTTTATCCTCCAACACTTCTTGGATATACAACACTTGTTGTAATTTTTATTTTAAATCCCATTTAAAATAGGTACAACCGACAATATAATTGAAAAATCGTATATACGACATTCCACTCTAAATGTTGAAAAAATAAGAGGCGATTGTGGCCTTAGATCCACGTTTTTTGTCAAAAGGTTAATTAGGCTACTATACATACAAGGAAAACAAACGCCTCTGTAAATTTTCGTTTACAGAGGCGTTCTGATTAGTTCAATAATTGTTGTAATGCCTCTTTAACAGAAGTTGGTTTTCTGCCAAGCAGCATTTCTAAATCGGAATGAGTATTTTCTAATCCGCCTTCACGAATACCTTGCTGAGTCATGACCAGCATTGTAACCAGGTCTTCTGGTATATTCGCACCTTTTAACATTTCACCATAAGCAGCATCATCTACTGTTAATACAGGAATTTCTTTACCTGTTATATCATTTAATGCATCGACGAATTGCTGCTGTGTTAAGTTTTCTCCAGCTAATTCATAGGCTTTATTCTCGTGGCCTTCTCCTGCAAGTATGTTTGCTGTTGCTTCAGCTAAATCTGGACGGTACACCCAGCCGACTTTACCTTCAGCTGCGGAAGTCACCCAAGGGGCGCCATTTAAGGATTGTTGTACAGTCCCTAATTCATTTTCAACATACCAGTTATTACGAACAAAAACGTATGGTATTCCTGATTCTTTAATGATATTTTCACGTACACGGTGGGGACCTGCTAAGAAGAATGTGCTCACATCTGCACGTGGGGCACTTGAATAAACGATTTGTGCGACACCAGCTTCTTTTGCAGCTTCTACTGCATTTGTCTGATGACGAGTGACAGCTTCTAAATCACCGAATGTGGAAACGATAAATAAACGATCGACGCCTTGGAACGCTTCTGCTAATGTTTCTTTTTTCTCAAAATCTGTTTCGCGTATTTCAATACCCTGTGCAGCAAAAGCCATTGCTTTTTCCGATTGTGTTTCACGTACGCCTGCAATAATATCTGAAGCCGGCAATTTCTTTGCTAAATTTTCCACAATTTTCGAACCTAAATTACCTGATGCACCAGTTACTAAAATTTTCATTTCTTTTTCCTCCATTTAAAACAAGATTTCTGTATCCTTCTCTTCGTACATATTTACGTACTTAGAACATCCAACAGATTTCGGATATGCAACATTTGTTGTATAATTAATTCTAACTTCCATTTAAAGAAGGTACAATCGACAATAAAAGTGAAACATCGTATATACGACACTTAGCTGAAAATGTTGAAAAAATAGGAGGGTATTATGGCGGGAAAACTAGATCCGCGGTTCTTAAGAACACGAAAATTAATTAAGGATGCTTTAAAGGATTTAGTAATAGAGAAGAATTTTAAAGATATAACCATTAAAGAGATTACAGAAAGAGCAACCGTTAATCGTGCAACATTTTATTATCATTTCTTTGATAAATATGACTTATTGGAAAGAGTATTGAGTGAAGATTTGATGCAGGAAGTATTAAAAAATCTTACTTCGTATCAAGAGTTAACGCCAAAATCTTTAACTAATATTTTCTTTAGTTTATTATCATTTCAAACAGGGTTGGCAAATCGATGTTCACGCAGTTATGCGGCAATCACACCCAAAATTGAAACAATCGCAAAGGAAGAACTTGGAGTAGTGTTTAAAGGATTACTAAAACAACAGTATCCTGCTTGGTCTAATGAAAAACTAGAATTACATAGTATTATGATTAGTTGGAGCCTATATGGAATGTTAATTCAATACGTAAACAACGGTTCTATTCCATCGGAAGAATTAATGGAAGAAGTTTTTATTACGCTGTTACATGTATAACTTCTGAAAATAGGTAAGTAATAT
>JAZNGP010000113.1:0-3190 GCA_045576475.1 Bacillus sp. (in: firmicutes) | reverse complement strand
CGTCGATATATCCTTTTTTCCTCCAGTATCCAACGGAGCGATCCGATTCATCCACTCCGATGAAGGAAATGCATTCATGTCCATTGTCCAAGAGAAGGGCAGTCGCTTCTTTTGAAGCTGCATAATCATCATAGATGATGGAAGTTACGCCGGGTATGTCCTGTCCAATGGCAACAAAAGGGACATTCAGCTGCTCAATTTCTTCCAAAAGTTCCTGCCGTATGTTCGTAGCGGACAGAATGATGCCATCGACGTTCCTGCTATTGAGAAGCCTGATACCTTCTAATTCTTTATGTACATCGAGATTCGAATTGACAAGAATGATGTGATATCCTTTCTTCGCGAGGAATCGGTCGATCCCTGTCATCAGTCTGCCGGATGTCTCTGTACTGATCTTTGGCAGAATCACTCCGATGACTTTCGTTTTTTTTGTTCGGAGCGCGTTAGCGTATTCACTCGGGACGTATCCGGTTTCTTCAATCACTTCAAGGACACGGTTCCTGGTGTCTGACTTGATATAGCCGGAGTTATTCAAGACCCTTGAGACTGTAGTTCTGGACACATTCGCGCGTTCTGCTATTTCTTTGATTGTGATCACTTTTTTCTCTCCGTTCCTATGATTTATATCCTTTATTATAACGCGAAAGCAGGTGCTGGCTGCAAAAGAAAGGGAAATCCCGCACACTATTTTTGATTGAGCATACTATGAGTTGTCCGGTATCGGGTGATTCGACAATAAAGAATTCGGTGTTCAAGGGAAAAATTCAAGGAGGATTTCTGCCCGATAATATGGTTGAAAAGAAAAACCCATGGAAAACTGGCATATATGCGGAAAATAAAAATAATTTAATATTAAGGTTTACAAAGTTCCAACTCTTGGATATAATTACCAGTATAACAAATTTGACAAAAGGAGGTCGAAGAAAATGATGAAATGGAAGATGGATTTGAAACTGCAGCGAACTTATTCGAGATATGTGGATTATTCAAAATTTCATACGTACACATTCGGCCTGACTGGTCCAAAAATTTGTTGATGAAAAGAGCATAATCTCTTTAACTCATATATTTTTGCCGCAGGAGAATGTTATTTCCTGCGGCTTTACTGTGCCGGAATAAGGAAGAATCGGCCAATCCGGCGATTCTATGCATCCCCAAATCCACCACAGCCGCAAGAAGTGATTTCTTTGCGGCTTTTTTGTGCTCTGGAATTGAAAGGAGGTGATGCATAATGACAATCCATTTACTCTTTTTCACCGTTACTTTTAAGGTATCCAAAACGACGGAGGAACAGGAGACACACTACCAAAACATCAAGAAAATCAATCAGGAAAACGAAATGAAGCTCAGCCAGTACAGATCATACTTATAATGTACGGCATATAAGAAAGGTGGAGGTAATTATGAAAAGAATTATTACGAAAAGAATGGCAAAAATTTGGGTTCAGACAGACAGCGGCTAACGCATCATGCTTACTGCGGAACACTTCATGGATACAAGGGACAATGTGATAAGTCAAACAGGAAGGACGGAGCGAAGAAATATCGCACCGTCCTTTTTTTAATAATATTTAAAATGGATTGTATTACTAAGGACCTAATTTGAAGATTTAAGAAGGAGTTTAGAAGAAAAATGTCGAAAAAAGTTTAAGTAGTAAGAATATTTAATTAATTCAGGGGGAATGACAATGGGCAGTACAGGAAGCATGGTTAAACCGATGAATGGTTTTTTGACGGCGTTGATTCAATATCCGGTGCCGGTTGTGGATTCGAGAGCAGATATTGACGTGCAGATCAAGCAGATCATCAAGACGCTTCACTCCACAAAGGCAGGTTATCCTGGTGTGGAATTGATTGTATTTCCCGAATATAGTACACAAGGTTTGAACACAAAGAAATGGACGACGGATGAATTCTTGTGTGACGTGCCGGGAGCTGAAACAGATCTGTTCGCCGAAGCATGTAAGGAAGCAGAAGTCTACGGCGTTTTTTCATTGATGGAAAGGAATCCGGAGGGCGGAGATCCATATAATACAGCAATCATCATTGATCCGAACGGGGAAATCATTCTGAAATACAGAAAATTGAATCCGTGGGTTCCAGTAGAGCCATGGAAAGCCGGCGACTTAGGACTTCCTGTCTGCGATGGACCTGGAGGCAGCAAACTGGCTGTATGTATCTGTCATGACGGCATGTTCCCGGAAGTTGCACGAGAAGCGGCCTATAAAGGGGCGAATGTGCTCATTCGAATCTCAGGTTACAGCACACAAGTGAATGATCAGTGGATTTTGACGAATAGATCGAATGCCTGGCAAAACCTGATGTATACTCTCTCCGTGAATCTGGCTGGCTATGATGGCGTTTTCTACTATTTTGGAGAAGGACAAGTATGTAACTTTGACGGAACCACTCTTGTACAAGGGCATAGGAACCCGCATGAAATCGTCACAGCGGAAATCTATCCGGAGTTGGCGGATCAAGCCCGCATCGGCTGGGGCCTTGAGAATAATATCTACAATCTTGGAGCCAGAGGATATGTATCCACACCAGGCGGAGTAAAGGAAAACCCGTATACGTATATTCAAGATTTGGCGGAAGGAAAATACAAACTGCCATGGGAAGATAAGATCAAAATTAAGGATGGTTCCATATACGGCTATCCAGTGAAGGAAACTGTCGAGAAATAAAGTTGTTTTGTAAAAGAGCCATACTGCAATCATACATGCAGTATGGCTTCCTATTTTTCTGCATCAATTAACAGGGAATCACACGCAAAAAAGAGACCTTTATGTAAAAGTCTCTTTTAAATCAGCTCTTTTGAAAAGAGGCATAGCTGCCCCTTCTTAGAAAACTCAATCGTTCTGCATATTTTGTTCGATTAGTTTAGCCACTTTTTCGAACTCTTCGTCGCTTTCGATTTCATGCAGTTCGCCTTCTTCATCCACTCTGAAAAAGAATATTTCTACATCTTCTTCTGTATCTTGTTTGATTTCTTCCACGAGACCGGCTACAGCGTACTCGACTCCATCGACTTCAAGGGTGCCGATGACTTCGATTTCTTCATCTTGGCCGTTTTCGCCTTCCAATAAGAGGATTTCGCCTACTTCTATTTTAGACATATTCATTGCTCCTTTCGTGCTTCATTGTCCGCTTAGTATACCGATTATTGTACAGGAAAACAAATATTTGA
>JAZNGP010000112.1:0-9870 GCA_045576475.1 Bacillus sp. (in: firmicutes) | reverse complement strand
TAATGAAGGAGTAATCAGTGTAGGGTCGGTCAACAAAGATAAAAAGCTGTCCTATTTCTCTACATATGGACCATCTGTGGACCTCGTGGCTCCTGGTGAGGATGTCTATAGCACCATGTATGACGGCAGCAGATCTTCCTACGAGTATATGAGCGGAACAAGCATGGCTTCGCCGATGATTGCGGCTGTATCGGCTTTACTGCTGACTAAATATCCGAAGCTGACACCTGGGCAAGTGGAATACATCCTTGAGCAGACAGCCGATGATCTTGGCGATAAAGGTTTTGATGTGAAATATGCACACGGACTTGTCAATCCAGTGAAAGCATTGTCATTTGATATGAAGAAGCTGCCTTCCTATGTGAAGGATAACTGGACGAAAGAAGAGATACTGAAGAAGGCAGCGAAAGTGGATGGCGGTAAAGCGATTGTGAAGGAAGGGTTCATCACAAAGCCTTTTGAACAGCAATGGATTCAGTTCAAGGTGAAAAAAGGGGAATATATCCAGACTTCTCTCGAAGGTTCCAAAATGTATGATTACAAAATCATGACCCATTTTTACGGAGCAGGTAAGAATGAGACAAGCATCCAAGAAGTGAACGCTACTCAAGACGGTACGATGGAAGCGGGACTAATCCAGGCTCCTTTTGACGGAACAGTCGCCATCGGTGTGAAAGATGTGAATAATAATTATGACGGCTCAAGCAAAAAAGCGTCGAAGTATACATTAGGTGTCACCAAAGCTGCCGGATTGCCGGCAGATGAATCCACGATCGATCAGATGGAAGCAATCCCTTCCATTCCTTACAAGCAGCCAAAACCTTTCCGATTGGCAGGCGATGAAGGAGATTACGATTATTTCACTGTGACAGCAGATAAAGATGAATTGGTCCGCATATCCATGTCGGCTGTGGGCGGGTTGAATACGGATATTGCTGTGTATAATCTGACGGAGATGTTCGGCGGAGAAGAAGGCGAAGAAATCCCTGAAGAAACAAAGAAAGAAATGTTGAAGGAACTTCTTGAAAACGAGTTCGCATACAGCCATTATGCAAATGCGAACAGTGCAAGTGAAGGTGAAACATTGACCTTCGAAGCGGCTGCAGAGAATGAGTATATCATCCAAGTGGGCGGCAATGCGCCGGACTATAATGATTTCTATATGGAGTACGATCTGAATATCGGCACAGAGGAAAAGAAATCCTCCTTGCTGCCATATACAATCGAGTTGACGAGCAAGCAGCTTCCGGAAGATGAAGATGGTCTTGACTATGAAGTCCTTGCAGGAGAAGAAGACTCCGAGACGATAGAGGAAGTACCGGAAGGCGATCCGCTTTCATCCATCTTCTCTATTGCGGAAGATGAGGAAGACGGAGAAGACAGCGGGGAAGGGGAAAGCAATCCTGTGCTGGAGGAACAAAATAGAATGGTAGAGACAGTGATGGAATTGGCACGTCCATTCGAAGATATGAATAAAGGATATGTTCAAAATGGGATGGATCTTGACGCATATCTGATCGAAAGTGACTCCAGCGGCATCCATGAACTGAATATTGCCAACAAGGATGGACTGCTTCCGTATGTGACAGTATTGGAGTACAAAGAATATGAAGATGGAGACGATGTATACAAAGTCCTTGAGGAGCAATCCGCCAATCTTAATATTAATATGTCAAACTTTGAACTGGAACTTACAAGCAAGCTGCATATGGGATTGAAGGAAGGAAAGCAATATATTGTCCTTGCGGAGAGTAATCCGTTCAGTGAAGGGAATAATATCTCCTTTGAACCATACAGCCTGTCTTCAAAACGATTGGTCGCAGATCCTGAAGATGCGTTCGAACCGAATGACGAGGAAGCTGTGGAGCTTCCGGGCAGTACTTTCCAAGCGAATTTCGCTATGCCGAATGATGTGGATACGTACTATTACAAAGCAAACGAAGCAGCGGTAAAAGCAATCAGTATTGCGACGAATCCAGTGACGGATGCACTGAAGAAGAAATACCCAGCCGAGCTGTTGAATAGTTATTATGGATATGCATATGTCTATGAAGACAGCAATGGAAACAAGAAGTTGGATGGAGAGGATAAGGAAATCCAAAACATCATCAAAGGACCATTGGATTTCACATCCGGTTCCTTCCAAAGCAAGAAAGGAAAAGGATACTTCATCGTTACATCCGGTGCGCTGACATCTTATGAAGGTTCCATTTCGGTCATTCCTCATACGATCAATGTGGTGACGGTGAACAGAAAGGATGCTTCAAGGAAAACGAGACCTGTAATGATGAAGAAAGAAACGTCCAGATTGTCGACTATTTCCGGACATTTCGATCCGGGCATTAAAGGCGGCGATGATGATTGGTATCAATTCATCGCACCGAAAGATGCTCCTTATCGATTGAAATTGGAAGCAGGGAAAGAAATAGACGGAATCATTGAAGTCTATCAGAACAATAAATTGATCCGGAAGTATGATGCGCATTACCAAAGCGACAATGAAGAATTTGTGATGAACTTGAAAAAAGGGAAATACAACTTCAAAGTGACGGATGCCAACGGTTCAGCAAGTATTACACCGTATAAGCTGAAAGTATATATGCACTAATGTTCAGGGAGAGCTCATAGCAGCTCTCTTTTTTTCACATAATTATCCATTTAAAGAAAAAAATGATATTTATCTATGTATTTTATACTGGATGTGATAAAATATTCCTGTAACACCATTCCGTTTTGTAGTTCAATACAAGTAGGTCGAAGGTTGGTCGAAGACAAAAAAGATATCTGTTTATAACAGATATCTTTTTTGTGCATATATTTAATTGCAATGTCTATTATTGAACAGTGGAAACTTTCCACTTGCTTAAGTCGAATTCCTCTTTCAGAAGCATCGAAGCAGGGAAGATGAACGTCCAAGGCTTGGTCGTGTTGGCCTTGACTTGAAGGTCATTGAGCTGGAATCCTCCCTTGGCGATTACTTCTTCTTCCGCATCTGTGATCTGCAGAGGCAGCTGCTGGATGTTGATGGATTTCGGACTTCCGTTGCGGATCAGAACCGTGACGTGGAGATCGCCATTTTCCCGCTGTGCTGCTTGAAGACCCATGAAATTGATTTCGCCTTCTTTTGGAGGGGTGAGATCATTCACGATACGTTCAAGCTTTGCTTTGTCCTCTGTGCTCAAGCTGGACTGCCAAGATTCTTCCAAGTCGAGTGCATGCTTCGGCTTGATCTCGAATGCAAGCTGCCAGCCGGTTGTGGAGAAGGATTGCTTCAGGATGCTGTCTGCCGGAAAGATGAATTTCCATGGGCGGCTGCTTTTGCCGGGCAGTTCTCCGATTTCAGCCATGTCAAACTCATGTCTGGCAATCGGCTGTTTGTCTTCGTCCAGCACAAGCAGTGTCACTTTTTCGAAGCTGATACTTTTGTCCAGACTGTTCCTTACGAACGCAATGGCGACAAGATCAGGTTCTTCCATCCGAAGCTCTATACCTGCAAGGGAAATCTGATTCGGTTTCAGAGGATCCAGTTCATTGTTAAGGAATCGGTACACATATTCCTGTTCGCGGGGCATCGTCCATTCAGGATGGAGCGATAAATCCGTATCGATCTCTTCAAGACTGCTTTCTGTATTGGCTTCCGTTTCGTGGAAAATGTCTTCAGAAGAGACTGTACTGTCCTTCCCTTGTTTCTTTATGGCTTTTTCTTTGCTGTTTTTCTTGAATATGGAAAGCATCCATTATCCCTCCCTTATAATGAGCGGGCCGGAAAATCCGTCCCGCTGGATCTTCCAATCAGGAAGATGTGATCATGCGTGCTGTCTGCAGAGCCATTTGTTTAGCGATCTTATTATAGGAACCAGTAAAGAGCTCCAGTCCTTCTTTTTGATAGATACGCATCGGATCTTCCTGCTGGTAAGAACGCAGTCCGATTCCTTCCTTTAATCTAGTCATCAATTCGAGATGCAGGACCCACTCATAGTCAAGGACGCTGACCATCGCGTATTTCAATGCCTGTTCCTGCTCGGTTCCGGACAAGGAGGCAATCTGTTCCGCGCAATGCTGCATGGCTGGTTTGATTGCCTTCTCGATGTCCGTTCTGCTTGTGATGAGATCTGGATAATCGACATCATGACCGGCAAGCAGGCCTTTCAGTTCTTGCTTCAACTCCGTCAGTTTCCACTCTTCCGGAAGCAGATCTTCCCGGCAGGTCCGGGTAATGGCATTCTCGACAGACAATGCAGACATCTTCTGCGCCAATTCCGGCAGATCCTTGCCTGCGATCATCCGATTGCGGAGGGAGTAGATGATATTGCGCTGTTCATTGATGACATCATCCAGCTTCAGATTGTATTCCCTCATCGCATAGTTCGATCCTTCTACGATGCGCTGCGTCCGGTCGATGAATTCAAAGATAATCTTACTTGTGATCAACCCATTCTTATCCGCTTTCCATTTCTTGCTGTGCTTCTCGATTTCTTCATGAGCGAATCGTCGGAACATATCGTCTTCAAGGGAAATATAGAACTCGCTTTCCCCGGGATCCCCCTGGCGTCCGGACCGTCCCCGGAGCTGGTTATCGACTCTTCTGCTTTCATGCTTCTCGGTGCCGAGTACAAATAAGCCGCCAAGTTCTGCGACGCCTTCGCCAAGCAGGATGTCAGTTCCTCTGCCGGCCATATTGGTCGCGATTGTGATTTGGTTCTTCTGGCCGGCCATGCTGATCAGGCTCACTTCTTGTTCAACGCTTTTGGCGTTCAGGATTTCGAATTTCAGATTGGCTTCCTTCAGATACTCTGCCACCTTTTCCGATTGCAGGATGGAAGTCGTCCCGATCAGTACAGGTTGTCCTTTACTGTGAAGTTCCTTCACCTTATCGAGCATCGCTTTGTATTTCTGCTCTTTTGTAAAGTAGACCTTGTCCGGATTGTCTTTGCGGATTTTGGGCATATTCGTCGGGATGGGGAGGACTTCCATATTGTACACTTGATTGAATTCTTTCTCTTCCGTTTTGGCGGTGCCGGTCATGCCGCAAAGAATCGGATACATCCTGAAATAGTTCTGGATGGTGATGGAAGCCTGTGTTTTGTTTTCTTCCGTGATGACCAGGCCTTCTTTAGCTTCGAGTGCCTGATGCAGTCCGTCGCTCAAGGAACGCCCTTCCATGATGCGTCCTGTGAACATATCGACGAGCAGGATCTTTCCGTCTTTGACGATATAATCGACGTCTCGCTCGAACATGACATGTGCCCGGACGCCTTGAATCACATAATGATAAAGTGTCTGATGCTCCAATTCATATAGATTGTCCACTCCGAATGCCTTCTCGACCTTCTCGATGCCTATATCCGTCAGGCTGGTCGCTTTCGTCTCTTCATCGAGGGTGTAGTGAACATCCTTCTTGAAGGATTTGCTCAGGCGGGCAGCGATATGATGGAGATCTGCATTCGCCTCCATCTTCCCTGCGATGATCAACGGTGTCTTTGCTTCATCTATAAGCACACTGTCCACTTCGTCAATGATGGCGAAATGGTAAGGACGCTGCACTTTATCGGCCGGATTGAAGACCATATTATCGCGAAGATAATCGAATCCGAATTCCGTGCCGACTCCGTAAGTGATGTCTGCCATATAAGCATCCTGTTTATCGTGCGGCTGCATCTGAGGCAGGTTCAAGCCGACGCTCAACCCCAGAAACTCATGTATTTGACCGATGATTTCCCGGTCCCTTTTCGCCAAATATTCATTGACGGTGATGACATGGACGCCCTTGCCTTCCAGCGCACGCACATAACTCGGCAGGGAAGCAACAAGCGTCTTGCCTTCCCCGGTCGCCATTTCCGAAATATTGCCTTCACATAAAACAAGCCCGCCGATCAGCTGGACATCGAAATGACGCATCCCCAGCACGCGTTTGGAGGCCTCGCGTACGACGGCGAAAGCATCAGGAATGATTTCCTGTATTTTCTTTCCTGTTTCCAGTTCTTTTTTGAAAAAAGGAGTCATATCTTTCAGTTCTTGATCTGTATATGCTTGGTATTTGGACTCAAGCATATTTATTTTATCGATTGTCTTAAGTAATCGTTTCAACTTTTTGTCTTGGTTGTCTTTTTTTAGGAAGGATAACATGGTTTTCTGGTGCTCCTTACTCCGTTACAGAGGATTTTCTTATATTTTCCTATTTTACATATTAACAAAATATATAAAATTTTACCACAAAACTAGCAAAATAAACCAAGGGTCCAAGCTGTACGAACATTGGAACGCCAACGGTTTATGCAACTATTTTGAACTATCGTAAAAAAAGATTTGTCGTTGTTTGTTGTTTTATTTGTAGAGGGAGGTAGAAAAATAGTTTGAAAGTTTAGCGACGATTAAGTAAAATATGCTAGAGTGATGTTTTTAAGGGGAATATCTGGGTAGATAACATCTGGGTAGTCATCTTATGCATCATCCATTCATTTCACAGATATGCGTATATTGACAAAATAAAGGATTCCACTTTGGATATGATAATGACTGAGGAGGTACTTCATGGTTTACCTTACCTTGTTGCTTTGTTTTATTGCATCATTGATTGTTACACCTGTGGTGAAGAAATTGGCGTTGAAGATCGGGGCTACTGACAAACCCAATCAACGCAAAGTGCATTCGAAAATTATGCCCCGTCTAGGCGGGCTGGCTATATTCATCAGTTTTTTGTTTGGTCTTCTAATATTGAGACCCGAGAATGAGCATATGACAGCCATCATCATCGGCGCTTTCATCATCGTCATCATCGGTGTGATCGATGACATGCGGGAGCTTTCCGCGAAGGTTAAATTCATCGGACAGATTGCCGCGGCATTCGTCGTCGTATTGAGCGGTGTCCAGGTCGATTACATCAACCTTCCGTTCGGCGGCGTATTGGAACTTGGAATTTTGAGCATTCCGCTTACGATCATCTGGATTGTGGGGGTTACCAATGCGATCAATCTGATCGACGGGCTTGACGGATTGGCTGCCGGCGTTTCCACAATCGCACTCATCACGATTTCAGCGATGGCGATTGTCAAAATGGACATGTTTGTATTGAGCATCGCAGCGATCCTGATCGGAAGCTGCCTTGGTTTCCTGAAATACAATTTCCATCCGGCCAAAATCTTCATGGGGGATACGGGCGCTTTGTTCCTCGGATTCATGATCGCCGTATTATCTTTGCTCGGATTTAAGAACGTTACAATGCTTTCTCTGATTGTACCCGTTATTATACTCGGCGTGCCGATTTCCGATACATTCTTTGCGATCATCCGCAGAATCGTGAACAAGCAGCCATTATCCGCCCCGGACAAATCGCATTTGCATCATTGTATGCTGCGATTGGGATATTCGCATCGTCAGACTGTCTTGATCATTTATGCGATGGCGGCATCTTTCGGACTTGCGGCATTCATTTTCTCGATGTCCACCGTTTGGGGAGCGATGCTGATCGTCGGTATCTTGCTGCTCGCTATTGAGGTATTTGTCGAGAAGGTAGGACTTGTAGGAAGTGAATACAAGCCATTACTTCGTTTCATTTCCGCAAAGAGCGGCGGACCTTCCAATCATAGCGATAAATAATGAATCAACAAATCGGCTGCTTCGGCGGCCGATTTTTTTATGTGCTCTTTTCTGAAAACCTGGCCTTCCCGACTATGTATTCTTTGTTGAATTCCTTGTGGAGCGGAGACACCTGCTTGCAGAGAATCCATATAAAGCTAAATATCCTTATGTATGGGAATAATGTGCACCAAATAATTTGAAATATGCATGTTGAGGTAAATTTGTTGTCTAAAAACCCTTCTTTATGTTAGTGTATTAAAGTACTAAAGGAAGGGGAGTATCCATATGTTATTTAATGCAGTCATTATTAGTGTACTTATTATGGTCGTACTGAGCCTTTTACGGGTCAATGTGATCTTTTCGATACTTATCGCCGCTTTGTCGGCCGGCCTGCTTTCAGGCTTAGGAATTGTGGAAACGACGGAAATACTGATTGCCGGAATGGATAATCAGATGAACACCGCTCTAAGTTACGTGCTGCTCGGTATCTTTTCGGTCATGATCGGGCTTTCTGGAATCACGACTTTCCTGCTTGGAAAAATGGTAAAGGTATTTAATGGGAGGAAGACGGCTCTAGTGCTTGCCTTGGCTGGAATCGCCAGCTTGTCGCAAAACGTCGTTCCTGTACATATTGCATTTATCCCGATTTTGATCCCGCCTTTATTGCAGCTGTTCGATCGTATGAAGCTTGACAGGCGGGCTGTTGCGACAGCTTTGACTTTCGGTCTGAAAGCGCCGTATATGATGATTCCTGTCGGGTTCGGATTGATTTTTCAAGGAATCATCAAAGATGAAATGGACAGTAATGGAATGGCGGTATCGTTGAATGACGTAACACTTTCCATGATTATCCCAGGAATAGGAATGATCGCAGGGTTGCTGATTGCTGTCTTCTTTACGTATAGAAAGGACCGGGTAAGCGAAATGACGGATCAGATGCCGCTCGGGGATACAGGGATAGCGAGAAGCTTCATGGAAGCAGATGAAACGGAATGGAAGATGAAGCATTGGGCTACAGTGGCAGCCATCGCAGCTGCTTTGGCTGTCCAGCTGTTCACGGATTCATTGGTGCTCGGTGCGCTTGCCGGTATCCTTGTCATGTTTGCGGCAGGAATCGTGAAACTGTATGAAGGCGACAAAGTTGTTCATGAAGGAATCGGAATGATGGGAACAATCGCGTTCGTGATGCTGATTGCATCCGGCTATGCGGACGTCTTGAAAGAGACAGGCTCCATTGATGAGCTTGTGAATTGGACAACAGAGATTATCGGTTCGTCTCAGGCGACAGTTGCTTTTGTTATTTTGCTTGTCGGTTTGATTGTGACAATGGGGATAGGTTCTTCATTCGGGACGATTCCTATTTTGGCGGCTCTTTATGTGCCAATCTGTGCGAGCGTCGGATTCTCTCCTCTTGCGACGGCTGCTTTGATCGGTACAGCGGGAGCATTGGGAGATGCAGGGTCGCCGGCATCCGACAGTACGCTTGGACCTACTTCGGGGCTGAATGCGGATGGCAGGCATAATCATATTTGGGATACATGTGTACCGACATTCCTGCATTACAATATTCCGTTGATGATTTTCGGAATGATCGCGAGTATGGTACTGTGATTTGCATATATTTCATAATTAAAGAAAACGCTAAGCCTGTAAGGCTTATCGCTCTGGCTGCAGCCGAACTTGATGTGATCAAGCTTAGCTGCAGCTTTTTTGTTGATTTAATTTGATTTTCGCTGCGAACGGGCGCTTTCCGCGGGGCGAGCGGTGAGCCTCCTCCTTCGTGCGGGGTCTCACCCTGCTCGCTGATCCCGCAGGAGTCGCCCGTTCTTCGCTTCAATCATCTGATTGGGTGTATCAAACTTTGGATTAATTGAAAAAATCGACGATGAATTAAAAATACCCAATTATAAAAGAAAAAGTCAGTATTTTGTTGAAAAAATACACTACACATTGGTAAAGTTTCATGTTTATTTCCGCTGCGAACAGGCGCTTTCCGCGGGGCGAGCGGTGAGCCTCCTCCCTCGTGCGGGGTCTCATCATGCTCGCTGATCCCACAGGAATCGCCTATTCTCCGATGCAATCAACGAGTATTAACAATCCACACTCAGATAACAGCATTTCTTAAAAGGGATTATGAAAATACCTTTTTATTGGGTGAAAGTCTGAATAGATAGTGCTGATTTCCGCTGCGAACGGGCGCTTTCCGCGGGGCGAGCGGTGAGCCTCCTCCTTCGTGCGGGGTCTCACCCTGCCCGCTGATCCCGCAGGAGTCGCCCATTCTCCGCTTCAATC
>JAZNGP010000111.1:0-71009 GCA_045576475.1 Bacillus sp. (in: firmicutes) | reverse complement strand
AGAGCTTTGGAAGCGCTGTCTTATGTAAATATGAACACGTAGATTTTAGCTTAATTAGTCCAATTAAAATATTTAAACTATTCTAGACAATTAAGTTAGTATATTATTATCATATTTTTTATTGCGTGAAGATTAGAATACATCAATTTTGCCATTTAGTACAGTTTTTTGTATAAAAGTATAAGTAATATCAAAAAAAGCCTATTTAAGTTAAAAATAGGCTTTTCGTTTAATAATCTAATTTTCTTCCAACTCACTGCCTGTTACCCATTTGTGGTTTTTCACCTCTTTGCCTGATGCGGTAGTATAATTAATCATATATACGGTTGTATCTACCGCGCTCTCAATTGTACCTGATGCATCCTTCATTCCTTCCATATGTTCCGCGGTGATGATAACTTCATCCCCGACTTCAAGTTTCTGGTCTTCCACATCTTTCAGCTCTTCCTGTATGATCCATTTATGATTTCTGACTCTCGGCTGATCATCAGTCGGATCATAGGAGATTGCGTAAGCGGTAGTGTCATAAGCTCCCATAATCGTAGCTTCTGCACCTTGCATTCCTTCCATATGTCCTTCTTTGATCGTTGCTGTACTTCCCGGTTCGTATGCAGGGGATTCTGCTTCTTTTAGTCCTTCCGGAATGCCGTTATCTTCTGAATGGCTGTGATTCTCCATTGTGTCTTCCTGAATTTCCTTAGCACCTCTATCAACAGGTTTGGCATTCTCTTCATTGTCATTACTGCATGCGGATAGCACCAGTGCGGCCATCAATGAAACAAAGATGATTCTCTTTTTCTCTTTCATGAAATCCCTCCAAGCTGCTATTTCTGAGATATACCTTTTCTTATGTTGATATGCCCTTGTTAAAAGGGAGATAAACTTACTGGTTTAGTTCACGTCGTTGAATTAATCTGTCTTTTGCGAATCATCGATGCCAAGAAGATGCTGCTGTAGATCAAGCTGATTCCAATCATAAGACTAATTCCGATATAGACGGACATCATCGCTGGAGAGAGGTAAGCCCCTAGGATGATTGAAGAGCGGGCCATCAGATCAGCTCCGTTGAAAGCGACGCCTGAGAAAGCGGAATAAGAGCCTCTTTTGTCTTCTGGGATCATATTCGCCTGTTGGGTATTATACACTGGCGTATACAGCAGTTCCCCCATTGTCGCGATGAATCCGAATATCAGCAATGTTTGCCAGGATATAGCCGATGTAAGCAATGTATAACCTGCCGCATACAGCAAAAGGCCTGTTATCAGCACACGGCGATCCGGAAAGCGGCTTGCGAACTTGGTGACAAAGAATGTCAGGCATACAACGAGCAGCATGTTCTGGATGTTCAGGATACTGAGCATATGTATGCCTTCGATTTTGACGTCCAAGAAGGAAACCGGAACGAACGTTTCGGATAAGCGGACACCGATGTAATTATTCAAAGAAAACTCGGCGGACATGATGAACATGAATCCTAGCAGCAGCTTTACATAACGTGTATCCCGCAGAGCGGTCTTATAATTATAAAAAAGATCAATGAAGACGTTTTCGTGTTTCTTCTCCAAAATCATGCCCCGGTTCTCCTGAAGCCATAACCGGTAGGCGATGCAAATCAATCCGGAGATGATGGTCAGGATAATGAAGAGAAGCTGCCGGTGATGAAGATATAGGAGCCCTCCCATAGCTGCACCGATTGCCAGTGACAAGTTTATGAGCCAATAATCGATCGCATAGACGGCCTTGCGATTCTCGGGTGTAGTAGAGTCAATGATCAACGCCTGCATAGACGGTCTGCCGAGGCTGCTTGAGATCATGAAGAGCATATAGGCAGCTGCGAACAGGACGATGATATTGTCAGCGGGCATTAGGCTGATACTCATCAACAGGAACATGGCAGTACTTATCCCGGAGGACCATATCAGGACTGTTTTTCTTCGGAAGCGGTCGGAGATGTAGCCGCCGGCGAGATTGGAGAAGAAACTCGCAAGCACACTGCATAACAGGAAGACCCCTGCTTGGACTTTACCGATTTCCTGTGCGAAAAATAGGGCCATGAACGGCATGACCGCACTTGTGGCAATGCGGTTGAAGAAAGATGTGATCAATCGGACTTTAATGTTTTGCGGCAAATTCCTAAGCTGCATCTTGTGTCCCCCCTTTATTTCATTTATATTAAACTAGACAAAATAATCTGAAAACGGACAATTAATAAATTAATGTCCCCTTTTAAAGGAGCGTTTATGGAACCATTATTGCTGAAACTTTGGCGTCATGTTCCGTCAGGAAGCATCAAGAGAGAGGAAGTTGCGGACTTCCTTCAGCTGAGTCAAAAGCAGGTGTCCCGGAATCTTCGGAAATGGCAGGGGGAAGGATGGCTTGAGTACCTGCCGGGACGGGGACGCGGGAATCCTTCAAGCATCAAGTGGCATAGCGATGTGGAGTCGATATATGAACAAGAAACGCTGAGGATGATGGAAGAAGGGCTTGGGGACAGCGCCAAAGCTTTTCTGATGGATTGGTCCCCGGAAAGCAAGCTTAGGCTTATGAAGGCTTTTCAGACAAAGCTTGGGTTCATTCAGTCCCATAAAGACCGATTGGTGATCCCGAAGCGTCATGGGTTCATATCCTTTCATCCGCATGAGGCACTGGAAATCAGCAGTGCCAATTTCGTTGCGAATGTGTACAATCGACTTGTCTGTTTGGATGAAAAAGGTGAGATTCAACCGGAGCTTGCGCATAGCTGGGACCTTACCGCTGTCCGTTTAAGGCTGTATCTCAGAAAGGAAGTAAAATTCCATGATGGCTCCATCTTGAAAGCTGAAGACGCTGTCCGCTCTCTGACATTGCTGAAGGAACATCCAAACTACCGTTCCATATGGGAACAGATCTCGAATATCCGAACGCCTTTCCCGCTTGTGGTAGATATCGAGTATGAAGCAGGATGCCCTTATATCCTTCAGCTGCTGACTTCCATGTCGGCAAGTATCTTTAAGGAGTCACACGCGCATCTGATCGGGACAGGAGCTTTTTATCTCGGTATGAATGAAGGAGGGAAGACGTTGCTTCATGCTTTTGCGGATCATTTCCAGGAAAGGCCGCTTCTTGATGAAATTGAATTTGTGCAAGTGCCGAAGGATTTCGATATTGTGTATCGATCATCAACCCGGCAGGATGATGAAAAGACATTCGAGGTGGCAAGTGATTCAGGATTCGGCGTGGTGATCTTGAATGCAGATCGTGATACTGACATCAGCCGTCTGGAGGTCAGGTCCTATATCAACTATGTCATAGGCAGGCGCAGAAATGAACTGGAGCGCTTTCAGCCGAATTTCCTGCCGAATGCGGATGGCTGCCTGATCGGTGTAAGCAAAGGATACGAAGCACCCGTGGTTCCAAAGCCTGTATTATCGCAGCCGCTTCGGCTGCAGACTGTCGGATACAATGAACAATTCTCCTTTTGGCTTAAGGAAGTGCTGGAAGATGCCGGTTTACCTGTGATCCTGGTTCCTGTCTCCTTTGAGGATACAATCAAGCATAATAACGATACGGATATATATGTGCACGGGGAAGTGTTCGAGCTTAATCAGAATCTATCATACTTCCAATTCCTGAAGCAGGAGTTATCTCCGGTGAAGCGGGTACTGCATTGCCTTCCGGATGCCGGCCGGCTGATGGAGAGATATGCTTTTGTTCCTTTCGAAGAATGGACAGATCTGCATTTGGAGATGGAGCTGGCTTTGCTGGAAGCATCGCTTGTAATCCCGCTCTATTATGCCAAGCGGAAGATCCCTTTTTCGGTGGATTTAATGAACATTTCCATCAAGCATTTCGGCTACGTGGATTTCGCGAAACTGTGGATGAAGCCCTTGCTTCCTGAATAGGTTGGAGATAATGGTTCACCGGAGAATGGAGGTAAGATAAAGATTGCCGCTGAACGGAAGTTTTTCCACGAAATATTATGGTATAATTTGGGTTATGAAAATAGGCAGATTTAGACGTGGATATGTCATGGAAGCCGCTGTCGAACACAAATAAGAAAGCGTTTTCTTGGAGGGAGGAGGGCTGATGGATATCTCACAGATCCCGTTTCTGGTGATGGAAACGGATGCACACGGAAAACTGGTTTCATTAAATGAAAGATTCTATCCATATCTCAGTCGGGAAACAGCCGGCTTGCATCCGGAAGAGTTGTTTGATGATTGGCTTGTTCATGACGGGGAACAGCTCATACAGGCCAATCTTAGAGGAAAGGCATGCATTTTCCTTTCCGAGAAGTTCGAGGATGGACGGGTTCTCTATCTTGGCGTATTCTCGGATGCCTTTAATGATCTTTCCGGTGAAATGAAGGAAGTCCAGCGGATAAACCGTCATCTGGATGCCATCATCGAGAATTCCTATGACGGCATTTATATCACGGATGCGGAAGGAAAGACGCTGAAGACGAATTCGGCCATTGAAAGGATTACAGGCATACCGAAGGAATATTACCTGAACAAAAACATGAAGGATTTGATGGAGAGAGGAATACTCCAAGATTCGGTCACACATAAAGTATTGGAGGAAAAACGGACAATCTCTGTCATGCAGCTCAATTATCATGGAAGTGAAACCGTACTCACCGGTAATCCTGTATTCAATGAGGATGGGGAAATCGAAAGCGTGGTTACGAATATCCGGGACCTTTCCGAACTGAATCAGCTGCAGACCGCCCTTAAGAAAGCGAATGAGCTGAACCGGAGCTATCAGCGGGAAATTGATCGGCTGAAGGGGCTTGACGGCGATGGAGACAGAATCATCATTAAATCGGAGAAGATGAAACGAATCTATGAAACTGCAGCAAGGATCGTCAATGCGGACGCAACCGTCATGATACTTGGTGAGACAGGTGTCGGTAAGGATATATTGGCTAAATACATCTATAACCGCAGCGCCCGCAGAAATACCGGACAGTTCATTAAAGTGAATTGCGGTGCTATCCCTCCTGATTTACTGGAATCCGAGTTGTTCGGATATGAAGGGGGAGCCTTCACAGGAGCGAATAAGAAAGGAAAGCCGGGCATGTTCGAAATGGCGGACAAAGGGGTTCTTTTCCTTGATGAAGTCGGTGAAATGCCTTTGAACCTGCAAGTGAAGCTTCTTCGTGTCCTGCAAGAGCAAGTAATTCAGCGTGTAGGGGGGACAGAACCGAAGAAAGTGAATGTTCGAATCATCGCGGCAACAAACAGGAACTTGGTAAAGATGATGGAACAAGGAAATTTTCGAGAAGATCTTTATTATCGCTTGAATGTCATCCCGTTTTCGATTCCTTCGCTGCGTGAGAGAAGAGCCGAAATCTTGCCGATTGCCGAAATGTACATGAATCGCTTGAACGACAAATATGGGACAATCAAAAAGCTCAAACAAGACCTGAAGACATTCCTGTATCATCATGCATGGCCGGGAAATGTCAGAGAGCTTGCTAATCTCCTTGAGCGTCTGGTTCTGCTGACAGGCGAGGATCTTCTCGGGGTCGAACATTTGCCTTCAGAATATGTGGAAGCAGACATCCGGAGGCTGCCCGACATCGGAAATCAAGTCGCTTTGAAAGAAGCTTTGGAGCTGACCGAACAGCAGCTCCTCTTAAAGGCTGCCCGGACCTACACAACTACTTATGAAATCGCGGAAGCATTGCGGACCAGTCAGCCAACCATCGTCCGAAAGCTGAAGAAATACGGCATCAAGGTAGCCGCGGGATCGGATTCGACTGTCTTGGAATAAGAAATCATATAAGTAAAGAAGAGCATGAGAATGGTTCAGGGAACGCGGAATTGGATTGTCCAGTTTTTACCTTGTGTGGAAGGGTATAGACAATAAAGAAAAATATCTTCACAAGGGGAGAGAGCATGGCATGAAACTTACACATGAGCAGCGAATCGAGCTGCATAATTTCAATAATCTGACGAAATCACTGAGCTTCAATATGTATGATATTTGTTATACAAAGACAAAGGCGGAACGAGAAGCCTATATTGAATATATTGATGAACAGTACAATGCAGAAAGACTGACGAATATCCTGACGGCAGTATCGGATATCATCGGAGCCCATGTGCTGAATATCGCCAAGCAGGATTACGATCCCCAAGGTGCGAGTGTGACAATGCTTATTTCCGAAGAACCCGTTGAGGCAGCACCAAAAGAACATTTCAATGAGTCTCCGGGACCATATCCCGATCATGTGCTGATGCATCTCGATAAAAGTCACATCACAGTCCACACATATCCGGAATATCATCCTGATGAAGGAATCAGCACGTTCCGGGCCGATATCGATGTATCGACATGCGGAGAGATTTCCCCTTTGAAAGCATTGAATTACTTGATTCACTCTTTTGATACGGATATTATGATTATTGATTACAGAGTACGTGGTTTCACAAGGGATAAAAGAGGAAATAAACTTTTCATTGATCACGACATCAACAGTATCCAGAATTTCATCCCTGAAAGTATAAAGGAATTGTTTGACATGATCGACGTGAATGTGTACCAGGAGAATATTTTCCATACGAAATGTAAGCTGAAGGATTTCGATATCCATAACTATCTGTTCGGACAAAGGAAGGAAGAACTGGATCAGGAAGAAATCAACACGATCACCGAGCGTCTTCAGAAAGAAATGGATGAGATATTCTATGGGAAGAACATGTCCCAGGCGCAGCGTTACAGATGATGATAAATGAAAGGGGAGCGGATGATCAGCTCCCCTTTCATTTATGTTACACGATTCCTTGAGCCACCATTGCGTCTGCCACTTTAATGAAACCGGCGATGTTCGCGCCTACAAGCAGGTTTCCTGGTGCACCATAGTTCTCAGCGGCTTCTTTACTGGTCCAGTAGATATCTTTCATGATTTCTTTAAGTTTTTGGTCGACTTCCTCGAAAGTCCAGTTTGTCCGCATGCTATTCTGTGCCATTTCCAGGGCGGATACAGCTACCCCGCCTGCATTTGCCGCTTTTGCCGGAGCGAAAAGCACCTTATTCTCCAGGAATTCATGGACTGCATCCATGTCAGACGGCATGTTTGCACCTTCTCCGACTGCGATCACACCATTTTTGATAAGCAGTCGGGCGGAAGCTCCGTCGATTTCATTCTGAGTCGCACATGGTAGGGCGATATCACAAGGGACTTCCCAAATGCGGCCGCTGTTCTCTACATAAGTGGAATGAGGATGGAACATCACATAATCTTTTATTCTTCTGCGTTCCTCTTCCTTCAATTGTTTGATGACCTGGATATCTATACCTTGCGGATCGTAGATATATCCGTCCGAATCACTGCAGGCGACTACGGTTGCCCCGAACTCTTCCGCTTTCTCTATTGCATAGATGGAAACATTCCCGGAACCGGAGACGACGACTTTTTTTCCTTTGAAAGACTGGCCGTGCTCTTTCAACATTTCTTCAACGAAGTAGACAGTACCATAACCGGTTGCTTCTGTCCGTGCTAAACTGCCGCCGTATCCGATCGCTTTGCCGGTTAAAACTCCTGCTTCGAATCCGCCGCGGATTCGCTTGTATTGTCCGTACATATAACCGATCTCTCTTGCGCCTACGCCAATATCGCCGGCAGGTACATCGGTATCAGGACCTATATACTTGCAGAGCTCTGTCATGAAGCTTTGGGTGAAACGCATCACTTCACCGTCCGATTTGTCTTTCGGATCGAAGTCGGCTCCTCCTTTGGCACCGCCTATCGGCTGCCCGGTCAGGGAGTTCTTGAAGATTTGTTCGAATCCAAGAAATTTCACGATGCTTGTATTGACGGAGGGATGGAAGCGGATCCCCCCTTTATAAGGTCCTATATTGCTGTTGAATTGTACGCGGTAACCGCGATTGACTTGTACTTTCCCTTCATCATCAATCCATGGCACCCTGAATGTGATGATTCTTTCAGGTTCGGAAATCCTCTCTAAGATTCCATGTTCCATATAAATGGGGTGCTTCGCCAGAACAGGGATCAACGTTTCGAAAACTTCTTTCACTGCTTGCAGGAATTCGGTTTCATGAGGATTACGCTGTTCAACTTTAGCGTATACGTCACTAACATATTTAGCTGCTGTCTGTGTTTTTTGGTCTGTAGCGAATTTCGCGATTTCTATCATGATCGGCAGGTCCCCTTTATGTATGGTGTATTAAATGTACTGTATATATATAATTCTATATATTCTGTCTATTTTGCGCAACTTTTTTTCTAATATAATATTTTCTGTTTTGCTGGATGGCATAAACATAAATCTCATGCAGGAAGTGTACAAGAAAGATTGCTCATTATTACACAAGCGCTCCAGCACTGATTTTTACGGGAAACTGGTAAAATAATAATGTTCAGGAAAATGAAAGCTTGAGGTGGTCGTTTTGCAAAGAAATCTCTGCAGACAAAAGCTGCATGAAGAAATAAGAATTTGGGCATCCATGAAGGGTGTTAATATAAAAGAAGCGAATAAGTACTTTCAATTTTTGGTAGACAGCGATAATCGGGATTTCGCGATTGATATTGTGAGAATCTTAGCTTGGCCGGAGCCGTCTGATGAAATGGAGAAGCTGAAAGAAGATTTGACGGATCGTGATGAAGCGAATGTCATTTCCTCTTATTGCTTCAGGAACAACACGATTTTGGATGATCTTCATCATAATCCTGCAGCAGATTTTTGTGATGGAAAGATGAAAGCACTCATGGTAGGAACATCGGGGAATATAAACGAATGGCTGAAGATGAGAGATTTCATGAAGGATAACTGCCCGACTGTCTATAATATGATCTGTAATTCATACAAACAAGTCTACACAGAACATTGGGAGTCTGAATAAAAATATAAAGCAAAATGAGTCACCCGTCATACGAATGGGCGACTCTATTTTTATATGAAACCATTATTCGATTTCCGGCAGACTATGCAATAGTTCGGCTGTTTTTTTATAGAAAGGCTGTATATTGTAGGAGGTTGCATAAGAACCCGGTGACAGTCCCATATAATCCATATGGTCCCAATTCTGCATGACAGGGTAAGCATTCCAGATGCCCGGGGAAGGATTTGTTCCTCCAGAGAAGTTCCGGGAAGGATGATTGAATGGGTTCTTGGATGAAATGACGCTGACCATTCCGTCATTCGGCCACCAAGTCTGGTCGATGACAGGACCTGGATTCGGATTGGTCCTCGTGAAACTGCCCATGTAGAAAGAAGGCTGAACCATGATAGGATTGGTCAGTGCGTTAGGAATATGTTTGCCGGTCAATGCACTTCTGTATGTTGTCTGGGCTGTATAAGAGAAATAATAGATATCCGGAAAGGTATCCATCCATCCATTATTGGCTTGAGCTCCCGTGGTGCCTAAGTCCGTAAGACTGATGTCGTCATTCTCCCAGATGCCGCTCTCCATGACTCTGTCCATATAAGAGGTGAAGCGTTCACCCGGCTGTCTTTTAAGGCCCCATTGATCCAATTTAAAGTCGTAAACCAATGAATCGGGATTTGTCCCGGTTATCTTGGCAAGTTCAAGGATCAGTTCCTTCAGGAAAGCAGCCGATTTACTTTCGTCATCCCCGTATTGGCTGCCATTATGCGGTGTGCCGATTGTTGTGTTGCTGTGCACCCAGTCTTTACCGCCTGTGAATAGAGGAGATATTTCTGAATCCGGATTCGCGGCATGATAGGCTGTCTCCACATCACTTCCGTCCCTGAGCAAGTCCGTCAATGCCCGGATGGTTAGTCCTCCCATGCTGTGTCCGATTAAATGGACCGGTGACCGCCCATCCCACTCAGGATATACTCCCTCATATGTCCTTCCGTATCGATCATGTCCATGTTCTTCGGCATGTGCGGCGCCATAATCTACTTGTCCGCCTTTAATATAATGATAGAGTTCTACCGCCCGGTCATAGTTGCTGGACATAGGCCCGACAGTTGCGGTGTATGTTTCATGTCCCAATTGGTTCAGATAACCTTCAAGATCTTTGAAGCCGCCCCAATATTTCAAACCGAAAGCTTCATCCCGGCCCCAGCCGCCTAGTCCGTGTACTAGTATGAGCGGATAATCATTCCCTTCCGCTCCGGCCGCTTTGCTTGTTTGCGGGTACAGGAGCATCATGCTGAGAAGCATGACCACAACAATCATCACTTTACAATGTTTCAATGACATTCCTCCTTAATGGGTTATTGGGACCATCCATCCCCAGCCTGTCTGCCTGCGTATTATGTAACTAAAACATAATGAATTTTCAGTCAATATGCAAGCGCTTACATAAAAATGAGTCTTTTGTAAGATAAAGGAGGGTGAATGGATTGTTATCAATTTTTCGTGCTATTTAATTACATAGAAGCAGTTAATCATCATTTCCATATTGTGAAAGTTCTTTGTTATGTGTACAATTAATTGATAATGATTATCACTGTTAAGAACTGAAAATAACACATGGGACAGAGGTGTTTATGATATGTATCAAAAGGATGTATTTGATGTAACCATCATCGGGGGAGGACCAGCAGGTCTTTATAGTGCTTTTTACAGCGGTTTACGGGAGATGAAAACAAAGTTAATAGAATTTCATTCTTATCTGGGCGGAAAAGTGAATGTATATCCGGAGAAGATGATCTGGGACATTGGAGGTCAGCCTCCTATTTCAGGGGATAACTTGATTAAGCAGCTGGTCGGGCAGGGAATGACTTTCCATCCAGAAATTGTTCTGAATGAGAAGATTGTTTCGGTTTCCAGGCTTGAAGACGGAATTTTTCGCCTTCAAGCCGCATCAGGAAATCAGCATTACAGCAGGACAATTATCCTTGCGGTCGGGGGTGGCATCCTGAATCCCCAAAAGCTTCCGATTGAGGGAGCTGAGCGATTCGAAGTGTCAAATCTGAATTATACGGTGAAGTCGATGGAGCGTTTCAAGGATAAGACGGTCATCATTTCCGGGGGAGGAAATTCCGCAATCGATTGGGCAAATGAACTTGAACCGATAGCGAAACAGGTGTATTTGACTTACAGAAAAGAAGAACTCTCCGGTCATGAAGCCCAGATCTCCCAATTGCTGAAAAGCTCTGCGATTTGCCTGAATCATACATCCATCACAAAATTGATTGCCGATCCCCGGCAGGAGAAGATTGAAAAAGTCGAGCTGAGCCATCAGATTACAGGGGAAAGAATTCATCTTTCGATTGACGAAGTTGTCATCAATCATGGATATGAACGGGAAGCAGCATTATTGAAGGACAGTGAAGTCGATTTTGCCCTTGTCGATGGCTGGATGGTTGATGGAAATGCTATGAGCGACACATCTGTTCCAGGAATATATGCTGCAGGTGATGTCCTGCACCATGAAGGGAAAGTACATTTGATCGCAGGCGCTTTCCAGGATGCGGCAAACGCAGTGAACAGGGCAAAACGATATATACAGCCGGATGCAGACAAAACAGCTATGGTATCTTCCCATAACGAACTGTTTAAACAACGCAATAAAAAACTGAAAAAACGGATTAAAGAACCTGTCCTTTAATATTTAAGTAAGCCGAGAGTCAATATCAAACTCTCGGCTTTTTCGACCGCTAATGTCAAGCGCAGGAAGATTGACGGTATACGATTTGATACTCTCTTACAAAAAAGTGCCTTCTTACATCATTTTACATCACCAATTATAATACTATTATGAAAGTCAGAAGAAATTACATTGGGGAGGCAAACGATATGTCCAGAAAATCTTTTGCGGTGGATACAGCGCATAGTCGCGTGGAGTTTGAGGTACGTCATATGATGGTGTCTAAAGTAAGAGGGGAATTCACAAAATATGAAGCAGTGATTGAGGCAGATCCAGCGGATTTGACAACTGCAGATATAGCATTCAAAGTAGATATGAACAGTATCGATACACGGAATGAAGATCGTGACAATCATTTACGTTCAGGGGATTTCTTTGAAATCGATAAACATCCGGAGATGACATTCACATCTGCACAAATAGTGAAAAAGGATGACAATGAATATGAAGTGACCGGTAATCTCTCTATTAAAGGTGTGACTAAGTCTGAAACATTTGATGTGGAATATGAAGGAGCAGCCAAGGATCCATGGGGCAATATGAAGCATGGTTTCAGTGTGGAAGGATCGATCAGCAGAAAAGATTATGGCATGGAGTATAATGCAGCCCTTGAAACAGGCGGAGTATTGATTGGAGATAAAATTAAAATCAATTTAGATCTTGAAACAAGCGAAATCTGAAAGATGATCCGAATATAAAAAGAAGCAGACCTGGCGTTCAGCTTAGGCCTGCTTCTTCTCGTTCTTTTGCTTCAGCTTGCCGCAACACATGTGCGGTTCCCCATTCGTGCATCGCTTTCAGAATTGGTTCGAGGCTCTTGCCATATTCTGTCATGGAGTATTCAACTTTAGGCGGTACAACAGGGTAAACAACCCTTTCGATGATAGTATGTTCTTCAAGCTCCCTAAGCTGCAAGGTAAGCATTCGCTGGGTGATATTCGGGATCAGACGTCTAAGTTCATTGAAACGAAGTGTACCTTTTGACAGCAAGTGCTGAAGGATATGGGGTTTCCATTTGCCGACAATCATATCCAATGCAACATCGACATGACAAATTTCTGTCTTATTTTCCATCTCCAGGCCTCATTTCTGCTATTCTTTTAGTTTGCTATATACATCATATCATGAATAAATATTGCAGCCCCATCAAGTCTTTTAAATTGAGTTTTTCCAATACTCCTAGCTTATGATTTCATAGTGGTCAGTTCGCCCGACCCATTTCTCCTCTTTGATGTCTCAAGAAGAGAAATACACTGCAGAGGACAATAAGACCTCCGGCAATCTGCCAGCCGACCAGTCTTTCTCCGAGAAAAAGGACAGCAAGCAAAGTTGCACCGACCGGTTCCCCTAGAATGCTCATTGAAATGGTTGTCGCGTTCACATAGTTCAGCAGCCAGTTGTTGATGACATGTGAGATAGTCGGAATAACCGCAAGCAGGAAAAAGATGCCCCATTCACTCTTATCATAACCAGTGAATGCTGCACCTGAGACAGCATTAAAGGCAGCCAGGGCCGCAGTTGCAAATAAGAAAACGGTGAAACTGTATATCCAGTGAGATACTTTCCTTACAACGGTTTGCCCAATCAATAAATAGCCCACCACAGCAATGACGCTGAGGAATGACAGCAAATCTCCAAGAAGAGCGGTACTGCTTAAGCCGAAATCGCCCCAGCCTACCATTATGGCGCCGATGACAGCAATACCCATCGTCAGCAAGGCAGTAAAAGTTGTACTCTCCTTAAAAAGAAAAAACCCTCCAATAACCGCAACAATCGGCTGGAGTGCAAGGATGATTGTAGAACTTGCGACGGTCGTCAGTTTCAATGAACCGAACCATAACGCAAAGTGAAGCGCCAAAAAAAGGCCGGCGAATAAAAGGAGGGCCCAGTCTTTCGGCATGAGCAGGCGGAAATCTTCCCTTCTTCGGATTACCATCGGAAGGAGGAGCAGACCTGCAAGCCCCATACGGTACATGCTTAATATGGCGGCCGGCGCATCGGACCATTTAACGAAAATGGCGGCGAACGAGATGGCTATAATCGAAATCATTAATGGCAGTCCTATTGATTTTGGTGCATGATCCTCTGTATTCATTATGTATCGCCTGCCCTTGTATTCTCTTACTATTACTATATGCTTTTTCAGAGAGAATCAAAAGCTTTTACTACCGGTGAATGCTTTTAAACAACCCGGTTCTCCTTCAGAACGTCTTATCCCATTTCTCTACATGGAAGATTTGTCTCGGTCTGCCCCTTGCCGTCATCTTTTCCTCGCCGATGATGGAGAAAATCCCTGCATCTAAACATTTGCTGATGATCCGATGTGCGCTTCTTTGCGTGATGGCCAGTGTGTTGGCGAGCTCATTCGCAGTGAAGGCATTCTTTTCTTTACGCTTCAGCAATGAAAACAGCTTCTGAAGATAAAACGGCGTGACTCCTGCTTGTTCGGCCTCTTCCAATAATGTCTTGTCAGTAAAGGACAGAGGATAGGTCAACGGCCTTTCTTTCTGGATTGGTCCAATCACTGAACGGTCTTCACGGACAATGAAACAGGAATGTGATCCGTAGTCCTGTGCTTGCCGCAGTGCCAGTTCCGAATGGATGCCTGCCTCATTCGCCGTCAAGCCGAAACCTATACCGATGGAAAGCTGCAGCTGCAGCTTTTTCCTGATATCATCAATGACCGGCATCGTTCTGTACCCTTCCGTCACTCGCTCGAAGGCTCCCCTTGTCGTAACGAAGATGTACTCACTTGAACTGACGCTGGTCAGATGTCCATCGAACTGTTCGATATAATCAAGCAGTCTCCTTTGTATTTGCTTATCGAGCCGAGCTGATGGATTACTTGCGTTGTTCTTTCCCTCTGCGCACATCTTATTTTCAATACGGATGATGCCGCAAACCATCTGTGCTTCTTGATTTCGTCTTTTTTCCGTCGAGAGAAGCGCTCTTTCAAGCGTATTGACGATATCATCGACGGTAGGCACGATCCATTGATTCACTATTCCTTTCGACGTCAATATGTCGGAGACAGCCTTACTGTGAGTTAGGGCCCCAGATGTACCTGAATTTCTGTATGCATCTTCATGGAAACGGACAAGCTGTTCGGTCGAGTCAAGAATGTCTCGGTCTCTATGTATGATTGTAAAGGATTCTTCCTCCAGTTCATGAAGTACAGACCGGAGTTCACCGGGGGAGAGGCAATCGACTGAAAGACGGGCCAGTGTGGCTGCGGCTGACTTCAGTAAATAAAGGGCCTTGAAAAGTCCCGTCCCTTTCAATGGTATGTGATGAGCAGGCAGGTGAACCGGAATCCTATTTTTCGACAAGGAATAGGGCAAATGGCCGGAAAACAGCAGGACATCCACTTCTGCAGCGAGTAAATCTGTGTAGACCGGCGCATCGTCAATATCATCAGACAACATATAAATTGGTTTGAATGAAGGGAATTGGGCAAAAGCGGTATACAGCTTACTGGAGAAACTGGCCGGCCCGATCACACCTATTTTGATGATTGGATTGATACAGACCACCTCCAAAGGGAATAGCTTTATTCCGTATAATTCATCAGAAATTCTTTCACAAATAGATCGTCATGCAGATGGGGATAATTGCTGTACACCCTGTCAATCGCTTCAGATTGGCCTGGACTCAATCGTTCATGATCGAGCAGACACCAGTTGCCGGCAAGCAATCCTTGCCGGTGCAGCACTTCATTGATACCGGCGATACAACCTTTAAATCCATTTTGGGCATCAAAGAAAGCCGCATTCGTATCCGTCACTTCATTGGCGCGTGTGAGAAGGGAAGCCGGAAGCATTGAGTTCTGTTTCAGCTGCTTCCATTCATTGAACATGGATACTGCCGAATGTGTCCAAACCGCCCAGTGGCCGAGCAGACCGCCCGCGATTTGTTTCTTGACTGTATTGCCGTGGACTTCAATCTCATAAGAAGAAAGTAAATCGATGACGATATTGTCATCGTTTCCTGTATAAAGGGCTATTTCTTCATTTCTTTTGGAATGGCATACGGCCCTTACGACTTCGAGAGTCTGGTATCTATTGAAGGGAGCCAGTTTGATCGCATGAACATTCGGGATATCGGAAAACTTCCTCCAAAAGTCGTAAGATAGAATACGCCCGCCGACAGAGGGCTGTAAATAAAATCCGAATATCGGCATGAAGGCAGCCACTTGCTTTGTGCGTTCAAGAAGCTGTTCCTCTGAGTAATCTGTCAGGGAGCCGTTGCTGAGGAGAACCATATCATAACCTAGCTCTTTGGCGGTTTTGGTTTCCTCTAATGCTTGTTCGACAGGTCCGCAGACACCTGCGATCGCCAAGAATGGGCGCCTGTCCTTTCGTTTCTTTACTTCTTCGACAGCAAGCTGTAAAACCCTTTTATATAATCCGAACTCCCTGATTTCGAATTGTGTCGTATGGACTCCTACAGCAATTCCTCCCGCGCCTGCTTCCAAATAATAATTGGTGAGTCTCCGCTGTCTCGCTTCATCAAGCTGTTTATCTTCTGTGAGCGCAAGCGGATGGGCAGGAATGACAGTCCCTTCATGAAGCAGTTTTTTCTTGGCGATCGACAGCATCAGAAATCCCCCTTCCTTTTTTGAAAATGGGTCGGTTTATTCGTGGTGTAGCCATCTTGCTTCACCCAGGCGGCAGTCATGTCGATCATTTCTCCCAGAGATACTCTCGGATAGCCGAACAATCGGAAGGCTTGGGCAGAATTGTTTAGTAGTGCGGTCGTTTCTTCTGTCCCAGTAATCGAAACGGGTATACCGAACCTTTTTCCGAATTCATGGGCAAGCCATCGGATGGAAACCGTTTCTGGGCCTGTGACGTTCAAGAATGCGGGGGGGCTGTCCGCAAGTAATAAAGAGCGGAGCGCATATTCATTGGCATCTCCTTGCCAGATGACGTTCACATGTCCCATGGTCACGTCGACAGGGTCCATATTGTGGACTTGTTTAGCGATTTCCAGCAAGATGCCGTATCGAAGGTCAATTGCGTAATTCAAACGGAAAACGGTGAGAGGTGTATGATGCTTATGGGAGAAATAAGTGAATATCCGCTCTCTCCCGAGACATGACTGTGCATACTCACCCACTGGGGAAAGGAAATGATCTTCATCGCATCCTCCATCCAGTATGGATGCCAAAGGATATACATTCCCTGTGGAAAAAACGACTATTCTAGAATTTCTGAACTTGTCGGCGATACGTCCGGGAAGATAAGTGTTCATCGCCCATGTTGTATGTTCGTTGCCATTGGTCCCGAACTTCATGCCGGCCATATAGATGATGTTAGGTACATCCGGAAGCGCCTGTAATTCATCATCATTCAATAAGTCCGCTGTAATGGTGACGACACCGGCATTTTCCAGTTCTTGTTGAAGTGTTCCTGAAGCAAAGCGTGAAACGGCAATTACTTTTTTGGCAATACCGGCTTCTCGAACTGCACGGACAGCCATTTGGGCAAGTGTCGGCCCCATCTTTCCGCCGGCTCCGAGAATCATAATATCTCCATCCATATGCTTGATTGCTTTCAGCAATTGTGGAGATGGTTCACTCATTTTCCATTCCAGTTCCTCAACAGTCTTCATCTTTTTCTCCTCTCCATTTCACTTTTCTATTTAGAAATCCAATTCCCCTTACCTGGTCCGAAGGGAATCATTTTCTTACTTCTATCTTACGGGCTGGAATCTGCAATAGAAATGTCTTTAAACTGTCTTTAAATAAGGCTCTTTTCAGAGTGTTTTTTGTTGTAAAAAAGTTCAGCGAATATAACCAGTTCATAATATGTTGATTACACTGAAAAAAGCGAGCAGCCTGGAGCGTAGGTGAATCATTTACACTTTATTCAAATGGAAGTCGGAAAAAATATATATGTATTTTTCAAAAAAAATGCTAGAATACCTTATATTGACAAAATGCGAACAGAAAGCGAAAATTGAATTAACAGTAATTTTTACTTACAACAAAATATTCAGGGGCACGATAGAAGGACTTTGTTCCCAGAGGATGGCTGACGGACATGGAGATGGAGTTGAAACAAAAAGAAAAAGAATTGGCTAGTTTCATAGGAAGGCTGCTTAGAGAACATTTCGGTAAGGGACCAGGTTCCGTATATGCTTCAATAGCTGATCCCTACATCACTATTTATTTCACACAATTTCTGTCTCCGATGGAAAATAAGCTTCTGGCGAATAAACAAAGTACATATGTGCAGAAGATCAGAGATTTGTTGATGAAGCCGCTTGTCGAGGAAATTAAGGCGTATATCCAATTGCATACGGATATTGAGATCGAGGATTTTTACTATGATTGGGATCTTGAGACACAGTCAGGCATGTTTGCTGGATTCGGCTCTGTTAGACCAAACAAAGACTATCTCCCCTTCAGGAATCAAGAGGCGGTTCACGATATGATCGCCAAATTGACGGAAGAAGTTCAAAAGCTTCCCGGAGAAATCTATTCTTGTGTGCTTAATCCAAGGACTTTGTTGGTGGTCCGGGAAAGAATTTTCATACAATTGGAAAAAGAATTGATACATATGGGATTTCAGGAAAATCTTCGTATCGCCAAAAGAAGGCTTGAAAAAGGGATGCTGCTTCAGAATAAGGAAATCTTTGAGAAGCTCATTGGAACAACAATCGTGAATGTTTATGTGGATTGGAATTTCAAGGAGGACAAGAGTGCCATTCTGTTTATTCTTCAGCCAAATGAATATAGGGCAGCAATGGGCTAGGCGATAGAACTAGACATAAGCCAAAGATGAAGTCATCGGACTTTTTCTTTGGCTATTTCTTTTCTTGGGATTCCTTGCCGGGTTCCATGAATGGTTTAATAAAATTTACTCCGGAAATGGTGTGTTAAATAATGAATGAGTGTATTATAGTACCCGTTTATGATGAGATGGATATCATCGTCGCCCGGCAAAAAGGACGTGAACTTGCGTCCGAAATCCAATTCAGCGTTATCGATCGTGCAAGAATCACGACTGTGATTTCAGAGCTTGCCCGCAATATATATCTGTACACGAATTGCGGAATCATTGAATTGAAAGCCCTTGAATCGGATGTGAATAGCAGGAAAGGGATGCAGATCCGGGCTGTCGACAGCGGTCCGGGGATCAAGGATATTCGATTGGTGCTTGAAAGCGGGTATAGTACTTCAGGAGGGCTGGGGGCGGGAATTTCGGGTGTCCGAAGAATGATGGATGAATTCTATATTACTTCGAAATTAGGAGATGGAACAGAAATTATCGCAATCAAATGGCGGGATGTTTGATAAGCTGTCAGGATCCATGTCGAAATGTATTAGCTTGAAGGCTCCTTTTTTCCTTTTTTGCATAGTCGGTACAAAAAAGGAAAAGAGTACATAATATATGCTCAAGAACTTGAAGCAAAGGACTGAAGATGATGGCATCCAGAAAATACACCATGAAACCGCTTTTGAAGCAGGCATCCAAATTGAAAAGTACGCCGAAAGGCACAAAACTGCCGAAGATTCCTGTCTGGACCCCGTATCGGAAAAGTGCCCTTCGTGAGTGGGTTGGGGACAACCCATATCTTCTGCAGATCATCCGGAAAAATCTCGGCAAAAAAAAGAACCCGTGAGCAGGGTCATGAACTGTACAGCATTTTCCTGACGGTCGGACTTTCCGGAGTCAGTTTCCTGGAATGATACGTAGGTTTATCAATCTTGCTTGCATCGGATTGGCGGATGGCTTTAGCTTCTGCCACAAGTTGGGATACATTGTATTTCTTGTGCTTGTTAAGATCATTGTTCATGGGCACATCACCTCTTTCTTTGATTCTACTCATAATCTTCTTCAAAATCAACGGCGTTCTCCTCGATTGCAAGAAGGGTATGGTATCGCTGGTAGAGGTCCGCAGTCAAGGAAGATAATCCGGATACGAGCTGGCCGTCATATTCGTCGAATATCGTCTTATGACTTGTGAGGACGACTATGTAATTGACATGAGCTTCTGCATCCGTATACAGATTCTCAGTGACTGATACAGGATAAATTAAATAATTCTTCAAATGTATATACTTATCATTCTCTTTATTGATGGGGAGACCTATTCCATGTATCTTTGCTGCAGGCAAAGCTTTCTTCACCGAAGATGGGATGCGGAAACCAGCCTCCTGAAATTGCTGTTCTGTCAGCACTTCGAAATCCATGTATGTATTCCAGTTCGTCAAATAATGATTCTTCATTTCCGTGAGCATCTCCTGCAAAAAGTCTTTATAGCTATCGTTGTCTTTTTCGATCATCAAGAATTTGATTTTATTCTCTTCCCTTAACCAATGGGTAAGGAAACCGAACTTGTCCTGTTGAATGGATATGTTCTTTACAACTTCTTGTGTGTTGCCGTCCATCTCTACTTCAAAATTCAATAACCGGAATCGTTTCATTCGGTCCATTGGGATTGGAAGGAGGATGAAGCATGCCAGCACTATCAGAAGATAAAATAGATGTTCAAAAATAATGATGGCTTTATCGGATTGTGTAAGCGGCTGAATGACTAATGATGTGAATGTCGGTGCAGATTGTGCGGCATTTGTCCTAGGAGTCTGATTCTCTGGAGAAAGCTGGCTGATCCGATATAAACCCGATACAAGAATGACTGCAATAAGCAAAATATATAAAGAAGAGAATATGGTCCTTCCCCAGTCTTTCCTGGTGGGAAAATCAAAATCCTTCATGAAGTGAACATCGCCTCCATCGTCTGGTTATACCAATATTATACAATCTATTGTTGATTTTGTGCTGTTTTTACATAATTATGATGAATAGAACTAAAAAAGCACATGTATATAAACATGTGCATCATCATATATATTCATTGCAAGGAGTCTTTGTTTATTGCGGTTTGCCTGACATATCGATACACACATACCCCGACAAACATCGGGAATAATGCAAGTAAGTATGCAGAAACATTCGTATCCGGTTTAAGTAACTCCAAGATACTAGGTATCACAAGAATGAGTGTCATGCTTCCTTTGTGGGCAAGAGTCGATTTAATAGATTGCAGTGCGAACATTCATACATCCTCATTTCAGTATATTGATCCAAATACCTTTGCGTCGAGGAAACAATTAACATTATTATAGTAGGAACTTCCATATCTGTCTACAGAATTTAGTTATTCTAAGTGTAATTTTAATATACTGTTTTTTTCTGAATTATATAAAAATAGGACTTGAAGATGATATAATGAATGGTATATTTTGGTTATAATCATCTTGGGGAAGAATAAAGGCAGCTGAACAACAAGAAAGCAGATTAGGAAATCTTCATAATGTACTTGCCTTCAATCATCTGTATAATCCAATAGTTTTGACAAAGAGAGGGTACATAATGAATTTCTTTCAGTTTCACAGAACAATCAAGATCCGGATAGTAGAATCTTTTTTGACGTCCGCGATCACAAGCATGATTTTCCCGTTCATGGCGATTTATTTATCGGAGAGTTTTGGATTGAAAACCGCTGGTCTTTTGTTGATGATCAATGTGGGGATGGGAATCGTCATGAATTTCTTCAGCGGGTATTTTGCGGACAGCTACGGCAGGAAGAAGCTCATTGTATTCGCTGAATCCCTTCGGTTTTTAGCATTTGCGACGATGATGATCTGCAATTCTCCTTGGTACTCAAACCCGACAATCACATTTTGTATGATGACTGTCAATGCCATTTGCTGGGGACTTTCCGGTCCTGCCACTTCAGCGATGCTCATTGATGTGAGTAAGCCGGAACAAAGGAAATCCATGTATACAATCATGTATTGGGCAAGTAATCTGGCACTGGCATTCGGCGGCATCATGGGAGGCATCTTATTCAGGGACTATTTGTTTGAGTTGTTTGTTGCCTTGACGATCGCAACAGCGGTCGCTTGGATCTTGATCACCTTTTTCATTCAAGAAACGTATGTGCCCAAGAAGACGGAAAAGCAATCACCGTTTAAGCATGTGGGGAATCTGTTCTCTAATTATGCCACTGTTTTCCGGGATAAGCTCTTCATTTTGTATACATTTGCCGGGATTCTGGTTGTATCGATGGAGTTTCATTTGGCCTATTACATCAGCATTCGTCTGGATGAAATCTTTCCGAAACAGGACCTGTTTGGATGGACGGTAGGCGGCTTGGAAATTATCGGGCTGCTCAGAAGCGAGAATACAATCCTTGTTGTCATTCTTATGCTGTTCGCCGGGACTTTGGCTTCGAAATGGAAGGATAGACATATACTTGTTGGGAGCTGTCTTTTGTTCGTGACTGGCTATGCGATCATTTCCTATACGGATAATATGTGGCTGCTGATTATTGCCATGGCGGCTGCATCATTTGCCGAAGTGGTGCGTGTGCCGGTGCAGCAGAATTACTTGGCACATTTACCGCCGGAGGAATCCCGCAGTTCCTATCTTGCTGTCGATGCCCTGACCTATAATTTGTCATTGCTGATCAGCTCGGTAACTGTTACGTTGAGTGCTTTTCTTCCGGCAATCGGTACGACTTTATTTATTACAGCGGTTGCGGGTGTTGGTGTGCTGATATTAGCAATTCTGGCCCCTGCCCTTGATAAGAGAGTGGAAGATGAAGTCAAAAGACTGCAAGATATAAAAGCAGGTTAAATAGATATCCCAAATGGCACTCTGATCATTGATACGATCCGAGTGCCATTTTTATGGCGCAGGAATCTGTATAGTAAGAAACCTTTACAGATATTTTTTTGAAGATATTTCCTTTATAATAGGAAAGAAGCTGTAAGGAGGTAAGAACATGAAGAAGTTGGTTTTCACATTGCTGGCTGCCGCTCTTATACTGTCAGGCTGTCAAGAAGGAGCGGAGGAGGTACAGCATGCCGGTAACGAATCTTTATCATATAAGGATGAGATGGCGCATGGCCTGGAATTTTCTCTTGAACTATCATCAGAGGATGGGGATGTCCTGAAAGCGGATGAATTAAGGATCGGGGATAGGGTCATGGCGAAAGCTGCGGTTAAGAATGTAGAAAAAGAAGATTACTCATTTTTTGGTGCGTGTGAAGGAACGGCCGCGATTTTCCTGTCGAATGAAAAATATACATACAATGTGAGCGGGGAAGGCGATCTATCAGGAAGAGGATGTGAGGAAGTGCAAGAAATACACACTATCGCTGCCGGTGAAAAGATGGATGCTGAAGTTTTGTTCGAACTGGATAAATGGACAAGTACAGATGGAAAAGAGATCGATCTTAAACCAGGTACGTATGTCATTGGATTGGAATATGCAGGGCAAACATTGAAGCATGAGGTTATGATCAGTGAATAACCAGTCATTGAATGGAAAGAGGAGGAGATAGAATGGATGAAAAGAAATATAGATGGGAGCATCCTTTATGGAGGACTGTTCAGTACCTATTATTGGCGATTATCGTTATATGGGTTTTGGCAATGCTGGCAATCATTTTGGACTTCGTCCTCACCCGGTCATGGGATAGGGAACTTATTATTGATACATGCATTTTTATTCTTTTGTCAGCCGCAGGTGCAGTTCTTTATTATTTCTTGATGAAGAGGATCATTTCGCGCCCGATCTCTATCTACGGAGGTTACTTCTTGACGGGTATCCATTTAATGGCTTATGTGACTCCTTTCATCCTCATATATATGTTGATTGCCGAGTACATTCATTACTTGAACGATATCGCGAATATTGTTTTCATCGTATTTCTGATTGCTGGAGCTTGGTTCCTAATAAAAAATGATCCGGTCAGGTTAATGCGTCAAAAACATTACCCGGATAAAGTGTTTCATGATTGGTATGAGTTGTGAAACAGGAGAATCATTAAAGAAGTCTGATGGGATAAAGCATCAGGCTTCTTTGTTATGCCTGATAGCGGAATGTGTTATAAGACAGAAAGGGATATTTTTTCTTGATCATTCATTTATTCATTAAATGATTGTTGTTATTGGAAAATTCTGATATAGTACAGTTATGGTAAAAATGAAAAATTCACAAGCTCAGCCCCTGTTTTTGTGTAAGTGGATGCGAGCGAACAAAGGAGAGGGATGATCGTATGCCGGAATATGTGGAGCAGAACAGTCTTAAGGTCGCGAAGGAATTATATGATTTCATAAATGAGGAGGCGCTTCCGGAAAGCGGTGTGCAAAAAGAATCGTTTTGGGAAGGTTTCAGTGCGATTGTGGAGGAACTGACTCCGATCAATAAACAACTTCTGGCGAAACGGGATGAACTGCAGCAGGCAATTGATACTTGGCATAGGGAGAAGGGGTCTTCTTTTTCACAGGAAGAGTACCGGGCTTTCCTGGAGGAAATAGGTTATATCGAAAAGGACGTGGAGGACTATCAAGTTGCGACGGTCAATGTAGATGATGCAATCGCCAAACAGGCTGGTCCTCAGCTTGTGGTTCCAGTGAATAATGGACGATATGCCATTAATGCAGCGAACGCACGCTGGGGAAGTCTGTACGATGCTTTGTATGGAACGGATGCGATTAGTGATGAAAATGGGGCTTCGGCGGCAGCCGGCGGCTATAATCCGGTCCGCGGTGAAAAAGTAATCGGTTATGCAAGGGGATTCCTGGACGGAGCGGTGCCGCTTGAAGGCGCAGCCCATAAAGACGTCCAAGCCTATAAAATAAAGGAAGGCAAGCTGGAAGCGGATCTGAAGGACGGCAGCAAGACAGTCCTCAAGGACAGCGGGAAGCTGGTCGGTTATAACGGCAGCCCTGATGAACCGGAAGCGATTCTGTTCAAGAATAATGGATTGCATTTTGAAATTCAAATCGACCGCAGTCATCCAATCGGAAAGGATGATGCCGCGGGAGTAAAGGATATCTTAATGGAAGCCGCACTCACTACGATCATGGACTGCGAGGATTCTGTGACGGCTGTGGATGCGGAAGATAAAGTGCTGGTTTATCGTAACTGGCTTGGATTGATGAAAGGGGATCTGTCGGCCACTTTCAGAAAAGGAAATAAGACGTTCACACGTAATATGAATCCTGATAGACTTTATAAGACAATTGAAGGCGATGAAATGAGCCTTCCGGGACGATCGCTTATGTTTGTGCGGAATGTAGGTCATCTGATGAGCAATAATGCAATCCTTGACCAAGATGGAAATGAGATACAAGAAGGAATCATGGATGCGGTGGTGACGAGTCTGATTGCCAAGCATACATTACTCGGGAACGGTGTATACCAAAACAGCGAAAAGAAATCCATCTATATCGTCAAACCGAAGATGCATGGATCCGATGAAGTGGCATTTGCGAATGATCTTTTCAATAAAACGGAGGATCTGCTTGGCCTTGAACGTCATACGATCAAAATCGGTGTCATGGATGAGGAGCGGAGAACGTCCTTGAATCTGAAGGCATGTATCGAGAAAGTGAAGGATCGTATTGTTTTCATTAATACAGGATTCCTGGACAGAACAGGAGATGAGATACATACGAGCATGGAAGCGGGTGCTGTCGTAAGGAAGAATGAAATGAAGCAATTGCCGTGGCTTCAGGCTTATGAGAAGTCCAATGTATTCACAGGTCTCAGCACAGGTATGCGAGGCGTGGCCCAAATCGGGAAAGGGATGTGGGCGATGCCTGATCTTATGGCCGATATGCTCGAGCAAAAAATCGGGCATCCGAAGGCGGGGGCTAACACGGCATGGGTTCCTTCCCCGACAGCCGCAACGCTTCATGCATTGCATTACCATCAGGTCGATGTCCGGGCAGTCCAGGATGAATTAATGGAACAAGTGATGGATTTGCGTCAAGACATACTTCAAATTCCTCTAGCAAAAAAAGGTGATTGGAAAGAAGAAGAAGTACGGGAAGAACTGGAAAACAATGCGCAAGGTATCCTGGGTTATGTTGTCCGCTGGGTTGAACAAGGAATCGGCTGCTCGAAAGTGCCGGATTACCATAACATCGGCTTGATGGAAGATCGTGCGACGCTGCGGATTTCCAGTCAGCATATGGCCAATTGGCTTCATCACGGTATCTGCACGGAGGAACAAGTTCTGAATACATTGAAAGAGATGGCCAAAGTAGTAGATGAACAGAATGCTGGAGACCCGGCATATAGGCCGATGGCTCCAGATTATGATCGTTCGGTGGCATTCCAGGCAGCCTGCGATCTTGTTTTCAAAGGGATTGAGCAGCCAAATGGTTATACAGAACCTATTTTGCATCGCAGAAGGCTCGAAGCAAAAGAGAAATATGGCATCAGCATATCCTAATGATTGTAACAAGCAATCCTGCCGTTAAGGAGGATTGCTTGTTCGCGTGAATACGGAGAGGATCGCTGCAGGAATATATTCAACTTATAATATAGGGATTTTCAGGGGAAGATAATAACAACAATTCATGAATGGGGTTTGAATCCAGTTGAAAAAAATAGTCGCAATCTTGATCTTGACGCTTGTCGTCTTAACCGGATGCAATATCGGCAGGAACCACACAGAGGAGCAATACAATAAAGCCAAGGAATTAGCAGCGGATTTCATCAAGAAAAATTACGAAGATATCAAGCATGTCGAAATCAAGCATGTCGCAGATGATACAAACGATACAATTTTGGTGGATGGTACAGCGGATGGAGCGGCGTTTTCCGTACAGGTATCTGTAGTCGATCAGGATGAAATGAAAGTGAATGCAGTCGGCAAAGGAGAGGGTTTCCCGGACAGGAAAGCGGAATGTGTTGAACATATTTGTGAATGATCATTGAATATCATTTAATCAATGCAATATATGAAATCGGACTCGTCTGGGTCTGTTTTTTTATTGTCTTTAAATGGCTGATTGTTATATGAGATGATACATAATGAGCTATGATTGGTTTAGGTTTATGGGATAGATTATACAGTTACAGGAGGAACGGAAAATGGAAGAAGAAAAGAAGGGGAGCTACCGATTGTTCATCGAATTGCTGAGAAAGACAAACCCCTCATACAGCAGGCTTGCTTTTGCCCTGGGTTTGAGCGTTGTCACAACTATGATCAGTTTGTTGATTCCGTTGTTGACGAAGGAGTTAGTGGATGGCTTCAGTATGTCGTCGCTTTCCGGAGGGCAGATCGGTTTGTTGATCGGCGTCTTTATCCTGCAGGCAGCTTTAAGTGCCTATGCCACTTACGCCTTAGCATTCAATGGACAGAAAATCGTTGCGGGGCTCAGGGAGAGGCTTTGGACAAAATTGATTAAGCTTCCTGTTTCCTACTCAGACCGCAACGGCGCTGGTGAAAGTATCAGCAGAATGACGAATGATACGATGGTAGTCAAGGAATTGATCACGACACACTTTACGGGAGCCGTGACAGGCATCATTTCTGTTATTGGATCGATTACTATCTTATTCATCATGAATTGGAAATTGACACTTCTTATTTTCATCGTGCTGCCGATCGCTACAGCTGTATTAGTGCCGATTGGGCGGCTCATGCACAAAATCGCGAAGGAAACACAAGCGGAAATGGCTCAATTCACAGGGGTATTGAATCAGGTGCTTCCGGAAAGCCGATTGGTTAAAGCATCCAACGCAGAGAAGCTGGAAATCGCAAGAGGGATGAACGGAATAGCGCGCTTGTTCAAGCTCGGCTTGAAGGAGGCGCGTACACAAGCTGTGGTAGGGCCGATCATCACACTCGTCTTGATGGCTGCTCTGGTCGGTGTCATCGGATATGGAGGCATGCAGGTGTCAACCGGTGCGATCACAGCGGGCTCTTTGGTGGCTTTCATCCTCTATATATTCCAAATCATCATGCCGATGGGACAAATCACCATGTTCTTTACACAGCTGCAGAAATCAATCGGGGCAACAGAGCGTATCATTGATATTTTGGCGGAGAAAGAAGAAAAATTGGAAGCAGGGAAAATATATAAACCACGAAATGAATCTATTAGGATCGAAAATCTTTTGTTCCGGTATGAAGATAATAAGGAACCGATTCTCCAGATAAAGGACGCAACAATAGAAGCGGGCGAAATGACTGCCGTCATCGGACCTAGCGGAGGCGGCAAGACAACATTGTTCAAATTGATTGAACGGTTCTATACACCGACAGAAGGCAGAATCTTGATCGGCGATGAGAATATCGAAACGTATTCTTTAGCATCATGGAGGAAGGAAATTGGATATGTTTCCCAGGAAAGTCCGCTCCTTGCTGGAACCATCCGGGAGAACATCTGCTACGGAATGGAAGATCCGGTAACAGAAGAGGAACTGAAGAAGGCAGCGGAAATGGCTTATGCCCTCGAATTCATTGAAGAATTACCGGATATGTTCGACACAGAAGTGGGGGACAGAGGATTGAAACTCAGCGGCGGACAAAGGCAAAGAATTGCAATTGCCAGGGCTATTTTAAGAAATCCATCGATATTAATGCTGGATGAAGCCACTTCCGCTCTGGATAGCCAGTCCGAGCAATCTGTTCAGCTCGCACTCGACCGATTGATGGTCGGCCGTACAACAATCGTCATCGCCCATCGCTTATCGACGGTTGTCGATGCCGACAGGCTGCTGTTTGTGGAACGGGGCCATATAACCGGGAATGGTACACATCAGGAATTGATGGAAACGCATGCACTTTACCGTGAATTTGCGATGCAGCAATTGCAGCTTAATCAAGAAGCTGGAAGGAAAGCGTTTAATGAAATAGAGGCATGAAAATGGACATCTTTGGATGTCTTTTTTCTTTTCCGCATGATTTATTTCATCTGAAAATGGGTAGGAGGAGTAACATAGACATAGAGAAAGCGGGGAGTTGTTTGTGAGAAAGTGGGGATGGTATACAGCCCTTCTGCTGCTTGTAGTTGTCCTTGTGGGACTTTATATGGCTACGCAAGTGGAGAAGGTGGAAATTGTGGCGATTGGGGATTCGCTGACACATGGTCAAGGCGACCCGGAAGAGGGCTTCGTCACAATATTGGAGAGGAAACTGAATAGGGACAGTCAAGATAAAGTATATCATTTCAACAATCTTGGTGTACCCGGCCAGCCGGCTGAAGGCGTTATGGAACAATTAAGCACACCTGAGGTTTCTTCGATGGTTGGGGAAGCCGATTACATGACTTTATACATAGGTACCAATGATATCCTGCAGGCGAATGATGATAATTTCCTGCCGATTGATGAAGAGGGACTTAATAAGGAACTTAAGAGATACCGTCAAGATCTGATTAGGATTGTCGAGAGTATCCGAGAGAAGAATGCGGATGTCCATATCGCTTTTATCGGTATATATGATCCTAATCCTCAAGTCGGGAATGTGAATCCATACGTTGTGAAATGGAATGAAGTCATCCAGGAAGTGCAAACTGAATTCAATAATACGAGTTTCATCAGCACGGATGATCTTTTTAAAGATAAGCCGAAAGAAGAATATTTCAGTGATGGTCTGCATCTGAATCATAAGGGCTATGAATTGCTTGCAAAACGAATCGCAGAAGAATCAAATCTCTAAGGATATGTGATGTACCATAGAGAACTGAGATGAAACCACAGATTTTTCTGTGGTTTTTTTTGCGTGATTCTTTGAAAATAGACATTTCAAAAAGTGCGGAAAGTGGTAGATAAATAATAAATAGAATGTCTACGGGGGAGGGAGAATCATGAAAATAGTGACCTGGAATATCCGTATCGGCGGATCTAAGTCAAGTTTTGATGTAATCATCAACTATTTAAATGAGCATCATTCTGATATTATCATCCTTACGGAATTTTACAATAATGAAAAAAGGGAAGCGATCAAGAAGGGTTTGTTCGCTTCAGGCTATGTTTGGCAAAATGTGATTTCCGGTTTTCAAGGAGGGGACAGTATCCTTATCGCATCCAAGCTTTATTTCGAAGATGTCACAGATAGTTCTGATTATCATATTCCTTCTGAAAGATGGGTGGAGATTCATCTGACGGAAGAAGACATCTACATACTTGCTGCCTATATCCCCAGCTATTTGACAAGGCAGCATGACCGTGATGTGTTTTGGTCAGAATTGCTTTCTTATGCCGAGAAAAACAAAGATAAGCGCACTGTTATCATCGGTGATTACAATGTCAGCTTTCTCGATGAGAATCAAGGACCGCCGGCCAGCTGCTTTGAGAATCTGGCTTCACTGAACAAACTTGGCTGGACCGACTCCTGGCGTTATACTCATAAAGGCCGTACACAGAGCGATTGGAATAACCCGGATGAGGATGGTTTCCGAATCGATCATGCTTTTGTTTCGCCGCCGCTTGCGGAGCATCTGGTCAATTGCAGCTTCTCCCATGAAGGAAACCTCCTTCAGCTATCCAGTCATTCCGTGCTGGCGGTTGAAATCGATTTGTAATAAGATTGTGCAAGGACAGGGCTGAAATCCCATGGGGAATTTCGCTTTGTCCTTTTTCTTTCCATCCCCCGCTGGTTTAAATTATTTAACAATACGAGTAAAACCTATGATATTCTATCTCTATTAGGAGGTCCAGTATATGAAACAGTTGAATAAGATTGCCAGAAAAGAAGCGATGATCGGTATTCTGCTTGTTTGCTTCAACTTTCTATGGTGGTTCGGATTCGCATACGGGCTTGGTTCCGGGAATCCAGAAGAATATACATACATTTTTGGCATGCCTGCATGGTTTTTCTTTAGCTGTGTAGTCGGGTTCCTGGTGATGACGATCCTTGTGTATCTATGTGTGAGGTTCCTGTTCACGGATGTGCCGTTCGAAGCGGAGGAGGAAGAATGTGAAGATTGATGTGCTGATTCCTTTGCTTTTGTTTTTAATATTGATTTTCTTCATCGGACTATGGTCGAATAGGCGATTAACATCTTCATCTTCATTTCTTCAGGAATATTTCCTTGGGGGACGGCAGCTTGGCGGTTTTGTGCTGGCGATGACAATGATGGCGACGTATGGAAGCGCCGGAAGTTTCATCGGGGGACCTGGCGTCGCTTATACGAAAGGGCTCGGATGGGTTCTGCTTTCAATGGCGCAGCTTGCGGCCGGTTATTTCGTGTTGATGGTTCTTGGGAAGAAGTTTGCCATTGTTGCCAGGAAGTATAAAGCGATCACATTGATCGATTATTTGAAATGCAGGTATAACAGCCACGCGGTAGTCCTGTTGTCTGCTGCGGGCATCATTGTTTTCCTGTTCTCCGCCATGGCTGCACAATGGGTTGGCGGTGCGCGTCTGATTGAATCGCTGACCGGACTTTCCTATACGACAGCACTTTTCATATTTGCTTTTTCCGTCCTTGTGTATGTCATTATCGGGGGCTTCCGGGCAGTGGCGCTGACGGATGCGGTGCAAGGGTCAGTGATGTTGGTCGGGACGCTGCTGCTGCTTGTAGCTACCATCATTGCGGGAGGCGGCCTGTCGAATATTATGGCGGATCTTGTGGCAGAGAATCCTAATTTGGTCTCACCATTCGGGGCAGAAGGTGATTTGACCCCATTATATGTCTCCTCTTTCTGGATTTTGGTCGGTGTTGGTGTGATCGGGCTGCCGCAAATGGCAGTAAGGGCGATGAGTTATCGGGATTCAAAGGCGATGCATAAGGCAATTGTCATCGGGACATTCACGGTCGGCTTTGTCATGCTTGGAATGCATTTAATCGGCGTTCTGGCACGGCCTGTTCTACCGGATGTGCCGATCGGGGACATGGTCATGCCGCTGCTTGCTCTTGAAGTGCTGCCTCCGATTCTTGCCGGACTTGTGCTTGCGGCACCGTTGGCTGCTATCATGTCGACAGTCGATTCTTTGCTCATTTTGGTCGGTTCGACGGTCGTGAAGGATGTATATTTGAACTATATCAACAGGAACGCATCCGAAAAACAGACGAAGCGAATGAGTTTTCTTGTCACTTCGCTGGTCGGGGTCAGTGTCGTCTTGTTCGCGATCAATCCTCCCGATCTGCTCATCTGGTTGAATCTGTTTTCATTCGGGGGACTTGAATCTGTCTTCATTTGGCCTGTAGTGCTCGGTTTATATTGGGATAAAGGAAATAAATACGGGGCACTGGGATCGATGATCATCGGAATGGGTTCCTATATCATCCTCGATCGATTCCTTCCGGAAGCGTTCGGGATGAATACAGTTGTCCTGCCGATTGTCCTCTCGCTTGCCGCCTATATATTAGGCAGCTTGATTGGAGCAAGTCGGGCAGCATCTGTTTCAAACAAACATAATCATTAGAAGGTGGAAACGTATATAAAGCAAGCGAGCAAGCAGGTTATAGTACCTAGAAAAATGCTAATGTTACAGGAATGTTTCATTCATTTCTCCTATTTACCTGGAATTTTGTTATGGAATATAATGAGATTTAATAAATGCATTAGATAACTGGGGGCTTGAAAGGTATCGTTCAAGTTAAAAAAGCTGCTTTACCGCTCCCTTCAGATAAGCAGGGGGGCGAAGAGCAAGTGAAGGTTGCTGACGTTGAAGGATTATGTCATGGAATAGAGACCGCACTTACAGAACTTGAAAAACAGCAGAATCAATTCGAGACTATCGAGAGTGATATACTTACATTAGTGAATATGGATAATGCCCTGCAGGGAGAGGCTGGCGAGGCGATCCGTTCCTTTTACGAGGAATATCATCTCCCTTTCTTGAAGCTCTTGGTTACTTTCCTTGGTGATTATAAACAAAAGCTCTCAGACTTGAAAGAGGCATTGATGCGATTTGACTCCGGTGCGAACGGTTATCTTCGCCAGGACTTTCTTGAGGATGAAGTGGATTACGGATTGAATACGGCGAGGATGGTGACAATTGCGCTTACGAATGAAACGAACTTATTGATTGATTCCGTAAGTGATATCATCCATCTGCCTAAACTGCATGATAATCAATTTCTGGAAGCTGTAAACGATGCAAAGCTTTATCGCAATCATACTATGAATGACTTACATGAATTTGATTTCAGACAAACTTCTGCCTTCGAACCACTCGAGAATGACCTTATCCTATTGAAGCGCTATATTGATCAGATGCGGCAAACATACAATAAAGGCAATCTCAGTATTGTGAACCGTGACAATGATTCCTTGAAGGATGAGGAAATTTATCAGGAACTACTGGCTGTATCTCAATAATGAATGAAAAAACCGGCACTGAAAGGAGCCGGTTTTTTCGTTCATATTCAGAATGACTTTGCCGCATTGACGATGTCGTTGCTTGTCAGGCCGTATATAATCTTTAAGTATTCTGCTTGTCCTACTTGTCCGAATTGTTCCTTCACTCCAATTCTGCGCAGGGGAGCGGGACATTTTTCGCTGAGTACTTCCGCCACGGCACTGCCGAGACCGCCAATGATATTATGATTTTCAGCTGTAATAATTTTTCCGGTCTTTTTCGCATACTTAATAATGATTTCTTCATCGATTGGTTTGATGGAGAACATATCAATCACAGTCGCGCCAATGCCTTCTGAAGCAAGTTTGTCTGCAGCTTTCAATGCCTCATGGACCATGATGCCGGAAGCGATGATGGTGACATCATCTCCTTCGCGGAGTACTTTTCCTTTGCCTTTCTCGAATACTTCCCCTTCTTCATAGATCTTCACTGCAGCTTTTCTCGTAGTGCGAATATAGTGTATACCATATTCATTGACCACATTCTTCAGGAGGGAAGCAAGCATCGTCGCGTCGGTCGCTTCGTAGACGGTAGCATGAGGGATGAGCCGCATGAGAGCTATGTCCTCGAACGGCATATGCGTGCCTCCATTATGTTCTGCAGTCACTCCGGCATCTGAACCAAGGATTTTGATGTTCAATCCGGAATAACCTCCTGAAAGGAAGATTTGATCATAAGCACGGCGTGTTGCGAACTGTGCAAAAGTGTGAACGAACGGAATTTTGCCGGTCAATGATAGTCCGGCGGCGGCTCCAATCATATGTGCTTCCATAATCCCGCAATTGATCAGTTGATTCGGAATCTTGTCCTGTATTTTATTTGTTCCGATACTGCCCATCAGATCGGCTTCTAAGGCAATGAAGTCAGGATTGGACTTGGCGAATTCCAGAATATGATCTGTATAGACTTGTCGCATTTCGATTGGATCGTTTTTATACTCGGTATTGGCTGTTTGTATCATGGCTTATTTTGCCTCCCTGTTGACTTTTGATTCCAGTTCATTGATAGCCTGGAGGATGGCTGAGTGATCTTGCTCGTTCGGACGGATATGATGATTCGCTTTCATATGTTCGATGTAAGGAATACCCTGTCCTTTTGTAGTATCAAGGATGATCGCCGCAGGTCGATCTTGCTGTTTCTTTGCAAGGTTGATCGCTTCATAGATATCCTGCAAGGAGCTGCCGTCGATTCTTTGGGTAAAGAAACCGAATGATTGGAACTTATCTTCAAAGTTGAAAGGATTGCAGATATCTGTTGTCGGACCATCAAGCTGTTTTTTGTTGTCATCGATGAATACAATAAGACGATTCAGTTTATGGTGTGCAGCAAACATGAATGCTTCCCAGCATTGGCCTTCATTCAGCTCGCCATCACCTACGATGGTATAGGTGTAATTTCCTTTGCCGTCAAGCTTATGGGAAAGTGCGACACCAGCTGCAACGGATACACCTTGTCCGAGAGAGCCTGTTGTCATGTCGATTCCGGGTGTCAATAGACGATCGGGGTGGGAAGGCAGTTTCGTACCGTTTCCATTAAGCGTGAACAATGTGTTTTCAGGGAAGAAACCTTTCAGTGTCAACGCTGAATAGAGTGCGGGTCCGGCATGTCCTTTTGAAAGGATGAAATAATCCCTTTCAGGGCATTGTGTATTGTCGGGATCGACGTTCATCACTTCGCCGTAAAGTACTGCAAGTGTCTCCACCACAGAGAGACTGCCGCCGTAATGCCCAAATCCGCGGTGCTCCAGAGTCTTTAATGTCAATAATCTGATTTCATCCCTGAATTGTTCCAGTCTTGCCAAGTCTAAAGCCATATTTAGTCCTCCTTAAAGACATGAATGATAGAAAAGCCGTATGCTTCGGAAGCAAGCTTCCTGAAGCATACGGCTTCCCGAGATTTTTATTGTTCATTAGTGAACAAGTATTCTGTTTAGTGAGATTTCGCTTCACTTGTTTCTGCTTTTGGTTTCTTGATGAAACTCCAAGCGATTACTGCCACAAATACAACAGCGACAAGGGAGATGACACCGGCTGCGCCAGCCCATTTAGACATATAGCCCATAAGTATACCTGTTACACCGAAGTCGGCATCAGAGAATGTCGTGTTGGCAAATCCTAAGTCTCCTAGTACAGGCATCAAGAACACGGGCAGGAATGTGATCAATAGACCATTCAAGAATGCGCCGATTGTACAGCCGCGCACACCGCCAGTCGCATTTCCGAATACACCCGCAGTCGCACCACAGAAGAAGTGAGGTACAACACCAGGAAGGATGATGATCGCGCCAGCCCATCCAAGTACAGCCATCCCTACGATACCGCCGAGGAAGCTGCAGAAGAAGCCGAGCAATACTGCGTTTGGAGCGTAAGGATACACAATAGGGCAGTCAAGAGCAGGTCTTGAGTTTGGTACAAGCTTGTTGGAAATCCCTTTGAACGCAGGCAGGATCTCAGCAAGAATCAAACGGACACCGGCAAGGATAATGAATACGCCAGCTGCGAATGTGAACGCTTGGATTACAGCGTACACAATAAAGTTTTTGCCGCCGCTTAGTTCAGTTTCGATATATGCAGGACCGCAGAATGCTGCGACAATCAAGTAAAGCACAGTCATTGTAAGAGCGATTGCGATAGAACTATCGCGAAGGAAACCAAGACCTTTTGGAATGTTCAACTCTTCAGTAGAACGGGATCCTTTCCCTACAACTTTACCAATCGCACCGGACAGCGCATAACCGATGGATGAGAAATGACCAAGACCGATACTGTCATTTCCAGTGATCTTCTTCATGAATGGCTGTACGATAGCAGGGAAGATCGCCATGATCAATCCTAAAGTCACAGATCCGACAACAACCAATGTAGCGCCTCTCAAACCGGAAACATGCAGGATTACGGCAATCATACATGCCATATAAAGTGTATGGTGACCTGTAAGGAAGATGTATTTCAATTTTGTGAAACGAGCGATCAAGATATTGGCAACCATACCGAAAGCCATGATCAATGCAGTGGCGGAACCGAACTGAGTGATTGCTTCAGAAACGATGGCTTCGTTGTTCGGAACGACACCTTGTACATTGAAAGCTTCCTGGAACATTGTTCCGAAAGGATTCAACCCGCTTTGCAGGATTGTGGAACCACCAGATAATACCAGGAAACCAAGGGCAGTTTTAACTGTTCCTTTAATGACTTCGCTGGCAGGTTTTTTCAACATAATCAAACCAGTCAGTGCGATTAATGCCACCAGAATAGATGGTTCACTTAATACGTCTACGATAAAGTCCAATATTGCTGTACCCAAGATGATTCAACTCCTAAATCAGTTTTATAGTACACCTTTTTCACGTAATGCTTCTTCAAGCTTTGTTCTGATGCCGTCTGTATCAATGATGCTGTCAATGACGATCAGATTACCCAAGGAAGCGGCACCTTCCGCGATATCCTTGGACAGGATGAATAAATCTGCATCGGCAGGAGTTGCGGAAGAAAGATCGGAGTGATCCACTTCGATTCCTTCGACACCCATCTCACGTAAAATTTGTTGTACATTCATTTCAAGCATGAAGCTGCTTCCTAGACCTGAACCGCAAATAGCTCTAATTTTCATCAAAAAATCCTCCTCTTTATGCATATACTTCCGAATGTTGATTGATAAGTTCCAGCATTTCTTCAACTGAATGCAATTCTCTCAAACGCTGCACACTTTCCTTGTTGCTCAATATTTTCGTCAATTGAGACAGCGCTTTCAAATGTGTTTTGTTATCCACTGCAGCGATGCAGAAGATGAAAGATACCGGGTTCTTTTCATCTTCGAGGAAGTATACCGGTTCCTCAAGCTTCAGGAAACTCATTCCGATTTCATTCACGCCGCATTCAGGGCGCGCATGCGGGATGGCGATTTCCGGACCGATGATGATATATGGACCCAGTGTTTTGACGGTGTCAATCATGGCCTCCACATAGGACTCTTTGATTGCTCCTTTGGAGAGCAGCGGTTCAGCAGCCAGCTTGATCGCTTCCTCCCATTCGGTCAGCCGGTCCACAAATTGAATCGTTTCTTTTGTCAGTAATTCATTCAACATCGGTTTGTCCCTCCTGTGTACCTCTTTTTTCTTTTGAAGGTTGAAGGCAAGCAGGGCATCCTCTAATCCTTCTCTATCGAAGATGTCGGCATATTCTTCAATCAATTTCAAGAACTGATTGGTTGGGATGCTGTCATGCCTGATACCGAATAGCTGTTCATGCACTTTGCTGACGAGACTGCTTTTTTCAAGGGGCGACATAATGGGCCGCACGATGAAAGAAGGAAGCTTTGTTTCGACAGGAACCGTCGAAAACACAAGATCAAAACCTTCCAAGGAAGCAAGTCTGAAATCATTGAGGGACATGACGCTCTCGGTTGGAATTTCCGGGAACAGCAGCTGTAATTGATGTTTGACCATCAATGATGAGCTGACTCCGCCGGGACACACAATTATGGCCTTTTTCTTAAGCGAAGGCGCTTGTTTTGGCTCCTCTACCATTGCCCCGAAATGGATGGTGATGAATCCGATTTCTTCAGGAGGAATGGTAATGTTCAGGAGCATGGCGACAGGCTCCAATAAATCCTTGACGATTTCATATAAATCCTTATGTTCTTGTTCAATCTGTGCAAGCATTGGATTTGCGATGGGGACACGATATTTCATCCGGAAATAAGCGGGCTTCAGATGCTGATATAGCGTGGAAGCAACCTTGTATTTCTCTTTGATGGGGATACATGTCCTTATCTCGAACTCATTCACAAGCCGTTCGCAGATCTTAAAGAGCAGATCGGCTGAAAAACAGTTCTCATCGGTATTTCCAAGTGATAATCCAAGAAACTGTATGACAAGGAATGCTGTTTCGGAATCAGCTTGGTCGAGACCGAGCAGGGCAAGTAATTCTTCAGCAACCGGTTTCATTTCATCCTTCAGCAGTGCAGTCAATTCAGGTTTATGTAAACATACAAGCTTTCCCTGCTTTCTGCGAAGATGATAGAAATATAGGAAGTAAATAAAATCTTGTTGCCTTTCTTCGACGAAACGCAAATCATACTTCTCACCGATATGATTCAACAGCTGTCGGATATCATATTCTTCAAGGATAACGCCTGCATGATCCAGACAGTAGCGGATCATGCTTATACCTGACGGCCTTTTCGTAGTCTTCATCAATAAATTCATCAGGAGCACCCGTTTATCCAGTTCAGTACCTTTCAAGTGATAGCCGTTCTGGCGGGTATACGCAATCTGTACCAAATAAGGACGAATAAGCTCATTTGTCTTTTTTACGTCGGATATGACCGTGTTCTTGCTCACTTTCAAGAGGGAAGTCAAGTGGGCTGTGGATATCACTTCATTCCGAATGAAGAGGAACAGATAGATGGCTATCTCCCTTTCTTCCTCCGAAAAAATGAAATTCCTGGTTTTGTTTTCCCTTTTGCAGGTGCTGATGTACTCGGTCACCTCGTTTGGCAGCTCAATTACTTGCATCCTTTTGTATTTAATCGATGGAAGATTCCTATTCACCAGCCAGTAGTTGACTTTATCCAAGTCATAGACAATCTGGCGTTTGGTAAGATTGGTATGCTCCATCAGCTGCGGCATGGAAGCCTTCTTTAATGAAACAAGCTGATTTAATAACTGTGTGGGTCTTTCCTCTAGTTGCACTAGATCAACCTCCTATTTACATAGTAAACGAGAGTTCTGCTGTAGAGAACATCGGTTGGTAACAAATGATGTTATATTAAACTAACAAAATTGCGCCCAAATCCATCTTGAATAAAAAGATTATTTGCATTATACCTAAGCAGTATTATATATTAGGATAATTTTAAAAATGTTTCTAAATTATGAAGTGTTTACTTAACTGAAATGTAAATGAATTCTAATTATGCTGTGTCCCGCAGCTGTACGATGAAGATTTTGTGAAAATATGTTTTGCTGTCTTCTGATGGAAATTTTTAATATAATTATTAACAAGCTTCATTCTAATAGAACAAAGAGGTATATAAATGGGAAAGAAAAAAATAGGGACCGTTTTTGCAGTCTCCGTTTTGGTGACGCTCTTGTTGGCATATTTGACAAGCCGCCCGGATCCGCTGGCGATGGATTCATCAGTAATCGGCTGGCTGGATGAGAATATGTCACCGCAAATGTTGGGATGGATGGAGGCTGTCACCATCCTTGGTTCCGCCGAAATGATTATGTTGTTGACATTGCTGCTTGCCGGCTATCTTGCTTGGAGGAAAAACTGGGTTAACAGCATATTTGTTTTGTTGGTGACAGGGAGCGGAGTCATCGTGAATTATGTATTGAAGGTAATTTTCCGTCGGGAGAGGCCGGAGGATGAAATGGAATATATCGAAGTATTCGGACAGCAATTCGAACTCATTTCTTACAGTTTTCCGAGCGGCCATGTCATGCGGATCACATTGATGATTTTGCTTTTGATCTATATTGCTTTCCTGCTGTTCACAAGAAAGGCAGGATTGCTTTCCGCTGCATTGCTTTTCATTTTGTTGTTTCTGATAGCTCTCAGCCGTGTGGCTTTGGGTGAGCATTTTCCATCGGATGTGCTGGCTGCCGTCAGCGCCTCTGTCGCATGGTTTTGTATTTGTTTGTCATTGATTCCTCTTCTTGAGCAATGGATGCGGAGAAGGGTAAACTAATAGGAAGCAACTATATAAAAAAGAAGATTTCGGTTCACTGAAATCTTCTTTTTATTGAAATTAGTGGGACATTCCGGATTTCTTCTCCGCAATCAGGTCCTCAAGCCGTTCTTTCTGTAATACCAAATCTTCGACAGATGGAGCAGTGCTCTCCTGACCAAGACCGAATTGAGGTGCTTGCTGAATCAGATTCTTCAATTGTCCGTTGTTCTGTTCGTAGACACGATATCCGACTGCTCCGACGACTGTACCCGATAAGAAACCCATAAGAAAATCTTTGTTTAATGCCATTTATTATTCCTCCATAATAGTGGTATTTTATTTCAATAAATGATGATGCGGTTCGCGTTGAGATGTCCTTCTTAAATCATTGAAGACTTCAATCATATTAACAGCCCATGTCACCATCGCCACTTGCAATATGTTATGGGAACCTAATGAAAGCATAGAAATCAGGCCGGTTATGACATCGGGATGTCTAAGCTTGTTTTCGCCGTGCGAAAGCACAGTATAAGAAGTCGAAATAACAACTAAGTAATCGAAAGCATCAGGTCTTTGTTTAACCGTTTTTCGTAAGAAAGCAATCAGCAATAAGGCGCCTGTCACGATGGACCGGAACAAATCTTTCTTCAGATCGCCCTTAGGGGAGAATAATGGGATTGTGCTTTCCTGAACCCGCGGACAAAACAAACTGACATACTGGAGCAGAAGGGACGGATTCATTTTTTGAGGATCATATTCTATGACCATCGATTGAATGATAGATTCGATCCTTACTTTGGTGATGCCTTTAATGGAAAGGAATAATCTTTCAATAACGGATTGCTGGTCGGATATTTGCGCTATGGAAGGGATGACCAATCTCATTCTTCCTGGGATGGAGTGGACGATTCTGTATGTGCGGTTCATGTGTACTGCCCTCCGATATTAATATTTTCGCGCTGTTCAGAACAACGCCGATGGTTGCGGCATTATGGACAGCCGCACCTACAATCGGCGGGATGATGCCGAAGGTGCCGAGAATGATGGCGCCGGTATTGATTAGTATGGTTGCAGCAATATTCTGTCTGATTATCCGGACTGTCTTTTGTGATAATGTAACCGCATCGGCGAGTAAAAGAGGATTATCTGAATGAATGACGATATCTGCCGTTTCCATGGCGATATCCGTCTTTTTGGCACCCATGGTTACGCCGATATCCGCATATGCAAGTGCAGGGGCGTCATTGATACCGTCCCCGACCATCATGATTGTACGGCTCTTTTCCTGCTTCAGCTGAAGAACAAAATTGGCTTTCTCTTGAGGCATCGCTTCGGCTATATAATCATCAATAGTAATTTTTTCGGCGATCTGTCTGGCGGATGACTCGTAATCGCCTGTCAACATGATTACTTCGTCCACTCCTGTACGCCTTAATTGATTGATGGATCTGTTCATTCCTATTCTGATTTTGTCTTCAATATGAATGATCCCAAGCAAGATGCGTTCTTTGGCGACATAAATGCCGTTGCTTTCAAGGGAATCGACGCAAACGCCATTGTCCTGCATAAAACCGAGGCTGCCGACGATCACTTGTTCATCATGCACTTTGGCGGCGATTCCTTTCCCGACAAAGTTCTCAACAGATTCATCTTCATGTTCCGGAATGACGATATTTCTGCAGGCAGCTTCTGATAAAATGGCTTCGGCGAGCGGGTGGGAGGAATGTTCCTCGGCTGAAGCGGCATAAGCCAGCACTTCCTCAACAGAATAACCGTTCAGGCAGATGACTTCCGAAACTATCGGCTTCCCTTCAGTGATTGTTCCTGTTTTGTCCATGACAATCGTATCCACCTTAGCCAATGTCTCCAACGTTTGCCCCCCTTTCAGCAGGACTCCCTTTTTGGCGGACTTGCCGATGGCTGCAGAAATGGCTGTAGCGGTGGAAAGTTTGATACCGCAAACATAATCGATGACAAGCATATTCAATACACGATTCCAGTCTTTGGTTACAAGGAAAATGCCGGCAGCCATCAAGAAGGAAAGAGGGACTGTTTTCTTTGTGAATTTGTCAGTAAGCATTTGGACGGGCGCTTTTTTTTCCTGAGCGTCCTCAATCAGCTTAATCATCCTTTTTACAGCCATTTCTTCCCCGATTTTATCGACTCTCATGCCGATTTTGCCTTCCGTCATGATGCTTCCGGCATATACATAAGTATCTTTGGAGACATGGACAGGCATATATTCACCGGTGATCATGGATTGATCAAGCTGTCCGAATTGGGAAACGACCGTTCCGTCAAAAGGTACTTTTTCTCCTTGGAATATAACGATGTGATCCCCGGTTTTTATCTGGCCTGCGGCCACTCTCACTTCCTGCCCGCTTTCCGTAATGAGCCATGCATAAGGTGTATCGAGTGTCATCATCTCTTTAATGAAACCTCTTGTTCGGTTCATCGTGAATTCGGTGAGCAATTCACTGGCAGTTGACATCATATAAATCATAAGAGCCGACTGTGGATTGCCTTTAATGAGCGAAGCGGCAAGCGCTGCGGTCGTCAAAGTATCCGGACTCGGTTTGAACAGGGATGCCAGGCCGTTTTTGATGATATTTCTTGATGCAAACAGTGTGGCGACGACAGCAGGTGTCAGGAAAGCGAGGCGGCTGATCGGGATCACCGGGGCCTGTAACAATTTCTCCAATAAAAAGACTCCCAAAACGAGCCCGAATTCACGAATCTGTTTTCTGGCCGTGGGAGGCGGCACACTTTTTTTTGAATCAGTACGGAAACGTGGAAGGATCGCTTCCGGCAGGAATTGATAATGATGGTGAATCAATACGGTTTGCGACCATTCCGAGTAGACGGCTGAAAAGACTCCGGGTACAGACCGATATAACGCTTCTATTACATTGGCATCGCTTGGCGACGAAGGAGGGAGCTTGATGCGGCTCCGACCTGGGATGGAGTGGAGGAGATGTCCGGCAGTACTCATCGATCTCTCCTTTCGTTTGTACCTTTATTTGTGATGATTGTATAAGCCCAGTAGAACAGACTGCTTGAAAAAGCTGGTGTGGCAGGCATCTTGAGCACGCCGCCGATAATCAAGGAAACGGAAAGCAGGGAATCGACATCGAGTTTGCCGCCCGATTGTTTTTTTAGAGTCGTATCGACTGTTTGAACGATGCTCTTTAAAACACCCATCAATTCGGCCTGCATTTCCGGGTATGTAGCGACAGAGGTTTCAACCGCTTTCTTCACGATTGCATCGAATTGGTCCTGTGTCAGCGACATTGTGGTGAACTCAAGCAAAAGGCTTCCCGTGACTGGTGATGCTTCCGCATGCCTGATGAGCGGAATTCTTTGGAAAACGCTGCAAAGATTCTTTGCTGTCTGTTCGTTCTTCCATTTATTGCATTGTAATCTTACCCGGCCAGGTACGGCATGAACGACATTCACTTTTTGATCTTGCACTTTTGACATGATTTTCGGGGCCAGAAAAGAAGCTCCTATGCCGAGCAGCGTGTTAAGCATATTTCAAGTTCCTCGTTCCCTATGAATATTTTTTTAATGCCTCAAGCCATCTTTCTTGAGTCTGTTCCTCTACTGCTTTTGAGTGATTATAGAGGATCAGGAGAGAACCGGTTTCCGGCGTGAAGTGGACAGAATGGATATCATGATCCGAATCTATATCATGGATCAGGTGCTTTAGCTTGGCTTTTTTGTTTTCCCAGTCGTTAATCCTTAATCTGATACGTCCAGGAGAGGTATGCACCAGCTTGATATTGTATTGCTTTAGTGTCGATTCAATTTTCTTTTTCATCAGAAATTCTTTTAATCCGGTTAACATAGCGCACCCCTTTTTCAGATAGTCATATAAACCTATATGCATTTGGGTCGGTGAAAATGTCAGAAAGCATGATGGAGTGACGGATGAATCTGTGAAAAAGACACATTTTTTCTGCTGTCTATTTTCTCGTTGACAGCCATTTACCTGTGTGATACTTTTTTGGTATAGTTTTGTATAACTTATTTATTATTATTAATTAGAAAAAGTGTATACATATAATTAGATTATATATCTTAATATTATATTAAAATATTAAATCTACTCTTTGTGTGCACATTATTCAAAGAAGGAATCTTGGTATAAGAAGATTAAGCGATAGGAAGTGGAATTCATGATAGATCTTCAATATCATGCAACGGAAATTCGGAAAAGCATAGTTCAAATGGTAAGTGAAGCGAATTCCGGGCATCCGGGAGGTTCATTGTCGGCGGCTGATATCATTACATATCTTTATTTCAATGAAATGAATATCGACTGTACAAATGCAGGGACGATTGAACGCGACCGTTTTGTCCTTTCGAAAGGACATGCATCCCCATTAATGTATGCTGTCTTGGCTGAGAAGGGGATCATAAGCAAAGACGCCCTGCATACATTCAGGAAAATCAATTCTAAACTGCAAGGACACCCGAATATGAACTATGTTGCTGGTGTAGATATGTCAACGGGTTCACTGGGTCAAGGTATTTCAGCGGCGGTTGGAATGGCACTTGCCAATAAGCTGGATAACAAGAGTGATAGAGTCTATGCTTTATTGGGCGACGGCGAGTGTGAAGAAGGTCAAGTGTGGGAAGCTGCGATGTCTGCTGCTCATTACAAGCTGAATAATTTATGTGCAATTATCGATTTCAACCAATTACAAATAGATGGGAATATTAAGGATGTAATGAATCCCACTCCGATTGATAAGAAGTTTGAAGCATTCAATTGGAATGTCATCGAAATCAATGGACATGACTTTGATGAAATCGCGTCGGCTTTCAAACAGGCTAGAGAATGTGAAGATAAGCCAACAGCCATTATTGCCCATACGATTAAAGGAAAGGGCGTTTCATACATGGAAAATAACTATGCTTGGCATGGAGTTGCTCCAAATGAAGAACAGCTTGCACAGGCATTAAAGGAATTAGGTGATCATCATGAGTAAAGCAGCGACTAGAGAAGCTTACGGTCAGGCACTTGCGGAATTGATTGTCCAAAACGAACGTGTCGTTGTTTTGGATGCGGACTTAACAAAATCAACGAAAACAATCGATGCCAAAAATGCATGCCCCGAAAGGCATTTCAACCTCGGTATTGCGGAAGGAAATATGATGGGAGTAGCTGCCGGGCTGGCTGCAAGCGATAAAATTGTGTATGCAAGCAGTTTTGCGATGTTCGCCGCAGGCAGAGCATTCGAGCAGATCCGCAATAGTATCGGTTACCCGCATTTAAATGTAAAAGTCTGTGCAACCCATGCCGGAATTAGTGTCGGAGAAGATGGTGCCAGTCATCAATCAATAGAAGACATCGCTTTGATGCGCACGATTCCAGGCATGACAGTCCTGCAGCCATGTGATGCGTCTGAAACAAAAGCAGCCATTAAGGCAATCTCCGAAATCGACGGACCTTGTTATGTAAGGTTAGGAAGATGTCCGGTAGAAAAGGTATTCGATGAGGAATATCGTTTTGAACTGGGCAAGGGTGTAGTCCTGCATGAAGGACGTAAAGTGGCGATAGTGGCGACGGGCTTAATGGTTCAAGAAGCTTTGAAAGCAAAAGAAGAACTGATGAAACAAGGAATTGAACCAACTGTCGTCAATATCCATACAATCAAACCGATGGACAGCGGGCTGCTGATCCGTTTAGCGGAAGAACATGATATCATCATCACATGTGAAGAGCATAGTGTGATTGGCGGATTAGGAAGCGCGGTCAGTGAAGCTCTATCCCCGTACAATTTATGCAGGATCATAATGCTTGGTGTACAGGATACATTTGGGGAAAGCGGAACCCCGGATGAGCTTCTCGAGAAGTATGGATTAACATCAAAGCATATTGTGGAAACAACATTAAAGGCTGTCAATTAAATGAATTGATTAATTGAACACTTGAAAGGGCTGTCCGGAAATTCGGTAATAACCGATAATACCGGACAGCCCTTTATTTGTCTTTAAGCCAGCTGAATCATCTGCTGCTTCTTGAATTTCCTTAAGCAGCTTTGCATCCGAATTTCTTGGTTCGTGCCGGAAGATAGAAATGGACGTTTGCACTGTAGAGCTGTCAGGTGAATGAGAATATGATAGGAAGATGGTATGTTAGGGGCGGTGGCGGAGAATGAATGATATTTCGGTGAAATTGCTTGAACTGCAAGGAGAAGAAATATTGACTGCGGGAGCCTGGATCCTTACCGGAGCAACCTTGATCGCAGCAATCGGAGAGACGATTTTACTGTTTGATGAGGATAATGATAGGGCTGAGGAGTTAGTCGTGCTTGGGAAATCAGCGGAGTCGGCAGGAAATCTCATACAGGGAACAGCTCGTTTGAAAACATTCCACGCTGATCCCAGCGACGCCAAGATGCTCAGTACAATCGGCTGTTATATGCAGGCAGCAGGCAATGCGAGCATCGCTGCAGGAACACAAAGGGAAATAGATACTGAAGAGGAAGAAGGTGTCCAAGAAGTCATCATAGGGAGCAGTATCCAGTCCATCGGAGCGGGTCTTGAAGCCGCCGGGGCGGCAGGAGAAGAGCCTGCTCCCTCACAATCGCTTGAAGTTGCGGGTAATGTGGTGATTTCCTATGGAGCGGGTGTGGAGGCGCTTGGAGGTCTTTTTTTTCAGCAAGAAAAAGAAGAAGAAGCGCGGCTTTTGTTCTTCTTCGGATCTTGGACGCAATTCATCGGGGCGGTCATGGAACTGATTGCCGTCAGCTTGGCAGCCGATCTTTTGAGAGGGGAACTGCTGGGTGAAAAGGAATCCGCATATTCTTATGGAAGGTATATGAACCGTTAGTTTGTCCGTGCGGCATAAATAATGGATTGTGTATAATGAAAGAGAAGCGTTTTAATGGAATGATCAGATTCAATCAAATTGCTAGATGTACTTGTTATCAGCTGTACATCCGACTATGAGGTGATCAGAATGTATATTTACAAAGGCAAAGAGATAGCGGCAATAGATGCCAAGGCTGTAAGGGACGGACTCGATGCAATGGTTCTGATGGAAACGGCGGGGCGTGCCTTATATGAAGCTCTTGCCCAAGGACTGGAAGGGAAGCGGATACTCATCTTGGCCGGAAGAGGCAATAATGGAGGAGACGGCATTGTTCTGGCGCGTTATTTGCTCAACAATGGATACGATGCGGAAATTGTTTTCCCATTCGGTGCATCAACAGCGGATACGGCGTCTAAACATTTGGCTTACTTCAAGAATTGCGGCTATAGCGAATCTTCCCGTAATGGCCATTATGATGTAATTATCGATGCACTCTTTGGGGCAGGCACAAGACTCCCTCTCCCTGAAGAGGTCACATCCTTGCTGTTATGGGCAAATGCGCAAGAAGCAAGAAGGATAGCGATTGATCTGCCTACAGGCGTGGAAAGCGATGCGGGAGCTGTGGAAACAGCTTTTCGTGCCAATGAAACATATGTATTGCATGGTTTCAAGCCGTCCGCCTTCCTTGAGCCAAGCATTGATTTTTATGGAAAAAAACACTTGCTCGATATTGGGCTTCCGCAAGCTTCTTGCTGGAAGGTATGGACAAAGGAAGATGTTCAGAGCACTTTCCATCAACGTTCCCCCGGTTCGCATAAAGGGACATTCGGCAATGGACTTCTTCTTGCGGGAAGTGATGAAATGCCTGGCAGTGCGATGCTCGCAGCACTTGGAGCCATGAGGGCGGGAATCGGGAAGTTGACTATAGGCACTACCCGTCATGCAGCAGGAATCATAGCAGGCCGTGTACCGGAATGTACATATATGTTAGAGGGTCTGGAAGCGGTCCGTTCAGGAGAATCCTTAGGTGCTTTTTCTGCCGCTGCAATCGGCCCGGGACTTCTGGATGAAGATTCTGTGGAGGAGGCCCTCCATCTTCTGTTCGAAGAGGACTTTCCGATAATTATCGATGCAGGCGCCTTAAAGGCCCGAAATTATCCTGAACGGAAAGCACCGATCATTCTCACTCCACATCCGGGAGAATTCAGCAGAATGACAGGGGTCGACGCGGCAGCGATTCAGAACAATCGTTTAAGATTCGCACAGGACTATGCAGCAGAGCATCATGTAATCGTCGTTTTGAAAGGAAGGAACACGGTCATAGCATTCCCTGACGGTGAAGTGATTGTGAACAGGACAGGCAATCAAGCCCTTTCCAAGGGGGGAACCGGAGATACGTTAACAGGAATCTTGCTTGCGTTTCTCTCTTTCTATGAAAATACGAAAGAGGCTGTCGCAAATGCGGTATATTTCCATGGTGCCTGTGCCGATCGTTACGTAGCGGGACATGCGGATGGAGGAATGCTTGCTTCCGACATCAGCGAGTTGCTGCCGGAAGTAATGCATGCAATCGTGGAAGACTTCAGCAAATCAGACAATAGGGATAAGGAGGAATTATCATGATCGACAATTTACAAGGAACATTTAAGCTGCATAACGGGGTGGAAATGCCGGGTTTTGGCCTTGGCGTCTATAAAGCGGAAGACGGCCAAGAGGTGATGGAAAGTATTTCAGCCGCCATTCAGACTGGCTATAGATCCATAGATACCGCTGCTATTTATGGGAATGAAAAGGGTGTAGGGAAGGCGGTTAGGGAAAGTATAGTCTCTCGCGAACAATTATTTGTGACGACAAAAGTATGGAATGACGATCAAGGGTATGAACAGACACTGGAAGCGTTCGATAAGAGCCTGGACAAACTTGGTCTCGACTACATAGACTTATATTTGATTCATTGGGCGGTTCAAGGCAAGTTTGTGGATACTTGGAAAGCGATGGAGAAGCTGTACAAGGATGGGAAAGTAAGAGCGATAGGAGTCTGTAATTTCCAGACGCATCATTTGGAGGAAATCATCAGCCAATGTGAAGTGGCCCCGATGGTCAATCAAATTGAATTGCATCCTTACTTGAATCAAAAGGAATTGCGTGACTTTTGCGCCAAGCATAAGATTATCGTGGAAGCATGGTCACCGCTGGGACGCGGGAAAATATTGGATCATCCTGTACTGAAAGAGATTGCGGATCGATATGGAAAGAGCACAGCACAGATTATCCTGCGCTGGGATGTACAACACGGTATCGTAACGATTCCTAAATCGGTGAGACCTGAAAGAATCAGGGAGAACGCAGACATTTTTGACTTTCATTTAACCGAAGAAGACATGAAGCGGATTGATGCCATGAACCGGAATGAAAGATTCGGCAAGGACCCCGATAATTTTTCATTTTAAAAATCAGGAAGGAATACCCATCCTAGGGGCGAATATATAGAAAAGAATACATTTTCCAGGAGGAAGGGATCATATGCCAAGCAGTGAGCACGAGATCATTGTCAAAGGATCACTCGAAGATGTCTGGAGTATCATCAGCGATTTAGACAAATTTGCCCCTATGATGCCGGGATATACTTCACATGAAGTACTGAATGAGAAAGAAGCGTATTGGGAATTCCTTGGAGACTTCGGAATCGTTAAGAAGAAAATCAAGCTCAAGGTGGATGATATCGTCCGTACTGCTCCAGACAGCATTTCCTTCATCCTTGAAAGCAAGGAAGAAAATGTGAAGGGAGAAGGGAAGTTCTCGGTTGAAACGATGGACGGGGAGAGCGTCAAATTGATCGGTTATCTCGATATGACTGGCGGCGGATTCATGGGTACTATGGTGAATGGAGTGCTGAAGAATTACGTGCCCGATGCTATTCGTCAGATGGTTGAAGGAATAGGGGCAAAAGCGGCTAGCAGCCCTGCAGGCAGACAATGATAAAAGAATAACATAAGATACGGTTTTTAAACCGAAGATGTGAAGGGCATGCCGCCACGGTATGTCCTTTTTTGTTTCCTTAAGAGAATTAGCAGGAACATGCATCCAAGCATCGGGTTTAATCGGTGCAATCTGTCATATCCTATTGTAAGACTGCCGGCGTATAGGTAAAGACAGCAGGAGATGATATAATAAGTAATAGAGAGACATTTCTTTATCAGGAAATTGAAACTTCCTGAGTGCTCATTCGTAAAGTTAAGTATGGAATATATATGGGAGTCGATGAAAAATGAAACCAGTTATATCTGCTGCGTTATTTCTGTTTCGCCTGGGAGTCGGGACCACCGCATTCCTTTTGACTTGGTTAATTACTTGGCTGGCGTATGGTGTACCTTTCGGGGTCAGTATCTTATCCGGCGTTGCTGCAGCGCTCATCACGTTCTTTGGGTTGAAATGGACTTTCGACAATAAGGCGATCCGCAGTACAGGATTGACGCGAAGTGAGTATAAGTATATTATGGACCATTTAGCGGAAGGAAAGCAGAAGATCAAGCGATTACAGAAAGTCATGTTCTCCGTCGGCAATGTGTTCACGATCAAACAGAATTATGATGTCCTTAAAGTAGCCAAACGTATACAATCCATAGTCGAACAGGAACCAAAACGTTTCTATGAGGTGGAACAATTCTATTATGCACATCTCGATTCAATGGTGGAGCTGACGGAAAAGTATGCATTCCTGACGAAACAGCCGGTTAAAACCTCTGAAATCCGGACAAGTCTTGGTGAAACAAGGGTTACCATCGCCTCGATGGCAGAGGCAATCGAAAAGGATCTATATCAGTTACTCGCTGATGATATAAATACATTGAACTTCGAGATTGACGTCGCGAAACAGTCAATCAATAAAAATAAAGACAATGGACAGAAGAAGTTGTAAGGAGGAGCCTTTATGACAGAAAAAAAGAACACTGAATCATTGGACGATCTCTTATCCAATCCTTTCGGCGAATTGGAAACCGAAGAATTACAGCTTCAGCCTGTATCGGCTGAAGAACAAGCGAAACCTAAAAAGCTGATTGATGTATTGCCTCCTGAAAATCGTGAGCGCGCCATTCAGCTGGCTGCACAGATCGATCCATCCGACAGCAAGGCCATGATGCTGTACGGTACACAAGCGCAGTCGAAACTGATGAACTTCTCGCATTCCATGCTTGATCAAGTTCAGAAAAAAGACATCGGGGAAGTAGGGGAAATCCTGACCGATCTGATGAAGCGTCTGCAAAGTGTGAAACCGGATGAGCTCCAGCAAGAAAAAAGAGGACTTGTATCCCGTTTGTTCGGGAAAGTCCAGAGCTCTGTGCAGGAGACGTTATCCAAATATCAAAAAACAAGTACACAAATAGATAGAATCGCTGTACAGCTGACCCACTGCAAGAATACATTGCTGAAAGATGTCGGCATGCTCGAACAGCTGTATGACAAAAACAAGGAATATTTCCAGGCGCTCAATGTGTATATAGCGGCTGCGGAAATCAAAATCGATGAAATCAAGCAAGTCACGATTCCTGAACTTAAGAGAAAAGCGGAAAAGTCCGGAGATCAAATGGATGTTCAGGAAGTCAATGATATGCTTCAATTTCTCGACAGATTGGAGAAGAGGATGCACGATTTGGAGCTAAGCCGCCAAATCACAATTCAAAGTGCACCGCAAATACGATTGATCCAGAATACAAATCAAACATTGGCGGAGAAAATCCAGTCATCCATCATGACTGCTGTGCCGCTTTGGAAGAACCAAGTTGCCATCGCGCTTGCATTGCTTCGCCAAAAGAGTGCGGTCGATGCCCAAAACCATGTATCCAAAACGACCAATGAGCTGCTGCTCAAAAATTCGGAGATGCTGAAGGTTAATACGATCGAGACGGCTAAAGCTAATGAAAGAGGACTTGTTGACATTGAAACATTGAAGAAAACACAAGAAAACCTTATCACGGCACTTGAGGAAACGATACGTATCCAATCCGAAGGCCGTCTGAAACGTCAGCAGGCGCAAGCGGAGCTGAGCAGCATGGAAGAGGATCTGAAGAATAAATTATTGAATATCAAAACAAATTAATCCGATAAATGAAGCCCTCTGACAGAAAATCTGTAACAGGGGGCTTCATTTTATTTATACATATTTAATAAATTCATTTTTTAATACATTTATGACCATAGTAGGATTGTATGGAAATTTGCAGTAAAAGCAGGAGATTTGTATAAATAGGTGGAAATATAGATATTTACCACAAAAAGGAAAGGGGCTGAATCGATGGTTGGTGAAGAATATTTAAGGGTCGTCCGGGAGCGGGTCAGCCGCTTGAAGAAAACGGCTGAAGATGCTATTGCTCAAGTGAGCGACAGCAACTTATTCTGGAAGGAACATGAAGGAATGAACAGTATAGCTGTTCTGGTCAAGCATATGAGCGGAAATATGATTTCACGCTGGACAGACTTCTTGACGACAGATGGAGAAAAACCAGACCGGAATAGAGAAGGGGAGTTCTGTCAGCACTTTTCCGGAAGGCCTGATATGATGCAATGCTGGGAATCGGGATGGAATGTCTTTCTGAATGAACTTTCGAAGCTGACTCCTGATGATCTTCTCCAAGTGATCACCATCCGGGAAGAAGAACATACAGTCATTGAAGCAATTGAAAGACAGTCGGACCATTATGCATACCATGTCGGACAAATTGTTTTCATTGCAAAGCTGCTTGTGGAGGAAGATTGGAAAACATTAACGATTGCGAGAGTGGAAGTATAAGCTGGGCATGTACCGGTCATAATCATTGAGACCGGTTTGAATATGAAGGGGAGGAAGGAGGCTTGTGCCTCCTTTTTTCATAGGGAAGGGAGAGCTTATTATAAAATCATTCATCTATTCAGCGGCTCTTGCAGCGTTATTGATCTTCTTGGCTATTTTCCAAACAACCGGAACCACCGACGAAAACATAAAGGCAGCGGTGAATGAGGAGCTTGCGGCGGAAATATCGGCAGTGATGGAACATGAAGATCTGAAAGGTGCTGTGACGGGCATAAGTGTAAGGAATATGCAGAATGGGGAAGTCATATATAGCTTGAATGCAGATACAAGAATGAAACCGGCTTCCAGTATGAAGCTGGTTACGGCAGCTTCTTCGCTGCAAGTGCTCGGTGAGGACTATCGTTTTTCGACAGAAGTCCACACGGATGGTGTGCAAAAAGGGAACGTATTATATGGGAATCTCTATCTTAAAGGAAAGGGAGATCCTACTTTAATGGAAGAAGATTTATCCATGCTTGCCGCTGAGTTAAAGAACAAAGGAATCAAACGTGTAACTGGAAAGCTGATCGGTGATGACACATGGTATGATGATCAGCGGTATTCGATCGATATGCCTTGGAGTGATGAACAGGAATATTACGGGGCAGCCATTTCCGCATTGACGATTTCACCGGATGAAGATTATGATGCGGGGACTGTAATTGTTGAAGTAAAGGCAACAAAGCATGGAAAGCCCCCAACAATCCAGATTACACCTGATACCAATTATGTGACGATAAAGAATAAGGCTGTGACTGGCAAGCCGGATGATAAAAAAACAATCAAGGTTACAAGAGAGCATGGAAGTAATATGATTTCGGTCGAGGGAGTAATTCCATCGGAAAGCTCCGCATCAAAAACATGGACTGCTGTCTGGGAGCCGCGCGATTATGGGCTTCAACTATTCCGTGAAGCTCTCGATAAACAACGGATAACAATCAAGGGTAAAAGTCAACCTGGAACGTTACCAAGGGGTACAAAAATAGTGGCTCTCAATCATTCGGAAACGCTTAAAGAAATCCTCATTCCCTATATGAAACTTTCCAATAACACCATTTCGGAAATGCTTGTCAAAGAAATCGGAAAAATCCAGAAAGGGGAAGGGAGCTGGGAGAAGGGACTTGAGGTGATTGAATCCCTATATCCCGAGCTGGGTATCCATCAAGATTCCATTCTGATGAGAGATGGATCCGGTATTTCGCATGTGGGGCTTGTGACTCCGAATGCATTGACCGCTCTTTTACAGAATGTACAGCAAAAACAATGGTATGCCGAGTATAGAGAAGCGTTGCCGGTAGCTGGACAAAAAGATCGGAGAGTTGGAGGAACCTTAAGAAACAGAATGGGAAGTACGGCCGCAGCAGGTAATGTCATTGCGAAGACAGGAACATTGACGACTGTAAGTTCACTCAGCGGTTATATTAACACAAAGAACGGAGCGGAGTATGCGTTCTCCATCATTCTGAACAATGTGAAAGAAGAAGATCAATTGAAAAAGATCGAAGATGCAATCGCCGTTATATTGGCTGAACATGGATGAATAACTCTAGAAAATGGCCGGCTTTATCACAGATCCGGCCATTTTCATTTGATCTCATTCATCTACCCTAAAAAATTTCCAAAAAATGTTTAATTTAATATCTTTTGGGATATTATACCTAATATATGAGACTATTAGCAGAAAGGGATATCGGCTGTATAGGATAATTATCCCTTTTTTTATGAAATATGGCTGTTTTGATTGGCTTACTTTACATAATTATGGTAGAAAATAGGTATAGAATATATAGTTTCACTACATCACTACATGAAATATAAACAAATTTACTCTTTCATGAATCGTCCAGTCACGGATGTACAGTGATACCTTCGGAGCATACCCTCAACTTTTACGGGTATTCCGACTGAGAAATCTACAAACAAGAGGACCTTATTCACTGCAATGCTTATCCATTGATATCATTCACCAATCCAGGAATTTCTGTACATGAGCCTTCTCATGTCAGTTTCCGAATCTTGCATGCAAGATTCATAGATTCAACCAAAGATTCTGTTTCATCCTTGCTGTTAAGGAGCAAGGGAACACTGTGCTTAAGGAAGAATATCCAGAGAATCGCATCTGGATAGACGGTCTTGAACAGCAGTGAAAAAAAGAGATCAGGAGGAATGAAAAAATGGCAGGACAAATTCGTGTAACACCGGAAGAACTTTTTACGATGGCAAAAGAGTACAGCTCTGAAAGCGGCAGGGTGAATGAGCAAATATCGAGGTTAGACGGCATGATCAATCATTTGAATGGTGTATGGGAAGGTGCTTCGAGTGAAGCATTCGCCGGCCAATATGAAGAATTGAAGCCATCTTTTAATAAAATGGCGCAATTGCTTGAAGACGTCTCCGCTCAATTAGCCCAAACTGGAAAAGTCCTTGAAGATACAGATCGACAAATTGCCAGCCAAATCCGTGGTTAATATTTGAAACGATATGGAAGAAGCGTTTTTGGTGGCCTATTTTCGGCAAAACGCTTCTTCCTTTTTTTGTTTCTCCTGATAAAAAATAAATAAGCAGCAAGGCTTGTGAAAACAGCTGAATATAAAGCAGGTGATTTGATGTATATAGGCATTACAGTAGATATGAGTAATTATAACGGTGCAATTTTCGATCTTCGCATTTCTGATTTTCTGACGATTCGAAAAGTGGTGGAGATCAGCTGGCAAATTCAGAAGATGGAGATGGCACCGCCGGAAGGATACTGGGTGAAAATAGATAATAAAGACAAAGTCTGTTCTGGATATGAAAGTCTTATGGACAGTGGAATCACGAATGGAGACAAGATTAAGATCCTTTAGTTTGAGAAGGAAGCAAAGCAGCAAGCAGAAAAGGAGTATAAGGCAAATGGCTAATGAACAAGTCTCACATTTGGAGAAGAAAGCGGAATGCAGTTTAAAGAAGGAAGACAAACAAGCCAGTTTTATCTTTCAGCGGGCCAAAATAAAGATGAGATCGCCGCTTGAGCTTGAGATTGTGAAAGAAATGGAACGCTCTTTACATAAGGAAGTACATGTTTCGGAAGATGAGGTGACAATCCGTGTTCAGCTTCCGGATACATTTCTTCCATTCAGCCGAATTAAAGAGAAGACAGCGTATACGAAGTGGATCTTCGCTTACAGACTTGTGATGAAAGTCCAGAGTCACAGTATGACTAGACTGATTCCGGTTATATGTCCTGAAAATATAATGTTTGACCGTGGATACGTCCCTTACTTTCTCCATTATGGCATCAAGGACAGCCTGCCGCCCTATGAACAAGATGAGGGGCGTCTGCTGCAGGAGCTGAAAGCAACGGTCAGCACAGTTATCGATGATAAGCATTCTTTTGATGAATTCTATAAATATACGAAAACATTAAAGGTCAGTAAAGATGTCGAGAATATCATGAAGGCGGACTCCTTGAATGCACTTCGAGATTTCATCCTGAAGAAAATTGCCGATATCGAGAAACTCGAAAAGACATTCGTACATATCCCTGACCGCAAATGGAAGATGCAAAAGTATTTGCTTATAGGATTCATTGTCCTGTTTCTTCCTGCAATGGCCTATACATTGTATTCACTGGTGTTCCTGCAGCCGAAATATGAAGCATATGTGGAAAGCCAGGAAGCTTTCCTTATGCCGAATTATAGCGGAGTCGTGGATGCACTCGAAAATTATGATCCGGAAGACCTGCCATATGTGATCAAGTACCAGCTTGCTTATTCATATGTTTCGTATGTGGCTTTGGATGAAGAACAGCGGGAGAATGTAAAGAAAAGCATAACACTGAATACGGATGAGAAACTTCTAATGTATTGGATTTCGATTGGGAGGGGGACAAATGAAAAAGCGCTAAGCCTCGCAAGGAATCTTGAAGACAGGGATTTAATCATGTATGCATTACTGCAGTTTAGCGAGGAAGTCAAAGCGGACGATAAACTTTCGGATGAAGAAAGAAAAGCGAAGCTTGATGAGATCGAGTCAGAACTGGATGAATTCACCGAAGAAATAGAAACGGAAAAAGAAGAAGAAAAAAGGCTGGAGGAGGAAAAGAGATTAGAAGAGGAAAAACAAACCACGGAAACGCCTGGCGGTGCTGCTGAAAGTACCACACCTTCTGTCCAGCCGCAGGAAGGAACTTCTGCAGAAGGAAGACAAGCGCCAGTTACAGATGAAGGGGCATCGTCCGCTCCAGCGGGGCAATGATGGGATCTTTAACCGGGTAATGCGGATATGAAGGATTCCGGGAGAAGGGGCTTTATATTTCAGAGGAAAAGCAGGGGAATATTAATGAGAAAACTATGGGTCTATGAGAATTTTTCTGTCCAGCTATACCTATTGAAGGGGCAGGACAAAGAAATGACGATTGGCTTAGATAAATCGAATAGCATCGTTGTTAAGCGCATTTCCCTCAAACAGAAAATGCTGTCACTGCAATGGAATGAGTTGAAGGATTGTTATGATATTTATGAGGGAAGCGAGAAAATAGGTTCCTTAGGTGAAGGAAAACCTTTTATCTATGACAGTTTGCATGAACGTCTCGTCCTGACATTGACGGGGCAGGAAACGGAATCATTGTATTATATTGAAACTTTACCCGCAGTACGGTTTGCAACGACAGGGGAATGCGAAATTCTTTTGGAAACAGTTGAATTTGATTCTATGCAATCATTCACACTCTATAGGGACGGGAAAAAGTGGAAGGTGGATCCGGAAAAAGAGACAAGGCTTTATTTGAACGGGAAGAAGCTTGTCAATCCAAGTCCGCTTAAGGATGGTGACCTTTTGATATGGCCTGGAATGACTATATGTATACAGGAAGGGACATTCCTAAAGCTGTCTGCATCGGCAGGCTATGAATCCTCCTTGACGGAAACGGCGCTGCCCGTGTCTGAAATGAAGCTTCATTATCCTTTTTTCCATAGGACACCGCGGCTGATTTATGACTTGCCGAAGGAGAAGGTGGATCTTACATTTCCGGGGCAGGACACGGAGGATGATCAAAAAGGTTTATGGCTGATCATCCTTCCTCCCCTGGTCATGCTTATTATCATGGGGATTGTGGCGATGGTTAATCCAAGGGGGATATTCATGCTGATTTCAGTGGCGATGTTCACAACGACCATCTTCACATCTTCCATTCAATACTTCAGAGATAAGAAGAAAACAAGATTGAAGAAAGAAAGAAGGTTCCGTGTATATAAGAGATACCTGGAAAGCAAGCGTGAAGAACTGGATCAATACTATCAGAAACAGCGTGACGTAACATACTTCCATAATCCTTCATTCGAGGAAATGAAGAGGATGGTTGCCGAAATCAGCGACCGAATCTGGGAACGTACAATCGAGCATGATGATTTTCTTCAGCTGCGTATCGGCCGGGCTGACTTGCCTGCCAGCTACAAAATCAGTCTGAACAGCACAGATATGTCGAACAGGGAAATCGACAGTCTTCTTGAAGAATCGCAGGAGCTGGAGAAAGCCTACAGGAATGTGCATGATATTCCGCTCTCGATTCAACTTTCTTCCGGCAGTGTCGGGCTGGTCGGCAAACGATCGATCGTCATGAAAGAATTGCAGCAACTGGTGAGCCAGCTGGCATTCTTTCATAGCTATCATGATATTCGCTTCATCAATATCTTTGAGGAATCAGAATATAAGAATTGGGAATGGATGAAATGGTTTCCCCATTTCCAGCTCCCGTATTCTTATGCGAAGGGATTCATCTACAACCAGACTGCCCGGGATCAGTTATTGACTTCTATCTACCAAACGATACGTGAACGGGATTTCACGGAAGACAAGGAAAAGAAAATCTTCATGCCCCATTATGTATTCATCGTATCCGACCGGAATCTGATCGCTGAGCATGTCATCATGGAATATCTTGAAGGAAAGAAGGATGGACTAGGCATCACGACCATTTTTGTATCGGATACGAAAGAAAACCTGACGGAGAATTTGAACACCCTTGTCCAATATATCAATGAACGTGAAGGAGAAATATTGATTGAGAATAAAAAAGCGGTCCATCAGTCCTTCAGGCTCGATGATTACAGCCGTGAAGGAATCGAAAGATATGCAAGGACCCTTGGTTCCCTCCAGCATCGGGTCGGAATGAACAATTCCATCCCAGAAATGGTCTCATTTCTTCAGCTGCTTGGTGCTGAAGATGTGGAAGATCTGAATCTGGAAGGAAACTGGAATAGCAGCCAGACATCGCAATCGCTTTCTGTGCCGATAGGACTCAAGGGGAAATCGGATCAGGCGGTATTGAACCTGCATGAGAAAGCCCATGGCCCCCATGGACTTGTGGCTGGAACGACAGGTTCAGGGAAGAGTGAAATGCTGCAGACATATATTTTGTCGATGGCCGTCCATTTTCACCCTCATGATGTCGCATTTCTTTTGATTGATTACAAAGGCGGAGGCATGGCTTTACCTTTCAAGAATATGCCCCATCTGCTTGGTACGATCACAAACATAGAAGGCAGCAAAAACTTCTCAAATCGTGCACTGGCATCCATAAACAGTGAACTGAAGAAGAGGCAGCGTTTGTTCGGCGCTTTCAATGTTAACCATATCGATGACTATACGGAGCTTTATAAACAAGGGGCAGCGGAAACAGCCCTGCCGCATCTCTTTCTCATATGCGATGAATTCGCAGAATTGAAGAATGAAGAGCCTGAATTCATCAAAGAGCTTGTCAGTGCGGCCCGGATCGGAAGAAGTCTCGGTGTCCATCTGATCTTGGCCACCCAAAAACCAGGTGGTGTCATTGACAACCAGATTTGGAGCAATGCCCGGTTCAGGATCGCATTGAAGGTGCAGGATGAAAGCGACAGCAGGGAAGTACTTAAGAACGGGGATGCCGCGAATATAACCATTACAGGACGAGGTTATCTGCAAGTTGGCAATAACGAAGTATATGAATTATTCCAATCCGCTTGGAGCGGAGCGCCGTATGCTGAGGAAACATTTGGCGGAGAAGATGAAGTTGCACTGATCACTGATCTTGGTCTTGTCCAATTGTCCGAAGTGAGCACGAACAGTAAAAAAAAGACGGACAAAGTGACAGAGATAGATGCCGTCGTCAATCATATTCTTGCCGAACAAGAACGGCTCGGCATCAAACAGCTTCCCAGTCCTTGGCTGCAGCCGCTTGAAAATCGACTGCTTCCGCCTGAACCTGTGGCGGCCGGTGATGAATGGTTCAATATCGCGCTCAAGGATGAACCGGAAAAGCAAGAGCAAAGCAATTATAAATATCATTGGATCAACGACGGAAGCATTCTCATATTCGGATCGTCCGGTTATGGGAAATCAATGACCACTTTGACGCTTCTTACTCAATTCGCATCCGCCTACAGCCCGGAAGACCTGCATTATTATATATTTGACTTCGGAAACGGTTCCCTTCTTCCACTTAAGACTCTGTCACATACTGCTGATTATTTCAGGATAGACGAAGATAGGAAAATAGATAAATTCTTTACATTTATGAAGAAGGAAATCGACAGCCGGAAGCAATTGTTCACCGATAAGGAAGTATCAAGCATATCCCTTTATAACTCATTGTATCCAGAGGAGAAACTGCCGATTTTGTTCATTGTAATTGATAATTATGATCTGGTGAAAGAAGAATTGTTCGATACGGAAACCATGTTCACTCAGTTTGCCCGTGACGGGCAATCTTTGGGTATTTTCTTCCTGATTACAGCAACGAGGGTCAATGTCATCAGACAGCCGCTGATGAATAGCTTTAAGACTAAAATCTTCCATTATCTTATCGATAATTCTGAATTATACGGTGTCCTTGGAAGGCCTCCATTCGAACAAGAACCTGTGCCGGGCAGGGCTATGATCCGGAAGGACGAAACGTTCTTCTCTCAAGTATTCTTGCCCGCTGAAGGAGAGAATGATGTTGAACTCATTCAATCCATAAGAAGTACAATATCCAAGCTGAATAATCGATATGAGGGGATTGCGGCACCAAGACCGATTCCGATGCTTTCCTCCGCGCTGTCTCTATTGGAATTCGAGGAAATGCTGCCTTCGATGATATCAAGGGCCGAAGTACCGATCGGACTTTGCGAGGAAGATGTCACGCCTGTCTCCATCCATCTGCAGGAACAGCCGCATTTCCTTGTAATGGGTCAGTTCAGAAAAGGAAAGAGCAATGCGCTTAAAGTGATGCTGCATATGTTGATGAAAAATCCGCTTGTTTCTTTCGGAATTTACGATAATGTCGACAGGAATCTTTCCGGTTTCAAGGAACACGACAATGCCGCCTATATCAACAGCAAAGAAGAGTTGACCGAATTCCTTCAATCCGTGGAAGAAAGAATGAAGGAAAGGGAGAAGCATTATTTTGAATGCCTGAAGAATAATAAGGAGCTTCCAGTCTACGAAAAAATAGTTTTCATCATTGACGGTTATTCACGTTTTCAACAGAACAGCGATACGAAAAATCAGGAAATGATTGCTTCTTTCATGAAACAATACAGTCATCTTGGTTTCAGTGTCATTGCAGCAGGAAATGCGAACGAGTTCTCCAAGGGATTCGATGGATTCACCAATGAATTGAAGCAGATAAGGCAAGGGTTGATTTTGATGAAGAAAAGCGATCAAAATTTGTTCACTCTCCCATTCACACGAAATGAAAAAGAGGTACAGCCAGGATTCGGTTACTATGTGGTGAACGGTAAAGAAAGATTGATACAAATCCCGCTTTATTAAAGATTTAGGTCCATATTTTATAGAAAGAGGTGAACAAATTGGGCAAGCGAAACGGTTTTCTATTGGCTCTGAAAACAATCGTATTATTGGCCGTTCCTGTACTTTTTTTCTCATATGTTGGTCACGACCCGCTTAAGATCACACCAAATACCAACACAAGAAATATCGCCATCGTCAATGAAGATGACGGATCCAGCTATATGGATAACCATCTTAATATGGGTCAGCGTGTCGCTGAAGTGATGGATAAAGGCTCCGAGTACAAATGGACGATTGTGAATAGGGGGATGGCAGAGAGCGGGCTGCAGAATAAGCAGTATGATGCTGTCATCTATCTTCCTTCCACCTTCACGAGTAATGTACTGACATTCAACGAGGAAGAACCAGTGAAGGCGGGGATCAAATACAAGCTGCAGTCGAATTTATCGGCGGAAAACGCAGAAAGAGTCCAGAAAGAATTAGAAGCGGCAAAGAATCAAATCAATACAAGAGTTTCAAGGATCTATTGGGATTATGTCTCCCAATCAATGGAGGATATCAGGAAGAAATTCGATACTGTCTTGGAGAAGGAAATTGCTTTCCAAGAAACGATGTATAATTTCTATAATCCGAATTCCAAATCATTGGCAAGTGAGATCGAAAGCCAGAAGAAGATGCTGGAAACCATCATTTCCACCACTAATTCGGCATCGGAAACATCTGTCGGGGGAATCAATCAAGTGGAGGGAACAAAGCCCCAAATCGAGACATTTCTGACGGCGGTCAGCACATTCAAGGATTATCAAGAAAAACAAGCGGAAGTGATGGCTGAAGCAAGCGCTGTTAATCAAAAACTGATCCAAGATAGTGTGAAGAGTTATGACAAAATCATAAAAGACGGCATCAATATGGTAAGCGATAAAGAATTCGAACAAATCCCCGAATTCGGCGATAGAACGGAAGAGATGTTCGAGAATATCCAATCCATTCAAGAAGACTTACAGAATAGTAACCAAAGCATACAAGACTTGAATGAAGGGATCGAGAGCTCCAATGTGAAGGAACAGTTCGAGAGGCTGATGAATCTGCAGAAAGAAAACATGATCAGCTATAAATCTTATCGGATCAATACGGCACTTGATATTGTTCAGCCGGAAATGATCGCGATGAGGAAAAGTCTGCAGGAGCCTGGAACTCCAGATGTTCCCGAGGATCCTGAATTCGTTATTCCGGAAACTCCGGAGGACAAGGTGGATATAGCTTCTGTAAAAGCAAAACTGGAAGAATTGAAAGCAATAGCCGCTAAAGTGCAAACAACTGACCCGGCTCAATTAGAATCTTTGAACCAATCAATCACAGAACTGGAAAATGCGCTGATGATATTGGAGAAACAATTACAGGAGCAAAACAGCTCATTGGATGAATGGAAAGCGTCGGTTGGAAGTGCGGCACAAGACAGTAATGCAAATGTAACAAATGAGGATACCGGCACTGAACAGACGATTGTTGAGCAAATCAGATCAAGAGAACAGCATATCCTTCATTCCGGGGCTTTATCAGAAGAGAGGAAAAATGTATTACAATCCGTATTCAATACCGAGATCGCGGGCAGGGACGTTGAGAAATTACTGCAATACCACTATTATGTATCGGTATATGCTGGTGAGCTTTCACAAGCTGCGATAAATGATGAAAAATTTATTGAGGAATTGATCGGCAACGGGGCGGATGAGGAAGTCATCATGGATGCCTTCGAGAAAATCAAGGCAGAGACGCAATTATTCTATCAACTTCAAGGCTCCATGGAAGATTCATTGGAAAAGATGGATGTTTTCGAAGAAGATTTCTATACTTTTGCAAACGGCGTGGATAAGTTCGTTGAGGATTTTGGTGTCCAATACAATCAGGTTCATGATGAAATTATGGTGGAACTGTTCCATATTGAAGGGAGTGCCTCCTCGGTTTCCGAAAATCTGAAGAATGAAACAATCGTTCCTGAAATAGAACCTGCCCCTGGTAATAATCTGAATGGGGAATTCCTGTTATCGATGCAGGACGGATCAATGGTCATGCTCGAAGGAATCTATGGAATGATCAATAATATATCCGAACAGCAAACATCTGTAACTTCCTATACGGATGAGCTGCAGACAAAGGTCGGTTCCGTTCAAAATCGAGCCGATGATCTCAACAACAGATGGGCTGAGAATGTAGGGGTAACAAAGAATGTCAAAGAAGATGTGTACGGATTATTGGATAATACAATTGTTGACGGGCAGCAAAACCCGTTCGTTTATGATTATCTTTCCAATCCCGTACAGCTCAGCGGCGAAGAATTCTTGAAGAAAACGACTGCACCAACCCCTCCGGTTCTGATGCTGGTGGTCATTCTCTTGACAGGTTTGGTGATTGGTTTGTTCCTGCATCACCTGTCGGGTGTCAATATGTTCCTGCATATTGCTTTGTTCCTGCTGCTTACCTTGGCATCCGGGGTCATCATTACATTATTCGGTATGGAAATCTACCCGATGCACGATAATCAGGCCGTGAAATGGAGTATCATCACGATTCTGCTTCTGATGGCCTGCACCGCACTGGTTCGGCTGGCTTACTTCATTGGACCATTTGTGGGAGCGCTTATTACAATCGTTCTGATCGTATACTTCACGACACCGCTGCTAGATTTGGTTCTGCCGAATTTCAGTTCGGAGCATCCAGTGGCTGATCTCATGATGAACATCCAGCAGGGGAGCAGTGACCATTTTGCGGCTGCTATGGTTGTTTTGATGATCATTACAATATTGACCTCGATTATTCCGTATACGAATATGTTCAAGTCATCCTCTGAAAGTATGGATGAGGCAGTTCATGAAGCGTAACGTAGTTATCATGATGATCTCGCTTACCTGCATTTCGCTGGGGGCGGTCCCTGTCCATGCTTTTGTCGAACCGAACACGTATAAAGACAACGAAGTGAAGCTGGATGAGAACATCGTCAATGATGAGAAGGGGGCAGCCGAACCGAAAAAGGCATTGCCCGAAGAACAGAAGAATCTGAAATTCCATATGGAAAAGAAAGATGTTTATGGAATGCTGCAGCAAGAAATGTTCCAAGACTCGCAACTTGCCAACAACAGCATCACAGCAAAAGCGAAGCAGGCAGGTATTTTTCAAGCAGAAGAAAATACTTTTACAGCTCATTCAGAAGAAAGGGAAGACACCGGTTTTTGGGATTTCCGAATCATCCTTATTATTGTGGGAGTGTTGGTCGGGGCTGCTCTCTTTGCGGTATTAATCCCTAAAATGAGTAAAATGGAAGAGTAAGGCGAATAAGTGTTATCAGGTCATTCCGAAAATAATCAGCAGGAAACGAGCCTCATCTATCGGTGAGGCTTTTTTCTTTTGGCTCTGTGCAGAAAGAGCTGGTTGCGGAAATTTTAGACAGAATATTACAAAAAAATCAAAAAAACAAGAAGGAAAGTGTAAAGGTTTTGAGGAATAGTATCTGTATCTTGGAAATAATGCCTGGACACAGGTGAAAGAAAGAGGGTGGGATTCATCAAGTTATATCTATCGGTCGATATGGAAGGAATAACAGGTCTTGTCGATCAAACGCATGTATATCCCGATCTGAAAAACTATGAACGCGGCAGAAGGATCATGACCACAGAAACGAATGAAGTGATCAAGGCGGCGTTGGCAAGAGGGATGAAGGAGATAGTTGTCAACGACAGCCATTCGAAGATGAACAATCTGCTTATTGAAGAAATCCATCCAGAGGCAAAGCTGCTTTCCGGTGATGTGAAGCCATATTCCATGGTACAGGGATTGGACGGAAGCTTTGAAGCCGCCATCTTTACAGGATATCATGCGAGAGCATCAGCAAGAGGAGTGATGTCCCATACGATGTCTTTTGCGGTCAAAAGTATGTATGTCAATGATCTGGAAGTCGGCGAGCTTGGGCTGAATGCCTTCATGGCCGGTTATTACGGTGTGCCGCTTATCATGGTGTCAGGTGATGATGGGGCATGTAAGGAAGCAAAGCAGCTCATTCCGAACATAGTGACCGCACAAGTTAAAGAAACGTCTTCGCGTACGTCTGCACTATTATTAACACCTGCCAAGGTTTCCGCGCTTCTGCATGAGAAAACGGCCGAAGCTATTGAAGGAATCCGAAGAATCAAACCGCTGATTCCGCCGGAAAATCCGCAGCTGACAATTGAGTTCACCAATCACGGTGAAGCTGAATGGGCTGCGCTGATGCCTGGGACAGAATTGCTGGAAGGCACAACATCCGTTCGTTTCAAAGCGAAAGATATGCCTGAAGCCTATCGGGCAATGATCGTCATGACAGAACTTGCGGCCAAAACGACATTTTGCTAGGAAGTGTTATATGAAGTCTTACATAATCAAGAGATTTATAGCGATGCTGCTCACGCTGTGGCTGATCATCACTCTTACTTTTTTTCTTATGCACGCGATTCCTGGTTCCCCTTTCAATCAAGAAAGGAACACAAGTGATGCGGTGCAGAAGAATCTCGAAGCTTTCTATCATCTGGATCAACCTTTGCCTATTCAATACATTCACTATTTAAAATCTCTCATTCAACTGGATTTCGGTCCATCCATCTCCAAGTCTTCTCAATCCGTAAATGATATGCTTTCCGGGGGTTTTCCTGTTTCCTTTGAATTGGGGATGGTGACATTAATTGTCGCAACTGTTTCCGGTATCGCATTAGGAGTCGTTGCGGCGTTAAGGCATAATGGATTTTTTGATTATTTGGCTATGACTGTTGCGGTATTAGGCATCAGTATCCCTAATTTTGTTCTTGCAACCATGCTCATTCAGCAGCTTGCGGTGAATGCAGGATGGTTTCCGACCGCGACTTGGAGCAGTCCAATGCATATGGTGCTTCCGGTATTATCGCTGTCAGTAGGACCGATGGCGATCATCGCCCGTTTGACACGATCGAGTATGCTCGAAGTGCTGTCCCAGGATTATATGAAGACAGCAAAGGCGAAAGGGCTGTCTCCGATGAGGATGATTCTGAAGCATGCCTTGAAGAACGCTCTTCTTCCGGTCGTAACGGTGCTGGGGACATTGGCTGCCAGTATATTGACAGGTACTTTTGTGATCGAGAAAATTTTTGCGATTCCCGGAATGGGTAAGTATTTCGTAGAAAGCATCAATACGAGAGATTATCCGGTCATCATGGCTACAACCATATTCTACAGCGCGATTTTGATATTCTTGCTTTTCCTTGTTGATATGGTTTACGGCCTGCTTGACCCGAGAATCAAGCTGCATAAGAAGGAGGCGGGGAAATGAACGGAAAGTTGAGGGAAGATGTGCCGGCTGAATGGTTTGCCCCTGCTAATCGGAGTGCGGGAGACAAGGAAGCTGTCGTCCGTCCGAGACAGACATATTGGCAGGATGCCTGGAGACGGCTCCGGAAGAACAAATTGGCCATGACAGGACTTATATGTTTGTCATTATTGTTTCTTATGGCCATCATCGGTCCGATGATTTCCCCTCATGAGCATGATACTCAAATACTCCGGGAACAGAACAAGCCTCCTTCATTGGAACATTGGTTCGGAACGGATGCCCTTGGCAGAGATGTGTTCACAAGGACTTGGCATGGGGCAAGGATTTCTTTATTTGTCGGCGTCATGGCGGCATTGATCGATTTCTTGATAGGGGTGATCTATGGAGGAGTAGCCGGCTACAAAGGAGGAAGAACGGACAGCATCATGATGAGGATTGTGGAGGTGTTGTACGGTCTTCCTTATCTGCTTGTAGTCATTTTATTAATGGTTGTCATGGGACCCGGGATGTTCACCATCATTCTGGCTCTCACCTTCACAGGCTGGATCGGGATGGCAAGAATCGTGAGGGGCCAAGTACTGCAGATGAAGAATTATGAATTTGTACTTGCATCAAGAACATTTGGGGCAGGTACAGGCCGCATCATCCGGCGTAACCTGCTTCCGAATACGGTCGGTCTGATCATCGTGCAGATGACACTTACTGTTCCTACAGCCATTTTCGCTGAAGCATTTCTGAGTTTCCTTGGTCTCGGTATCCAATCACCGCTTGCAAGCTGGGGATCGATGGCGAACGAAGCACTTCCCGTCATTCTGTCCGGAAATGGATGGTGGCGGCTGTTTTTCCCGGCTTTATTCATATCATTAACAATGTTTTCATTCAATGTGCTGGGGGACGGGCTGCAGGATGCACTTGACCCTAAGCTTAGGAGGTGAGGGATTGGAGACAATCTTGAAGGTGAATGATCTGCATGTCTCCTTCCATACATATGGAGGAGAAGTACATGCGGTAAGAGGGGTAAGTTTCGATCTGAAGAAAGGGGAGACACTTGCCATCGTCGGTGAATCTGGCTGCGGAAAAAGTGTCGCTTCCCAATCTATCGTGGGATTGATCCCTGAGCCGGCTGGTCGATTGGAGCGCGGGAGTATCTTGTATCAAGGAAGAGACTTGACGGACATCGATGAAAAGACAATGAGGAAAATACGCGGGACGGATATTTCTGTCATTTTCCAAGATCCTATGACTGCGCTGAATCCCACCATGCGAATCGGGGATCAACTCACGGAAGGCGTCCGGGTCCATCTGAATTACTCCGAAAAAGAAGCGAGAAAAAAAGCGATGGAAATGATGAAGCTGGTCGGTATTCCTTTGCCGGAAGTGCGATATAAGCAATATCCTCATGAGTTCAGCGGCGGCATGCGGCAAAGGATTGTTATTGCTATGGCGCTTATGTCAGAACCCCGCATTCTGATTGCTGATGAACCGACTACTGCACTTGATGTGACGATTCAGGCACAGATTCTGGAATTATTCAAGGACATACAGGAAAAGACAGGCATAAGCATCATTTTAATCACGCATGATCTTGGTGTGGTGGCATCCGTCGCTGATCGTGTAGCGGTCATGTACGGAGGAAAAATCGTTGAGGAAGGTACAAGGAGAGAGATATTCTACTCCCCGCAGCATCCGTATACGAAGGGCTTATTGCAATCTGTCCCAAGGGTGGATCAGAAAGGAGCCGACCTGACTCCTATCCCAGGTACCCCTCCGGACCTTTTTGCACCGCCGAAAGGATGTCCTTTCGCTCCGCGTTGTCCGGAAGCGATGATTGTATGTGATATGCTCCCTCCAGAGCATAAGCATCTGAATGGCAGTCAGGCGGCCAGCTGCTGGCTTCATGGAAAGGAAACAAAGATTCTGCAGCCAAGATGAGTTTCAATGTTCAAATGAATAATAAAAAGGGGGATTCATCTTTATGAAGAAAATGTTATTATTCTTTGCGGCAGTAATGCTGTTGATTGTTATGGCGGCTTGTACCGCCAAAGAAAGTACAGGTGAAGAGGAAGGCCGGGATAACAGCGAGAAGAAGGTTCTTAGACTGAATAACGGTGATGTCCCGACCTCATTCGATCCTCCTAAAGGATTCGACAATTTATCATGGACAGCCTTGAACAATATGATGGAGGGGCTGCTCCGGTTAAATGAAGAACATGAACCGGAAGCTGCCGCAGCCGAAAGCTGGGAGGTCTCCGAGGATGGTACGGTGTATACATTCAAACTCCGCGAAACAAATTGGTCGAATGGGGATCCTGTGACCGCAGGAGATTTCGAATATGCCTGGAAGCGGATGCTGAATCCGGAGAAGGCGTATCCTTCCTCCTTCCTTGGATATTTTATCAAAGGAGCAGAAGCATATAACAACGGCAGCGGGAATGTGGAGGATGTTGCTGTGAAGGCAATTGATGAAGGAACATTGGAAGTGACGCTTGAGAAGCCCCAGGCATATTTTCTGAACGTCATCACCAATCCGGCTTTCTTCCCGGTGAATCAAAAAACCGATCAAGAGAACACGGAATGGTTTAATGAATCGGACAGCTTTGTCTCGAACGGACCATTTAAACTTGCGGAATGGGATAAAGCCAGCCACTTCACTTTGGAGAAGAGCAAAGAGTATTGGGATGCCGATACGGTGAAGCTGGATGAGGTGCATTTTGCCATCGTCAACGACAAAAATACAGAATATCAAATGTTCAAAAGCGGGGAGCTCGATAAGTCAGACATTCCATCTGAAGTGGCTGATGAGGTTTACAAAGAAGCGGATGTTCAGGTTGATGAACAGGGCGGACTTTATTTCTACAGATTCAATGTAGAAAAAGAACCTTTTCAGAACCAAAAAATAAGAAAAGCGATCGCGATGGCAGTCGACCAGCAGGAAATCGTGGACTATGTTTCAAAGAATAAGGAAAAGCCGGCCTACGGATTTGTATCATATGGTCTAAAGGATGATAAAGGGAATGATTTCCGCGAAACGAATGGAGACTTGTTAAAGTTCGAAGCAGAGGAAGCGAAGAAACTTCTGGCCGAAGGGATGAAGGAAGAGGGGTATGAACAGCTTCCTGAAATCACTCTGACCTACAGCACTAGTCCTGTTCATCAGAAAATGGCCGAGACGGTCCAGCAGATGCTCAAGCAAAATATTGGAGTGGATGTCAAGCTGGCGAATATGGAATGGAATGTGTTCAGTGAAAAGCAGAAAGCACTTGAATTCCAATTCTCAAGAAGTTCCTTCTTAATGGATTATGCCGATCCTATCAATGCATTGGAAAGCTTCCAGACGGGGCATTCCATGAACCGGACAGGCTGGAGCAATGCAAAATATGATGAATTGATCAAAGCGGCGAAAGAGGAAGCGGATGAAGCTAAGCGTTTCAGTATGCTTTATGAAGCTGAGAAAATCCTGATGGAGGAAATGCCGATCTTGCCGATTCATTTCTATAACCTTCCATATATTTTGAGCGAGGGGGTAACGGGGCTGGTATACCACCCTGTCGGATATCTGGAACTGAAATGGGCGGATAAAGAATAAATATATCCTTCTGAATGCGCAGCGTTTTTTCATTCATTGTTTAATAGATTCCGCCATAATGTGAGGGATGTTCTTTAATGGGCATCCCTTATTTAATACAAGGAATCAAATAGCCGGAGTGCAAGTAGAATCAAATGAGGGGGAATGCTGCATGATAAAGCCTTTTAAACTAAAAAAAGGGGACACAGTAGGAGTGATTGCTCCTGCTGGTCCCCCAAAACAGGAAACGCTTCAAAGAGGATTAGCTATTCTTGAAGGAAAAGGTCTGAACATAAAGATGGGCAATTATGTATTCCATGGTAAAGGCTATCTTTCCGGAACGGATGAAGAAAGGCTGCATGATCTTCACGCGATGTTCCGGGATAAGGAAGTCAAAGCTATCATTTGTGCTTGCGGAGGCTATGGAAGTGCCCGGATTACACAATATATGGACTTCGAATTGATTAAGAATAACCCGAAAATTTTTTGGGGCTACAGTGATATTACTTTTTTACATACGGCGATCAGACAGCGGACAGGGCTGGTCACCTTCCATGGACCTATGATTGCTTCCGATATGGGGAAACCGGAGTGGGATGCACTTTCAGAAAAATATTTGGACCAGCTCTTCAAGACAGATGACATTATTTATACAGAAGAAATCGCTCCTATTCAGACTCCTATCGAGGGAAAGGCACGCGGGGAGCTCGTGGGCGGCAATCTATGTTTACTGACAACTACCCTCGGCACATCTTTCGAAATAGAGACCGACGGGAAAATATTATTCATTGAAGATACGAATGAAGAACCGAATAAAGTCGACAGGATGCTGAAACATTTATATCTTGCCGGGAAATTCGACAACTTGGCGGGTTTGGCGGTGGGCGATTTCAATAATTGTGAACCGAAAGATCATGATAAGCCGTCCTTTTCACTTGATGAGGTATTGAGTCACTATATCAAGAAAGCGGGTGTTCCGACGCTTCAAGGTCTTAAAATGGGGCATTGTACTCCGCATATAAGTGTTCCTTTAGGGACGGAAGCAGAAATGGACACCGGTAAGAAAAGGCTCACAGTCAAAAGCGGTTTGCAGGAGTAAAAGGAAAAGGAGAGGGTCTGATGTTCATACAATCGATAGAGACAAGACGTATCCTCACCCCATTAAACAAACCATTTATCACAGCATTACGAAATGTGTATGAAGCTGAATCTGTCATTGTCAGGATAGAACTCGACAACGGTATCGTCGGCTGGGGTGAGGCAGTTCCGACACTTGTGATCACTGGGGAAAGTGCAGAGGCTATTGAAGCGAGTATCAATCAAGTGTTCAAACC
>JAZNGP010000110.1:0-3852 GCA_045576475.1 Bacillus sp. (in: firmicutes) | reverse complement strand
GGAAAGAAGCCGTTTTGAATGCCTATAACCTGCATGATGATGCTTGGAAATCGGAAGCATTTCTGAAAGCAGCACAGGAATCACAGAAGATGGTTGATGAAGGGATGTATTTGGAAGGAACATTTGGTTTGTCCCATACGGAAGCACAATCCTTGTTCTTCCAAAGAAAAGCGGTATTTGCCACAGCGGGAGCATGGCTTGAAGGTGAAATGTCCGATGTGATTCCGGATGATTTCCGTTTGCGCTCGATCAATCAGCCGGCTGTGAAAGAGGGTGATGGAAAAGGAGCGGCACCGGTTTCAACAGGCTGGGGAGGCGGTTGGTATATATCTGAGTCTTCCGAACAGAAAGAAGAAACAGTCGCATTCCTTAAATATTTATCGAGCAAAGACCAAGTAAAGGAAATGGTCAAATCGGTAGGGACTGCGAGTGTCGTTAAGGAGACCGACAGCGCAATCGAATCGGATGCGCTGAAAAGTGCGCTTCAAGTTCTCCAGGAAGCGGACGGATCATATGCGCCGACCGCCATCAATGATGCGTATCCGGAAATGACCAATAATATCATCAATGTCTACCAAAGCTTGATGCTGAAAGAAATCACACCGGAAGAATTCACGGAAAAGATGCAAGCTTTCGCTGACCAAACGAAGAAAGACGGCAATCTCGAGAAGGTAGAATTCGAGTTTTGATCGCATAATTCAAGAATGGGAAGGGTCTTTAAGAACCCTTCCTGTTCTTATATAAGGGGTGAATTCTTTGTCGAAAAAAACGGAACGACGTGCGATCATTTTCTTCCTGCTGCCGGCAACTGTTCTTTATCTATTGTTTGTGCTCTATCCTTCTCTGAACGCATTGAGGATGAGTCTGTACCATTGGCGGGGGCTTGGGGAAAAGAGATGGGCCGGCTTCGAGAATTATAAAAAGATGATGGAAGATGACATTTTCATTAATGCGATGATGGTCACAGGTAAATACATCGTGTTCCAATTGCCGATTATTTTGATTCTTTCCATCGTGCTTGCTATTATCATTTCATTTTTGCTGAAAACAAAATGGCTTCAATTTTATCGTTCCATCGTGTTTTTTCCTTATATATTACCTTCCGTTGCGATCGCGATGCTCTGGTCGACGATTTATAACCCGATCGGCGGACTGCTGAACGGTGCCTTGGAGCTAATGGGTCTGGAACAATTTGCGACGGAATGGCTGGGAAGGACGGAAACGGCTTTCGGAAGCGTCGTGTTCGTCAATGTCTGGAGCATGGTAGGCTTTTATACGATCCTGATCCTTGCTGCTATCCTCAATATTCCGGAAGAATTGCTGGAAGCAGCTGAAATAGACGGGGCGAATAAACTTCAAAAGAGTATCTATATAACGATTCCTCTTCTTAAGGACGTGCTGCAGGTGGTTGCGGTATTCACATTGCTCAATACGTTGAAAGTCTTTGAGATGCCGCAGCTCCTCACAAGCGGGGGACCGAACAGAAGCACCCAGCCGATTTCTTTATATATGTACGAGCAGGCTTTCAAAAACTTCAATTTCGGCTATGCCTCGGCGATGGGTGTTATCTTTCTGATCCTTACGCTGATCGCATCCGCGCTGACATTGAAGATCACAAGGGGGGAAGAAGGATGAAGGCATTCATCAAAAACGGGTATACGCATGTGTCGCTATTGTTTGTTTCCTTGGTGATCCTCATCCCTGTCGTCTGGGTATTCGTCAACTCGGTGAAAAGTTCTGCGGAAATTTTGCTGGAGCCGCTTTCTTTCCCGGATAAACTGTCTTTTGATAATTATGCGAGGGCATGGAATGACGCCGGGCTCGGAATCGGTTTCTTGAACAGTATCTTTGTCACGTTTGTGACTGTGTTCTTCGTTGTGTTGATTTCTGCGATGGCTGCTTATCCACTAAGCCGGAAAGTGTTCCGGTTCCGCAAGTTCATGACGAATCTGTTTCTGATGGGGTTGATGCTGCCGACATTCTTGGCGATGGCGCCGTTATTCCTTCTGATGAATGATTTGCATCTGGTGAATTCCATCTTCGGACTGATTGTGGTGTATATCGCTTATTCCCTTCCTTTCACTATCTTCATGTTGATCGCATTCTTCAATCAGATTCCGACATCTTTGGAAGATGCGGCTGCCATAGACGGCTGCGGGCCGATCAAGATTTTCTTCAAAGTGATGCTTCCGCTCGCCAAACCAGGGTTGATCTCTGCCGCGATTTTCAATTTTGTCGGCATATGGAATGAGTACGTATTGGCTTTGATTCTGATCAGCGATGATGCATTGAAGACCCTGCCGGTGAAGATGGCAAATATCATGCTCGTGCAGCAATACAGGACCGATTGGGGCGCCTTATATGCAGGCATCGTTCTTTCCTTCATACCGGTCGTGATCTTCTACTTGATTTTCCAGCGGAGATTGATTGAAGGATCGACGGCCGGTTCGGTAAAAGAATGAAAGTAAGGAAGGTTTTGTATGAATGAAGGAGAATTACATGCAGGAGGACAAAATGATGATCAAAGGAATGTATGAGGCACATTTGCCCGTCAGCAATTTGGAAAAATCGATTGAATTCTATCAAAGTCTAGGATTGGAATTGGCTTGGCGTGATGAAGACACCGCTTTTTTATGGATCGAAAAGAAGAAAAGCTGGATCGGTTTATGGGAAGGGGAAGAACATAAGATCCCGTATCATCCATCGATCAGACACATCGCTTTCTGTATTGATTATGAAGATATGAAAAATGCTCTAAATTGGCTTCAGGCGAGGAACATAGAAGCGGTGCCTTTTGGCGGGAGGGAGTCAATAGAACCTTTTGTGAGGCCTGATCAAGGAAATGCTTCCGTTTATTTCAATGATTTGGACGGCAACAGTTTGGAATTGATGTGTTTTGTTGAGGTACCGGAAAGGTTAAGAGAAGCCACAACAAAATGGACATTGCAGGAATGGGAGAATCATATTAGAAAGGAGAATCGTTTACGATGACGATCATGGTGCGTGCACTCGGGGAACACCAAACAGTGCGTTTTGCGAAAGAAGAATTGGAGAGGTATATGCTGAAATCGGGAAACAGGGGACCGGATGAGATGATTCTGCTTGGGACAACTGCCGATTTCGGAAGGCAGCCGAATAAGGAAGAAGAAGAGTCCGACCGTTTTTCGATCAACCGTATGAATGGAGAACTCCAAATCATCGGGACGAATCCTCGATCTGTATTGTACGGAGTCTATCAATATTGCAAGGAAGCACTCGGATACAATTGGTCTTCCATATATGAATGGATAGGGGAGCCGCAAGAGCTGTCCACCGGGTATTTTGAAGGCCGGATGAAAAGAAGGGGTTACTGCATCGAAAATTATGACGATCTAGCATTCATTTCCAGGATGGTCGATTGGCAAGCGAAGCATTTCACGAATGAACTATTTTTCACTTTCATGCTTTGGGATAAACTCACAGATGAAATCAAGGAGAATATCGCAAAAAGAGACTATACAGTGACGCTCGGGGGACATTGTCTCCATTATCTAGGAGAGTCACAGGAAGGGTGTATTCTTTTCGCAGACGAACTTTGGCAGGAGCGCATCATTCAAGCGATCCGCCCATACACGGAGAATGAAAGTATACAGCGCATATCGATTTGGCCGGAAGATGCAGCGGTCGAAGAGGATGATTATTGGCCCTCTTATATCGGCTTCTGCGAGAAGATGGGGCGGGCTTTCCCTCATCTGAAAGTGGAGCATATCGCCTACAATGCCGGATTGGCATGGAATATGCTTGAAATGGACGGCAAAACAGGACCGTCTCGGGAACTGGATACCCTATTCGCTTATTGGGGACGGGATTACA
>JAZNGP010000109.1:0-78438 GCA_045576475.1 Bacillus sp. (in: firmicutes) | reverse complement strand
ATAAAATAAATGAACATAGGAATCATTCAAACTGAGAGTCAGGTTTAGAAGTTGATATAATCGTCTGTTTCTGTTGATTCATGTGAGAAAAGTCATGAAAACATTCCTACTTTTTTTTGTCTAAGATGTTCTTTATTAAGAACGATGGTTATTTTGAGGAGTGACTTCTTTTATCGATGAAATATTTTTAGCTGGAGGGGGAGGGAATGGAGAATCCGAAATTGTATAGTGCAGGAACGCAGCTTAGGACAAGCGGATATTGGAAGAGGAAGCGCCTTTTTGATCTTGTCGGTGCTATTATCTTGTTGTTTGCCTTTTTGCCGATTTTCTTATTGATCAGCATCACCATTCTCATCACTTCGGGAAGGCCGGTTTTTTTCAGACAGATCAGGACCGGTAAAGACTTTAAGCCATTCACGATCTATAAGTTCCGGACGATGGCCCATTCTCATTCCATCGGGGAGGAACATGTATATAACTGGGATGGCAAGGTGCCGGATCATTTTGTATTCAAAGCGAAAAATGATGTAAGGACTACCGCTTTGGGTAAATTGCTCAGGAAATACAGTCTGGATGAACTTCCGCAGCTCTTTAATGTACTGATTGGGGAAATGAGTATCATTGGTCCCCGTCCGGAAATACCGGCCATCACTAAATTTTACAGCCGTGCACAGTCAGAAAGGCTGTCCGTCAAACCAGGGATAACAGGATATGCGCAGATCAATGGGAGATCGGATATCAATCACGGGGAGAAAATAAAATACGATTTATATTATGTGAAGAATTGCGGATTCCGTACAGATTTCAGAATAGTGTGTATGACGGTAGTTCAGGTTATCACAGGAAAAGGGGCGTATTAGGAAAATGCAGGTTGAAAAGGATCCGCAGCCTATTTATAAAGGAAAGCAGCGTTTGGATATTGCCCTGTTTATTGATTTGATCAAGAAAAACAATAGAGTCATGCTTCTGATCGTCATTTTGTGTACAGCTGCGGGATGTAGTATCAGTTTTTTGATTCCGGGCGCATTCGAGGGGAAAACGGACCTGTTCGTTAATTATTCCTCAAATGAAGGAAGCGATGGGTTATTATCCCCGACTGAGATTGACAGCAATCTTAGATTGATAGAAACCTATAAATACATACTTACGAGTGACCGCATCGTCAATAAAGTCAATGAACAACTCCCGGTGAGCCAGCCAAAATCAGAACTGCTCAATAAAGTACGTGTGGAATCAAATATGGATTCACAGATTATCAGCATTATCGCTACTGCAGAATCACGTGAAGAGGCAATCATGCTGTCGAATACCTTCGCGTCAACATTCCAGGAAGAAATGAAGCGTTTGATGAAATTTGAGAATGTCCATATCCTGAACAAAGCTAAGGCGGGAACAGATACAAAATCAGTCAAGCCATCAGAAATCATTTTCCTCCTTTTATCTATAACTGTAGGTTTGCTCTTCAGTATCATCTATTTGATTATCCGTGAAGTATACTTCACTAAACTGGATACCTCGGAGAAGCTGGAGGACACGCTGCAGCTTGTTAATCTCGGTACCGTTCCCACCATACATGGGAATGAGGCAATCGGTTTCCGTTCCGAAAGGCACAGTAAGCTGATTCCGTATCTTCCGTCTTCAAGTCTCATTCTGGAGGCCTTCAGGATCATACGTGCCAATATCCATTTCATCACAGACAGCAGAACATGTAAGACAATCCTTTTGACAAGCTCACAATCCGGAGATGGGAAGTCTTTGATCAGCGGCAATCTTGCCATAGCGATGTCCATGGATAATCGACGTACGATATATGTGGATGCGGATTTGAGGAAAGGGAACGGCAGAAATCTGTTCCATATGGAAAAACGTACAGGAATCACAAACTATGTCGATGGGAACGCGCCTCTTTCGAAAATTATACAGAAAACGGAATTCGGAAATTTGTATTATCTTGGTGCTGGTCCGCTTTCAACGAATTCCTCGGAACTGCTTTCCACGAAGGAAATGGCGGAACTGTTGGAGGAATTGAAGAAAATCTTTGAAGTAATCATCATCGACAGTCCCCCTTTGCTTGTATCGGATGCTATTGTTTTAGCAGGTCTTGCGGATAGTTGCATATTGGTGGCCGATGCAAAAGCGACAAAGAAAAAACAGGCCGTTCAGAGCATGGAGAAATTGCGAAAGGTCAATATACATGTATTGGGTGCCATTCTTAATAAGGGGAAATTGCCTGAAGGCGGAGAGGGATATTATTACTGAGAGGAAGTGATGAAAGGTGATTGTAGATATACACAATCATATCCTGCCGGAGATGGATGATGGCGCAAGAAATGATCAAGATGTCCTTCTCATGCTTGCCGATGCGGCGGCGGAGGGCATCACTCATATTATTGCCACCCCGCATCATGGAGACGGGAAGTTCAGCCAAGACACTTATGACTTGCTCAGAAAAGTGGAATATGTAAACGCGTTGGCCCGTGAGAAAGGGCTTCCGGTCAAAGTTGTCCAGGGAATGGAAATTCATCTGTACGGTAATCTCTTCAAAGAACGGAGAGATAAAATCATCGCACTGGCTGGGAAGAAATATCTGCTGATCGAGTTTCCGGATTATCAGGTGCCTCCTTTTGCCGAAGAGGCTTTCTATTTGATGCAATTAAGGGGATTCATACCGATCATCGCCCATGCTGAAAGAAACCAGGAAGTTCAATCTTCTCCGGAGAAGCTTTTTGAACTGGTCAGAAAAGGAGCGCTTGTTCAGATTACGGCTTCAAGCGTGACGGGGGATAATGGCCGAAAACTTCAGAAAACATCGGGACTGCTGTTAAAACACCGCCTGGTCCATTTCATTGCTTCTGATGCACATGACTCTGTCCGGCGGCCAATCGGACTGCGGAGAGCTTATTCTTATATAGAGGAAGCATGGTCAAAGGAAACAGTCTCTTACTTGAAAGAGAACGCGGTGCATGTATTGGAAGGGAAAGATTTCTGTCCGCAAGAACCCATCATGTTCCCAAGGGAAAAGTACTGGAAAATACTTCAGAAGTGACATTCGTGTTAGATCGCAAAAGAAAGTGAGGGGGAATGAATGGAACTAATTGACCGGTGGAAGCGACAAATTAAAGCGAATCGATTTTTGGACGCTTTGTCTGTTTTGATGGCCGGAACAGCCCTTTCACATGTTTTGGTCGCTGTTTCCACCCCTGTCTTGACGCGGATGTATACTCCAGCGGAAATCGGTGTGCTGTCGGTTTTTATTTCCATGCTCTTGACTGTTTCCGTTATCGCTTCCCTTTTGTATGAGTCCGCCATTTCCCTTCCGAAGAAAGAAAGCGATGCCTACCATTTGTTCCTGTTGGCAGCTTTCAATGTCTTTCTGATAAGCGTGATTGTCCTGGTGATCACTTTGGTTGTTCCTTTCGCCTCCCTCCTTGATGTACCTGAATTACAAGGATATATGTGGCTGCTTTCTTGCAGCTTGCTTGGCATAGGGATCTTTCAGGTGATGAATGCCTGGGCAATAAGGAAAGAAGCTTATCCGGTTATTTCGAAAGCCAAAATCATGATGAACGGCGGGACCATATCGTCGCAAATCTTTTTTGGTTTCTTCCAAATGGGATTGGCAGGACTGCTGATCGGCGAGGTTTTCGGCCGACTGGCGGGATCTCTCGGTTATTTAAAATGGTTAAGTTTCAAAAGAGCGGACAAAGTGAAGGTCAGCATAGATGATATGAAGAAAGTCGCAAAACGATATAAATCATTTCCGCTGGTTTCTGGCTGGTCTTCCCTTCTGAACAGTATCAGTTCACAATTGCCCACTTTCTTTCTTGCAGCCCATTTTGATCCATTGACCGCGGGTTTGTTTTTTCTGGCTCAGCGGATTTTAACACTTCCTGAAGGTCTGATCGGTTATTCCGCCCTTCAGGTGTACTTGTCCCAGTCAGCACAGATGGTCAGATACACGAAAGAAGCATTCAAGAAATTTTGTTTGGATACTATTAAGAAGCTGCTCTTGATGTCCCTTGTGGTTATTGGCGGGATTGCCATTTTCGTTCCCTATATGATCACTTTCATTTTTGGGGAGCAATGGGAGGGTGCGGGACCTTTTATTCGAATTCTGTCCATATTGTATGTATTGAAGATAATCATCAATCCGTTGACGGCGAATTTCTATGTGCTGGAGGCCTTGGGTTATCAAATCGCAGGTGAGGGGCTGAGGTTCCTGCTTATTTGTTTATCCATTTTGATAGCACTCTTCTATATGGAGACGCCTGTGGAAGCTTTGGTATGCATCAGTCTGATCGGCTCGCTTGCAAATGCAGTATATGGCTTGTTTGCATGGATCATCATCGACCGGAAGTTTGATCGCCATAAATGTACATTGGAATCGGAAGCGGTGGAAAGCCTATGAGGAATAGAGAAATGCCGGCTGTTTTCAAAGCACTGCTTTTTCTTGCCATGGCAATGAGCTCATTCGTCTTCATGGAGCCTGCGCCATACGACTTATTGATGATGCTTTTGATGCTTAGCGGTCTCCTGTTTTCCTTATACGAAATTAAAACGGATCTAATCTTGCCGATTTTGCTTTTGCTTCTCTTTTTTTTGAGCAACCTCATTTCGATGTATTTTGTCAAGGAACTGGGATCTTCCGTTCTTTATGCTGCCATCACATTTTACCTTGGATTCATATGGCTTGGGATTGTCGGGTTCGGGGAGAGATACGGCAAGTCTTTTCTGGAACTTATAATGAATGGTTATCTGCTGGCTGCTTGTATCGCTGGCTTGCTTGGCACACTTGCTTATTTCCATCTGCTACCGAACAGTGAGATGTTCCTTCTGTATGAAAGGGCAAAGGCATTATTCAAAGATCCGAATGTGTATGGTCCTTTTCTGGTGATACCTGCTGTGTATACGCTTTATAAGGCGGAAAGTGAGTTGATGGGAAGCTTGGGGAGAATATGCTATATACTCCTCTTTCTGTTTCTGTCATCGGCGCTGCTGCTGAGTTTTTCACGGGCTGCGTGGGGGAATTTGGCGATTTCAGTATTTATTTATACGGGCGTGATGAAAAGGGAAGCTCTGTTCAGGAGGATTAAGCTGGCATTTGTTCTTGTTTTGCTTGGAGTGCCTATTCTTTTATACTTTCTTACCACATCCGTAGTAGGAGATCTCCTTATCGCGCGACTAAGTTTACAGCAATATGATGCCCACCGTTTTGCTGCGCAGGAGGAAGCTTTCGTATCAGGCTTCGATAACCCGATCGGCTGGGGGCCCGGCCAGTCAGAAACAATCATGCATATGGCTCCGCACAGTCTTTTCGCTCGTCTTGTGATCGAAAACGGCTTTCTTGGATTGTTTACATTCCTAAGTTTGCTGCTGCTCAGCATGCATCGGGCATTTATGAACTATTGGTATATGAAGGATGAACAAGGTACTGTGTATTTGATGATTTTTGCATGTTTGATAGGATTGGCATTCAATAGTTTCTTCGTTGATACCCTGCATTGGCGGCATTTTTGGATCCTGCTGGCGCTTCCATGGGTATCTATCCAAAGTGTAAGAGAAGGAAACAGCCGATGGAAGGAGGAAGTCTTATGAAAATCGTACAGCTGATAACGCATATGGAGGAAGTCGGGGGAGCCCAGATGCATGTCGGGCAATTGGCGGTCCGTCTGAAAGAAGATGGACATGATACTTGGGTTGTGGCAGGGGGAGCTACCTGTGAAATCCAATTCGTCAAGAAAGCAGATATTCCTGTTATTCTTCTGAAAGATCTGAAGCGCAGGATTTCCTTCATGAGTGATGTCCGTTCTTTGAGAAACTTGTATTTTGCTTTAAAGAAGCTCCAGCCGGACTTGATTGCATGCCATTCATCGAAGGCGGGACTTCTTGGAAGGATTGCCGGCTGGCTGCTTGGGATTCCTGTTGTATTCACCGCACACGGATGGGCATTCACGGAAGGTGTTCCAAGGAATAAGAGATTCATTTTCTCCAGATTGGAGAAAGGGGCCGCAATTTTGACGAAGAGGATCATCAGCGTTTCGGAATATGACAGCCGGCTAGCTTTATCGCAACATATAGTTCCGGTCCGCAAGATGAACACAATCCGTAACGGTGTGCCTGATATCCATTTGGAACATAGAGCGAAACCTGAAGGAGGCCCTCCAGTGATGATGATGGTTGCCCGATTCGCTCCGCCGAAAAATCAGAAGGACTTACTCGCCAGTCTGCCGATGATCCGTGCACATAAGTGGCATCTTGTCTTGGTCGGCGATGGCCCGACGAGGAAAAAAACGGAGGAATTTGCCGGCAGTCTAGGACTTGAAGGGAAAGTCCATTTCGCCGGCAATAAGGCGGATATCGCATGTATCCTCCGATCAGCACATATATTTGTTTTAATTTCCGATTATGAAGGTCTTCCGCTCAGCATATTGGAAGCGATGAGAGGCGGTCTGCCCATCATTGCCTCTGATGTGGGAGGAGTGAAAGAACTTGTGGAAGACGGACTTAACGGTTACTTGATCCGTAAGGGAAATCGGAAGGACTTGGCGGATAAACTGGATAGGCTGCTCAAAGACGCTGAGCTGAGAAAGAAAATGGGACAAGAAAGCCGAAGATTATATGAAGAGCATTTCACTTATGAGGAGATGTATCGCAAGACGTTGAGCGTATACGAAGAAGTGTCGGGAATTTTGCAGGCAAGGAGGCGGTCATTATGAAGGTTCTCATTACAGGAGGGGCGGGCTTCATTGGATCACATACAGTGGAAGAGTTCATGAACTGCGGGTACGATGTTGCTGTGCTCGATAATTTATCGAGTGGTTTGAGCGGTAATTTGCCGGACGGAGTGCGTCTGTACATGGAAGATATACAAGGTTCCGGGGTGGATGGCGTATTTCGGAAGGAGCAGCCGGATTATGTCGTACATTTGGCTGCCCAAGTATCTGTTTACAAGTCAATGGAAGACCCATATTTTGATAACGTCATAAACACGGCTTGTACAGTCAGGCTTCTTGCCTTATGCCATAAATATGGAACGAAAAAATTGATATTTGCTTCCTCGGCAGCCGTATATGGAAATCCTTCTTGTTTCCCTTTGGGGGAAGAGCAAATACTAAGTCCTATGTCTTTCTATTCCTTGTCTAAAGCTGCTGCGGAACAATATATTTCCCTTTATCGGAAGGAATATGGTCTCAAAAGCTGTATCTTACGCTTCAGCAATGTATACGGACCGAGACAGAACCCTGAAGGGGAAGCTGGCGTTGTTGCCATATTCACGAATAAATTATTGAGAAGGGAGCATGTGACGATATACGGCGGTTCACAGACAAGGGATTTTGTGTATGTCAAAGATGTGGCAATAGCATGCAGAAAAGCAGCGGAAAGCAAAGAGTGCGGCATTTTCAACATCAGTTCATCCACCGAAACTACAGTCGAAGCTTTATATGCATGGATTGCGGGTCAGATCCATAGCTCGGAATCGCCTCTTCGCTTACCGATGCGTTCAGGCGATATCCTTAAAAGTGTTCTGAATAACGCGAAAGCGGCTGCCTTGCTCGGATGGAGTCCTGCCGTCCTTCTTGAGGCAGGTCTGCATCAAACGTTGGAATACACAGCAGGCAAAGAGCTGCCGGGACATCCTCTTGCCAGGAAAGGCATGAATGTATGAAGATGATTGAAATCACTTCATTGGAACAACTGGCGGATTATAGGGAAGCTTGGAATGGAATTCTTGAACAGAATGGAAACACAAATCCTTTCATCGAGTTCGATTGGCTATATGCATGGTGGTCTCATCTGGGGAGCAAGGATACGGTCGTCATCACCGCAGTGGAAGAGAAGGGAAAGCCGATTGCTTTCTTTCCTTTTACATACCAGAAAAAGTGGCCGATCCATATTATCCGATTCACTGCATTTGGTCAGGCGAACTATATGGATATTGTCGCGAAAAAGGAGGATTTGGAGAGGACGCTTTCCTTTGTCTTGGATGGAATAACGGCAAGAAGGAAGAATGTTGTCTTCTATTTGCATGGCTTGCTTGAAAGCAGCGGTTCTTCCGAAGCTTTGGAGCAATATGTAAAACAAAGGAAATACATAGGTTCCATCCATAGAGTCATTACTCCTTATATCAATCTAACGGAGATGGACCTCAACGAATATATGAATAAGCGAAAGAAACAGCATGGAATCGATAGAAGGGAAAAACGCTTGAAGACATTGGGGAATGTCAGAATTTCGATTGGAGAGGCATCTGAGATGAAGGAAGTATTCCGTCTGCATAAAAAGAGATGGCAGGAACGGGATGACACGAGCGGTTTTACGAAGGAAGAAAACAGAAGCTTCTATGAATCATTGGCTGCATTGCCTGGCAAGCCCATTGCCGCACAAATTCATGGTTTATATGTAGAGGATGAAATGATCGCCTTTACTTTTGGTTTTACATGCCGGGGAAGGTATGTCGATTATACAGTCGGACATGATAATGACTTTGATTCATACAGCCCCGGAAGGATCCTGCTGAAGGAGTTAATTCGTTGCAGCAAGGAAGATAATAACCACATATTGGACTTGAGCATTGGCTATGAACCTTTTAAATTCGAGTGGAAAACCGATGAGGATTATACAAGAAAGATGATCTTCTCCGGTGGAGGAATCCTCAGCTCGACTCTTCGGACCTATTTTTCAGGCAAAGAGAATCTGGTGGAATTGTTGAAGAGAAACCATAATTTTGTTTTGTTCAAAAGACATGCTTTCGGGAAGATCAAGGCAATCTTCCGCAAACAAATAAGTCTTAGAGCCCGATTGGCAGGATCGCAGAATAAAGATAAAAGAAAAAGAAAAAATAAAGATTACGAGATTTGGTTCCGGGAAATGAGCGGACTTCCTGATCGGCATGGCGTTTTCAGGGAATTGTCATCCCAAGAACTATTGCGGGACCATTCCTTATATCAATATGAAAGGAAAGGGGTAATCCGTAAGTTGTATGCCGGATACCGGGCATTTGTGAATGAAGACCAAAAAAAAGAGTTGTTCTGGTTACATGAGAAGACAATCCGGATTGAGGAGACAGGATTCCTTGAGCCGCTTCCGAAAAACACGATTTTCTTGGAAGCATCAGGTTCGGCTGACATACTTTCCTTCTGCTCCTTCCTGAAACGTCAATTTCGATTCAAAACCATATATCGGGCAGTGGAGAAAAAGAATTCCGACACGAAAGAAAAATGGAAGGGTATGGGTTTCTCCTCCATCGGGCAGCCGGCAGCCGGCGAGCCTTCGGATAGGGAAGCATTAAGGAGGCGGAGAGCGTGATTACTGTTGAAAGGAAACTGTTGAATTGGAAATTGGTCAACTGCTATTTTGCGGAGGAACCAATTGTTGGACATACGGGCTGGGATATTATCGGATTCTCTCACTCTTTTCTGAATAGGGATTCTCTGCAGGGAATCGAGACGCTGCATATCGACTTGAGGAATGACAGAGAGACGTTACTCGCTGACATGAAAAGAAAGAATCGTTCACATATCAGAAAGGCTGAGAAGAAAGGTTTCATACATGTGATGAATAATGATCCGTCAGATGAACAGCTTATCCGTTTCCGGGATTTTTATAATATTTTCGCCAAAAACAAAAACACATACCGATGTCGTTCTTTTCACTTGAAGACATTGAAGCTTTTGCGGGATAAAGGCTCGCTATATCTTTCTTCGATTTTGAATCAAGAAGGCGAGACCCTTTGTTACCAGGTATACTTCAGCGATGGCCGGCATGTTTTGAGTGTCTATTCGGCTTCTCATTATCGATTGGAAAATGAGCAGGAGTTGAAGAGGTCGATCAGCGATGCCGCAAGATGGCTTATTTGGAAAAACCTGCTTTGGTTCAAGGAGAGCGGACATATCCTTTATGACGCTGGGGGATTGACCAACGACGAAAATATCCGTAATTATAAACTTGAATTCGGCGGTCGTATATGGACAAGTTATTCCGGATATGAAGCGAAATCATCTGCCGGTAGAGCCCTCCTTACGCTAAGAAAGGTTTTGATGGCGTTATGAAGCGGGAACTGGGCAGCAGGTCAGGGACATTCGTCGTTTCATTGGACTTGGAGCTTAATTGGGGAATGCATGATGTCTTGCCGCTTGAGGTATATGGAGATAATATTCTGGGGGGACGGCAAGCAATACCAGAGATGCTTCAATTATTTAAAACATATGAAATCCATGCGACTTGGGCTGCTGTCGGGATGCTTTCATTCGAAACGAAAGAAGGTCTGAAGAAGCATATCCCGAATTCTATACCGTCTTATACGAACGAAAAACTGAGTGCTTACAATCATTTTGAAGAAATTGGTGACAATGAAGAAGAAGATCCTTACCACTACGGCCTTTCGCTCATCGGAAAAGTGATGGAGACCCCCCACCAGGAGTTGGCATCCCATACATTCTCGCATTTCTACTGTCTGGAGGAAGGCCAGACCATCCAACAGTTCGAATCCGACCTGAAAGAGGATGTAAAGGTGAAAGAGAGTTTAGGTGTCACCATTCATTCAATCGTCTTTCCACGGAATCAGATGAGTCTTCATTATTTGAATAGCTGCAAAAAAATGGGCATTCGGTGCTATAGAGGAAATGAACAAAGCTGGTTCTATCGTGCAGAATCTGTAAAGCATAAACAGTCAACCTTGAAAAGGATAATGAGGATAATGGATGCCTATCTGAATATTTCCGGACACAATACGTATCCGATGGAGTATGTCAAAACCGAGCCGCTTTATAATATTCCCTCCAGCAGATTCCTCAGACCTTACAGCGTCCGTTTGAGCATGCTTGAACAATTGCGGATGAAAAGAATCAAAGACAGCATGACGGAGGCGGCCAAGGAAGGGAAAGTCTATCATTTATGGTGGCACCCCCATAATTTCGGCAGGAATATATCGGAGAATCTTGCTTTCCTGGAAGAAATATTGGTCCATTATAAGCATTTACATGCCAAATATCATATGAACAGTATGAATATGGGTGAAATATCTGCATATATGCAAACGAAGCCGGAAGTATCAGTGGTGGAAGAAAAACAAAAAAAATCGGTTTGAACCAATGCCTGAAGCATTGGTTCTTTTTTTTCGGTTCTTTAGGATAATGGAGGCAAGTATCTGTTCATGCGCAGAATACCGATCAAATGTTGATAATATAGTTCTTTTTCAGGAAACATCGTTGATGGTTTCACCTGCAGTCTGATGATGTTCCGTTCGAGACGATCTGCCAGCTGTTTGAACAAGTCATATCTTTTATTCGGCAGAACATCGGGATTCGGGATTCCTTCCCTGCTTATGTATATCGGTTGGAATTTACCAGGATCGGTCGGTTTGAGGACGACGGCCGGCGAAACTACTTCTTTCCCGTTGATTTTGGTCTGCAGTTCCAAAAGGAATGCAATTCTACTCTGCTGGGAAGCCGCGAGTTCAATCAACTCATATAAATCTGAATAGCCTTCCCCTAATTCAATAAAGCGCTGGATCATAATATGGTTCTCCTTTACAGCAAAAAGTAAATATACGGCACCCAATGCCGATAATAAGTATTATAACTGTATCATGTAATGCTGTTTAATAGAAGGATTGTGGTTTTACGTGTCTTATTTAATGAGATTTTTCCGAAACTATAGTTTCAAAAAGAAAGAAGGGAAGCAGCTATGCAGAAACTATTTGCCGCCAGTTTATTCATGCTTTTGATCGCGACGACCGGTATTTTGGTTTGGCAATGGGATATGTATTCTGATAGCAAAGATGCAGCCGCTTCCTCTGGAGGAGTCAGACAGACCGTTACGATCAGCCAAGGGAAAGATAGTATACAGATCACTCAGACAATCGATTCCCTTCCGAAAGGGAATTACACAATTCATAATCCGATGAAAGCCTCGTTCACTTTGGACGGGACTGGGATGTCAGACAATGCGGTTGAAATAAAAAAAGACGGAGGATCCATTACTTTTGCTTATGCATTACCTTTGAAGGCAAACGGAAACAGTAAACTGTTCTCCAATTGGGCAATAGGTTTGAATGGTGTGGAAACGGTGTCCTCTTCCGTTGAAATCACAAGTGAAAAAGGAATAGGAGGGAGCTGGGGGGCGGCAGCCAAACAAATCGGATCAGTCAATAAGGAGTATATCCATTATGTCCTCTTTGAAAAAGAAGGACCGCTTTTCCCTATTTTTTATGAAGTCGGGAAGCTTTCCTATATTAGGCTGGAAGCAGGTCCGTATCTATATTATCCTGAGGATTCAACCGTCAATATTCCGGCTCTCGAAAATGCATTCGAATCTTACGACACATTGCAAGATAAGACCATCCTTTTCACATCGAATCATCCTCCATCTGCAGGAGAGGAAATGCTTATAATGGGTAACGGCAATAATGCCGCGATACTGAAGCAAATATTGACAAGTCAGTATGCGGACTCGCTTGCCGCCTTTTCAGATGGAAAGGAAAAGTGGCTGCAGTACGTGGTATTGGATTCGTTAAAACTTGCAGCGGATGAAAAAGGCACCAAAGCGTCCGAACTCGTACGGATGTTGGAGACCCAAATACCGAGACATATATGGATATCTTTCCAGGAAAGTCTGCTGGCGCAAGATCAACCATTGACAGCAGTCAAGCTGGATGAATTACTTTCGAAGGCTTCCGGCAGAAAGACAGCATTCTTCTATTTAAATAGAGACCAATATGCCAAGACTGTCCCGTTATACTTTGATATGAACAAGCAATTGCTTGTGAATGGAAAAATAGTGTCTGGAACGGTCCTTCTCATGCAGAATAGGAAGTGGGTGCCGCTTGAAGAACTCGCCAAATGTATCGGTTTCCATTATCAAAGGATAAATGGTAGTGAATTATTATTGCAGAAAGGGCAGGATATCCTCCGTTTTTATCCAGGAGAGCCGGTATTCATCCTCAATGGTATTGATTATACGACTGAATCTGAACCGGTTCTTTCATTTGGAGGAAAGGTTTATATATCGGAAACGGCACTGAGAAGTATTTTTGGGGGCGTTATTGCAGAGGATGCTCAAAGTGCGCGTGTCTCTTTGCCGATGGAATAAAAAAATCCCTGCAGGATTCCTGCAGGGTCCTTCTATGACCATAAAGGGCAGAAGGGAAAGGGAGAGGAGAAACCGGAGGAAGAACTTATGGGGAACGTAAGTCTTCTCCGCGGTTGGCAACAACATCCTTTGGTATAAAGGAGTTGTTGGTTATAGTATCACCGAAAAAAGAATAGTTATTCACGCTTATCCATAAATCTTAGATGTTTATGGAGGGCGGCTTGATTTGCATATTCCATCACCATATTCGTGTGATTGCTGTTTTTCCATGGGATATGTTAGGATAAGGGAAGTGTATCGGATTATACTCCGTTGCCGACAGAAGGAATAAAAGTAGAAAAGATCGTGGTGAATGTATATGAGAGTAGTTTCAGGGGATTGTAAAGGCCGCCCGCTGAAAGCGGTGCCGGGTGCTTCGACCAGACCGACAACGGATAAAGTGAAGGAAGCAATCTTTAATATGATTGGTCCATATTACGAAGGCGGAATTGCCTTGGATTTGTTTGCCGGAAGCGGAGGATTAGGCATTGAAGCCTTGAGCAGAGGGATGGATAAAGCGATTTTTGTCGATCGGGAATTCAAAGCGGTTTCAACCGTGAAAGAGAATTTACGTGCTTGCGGCCTGGAGAAAAAGGCGGAAGTGTACAAAAATGACAGTGACCGAGCTTTGAAAGCCTTGATAAAGCGTGAAATTGTGTTCGATTTGGTACTGCTTGATCCGCCATACCAAAAGCAGAAACTTGTCAGTATCCTTTCCGTCCTTACGGAAAACGGCCTGCTTGCTGAAGATGCTTATATCATGTGTGAACATGGAAGCGATGTGGATCTTCCTGATGAAGTGGGGAACCTCATTAGGCGAAAGTTCGAAACATATGGAAGCATATCCATTTCCATTTACCGATTGAATACAGAAAAAACGGAAGAGCTATAAACTGTAGGGGGAGCAATACATGACTAAAATCGCTGTTTGCCCGGGGAGTTTCGACCCGATCACCAATGGACATCTCGATATTATTCAAAGGGGATCGAAGGTTTTTGATATCGTGAAGATTGTACTATTGAATAATTCTTCGAAAAATCCGCTGTTCACAATTGAAGAACGGATCCGTCTTATCGAAGAATCAACGTCTCATATCCCGAATGTACAGGTGGATACATATAATGGCCTCTTGGTCGATTACGCCAAAAAGGTGGAAGCGGCCGCAATCATACGCGGATTGCGTGCCGTGTCGGATTTTGAATATGAAATGCAGATTACAAGCATGAACCGTGTGCTCAATGATCATATTGAGACATTTTTCATCATGACGAATAATCAGTATTCTTTCCTGAGCTCGAGTATTGTGAAGGAAGTCAGCAAATATGGCGGGGATATATCCTCTCTTGTTCCCCCGGCAGTGGAAGCGGCCTTGAAAGAAAAATACAGCAAATGAAAAAGAAGCTGAAGCGATACAGAATGCAATCGCTTCAGCTTCTTTTTGTATGCCATTTTCTCGCGTACAATAAAATATAGACCATCAGCATGAATAAGGTTATAACCGGACCCGCTGATGAGAATGACTGCCAGTCGAATAGAAGCTGGCCTGCGGCTGGAATCGCATCCGTCGGTATTTGATCCGCCGACATTCTCCCGTACAAAGGCTTCCAGATCAGCAGAGTGATGAAGGCTGCGAAGAAACCGTGCAAAATCCTTGCGAGAAAGAAAGGGAGAAAACGAATATCCGTCTGTGCCATGATGCTTGCGACTTGTGCTTGAACGCTTAATCCGGCGAAAGCGAGTATGAAGCTGGTGAGCATTGCTTGCTGAATCAACGATACATTCTCGACCCCGCTTGTCATTTGCGATCCTTGGGTCAGTTCGAAGAGTCCGGCGAGGAGCGGCAGGCTGAATTGGGATGGTAAGCCGATCACAGACAGGATGGTACTGATGAACATCGCGATAAAATTGGAGATGCCCATGATGAAAAGCATTTTATTGATGACCGAGAACAAAATGATGAAACCGCCGATCACAAGCAATGTTTCAATCGCGGACATAACGGAATCACCGAGCATTTTGCCGAAAGGCCTTTTTTCTTTAATTCTTGTTTGATGAAGTTCTTTAACTGCTTCTTTCAATGTCCGGACTTTTCTTTTTTCTTTCTTTTCGGGCTCTTTTCCATAAAACCTCATGACGAGCCCCACGCAGAAATTCCCGATATAGTGGGCGCATGCGAGGACAATCCCGAGTGCGGCATCTTGGAAGAAACCGATCGAGACGGCCCCGAATATGAATAGGGGATTGGATGAGTTAGTGAAGGAAACGAGGCGTTCTGCTTCCGTTTTGGTCAGCTGTCCTTCTTTTCTAAGCCTGACCGTCAGCTTGGCACCTGAAGGATACCCGGAAGCCATCCCCATTGCCCAGACAAAACCTCCTACGCCGGGCACCTTAAATAACGGTCTCATCAACGGCTCCAGCATGACGCCGATGAATGTGACGACACCAAAGCTGATGAGCATCTCGGACATGATGAAGAAGGGGAGGAGGGAGGGGAAAACGATTTCCCACCACATATTCAGCCCTCTGATGGATGCTTCAAGCGCTTGCTGGGGAAAAGTAATAAGAGATCCAGCCAAAATGGTGGCACCCATTGCCATCACAAGTGTTTTGAAGACAGATTTATTCACTTACAGGCCTCCTAATATCAGTTCTGCCTTTGCATGATTTATGAGCAGTGATAAAATATTTGCATATGTATGAATAGTGAAGCGAAATGAGCGGGGCAAGGTACTTGTCCTCTTAGACAAATATACGCCTTTCTTGTGTTTTTAGAACAAAAAGGCTGAGCAGATGAAAGGAGATGCTGTGTTGAAGGAAGCACCGAAGATCGGTCTTGCCCTCGGTTCAGGAGGAGCAAGGGGTTTTGCCCATGTCGGCGTCATCAAAGTTTTGCAGGAAGAGAATATACCGATTTCCTATGTGGCAGGAAGCAGCATGGGGGCACTGATCGGAAGCCTATATGCTGCAGGGACAGATCTGGGCCAGCTGTATAAGATTGCGGCGAATTTCAAGCGTAAATACTATCTTGACTTCACTGTCCCGAAAATGGGATTGATCAAAGGAAATCGGATCAAGGATTTTATCGGTATCTTCACTCATTGGAAGAAAATTGAAGAACTTGATATCCCGCTGGCTGTAGTGGCCACCAATATCAAGACTGCGGAGAAAGTGGTTTTCCGGAGCGGGCCGGTGGCGGATGCAGTTCGGGCGAGCATCGCCATCCCCGGAATATTCACCCCGGAGAAGATCAACGGCCAGCTGCTGGTCGATGGAGGCGTTGTAGACAGGGTACCGGTATCGGTTGTAAGGGAAATGGGTGCGGATTTTGTCATCGCGGTCGACGTTTCCCATGTGAAGCAGGATGCTGAAGTGACGTCTATTTATGATGTAATCATGCAGTCGCTGGATATCCTGCAAATGGAAATTGTCCGCAATCGTGAAATTCAATCCGATATTATGATCAAGCCGCGTGTGGAACAGTTCAATTCGAGAGCGTTCACGAATATAGACGAAATCATTGCGATCGGGGAAGAAGAAACACGGAAATCGATCAAGCGGATCAAAGAGAAAATTGCTGCATGGGAGGGGAAGGATCAGTGAATTATCGCCGTTTCGGGAAAACAGTCATTATTTTATTCGTTCTGCTTGCAATCATTGCCTATTTCGTTCCGCTGCCGTTCTATATTTCCAAACCTGGGATGGCAAGGGAACTGGCTCCATATGTGAAGGTGGAGGATGGGATGGAGGGGAAAGGCAGTTTCATGCTGACGACAATCCAGATGGGCAAAGCAAATATTTTTACCTACAGTTTGGCCCAGTGGATCGATTATTGGGGGATATACAAAGAAGAAGAAATAAGGCAAGAGAATGAAAGCGATGAAGAATACGAAATGCGGCAGCTTTATTTAATGGAAGGCTCAAAGGAAAAAGCGATCATCAGTGCTTTTGAAACCGCCGGCAAACCATATGAAGTAACGTATGCCGGCATATACATATACAGAGTTGTGGAAGGAAAACCGGCTGATGGTATCTTGAAAACGGGGGACCGTATAACGGCTGTCGACGGGAAAGAGCTTGAATCGTCCGCACAATTCACCGATTATGTGACAAGCAAGCATATTGGAGATACGATTCAAGTGCATTTCAAACGCGGGAAAGACAATATGACGGAAGAAATCCAAATCGAGAAGATAAAGGAGACCGGAAAACCGGGTATAGGCATCGTTTTGACCGACGATATAGATGTGGATTCCAACCCTGATGTGGAAATCGACAGCGAAAGTATCGGGGGGCCTTCAGCAGGATTGATGTTTTCTTTGGAAATATATAATCAATTAGTTAAAGAAGATTTGACGGATGGGAAAGATATTGCCGGTACTGGTACAATTGACGAAGCAGGGAAGGTTGGTCCAATCGGAGGAATCGATCAGAAAGTCGTCGCGGCAGACAAAAGCGGGGCGGCCGTTTTCTTTGCGCCGAATGAAAATGGCGCGGAAGATTCAAATTATAAAGTAGCTGTAGAGACGGCCGAGGATATCGGTACGGATATGATCATTGTTCCGGTTGATACGATGCAGGATGCGGTGGAATTTCTTGAGAAGATGAAATGATAAGCGAAGGCATATGCCTTCGCTTATTTTGTCATACGGTGAAAGAATCTTGTCCGAAGGAGATCAGCTCTTGGTTGAATTTATGTTGTTCTTCCCACATAAGACCATGGCCGCTTTCGGAAAACCAGACAAGTCTGCTGTTCGGAATCAGTTCTTTCGTCTTGACCGCAAGTTCTGGTTTGCATACTTCATCGTGGATGCCATGTAATAGTAAAGCAGGTACATGGATGTCAGCCAGATCTCGGAATAATTGCTCATCACGCAAAGTTGCGGCAAGCTTTGCGGTCGAATAACCGGCAGCTTGAAGACCAAGCTGCAGAAACCATTGTGCAAAGGAAATCGTCACCGGTTTATGGAAAAACATTTTCCGGAAAGACTCAAGCATAGCCGGACGGTCCGAATATGTTCCTTCAATCAGTTGATTGACTGCAGCGGTTGTTTGTCCGTATGGAAAATGAGGTTGTTGGACGAAGCTTGGGACGGCAGCCGCAATCAAAATCAGTTTCGAGACTCGGTGGCCTTTATGTCTGTGCATATAACGTACGGCAACAGCGCCGCCTGCCGAGTGACCTGCCAAAATAAAGGAGGAAAGCTGCAGCACATCCACAATTTTGCGGAGGTCATCGGATAGTGCATCATATGTGTAGCCATCAAAAGGCTTAGAGGACTTTCCGAATCCTCTCATGTCGATACCGATACATCTGAAACCTTGTGCCGGAAGGTCATTATACTGATACTCGAATAAATCATGGGAAGCCGGCCAGCCGTGTATGAATAATATGGTTTGTTTGCCGTTAGGGTTGATATCTTCTACATAAATGCTGACTTCGCGTTCGGTTTGAATATAGAATCCCATAAAAGACCACCTCCGAATATGAACTGATTAAATGAAGTTATTCTATTCGGAGCAGGGTTTGTTCTATGATTTGAAATTAGAATGGTGCAATTTCATTCCAAAATAATCGGTTGTTTATATTCTCTTTTGATTGCCTTATTTTGCAGATGTGCCGGTAAGGCAAGTGCATGTATTGCGGCAGCTTTGATGTCGAGGGCGAGCGCATTGTCCTCGAGTCCGGCTGCCCGGGTGATGACCGGAAGGGTGATTTCTTTTTTCATTTCTTTCAGATACGCCCGTCCTTTCCCTGTAAAACCGAGTACACGAATATAGGCAGGGGACGAAATCAGGGACTTGATTTCTTCTTTCTCTGCATCCATAAGAATATGTACACAGATGCGTTGAATTCTAGTCCATGTATATCGTTTTGTTTTCACTAGATTCATGAACGCAGCAAAACAATCCGCTTCCATTGCAGCTTTCTTCAGACGATGATGTATCCCTTCCTCCACTTCATATATGGCCGAAAGTTTTTCTGCAGAGGTTGTAAGTAATTTGTATTTCAGTAAGGGCCAATATTGTTCCCAGTGATGAAGCACTTGGTTTGTATTTTTGTAAGTGTCCAATGCTTCCAGCGTCGCTTGCGGAATGAAGCCGGCGGCAGCTTGCATATTCTGTCCTTCATCCATCAAGGCCCTTCGGATACTGGTCGCACTGGCTATTTCACCGGTCGGAAGTTCTGTGTCATGATAGTCATTGTTGATTCTGCTGATCAATGCGGGTTTGATCCGATATGCATTATTTAAAGCTGCTGTGACATATTGCAGTCCGAGAATATTGTTCGGTTTCGACAAATCCATTCCGCCATTTTTGATTCCAAGGGAATGGAGGGCAAGAGAGACGCTTTTCGGATAACTGTTCCCTTGCTTGGAATGGCGGAGGATTTCCTCATGTAAAGGGGAACCGATGCTTTCCAATTGGTTATGTATAGCCAGAAAATGATCCAGTGTTCCATTTTCACTTCCGAAACAAAAGAAATCACAGCGTAAAGCTTCCAGCAGCGCGATGGATCCCGCTGCGAAATGTTTGGCATGCTGCGTACTGAACACATAAGGGAGTTCAATGATGAGATCCACACCGTTGCGCAAGGCCATCGATGCTCTTGTCCATTTATCGACTAAAGCCGGTTCGCCCCTTTGCAGAAAAGAGCCGCTCATCACTGCGATCGCCAGGTCTGCGCCGGTTGCTTTCTTGCTTTCTTCCGCATGATATTTATGTCCGTTATGAAAAGGATTATATTCGACAACCAAACCTACCGCTTTCATTTGGTCCTCCTCTTTGGTATTTTCTCCATTATAGTGGAAGTAGAAAGGGGTTACAAATCCATTCCGAAACAAGTGATCTTGCAAGATTGATGAAAATCCTCCGTTTGGATGTCTTTCTTCAGTGAAAAAGGGAATAATAATATAAGCATGCTCCAACATTATCAATTGTGTTTTACACAAACCATCTATAGAATAGGAGAGCGGGCATTTATGAAAATGTCTGTCTCTTTATGAACAAAGTTTGCAATGAAGGATGAAGCCTTTTGTTATATGGGATGTGCAATTGTGAAAGCTTTTTGGCAAGAGAATTTGCTGTAAAGAAATTATATTGACAAACATCTTAATGAAAGCTATAATTACCTTTGTTGCCTTGAGGTGATTTGAATGAAATGGACAATAACTCAACTTCAGAAGTATCGGGATAAAGGTCTCGTCCTTGATGAAACGGTTGATATTTCCGATGTTCAGGAAATAGATAAGCAAATACGCAAGTTAAGCCCGATCCATGTGGGAGGAAGAGCGGATATAAGCGCTGCGAAAGTGACGTTCCATATCCATATGACAGGCGAAATGGTCCTGCCATGCTCACGGACGCTTGTGGATGTGCCGGTGCCGATTGATGTCAAGACAATTGAAACCTTTTTATTGAAAGCTGATTACGATTACCATGACGGTGAAGATGATACAACAATCGTCAAAGGTGATGTGATTGACATAATGCCGATTATAAGAGAGAATTTATTGTTAGCAATTCCAATGCAAGTATTTTGTGAAGATGCTTCCCCGGAAGGAGCTGCGCCGACTTCAGGCAAGGATTGGAGCGTAGTGACCGAAGAGGAGCAGTCGAATAGAATTGACCCGCGTCTTGCGGATCTTGCAAAATTCTTCGACAACGACAAAAACAACTAATTATGTAACAAGAAGATTCGGGATTTATCCGGTCCTTTGCTTCTTAAACCATTTTTTTTAAGGAGGTGGGAATAATGGCTGTACCTTTTAGAAGAACGTCCAAGACTGTAAAAAGAAAACGTCGCACTCATTTTAAACTTCAGGTGCCTGGTATGGTAAGTTGCCCAAACTGTGGTGAAATGAAACTTGCTCACCGCGTATGTAAAGAATGTGGAACATACAAAGGGAAAGAAGTTGTAAGCAAGTAATTGCTTTCAAATAAAAGGCTGTACGGAGCTTATGTTCCGTACAGCCTTTTTTTGTGTTGTATAATAAATAGGGAAAAGTATGGAAAGGGCGGATGGGAATGGAACAGAAATTACATATTGAAGTAAGACCGGAAGGCGGCATGGTGTTGACGCTGAACAGACCGGAGAAAAGAAATGCCATTGATTTCACGATTATGGGAGAGTTGAGGGAAGCGATAAAGCAGGCTGAGACAGCGAAGGAAGTGAAATTAATCGTCTTAAAGGGTTCCGGCAGTCAGGCGTTCTGCTCGGGCGGTGATTTAAGCGCTTTCCATTCGCTTCATACAAAGGAAGAAGCATATGGGATGCTTTCGGAAATGGGTGAGATCTTGTACGACCTTGCTGTCCTTGAAAAGCCTGTGATCGCTTTTTTGAATGGGAAAGCTGTCGGAGGCGGTTGTGAAATCGCTGCCGCTTGTGATCTTAGGGTGGCTGTGCCGAACGCGTCCTTCGGATTCATCCAGGCCAATCAATATATCACGACAGGATGGGGAGGCGGTTCTCTTCTTCAGGAACGTATCCCTTCGGGTGCGGCTCTAGATATGCTCCTGTCAGGCAGGATATTTTCGTCTGAGGAAGGGGTGCAAAACGGTTTTCTTACAAAGGTTGTGGAGAATGAAAAAACCTTCTTTGCCTGGCTTGACCAATTCGAAAGTAAAAGTGCGGATGTGCTGAAATGCTATAAAGAAATGACGGTCAAAAAGATGATGCATAATGGACTGAAGGAAAGAATGGACAAGGAAATCAGGAATTGTTCGGTTCTTTGGGAAAGTGATGGGCATCTCCAAGCTGTTGGCCATTTCCTGAAAAAAAGCTGATTGATTGAATTAGGGCAAATATGAAAAGAATATTCTTCTCCCTTACATAATTTGTTTCTATCTTTTCTAGCAGTTGCATAAATATGAAATACATTCATTGTAAGGGAGAGGATGGAATGTCGGTATCAAGACAGGATGCTTGGACTCAAGACGAGGACTTGATCTTAGCGGAAATTGTTCTGCGTCATATACGTGAAGGCAGTACACAGCTGATCGCTTTTGAGGAAGTCGGAAAGAAACTATCAAGGACACCGGCCGCTTGCGGTTTCCGTTGGAATTCCTTTGTCAGGAAACAATATGCGGAAGGAATAGAGCTTGCTAAGAAACAAAGGAAAGAGAATAAAAAAACGGCTCTGAAAGGGAGAGTGGAAGAAACGCGTGTTACGGTGAATGAGGAAGGCGCTGTTTCAGCCGCGTCTCCAGCTGCAGACAAACAGGGGATAGTTTCCCGGCCGTTTCAAGACCTTGAATCTGTCATCGCTTTCCTGGAATCCCTTAAAGAGGGGGATGCAGGAAGAAGTGAAAAAGAGAGAAAGCTGCAGGAAGAGGTAGATATTCTCGTGAAAGATAAAGAGCGTATGATTTTGGAAATCTCTATCCTGAAAGAAAAGCTTTCTGCGATGGAAGAGGATTATAGAGCGTTGATCGAAATTATGGACAAAGCAAGGAAACTTGTGATTTTGGAAGAAAATAAGAAAGTGAAATTCCAAATGGACAAGAATGGGAATCTGGAGCCGGTTCGTAAATAGATGCAAATAAAAAAACCGCATAAGCGGCTTTTTTATTTGCCGGGGATCCAGATAAGCGGATTTTGACCAAGATCCCGTTCCATATTATAGTCAACGCTTTCGAAGTCCATCTTCTTCCAGAATTCGCTTGATTGTACACGGGGGTTTGTTTTGATGGGCAGTCCGAAGCTTTTGGCGTAATCGACGAGTACGCTGCCGTATCCCTTCCGTTGATAGGAAGAAAGGACTTCGAGCTTCCAAAGCTCAAGATAATCCTGTGCCGGTGTGAAATATTGGTCGGTTTTTGCGTTTCGCTTGTACAAAGACATGCGGGCTACCAGCTTATCCCCGAAATAGATTCCGTAAAATGGAGATTCGCTGTTGTTCTCAATGATGTTCTCTTCCAGATCCTCCAGCATGGATAGTTCCTGGATGCCGTACTCTTTGAATTTCTTGAACTCTTCAAGTGTTTTGTAGTTCACAAGCAGTCTTTCTACTTTAATATTCATCTGAAAATCCCCTTTACTTTACATACTCTTACATCCTCTTTGTTTTCCCTCTGTACGTAACGTAAATCGTTACTCTATATGAATTATATACTACATAGTGGGAAAATTCTTTTCGAAAACCGAGATTCCTTTATATTTTTTTATAATATTGAGATTTTGCTGACTATTGGAATGAGGCTTATACCGCTGTTGGCTTTTCTTTGCTAAAATAAAGCTATACATAACGTTTATAATACTTGACCGGATCATCAGGCAGGGAGGGTTCAGGATGGATATACATATTATAGGAGGGGGAGCAATCGGATTGCTGTTCGCTTCTTATTTATCGGAAGATCATCATGTCCAACTGTATGTAAGGACAGAAGAACAAGCAGGAATCATCTGTAAAGAAGGCATTCGGCTGAAACGGGGAGGGGAAACAACCATCCATAAGGTGCCGGCATTTCGGCTGGATGATGGCTATAGAGGGAATGGTTTGCTGATTGTTGCCGTCAAACAATATCAGCTCGAAGAAATTATGCCGGTCATACGAAAGCATGAAGGGAGCATCCTGTTTCTTCAGAACGGTATGGCGCATCTATCTTTTGCCGAGAAGCTGGCTGAGACACAATCTATTTTTGTCGGAGTAGTGGAGCATGGAGCGATGAGGACTGAGAAGAATGAGATTGTGCATACAGGTATCGGCCGGACAAAAATTGCTTTCTTAGAGGGCGGGGCTAAGGAACTTGTCCCCTTGCCGGGGACGGAGGCATTTCCGGTTGTATGGGAAAAGGATCCGATAGAGATGCTTCAAAGCAAACTGCTTATTAACAGCATTATCAATCCATTGACGGCAGTTTTGGAAGTCCCTAACGGAGAATTGCTGGATAATCCTCATTATGCTTCCATATTCGATTCATACTTTGAAGAAATGGAGAAGGTGCTTGGAGTGAAGGATGCAAATGCTGCGAGAGAGAATCTCGCGGGTGTATGCCGAGCAACAGGGGCTAATCGTTCATCTATGCTGTGTGACCTTGAGGCAGGCAGACAGACAGAAATAGACGCTATTCTCGGATATTGTTTACTTCTCGCAAAACAGAAAGGCGTTGACGCCCCGATCTCTGAAATCTTGTATAAGATGGTTAAAGGAAAAGAACATCGGGGAAAGGTGAATTAAATGGGCAGTATACTCTCGTGGATCATAGCGACTTTTGTCACTTTGCCGTTGGTTAGTTATATCATCATTTTTGTTGCTGTAAAGCAAATGAAGAAGGATCATTTCTTGGCTGTGAACTGGGCCGTAAATGGATCTACTTTATTTTTCATCCTTTCTGTGCATTTTCTTATTATTACAATATGGGATGTTTCTTTCTTATGGGCGATCATCGTTTTCTTGATTTTGCTGGCGATGACCGTTATCATAGTACATCATCGCATAAAAGGGGAAATTCGCCTGCAGAAGGTATTCCGGGGATTTTGGCGGCTCTGCAGCCTTACGTTCATCACCGCTTACTGTACATTGGTGGTGATTGGGCTGGTCCGCAGTTTTTTGGGTACTTTCTGATGAGCTCTGTCATTATTCATTGTTGAAAGGTTTGACGGAAGATTTTAACGAGTTTCTTTATATAAAATGTGTTATCCTATCTTACCGTGCGGAATTTTTTTGTTTTACTGCATGGAATGATATACTTTAACATGTTATGGAGACGCTCTCGTGAAAGGAAGTACGATGATGGAAGTAAAAGAAATGGCATTGCCTTCATTGAATGCATTTGCCTCGGATTATATAAACAGCCGTAATGGCATTGAAGAATTTTTTCATTACGGACTCCGTGATGTGAACCTATACGAAAAAAGATACGGCGATCTCATGGAGCGGCGCTTCGATCGATCGCTGCTGGCTGAAGCCATAGAGAATTATATGGGCAAATTCGGCATCAGTGAAGAAGTGTCCCGTAATATTGAGAAACTGAAGCGCGAGGATGCGGTGGTTGTAATCGGCGGTCAACAAGCAGGATTATTGACCGGACCGCTTTATACGATACATAAAGCAATATCTGTTATCAAACATGCTGAGGAACAAGAAAGGCGCCTAGGGAAGCCGGTTATCCCTGTGTTTTGGATTGCGGGCGAGGACCATGACTTGGATGAAGTCAATCATGTGTACGTTGAACGGCAAGGACAGCTTGTCAAAGAAACGCACACTAATTCTTCCCACTGGCAATCTAAGGCAATGATTTCCGATATCCCTTTTGGAGGAGAGGAAGCGAAGCGTTGGCTGGAGAAGGTCTTCTCTGCATACAGGGAAACGGCCTATACAAAAGATCTGTACCAACAGCTGATTCGTTACAGCGAAGAATCTGAAAGTGTAACGGATTTCTTCTCATTCATGATTAATGATTTGTTCAAGAAATCGGGCTTGCTGCTTGTGGATTCTGGTGATAAATCGTTCAGGAAAGTACAATCGGAGTTCTTTATTGAACTAGTGCGAAATCAAGAATCTATCAATGCCGCTGTCAAGGAACAGCAATCCCATATTTTGAACAAAGGCTATTCTCGTGCGATCGATATGAACGACAAAAATGCGAATTTGTTTGTATATGTGGATAAAGAACGGATCCTGCTGGAAAAAGAACAGGAAACGGGTCATTTTAAAGGCAAAAGCAATCAAATGGTATGGACAGAGTCAGAGCTCTTGAAAATGGCGGAATGTGAACCGGAGATGCTCAGTAATAATGTCGTCACCCGACCGATGATGCAGGAACATCTCTTCCCGGTATTAAGCTTCATATCAGGACCCGGGGAAATAGCTTACTGGGCCGAGCTGAAACTTGCTTTCGAAGTGATGGGAATGAAGATGCCGGTGCTTGTCCCGCGTATGAATCTGACCATCATTGAGCCTGGAGTCGATAAAGCATTGGATGAGACTGAATGCGATTTATATGAAATATTGACCAAAGGTACAGATGGAGCAGTGGAAAGATATCTTGCGGGAGTGATGGATACGCATCTGGAAATGGTCTATCAGCAGATGGAGAGGCAGCTTACGAATCAACATCAGCTGTACAAGGAAGCGGCGCTCCATATCGATCGAGGATTGGAGCCTATGCTTCAGAAAAATCTGGCCATCTTGAAGAAGCAGCTCCGTTTGATGAATGATAGAGTGATACGGAGTCAGCGGACGAAACATGAGTGGATGCTTTCTAAATTCAAGACAATTGAAACTGCGCTTCATCCGAACGGAGGTCCTCAGGAAAGAACGCTTAATATATGTTATTTCCTGAATGAGTATGGACCGGAATTCGTGGATGGTTTGCTGAAATTGCCTCTGGAGATCAATCCGATGCATAAGCTGATTTTCATGAAAACGGAAAAAGAGAACAAAGCATGCTGAGCGCGGCTTTGTTCTCTTTTTCCGTAATTTGTCAATCTGTACATTCTATATGAATAATATAGTAAGAGGGACTATCGTTTCTTGACCATGTACTTTTTGGGAATTTTGTAAATACGATTGTATTGGGCAATCGGAAGTTGTTACAATGAAAGAAGAAATCAACAGAATGAAAAAAAGAGGAACGAAACGTGAATATATTACACATATTTGAAAAGCTGAAAACGATCGTATCATCTGAAAACGTAAAAATGAATGAACCATTGAAGAAATATACCTTCACAGAAACAGGCGGCGCTGCGGATGTGCTCGTTTTTCCTGCGACGTATGAAGAAGTCGCAGGGACTGCTTCTTATGCGAAGGAGAGCGGCATCCAACTGACCATTCTCGGGAATGGTTCCAACTTGATTATCCGGGATGGAGGGATTCGCGGTATTGTCATGATCTTGACGAAACTGAACAAAATGTCGATGGAAGGAAACCGGATCAAAGCCCAAAGCGGTTCATCAATCATTGATGTTTCCCGTTATGCACGAGACAATGAGTTGACCGGCCTGGAATTTGCATGCGGAATTCCGGGAACTACAGGCGGAGCACTCTTCATGAATGCGGGAGCATATGGCGGTGAAGTGAAGGATGTTCTGGAAAGCGCAAAAGTTCTGGATGAGAAAGGGAACTTGCTTACATTGACTAAAGATGACTTCGACTTCGGTTACCGAACAAGTATTTTTTCGAAAAAAGGATATTGTGTGCTTGAAGCCACATTCTTGCTTGAGAAGGGGAATCCGGAAGTCATCCAAGCAAAGATGGATGAATTGACAAACTTAAGGGAATTGAAGCAGCCATTGGAGCACCCGTCATGCGGCAGTGTGTTCAAGCGGCCTCCGAATCATTTTGCAGGAAAGTTGATTCAGGACAGCGAACTGCAGGGTTACCGCATCGGGGGAGTGGAAGTTTCCAAAAAACATGCCGGATTCATGGTGAATGTAGATAATGGAACTGCAAGTGATTATGTAAATCTGATCAAATATGTACAGAAGACAGTGAAAGAGAAATTCGATGTCGAGCTTGAAACAGAAGTGAAAATTATCGGTGAAGATCGGTGAAAAACGGGAAAAAGCATCTTTCTTGATGAAGAAAGATGCTTTTTCCCGTTTTAGGCGTATTATGTCGATAGAAGTAGAAGCTTGCAGTTTGACAATTTAGAAAACATGAGAATTTTGGTTGAAAAAGATACCTTAAAAGAGTGGTGAAAAGTGCGGGGATGTGGTACATTAAAAACAGAAAGTGGGGTAGTGGACATGTTCATGGGAGAATACCATCACAACATCGATAATAAAGGCCGATTGATCATTCCCGCAAAATTCCGGGATAACCTCGGCGAAGAGTTTGTGATCACACGCGGACTCGATCAATGTTTGTTTGGATATTCCATGGATGAATGGAAGCTTATCGAAGAAAAGCTGAAAACTTTACCCCTTACAAAAAAAGACGCTCGTGCCTTTACCCGGTTCTTCTTTTCCGGAGCGACCGAATGTGAATTGGACAAGCAAGGCCGAGTCAATATCGCTTCACCACTAGTCAATTATGCCAAGCTTGAAAAAGAATGTGTGATTTTGGGAGTTTCCAATCGAATTGAGATTTGGAGTAAAGACCAATGGGAAGACTATTTTACAGAATCTGAAGATTCTTTCGCGGAGATTGCTGAAAATATGGTCGGATTCGATATTTGATCCAGCCGTTGGGAAGACCTTCTTATGAATATCAGCAGACAGAACAATCGATTGGAGTGAGTTAATTGTTTAAGCATGTGACTGTATTATTGAAAGAAACCGTGGACGGGTTGAATATCAAAGAAGATGGTGTTTATGTGGACTGTACCCTTGGAGGGGCGGGACATAGCGAGTACCTTCTGTCCCAGCTGTCGGATAAAGGCAAATTATATGCCTTTGACCAGGATATTACAGCTTTGGTAAATGCAAAAAATAAGTTAAAGCAGTATGGAGACAGGGTAGAATTCATACAGAGCAATTTCAAATACATAAAAGAAGAGTTGAATGATCGAGGAGTATTCAAAGTTGATGGCATCCTGTATGATCTTGGGGTCTCATCCCCGCAGCTGGATACACCGGAAAGAGGATTCAGCTATCAGCATGATGCTCCCCTGGATATGAGGATGGATCAAAATGCAGCTGTATCGGCTTATGATGTAGTGAATCATTGGTCATATAATGATCTTGTGCGGATTTTCTTCCAATATGGGGAAGAGAAATTCTCAAAGCAGATTGCGAGGAAAATTGAAGCGGCAAGACAGATCAAACCGATTGAAACAACATATGAACTTGTCGAACTGATTAAAGAAGGCATTCCGGCACCAGCAAGAAGAACGGGCGGCCATCCAGCCAAACGTGTCTTCCAGGCGATACGAATCGCCGTCAATGATGAGCTTGGTGTATTTGAGGATTCTTTATTGCAGGCGATTGACCTACTGGATAAAGGCGGCCGAATTTCCGTCATCACTTTCCATTCACTTGAAGACAGGATCTGTAAGAGTGTTTTCAAGAAGAAGAGTGATCTGCCGGAGCTCCCACCGGGCCTGCCGATCATACCGGAAGAATTCAAGCCTGAATTGAAGCTCGTATCAAGAAAACCCATTCTCCCAAGCGAAGAGGAACTGGCCGAGAATAATAGGGCAAGATCAGCAAAACTGAGGGTTGCTGAGAAGCTGTAAGAGAACAAAAGAACATAATAGTGGAGGGGAATCATGTGAGCAATGTTGCCAGAAAAATAGCCGATGAAAACAGGCAAAATCATCAGCCGCAAACAACTGTCCGAACAGTTGTAGTACATAAAGCTAAAGTGACCCTTGGCGAAAAAGTACTTCTGATTATGTTTGCACTAGTGATCGCCGCTTTTTCGGTGAAAATCATTTCAAATCAGTTCGAAATATACACACTGAACAAGGAAATCCAAACCACACAACAGGCCTTGACAGATCAAACGAAAGTCAATAATGATCTGAATGTACAGGTAAGTGAGTTGAGTACGTATGAACGAATCTGGGAGAAAGCATCACAACTTGGACTGACACTTGATGAAAACAATGTTAAGGTTGTGGAAGATTAATGAACCATAAAAAAAAGAATATTAATGTGGGAGCAGCGATTCTATTTATTTTATTCGGGCTGCTCTTTTTTGTTTTGGCCGGCCGGTTTCTGTACATTCAGATTACAGGTGAAGCCGAAGGTCAAGTGCTGGCGGTGAAGGCACAGGAAAAGACGTTGAAGGAGAAAGCGATAGAAGCGAAAAGGGGGAGCATCGTCGACCGCAACAATAATGTACTTGCGGAAGATACTTCCTCCTATAAACTTGTGGCGATTCTCGATGAAAGTTATTCGGAAGGCTCAAGTTTGCCGAGGCATGTGGAGGATCCTGATGGTACAGCCAAAAAGCTCGCCAAATATATCGACATGGATGAAAGTGACATAAAGGAGCGGCTAAGCAGGGAAGGATTGTTCCAAGTGGAATTCGGAGCTGCGGGGAGAGATATTTCCCATACAGTTAAAAAGCAGATCGAAGCCCTTGAATTACCGGGTATCAGTTTCATCAGGGATACGAAACGCTTCTATCCGAATGGAGTCTTCGCATCCCATGTGATCGGTTATGTCGAAAAGGATGAAGAAGATTCAAAGACGGTCGGTAAGCTTGGGCTGGAGAAAACACTGGATGAACAGCTTCAGGGCAAGAACGGCAAAGTGAATTATAACAGTGATCTTTGGGGATATTTGCTTCCGAACAGCGAGGAAAATATCACCTCTCCGGAAGACGGCAATGATGTGACGCTGACACTGGATAAGAAAATACAAGCCTTTGCCGAAGATGCGCTGAATAAACTGCAGAGTGAATATAAACCGGCTAAAGCATTGGCGATTGTGATGAATCCGAAGACCGGCGAAGTATATGCCATGGGACAGCGTCCAAGTTATAATCCAACCACCAAAGAAGGATTAACGGATTCATGGCAAAACCTTGCGATTGAAGAAAATTATGAGCTCGGATCCACAATGAAGGTATTCACGCTTGCGGCAGCGGTTGAAGAGGGCGTATTCAATCCGAATGCGACGTATACATCCGGCCGATATGATATTAAAGGCACCAGAGGTGTCAATGATCACAGTGGAATCGATAAAGGAAAAACGCTTACGTATCTTCAAGGGGTACAGCGTTCCTCGAATGTGGCTTTCGTTAAAATTGTGCTTGAACAGCTGGGGGCGGATACGTTCAAAGATTACTTATTGAAATTCGGTTTTGGTGAGAAAACAGGGATTGATCTCCCAAATGAAGTAGGCAGTAAATTCGTATATGATCGTGAAATAGAAGTAGCTACAACAGCATACGGTCAAGGTTCTGTTTTCACTCCTATCCAAATGATGCAGGCATTTACGGCTATCGCCAACGATGGAAAAATGATGAAGCCTTATGTGATCGATTCAATTGTCGACAGCAATGGAAAGACCGTCAAGAAAAACAAGCCGACAGTAGCTGGAGAACCCATATCCAAGGAAACCGCAAAGAAAGTGCGTGAATATTTGGAAACGGTAGTCACATCCGAAAAGGCCACAGGTGTTAAATATGCCATCGACGGATATACGGCTGCGGGAAAAACAGGAACCTCCCAAGTAGTCGGAAATACAGGTACCTATGAGGTTGGAAGAAGTAATTATTACTTCTCCTTCATCGGAATGGCGCCTGCGGATGATCCGGAGCTGATCATGTATATAGCGATGGACCGGCCGGATCTGCCTAATGACAAAACAGCCGCCGACGGACTGTCAACGGCTTTCAAATCGGTCATGAAGAACAGCTTGAATTACTTGAGCATCGAACCTGAAGAAACAGTCACATCCGAATCCGCATCTATTGATGATTTTGAAGGGACCTCCGCGGAGAAAGCCAAAAAGACCATCGAGGATAAGGGACTTGAAGTGATCATTATCGGTGATGGAAAAACAGTCGTTTCACAAGCACCTGCTGCGGGGAGCGTCCTTATAGAAGGAGAAAAGGTGATCTTATTCACAGGCGGCAAGAATACGATGCCGGATATGACGGGATGGTCGCTCAGAGATGTCATGAAAGTGACGAACACAAAAAGTTTGAAATTGAATTTGAGCGGCAACGGCTATGTCACGAAACAAAGTATCCAGCCGGGAGAAGTATTCAAGGAAAACGATACATTCATCATCGAGCTGCAGCCGGCAGATCCGGAAGCGCAGACAATCGAGCCGAAAGGGACCGATGAAGTACATGACTAAGATTGAAGCCTCTTTGCAGGTCTTAGCATAAACAGCACCGAAAAGGAGAGTCGAATTGCTGAATTCGGCTCTCCTTTCTCTGTTCTATGGCTTTAGGTACAAGCATACATTGTTTGTAGCATGGACGGAGGTGTTATTTGTGCGGGTCTCGAATGTGACAGTACGGAAAAGGCTGCTTATTTTCTTCGCGATCGGCTTGATTGTATTTATGGTGATTTGTCTCAGGCTGGGTTATGTCCAGTTCTTTCTTGGCAATGACCTGACAGATAAGGCGAAGGATTCATGGAGCAGGAATATCATTTTTGAACCGAAGCGCGGCGAGATTGTGGACAGGAATGGCGTTGCAATCGCCACAAACTTAAGCGCCCCCACAATTTATGTGGTGCCGCGCCAGGTCATTGATCCCAAGAATACAGCAGGCAAGCTTGCTCAGGCACTCGATGGGGATGAGGCAGAAATATTCCAAGAAATCACGAAATCAGCTTCCAGTGTACGTCTGAAAAACGGCAGAAAAATCTCCCATGAAAAAGCGAAAGAAATTAAGGCTTTAGAACTTGAAGGGGTGTATATCGCGGAAGATTCGGTGCGTTATTATCCATTCGGCAAGTATTTATCCCATGTATTAGGCTTCACGGGCATCGACAATCAAGGCTTGATGGGTGTAGAGCTATCGTACGATGAAGAATTAAAAGGAGAAAAAGGGTATGTGAAATTCTATGCCGATGCCAAAGGGAAACGGATGAAGAATATGGCCGATGATTATAAAGAACCGAAAGACGGAAAGAAATTGCAGATGACGATCGACAGTAAAATTCAGACCGTCATGGAAAGGGAGCTTGACATCGCGCAGGCAACTTATAATCCGGACGGCATCATCGGCATAGCGATGAATCCGAACAATGGAGAAATACTGGCGATGGCCAGCAGGCCGACTTTCGATCCTTCCAAATATCAGGATGTGGCTTCAGAGGTCTATAATCGGAATTTGCCGGTTTGGAGCACGTATGAACCCGGTTCAACCTTCAAAATCATCACACTTGCGGCAGCCCTGGAAGAGAAAAAAGTGAATCTTAAGGGAGATCATTTTTTCGACCCCGGTCATGCGGCTGTCGGAGGGGCAAAACTGAGGTGCTGGAAAGCCGGGGGACATGGTTCCCAGACATTCCTGGAAGTTGTCCAGAATTCATGCAACCCTGGTTTTGTGGAGCTGGGGGAAAGGCTTGGGAAAGTAACATTATTTGATTATATCAAGAAGTTTGGATTCGGGGAAAGGACGGGAATCGATCTCGCGGGTGAAGGTTCCGGAATCATTTTTGACCTGAAACGTGTCGGACCGGTAGAACAGGCAACAACCGCTTTCGGACAAGGTGTTTCTGTGACTCCGATTCAACAGGTGGCCGCAGTGTCGGCAGCTGTGAACGGAGGGATTTTGTATACACCTTATATCGCCAAGCAGTTGATTGATACGGAGACCGGGGAAGTGACATTCAGAAAGACTCCGGAGAAAAAACGGAGAGTGATATCCGAAGAAACATCCAAGCAAGTCCGCGAAGCATTGGAGGCTGTTGTAGCCAAAGGTTCCGGTACGGGTGCGTATATTGAATCTTACCGGGTAGGAGGGAAGACAGGGACCGCCCAAAAGGTCCAAGACGGACATTACATCAAGAATAACCATATTGTATCATTCATCGGATTCGCACCGGCAGATGATCCGGAGGTCGTTATCTATATCGCTGTCGATAATCCGAAGGGGACCATTCAATTCGGCGGGGTCGTGGCAGCCCCGATTGTAGGCAATATAATGGAAGATGCCCTTCAAGCTTTGAAAGTGAAGCCGAGGGAAGGCGGTTTGGATAAAAAAACGACTTGGCTGGATCCAGTCATGTTGGAGGTACCGGACTTGACCGGTATGGAAAAGAAAGATTTGCAGACACAATTGATCAATCTTAAGATCGATATTTCGGGTAAAGGTTCCAAAGTGGTGAAACAGTCTCCTGAAGCAGGCGTTAAATTGAAAGAAGGGGCGACCATCCGGGTATATTTGGGAGATTGACGACTTATCGGGCAGCCAAGTGTAAGGGCTGTCCGCTTTTTTTTGTTGAAAACGCTTGCCTGAAGAAGATTTATAGGATGATGAAGGGAAGAGGTTCATAAGTATTTCAAACTGTCTTTATTTGAGGTATGATAAAGTGAACGCGAAAAAAAGCTTTAAGGAGATTGACTGAATGAAATTATTGACGCTGCTTTCATCTCTTCCGTTCTATAAGGGGGATGCCGGCAATAACCCGACTATATTGAACATCCAAAATGATCATCGTAAAGTCACACCAGGAAGCTTATTTATCTGTGTGAAAGGGTACACGGTGGATGGCCACGATCTTGCTGCCGAAGCAGTAGCAAAAGGGGCATGTGCAGTGGTTGCCGAGAAGCACCTCGACTTGTCTGTACCTGTGATTGTTGTGCAAGATACATATCGTGCGATGGCAGTAATAGCAGACCATTTCTACGGTCATCCAACCGGAAAAATGAATTTGGTCGGCATCACAGGCACAAATGGAAAAACCACGACCAGTCATTTGATCGAGAAGCTGCTGAAAGACAGGCAGCAAAAGACAGGAATAATCGGAACGATGTATACGAAAATCGGAGATACCGTATTGGAGACGAGAAATACGACACCTGACAGTGTCACATTGCAGCAGGTCTTCAGCCGGATGGTTGATGAAGGAGTGCAGTCGGCTGTCATGGAGGTTTCTTCCCATGCGCTGGAACTAGGCCGGGTGCATCGCTGCGATTATGACGTCGCTGTGTTGACCAACGTCACACAAGACCACTTGGATTTCCATAAAACGATGGAGAACTATAAGCACGCTAAGACATTGTTGTTCTCACAGCTCGGCAATGCATTCACAAAGCCGAAATTTGCGGTGATCAATAATGATGATGAAGCAGCTGTAGACTTTATTCATTCTACTGCTGCAAATGTATTGACATATGGAATTGATCAGCCGGCGGATGTCAGTGCAAGAAATATCAGCATCACATCAAAAGGCACTTCTTTCACGATTGATACAGCAGATAAATCGATTGATATCGAACTGCAGCTCGTAGGGAAGTTCAGTGTCTATAATGTTCTGGCTGCAACAGCCGTCGGGCTTTGCTTCGGATTCGAATTGGAACAGATTAAAGAGTCCCTTGAAGAAGTGCAAGGGGTACCAGGCCGGTTCGAACTCATATCAGAAGGGCAAGATTATACAGTCATCGTCGATTATGCCCATACTCCGGACAGTCTGGAGAACGTTCTGCTGACCGTCAATGAATTTGCAGAAGGAAGAAGCATTACGGTAGTGGGGTGCGGCGGCGACCGTGATAAGACAAAACGACCGCTTATGGCGCAAATCGCCTGTAAGTATTCCGATGTTCCGATTTTCACTTCTGATAATCCTCGAAGCGAGGAGCCTTCCGATATCCTTGCCGATATGGCCGCTGGTGTAGAAGGAGAGGTCTTTGAAGTCATTGAAGATCGGAAGCAAGCCATCGAAACAGCGATTTCCAAAGCAAAGAAAGGCGATGTGATTATGATTGCCGGCAAAGGGCATGAAACATATCAGCAAATCGGCCAAGAAAAAATACACTTCGATGATCGTGAAATCGCAAGGGAAGCGATTCGCAGGACAATCGAAAAATAGGGAGCCGAATTCTTTATGCTAAGCATCACCAAGCTCCGTGAAACGGATCTTGGCGGGTGCGAGGTGCTTTATCCGGCATTTTTTGCACAGAACGGTGTTAGTAACATCAAAAGCGCAGCAAACGAAGAATATGAATATTATAATGAGTGTGAATGCATACAATGCAGAGAAGGCAGACCTTTAAGGGATGCCGGTATGAATTTGGTTTTACGCACAATGAAAGGAAGTCAGTATACAATGACGGAGCAAGTTATCTTTTTTACATATATGGCAGGGTTTATCATCACCGTATTATTATCCCCTGTTTTCATCCCTTTTTTAAGACGCCTTAAGTTTGGGCAGAGCATCCGTGAAGAAGGGCCGCAGTCGCATCAGAAGAAGACAGGTACACCGACGATGGGCGGTTTGGTTATCTTGTTGTCCATCACTGCCGCGACGCTTTTGATGGCGACTCGCTATTCCGAGCTGTCGGTCAATATTTTCTTACTATTGTTTGTTACCCTTGGATTTGGATTACTGGGCTTCCTTGATGACTTCATTAAGGTGGTCATGAAGCGGAATCTTGGATTGACTTCTTTACAGAAGCTGATCGGGCAAATTGTGATTGCGGTCATTTTTTATTTCGTTTATAGGAATACGGCCGGGTTCACTCCTGAGATTGCCGTGCCGGGCACGGATTTCAGTTTCGATGTAGGCTGGTTTTATGTAGCGGTCATCATCTTCTGGCAGGTCGGTTTCTCCAATGCGGTCAACTTGACAGATGGATTGGACGGTCTTGTATCAGGTACTGCAGCCATCGCATTCGGAGCTTTTGCTGTGCTGGCTTGGAACAACAGCCAATATGACATAGCAATCTTCTCTGTGGCAGTTGTCGGGGCAGTACTTGGATTCCTTGTATTCAATGCACATCCTGCCAAAGTGTTCATGGGTGACACAGGATCTCTGGCACTCGGCGGAGCGCTTGCAACGGTTGCATTACTTACGAGCCTTGAGCTTCTGCTTGTCATCATCGGAGGTGTGTTCGTCATCGAAACACTATCCGTTATCCTTCAGGTGGCAAGCTTTAAGACGAGAGGAAAACGGATTTTCAAAATGAGTCCGCTCCACCATCATTATGAACTTTCGGGATGGTCCGAATGGCGTGTTGTCGTGACCTTCTGGGTTGTCGGACTACTATTCGCGGTGCTTGGCATCTATTTGGAGGTGTGGTTGTAATTGAAGACTCCTGATATCTATTTACGTAAAAAAGTTTTGGTTCTCGGACTGGCCAAAAGCGGTGTCAGCGCTGCGTTGCTTCTTCATGAACTCGGTGCATTTGTGACTGTCAACGACAAAAAGCCGATCGCTGAGAATCCGGAAGCACAAAGCCTTTTGGAACAAGGGATCAAGGTCATTTGCGGTGACCATCCACCGGAACTGCTGGATGAGGGCTTCGAACTGATTGTCAAGAATCCGGGGATTCCTTACAGCAACCCCCTCATCAAAGGGGCGGTCGAGAAAGGGATTCCGGTCATCACAGAAGTGGAGCTTGCCTCCCAAATCAGTGAAGCACCGATTGTCGGCATCACGGGAACGAACGGAAAGACGACAACGACGACATTGATCTATGAAATCATGAAAACTGCCGGCCTGAATCCGCTTGTGGCAGGAAATATCGGAACAGTCGCTTCCGGGGTGGCTATGGAAGCGAAGGAGGAAAATACGATTGTGATGGAGTTGTCTTCCTTCCAATTGATGGGCACTCCTACTTTCGCTCCTGATATTGCCGTCATCACAAACTTATATTCCGCTCATCTCGACTATCATGGCACGCTCAAAGAGTATCATGAAGCAAAACGGAATATAACGATAAACCAGAACAGCAGTCAGTATTTCGTCTATAATGCCGAACAGTCTGGACTGAGGCGGATGGCTGAAGAAACGGAAGCGAAGGGAATTCCTTTCAGCACCAAGAGATATCTTCCGGATGGAGCATGTGTGGCTGATGGTTACGTCGTATTCCGGGGTGAACAGATTATGGAAACGGCGGATATCGTGCTGCCGGGCGAGCATAATCTGGAAAATATCCTCAGTGCGGTCGCAGTCTGCAAACTGAAGGGAGCAGACAATGACTCTATCCATAAGATACTTACTACCTTCGAAGGGGTCCGGCATCGGATGCAGTATGTCGGAGATGTGAATGGACGTAAATTCTATAATGATTCGAAAGCGACGAATATCCTCGCGGCCTCCAAAGCGTTAGAATCATTTAAATCACCGACTATCCTGCTTGCGGGAGGGCTGGACAGAGGGAATGGATTTGATGAGCTGATTCCTGCTTTGAAATATGTGAAGGCAGTCATCACATTCGGACAAACTGCGGACAAAATAGAGCAAACGGCCCGTAAAGCAGGTATAACAGTCGTGAAGCATGTCGATAATGTGGAAAGAGCTGTTCCTTGCGCATATGAGCTTTCTGAAAAAGGGGATTGTATTTTACTATCGCCTGCATGTGCTAGCTGGGATCAATATAAAACTTTTGAGGTTCGTGGTGACATGTTCGTGAATGCGGTGCATAAACTTAAGTAGAAGCTTGTTCTTGGGCGGCGGACTTGGCGGGAGCCGGTAAATGTACAAATGCTGCCTTCCATACGCCGCCAATCGTTAAGAGACTTCGACAGCAAGAGAGAGCGCGCAAACAAAAAACTTCTTTTTGTTTTGTGGCATCCCTTGCTTTCGGAGTCTTTTTTTTATAAAGGGAACAGGCTCCAATTTGACGGTAGAGGTGTAATTCTGTGCAGACAAAAAAGAGCCAGCCTGACTTATTGCTGATTTTGACCACACTGACGCTTCTTTCCATCGGATTGATCATGGTATACAGTGCAAGTGCTGTATGGGCAGGATATAAATTCGATGACTCTTTTTTCTTTGCGAAAAGGCAGGCTTTGTTTGCCGGCGTAGGTGTCGCTGCAATGTTCTTTGTCATGAATGTGGATTATTGGACATGGCGTTCTTGGGCAAAGGCGGCCGTTATCATTTGTTTTGTGCTGCTGGTTGCGGTTCTGATTCCCGGAATTGGAATGGAAAGGAATGGATCGCGCAGCTGGATCGGTGTCGGTGCGTTTTCCATACAGCCTTCCGAATTCATGAAACTTGCGATGATTGCATTCTTGGCAAAGTTCTTGAGCGAAAAACAGAAGCATATCACATCGGTCCGGCAAGGGCTGATGCCTTCCCTTGGTCTTGTGTTCCTCGCTTTCGGTATGATCATGCTTCAGCCTGATCTTGGGACAGGAACGGTCATGGTCGGGACATGTATCGTCATGATATTCATCGCGGGTGCAAGGATCGCCCATTTCGTATGGCTGGGATTGTTGGGAGTCGCCGGCTTTGTGGCCCTTGTCGTTTCTGCACCTTATAGGATTAAGAGGATCACATCATTCCTTGATCCGTGGGAAGATCCTCTTGGTTCGGGATTCCAGATGATTCAGTCTTTGCTTGCGATCGGTCCGGGTGGACTGTTCGGTTTGGGACTCGGACAAAGCAGACAGAAGTTCTTTTATTTACCCGAGCCGCAGACTGACTTCATATTTGCTATCCTTTCTGAAGAACTTGGATTCATCGGCGGAAGTTTTATCATTTTGCTGTTCTCCTTGCTGCTTTGGCGGGGGATACGGATCGCGCTCGGGGCTCCTGATTTATTCGGTACTTTTCTTGCTGTCGGCATCATCAGTATGATTGCGATTCAAGTGATGATCAATATTGGAGTGGTGACCGGTCTGATGCCGGTAACCGGCATTACGCTGCCGTTTTTGAGTTATGGAGGATCTTCATTGACTTTGATGCTCATGGCTGTCGGTGTCTTGCTGAATATCAGTAAGCATTCCCGGTTCTAAAAGACATGAATATCATAGAAAGACCGCTGTGGGGACACAGCGGTCTTTCGTTTCTTATTTGGGATATCAATTCTATAAGTTGAGCAAAATATCGGAAATTCGTTTTGATTCAATACGGGAATCCCTTCTAAAGAGGATTACATTATAGTAAAATGGGGTATATGCAAGAGATACTTGTATAGAAAATATTATTTGATGGTATAGATCATGTATGAGGTGAACATATGAAAATAGTGATTAGCGGCGGAGGTACCGGCGGACATATCTATCCGGCGCTCGCTTTAATCCGAGAAATCCAGAAGAAACATAAAGACTGTACTTTCCTTTATATCGGAACGGAAAAGGGGCTTGAGAGCAAATTGGTCCCGAGAGAGAATATCCCTTTCAAATCTATACATATAACAGGCTTTAAGAGGAAGCTTTCTTTTGACAATGTCAAAACGGTCTTGCGTTTCCTCAAAGGCGTTTCCGATAGCAAGAGAATGATTAAAGAGTTCGGTGCGGATATCGTAATCGGTACGGGAGGGTATGTATGCGGACCTGTCGTATATGCAGCAGCTAAGCTAGGGATACCTACGATCATTCATGAACAGAACAGTGTCCCCGGCTTGACGAATAAGTTCCTGAGCCGGTATGCTACAAAGATTGCTGTATGCTTCGAAGAGGCAAAAACATTTTTCCCTGAAGAAAAAACAGTCCTGACCGGCAACCCCCGAGCATCCGAAGTGGTTGCGTTTTCCGGAAAGAAAGGGATAGAGGGCGTTGGATTGGATCCCTTGAAGCGGACATTGCTTGTAGTCGGCGGCAGCCGCGGGGCGAGACCGATCAACGATGCGATCTTGAAGCTTACAGCCGATTTCGCTAATAAGCCATATCAATTACTATATGTGACAGGGGAAGTCCATTATGACAAAGTGTTGGAGGAAATGAATCTTGTCGGCAACCCTCCGAATGTCGCTGTCAAGCCGTTCGTGCATAATATGCCGGAAATATTGGCGGGTACCGATTTGGTGCTGGCCAGGGCAGGGGCAACAACCCTTGCAGAATTGACCGCCCTTGGAGTTCCGAGTATTCTGGTGCCTAGTCCCTATGTGACCAATAACCATCAAGAGAAGAACGCGGATTCACTGACAGTCAAGGGAGCTGCCGTCAAAATCCTGGAGAAAGATCTTACAGCTTCCAATCTACTGGCGAAGATAGACGGTATCTTAATGTCTGATGAACAATTGCAGAAGATGAGTGAAGCGGCCAAAGAACTCGGAATTCCCGACGCGGCAGGAAGGCTGTATACACTTATGGCAGAAGCAATCGAGCAAAAAAAGAAATAAAAAAGTAATATTTATATAATATATGTATCACACCTTCCTGCTATAGTAAGAAGGCGGACAATGTTATAAAATGAGAGTACAATTGTCAGTTTTTTGAAAAGGGGCTGTATGGAAGTGATGCAGCTCCGTTCCATTTTGAATAGGGAGCAGGAGAAGGTATATGGTTTTATTTGAAATTGCATGAGGTGAGTGCGGTGGAAACAAAAAATGTTGTTTCCTTGGAAGACAGAATACCTAAACTGAAGCAGCGCAGGAAAAAGAAAGCAAATAAGCGTGCTATATTGCTTTTATCGCTGTTCTTTATCTTGCTTATCCTCGTGTTGTATTTCTTGTCTCCTTTAAGTAATGTGAGGTCCGTGAAAGTGAAAGGGAACGATTACCTTTCTGATGAACTGGTCATCCGGACCAGTGGGATTTCCACGGATGTGAGCATTTGGAAGATGGATGAAGAGAAGGCAGTCGACCGGCTTAAGAAGCTTCCTCAGCTGGAGTCCGCCGAATTATCCATATCCTTTCCGAATACGGTCATCATCGAGATGAAGGAATATGAGCAATTAGGCATTTTGGTTAAGGACGGGGATTATCATCCTGTTTTGTCAAGCGGGGAATTCCTTGAACCATTAAATAGAAGAGACGTCAATCTTTCTGCACCTTTGTTGTTCGGCTACAAAGAAGGAAAAGAACTGAACTCGATTGTGGAGGCATTGCAAATGCTTCCTGAAGAAATTCTGAATGCCATATCCGAAATTCATCATGACCCGACGGAAACGGATATTTATCATGTGAAATTATACATGAATGATGGGCTGGAGGTTGTTGCGACCTCAAGGACCCTCGGCAGTAAATTGGTCCATTATCCTTCAATCGTCAGCCAGCTCGAAGAAGGCGCGAAAGGCGTCGTCGATCTGGAAGTAGGCTCTTTCTTCAGGTCCTATGACCTGGGTGAAGAAGAAACAAATGAAGAAGCGGCCGAAGCTACAGAAGAAGTTACTGAATGATGAAACTAAATGAGGGCAGGGATTCTTTTGAAAGGTAAAAGAGTCGTCCTTTCCGTTGTTTTCCTTTGTCTCGGTTTCCTGATTGCTTTCTCATACAACTTGACCCGCCAAAGCGGCGGTCAATCGACAGAAGGCAATGATTGGGATGAGGAATACGAGTTAAGGGACCAGTATATCCAACAGGAAGCAATCAACAGAGATCTTCAGAAGCAGCTGCTCGATGTCCAGAATAAAGTTGCGGAATATGAGAACGAAGCAGCGGATGAAGAAACGGTACTGTTCAATCTTGCCGAAGATATCGAGAAGTATAGACTGTATCTTGGTAAGGTGAAAGTAAAAGGACCGGGAATCGATATCACACTCGAAGATGGGGAGTACGATCCCGTGAAGTACGATGCCAACAGTTATATAGTCCATGAACAGCACGTGTTTCAAGTCATCAACGAACTGTATATTTCAGGTGCCGAGGCTGTAGCGATCAACGGACAGCGTTTGAAATCCGATTCATACATCGTTTGTAACGGACCGGTCATAACGGTGGATGGCAATCAGCATCCTGCTCCTTTTGTCATTTCGGCCATAGGTGATCCCGAGGTGCTCGAGGCGGCGGTAATGCTCCCTGGCGGAACCCGCGATCAGTTGGTCAATGGTAATATCGTCTTCTCAATAGAGAGTAAAGAGGAAATCGAATTGGAACCCGTTATGGGCAATACCAACCGGTGGTAGGAATTAGGATAAGGACTGATGGACAAAGTGGGGAACAAGAAATTCATCTTCTCAATGGTTGCCGGACTGATCGGATTCATGCTCGCTGTACAATTCCAGACGGTTCATGAGCCTGAACAAAGGGACACAAGGGATGAATGGGAATTGAAGCAGGATCTCCTGAGTGAACAAAAAGTCCAAGCCGGACTGCTCACGGAAATTACGAAGCTGGAACATCAGCTCAGTAAATATGAATCCGAACAGCAAGAAAGCAAAGAGAAGATCCTGAAAGAAACATTGGATGAACTAAAAGAAGAAGCAGGTCTTGCCGATACTAAAGGGCAGGGAATCATATTGCGGATCGAGCCGATTGAAGATGTGTTTGGCTTGAACCGGGTTCCGGACCTGTCACCGGAGCTTTTGAAAAGGCTGATGAATGAATTAAATAGGTATGGTGCCGGTCAAATCGCCATCGGTGACAACAGGATTGTCAATTCTACAGTGATAAGGGATATCAACGGTATCACGAAGGTTGATGGAAATTCAATCGAAGAGTATCCTTTGGAAATCCGAGTCCTGGCGAAGGAAGCCGATAAACTGAAAGATAAATTGAAAGCATCCCAACTTGCGGAGGATTTTTTCTTGGAGGATTTTTCGTTTTCTATATCAAATATTCATCCATCTATCACAGTTCCGGGGTATGATGGGGAAATTCGGACCCCTTTATTAAAAGCGGCTGACTGATCGGCCGGTAGTCGGTTCTTCGGCACAAGGCTTTGCTTTTTAGCAAAGCTTTATGCGGCAGAGTTGCCTGTGGATGTATAACGAAAGGGGTATGGAAGGCATGTGGCTTCCGCTGTTTGCATTATGCATCGGGATTGCGCTCGGTCTGTTGACCGACCTTGATATACCTGCCGAATATGCCAATTATTTATCAATTTGCATTTTGGCAGCATTGGATACATTATTCGGCGGAATCAGGGCTCATTTACAGAATAATTACGATGAACTTGTATTTGTATCTGGTTTTTTCTTCAATATCCTATTGGCTGCAAGTTTATCTTTTCTAGGCGTACATCTTGGTGTAGACTTATATTTAGCAGCAGTATTCGCATTTGGGATACGGTTATTTCAAAACATAGCTGTTATCAGAAGGATAGTTCTGGCCAATCTTTCAGAAAAAAGAAAGCAGCGGCTCAAAAAGATGTGAACAGGGTAGAGATATCCTTGATAAGGCATTTGTTATAGTGTTTTGTCAACAATTATACTATTCTATTAACATAAAGATCATTTCTACTGGAAATTTAAAATTGAAAAAATATTATTTTGGATTAAGGAGGTGCCATGGAAATGAACACCAATGAAATTTATGTAAGTCTTGACATCGGTACATCCAGTGTGAAAGTAATCATTGGCGAAATGGTGAATGACACTTTTAACATACTAGGTGTTGGAAATGTGAAATCTGCTGGCCTTAGGAAAGGCGCAATCGTCGACATTGATGAAACGGTCCTTTCCATCAGGAAAGCGGTGGAGCAGGCTGAACGGATGGTAGGGATGGAAATCAAGAAAGTTGTGGTCGGAATCAGCGGTAATCATGTTCAGCTCCATCCTTGCCACGGTGTAGTGGCCGTATCAAGTGATAATAAGGAAATAACACAGAGTGATGTCCTTCGTGTAAGGGATGCAGCCGAGGTGATGACAATCCCATCGGACCGTGAAGTGATTGATATCATCCCCCTTCAGTATAAGGTTGATGAATTGGATGAAATCAATGATCCTAGGGGCATGATCGGTGTACGTCTGGAAATGAAGGGAATTCTTATCACAGGGTTGAAGACATTACTACATAATACGCTGCGCTGCGTCGAAAGGGCAGGATTGGAAATTGTTGAAATCGCATTACAACCATTGGTTTCAGGTTCCCTGGTTCTTTCAAAGGATGAGAAAGACCTTGGAGTGGCGTTGATAGATATCGGCGGCGGCTCTACGACTGTAGCAGTATTTGAACATGGCTTCCTTGTTTCGACATCTGTCATTCCAATCGGCGGAGAGACGATCACAAAGGACTTATCGATCGTGTTAAGAACAACAATGGATGACGCAGAACGCTTGAAAGTGAAGTATGGACATGCCTTCTATGATGATGCATCGGAAGAAGAAGTTTTCGATGTACCGATTATTGGAAGTGATCAAAAGCAGCCGTGCAACCAGCTGATGCTGGCCGAGATTATCGAAGCCCGCATGAGTGAAATATTCGAATTGGTTGTGGAACAATTGAACAGGCAAGGATTTCAGGATCTTCCCGGCGGTTTCGTCCTTACAGGCGGAGGCGTGAAGATGCCGGGAGTGCTGGATTTGGCGCAATTGATCGTCCAAAACCGCGTCCGAACAGCCGAACCGAATTATATCGGTGTGAGAGAACCTCAGTATACTACTGCTGTCGGTTTGATCAGACACGCCTGTCAGAAATCGAAGCAGCAGGGCATCTCTTTAGGGAACGCAGCTGTGGCTGCTGGAGAGAAGAATGAAAAGCCTGCCAGGTACGAAGCAGAAACAGTACCACAAAAGAAAAAGGTCGACAAAGATCCGAACGAAAAAGGTAAAATCAAAAAATTTCTTGGCTATTTCTTCGAATGAAGGCAGGGATAATCGCCGATTCATGGAGAAACATTAGGAATCTAGCGGAACTAGGAGGATAAACATGTTAGAGTTTGAATCTAATTTAGATGCATTAGCAACGATAAAAGTAATAGGCGTTGGCGGCGGTGGTAACAACGCTGTAAATAGAATGATTGAGCACGGTGTCCAGGGGGTTGATTTCATCGCCGTCAATACGGACGCACAAGCTTTAAATCTGTCAAAAGCAGAAGTGAAGATGCAAATCGGCGGCAAATTGACACGCGGTCTGGGTGCGGGTGCGAATCCTGAAGTCGGTAAGAAGGCGGCGGAAGAAAGCCGTGAACAGATTGAAGAAGCGCTGCGTGGAGCGGACATGGTATTCGTCACTGCGGGAATGGGCGGCGGTACCGGTACAGGTGCGGCCCCTGTCATCGCAGGTATCGCACGTGATTTGGGCGCTTTGACAGTAGGTGTCGTTACCCGTCCCTTCACATTCGAAGGGCGTAAACGTGCCACTCAGGCACAAGGCGGCATCAGTGCAATGAAAGAATCGGTCGACACATTGATCGTCATTCCGAATGACAGATTATTGGAGATCGTGGATAAGAATACACCGATGCTTGAGGCATTCCGTGAAGCGGATAATGTATTGCGTCAAGGTGTACAGGGGATTTCCGATTTGATCGCAACCCCTGGTTTAATCAACCTGGATTTTGCTGACGTGAAGACAATCATGAGCAATAAAGGATCCGCTTTGATGGGAATCGGTGTATCTTCAGGCGAAAACAGGGCTGCGGAAGCCGCTAAGAAAGCTATTTCTTCCCCTCTATTAGAGAAGTCCATCGATGGAGCTCAAGGTGTCTTGATGAATATTACAGGAGGCACGAACCTCAGCTTGTTTGAAGTACAGGAAGCTGCAGACATCGTAGCATCCGCTTCAGACCAGGAAGTCAATATGATCTTCGGTTCCGTAATCAATGAGGGATTGAAAGATGATATAATCGTAACTGTAATCGCGACAGGCTTCAGTGAAGCTGAAATGACGATGCAGAAACAGAAGCCGATCATGGGGAATACCCGTCCTTCATACTCTCATACACAACAACAACAGCCAGAAAAACGCGTTCAGCAGCCGCGTACCGAGCAAAAAGAACCGGCCCGCAGCACACAGCAGCAGGAAGAAGCTTCGGATATCGATATTCCTACGTTCTTGCGTAATCGCGGACGCCGCTGATTTAATAAACAACGTTGCATTTAGACTTCCCTAAATCAATGAGAAACTCTAACACCTTTGAAAAAATACACTTCATTTAAGTGTAAAATCGAAGGTGTTTTTGTTTTGGATTAATTCTAAATGTTAAGGTTGTCATATTTTTTTGTGAATAAGACTATTAACCTAGCGGAAGGTGCGAGCTCCTGCAGGTTCAGTGAGCTGGGTGAGACCTGGCACGAAGAAGGAGGCTCACCCCTCGCCCTGCGGAAAGCTCCATGGTAAGTAATCCCCGACAAAATTCCAAAAAAAAACCGCTTTTCCTCAGCCACAATGCGACACACTTCATACAAACATGTACGGTATACTTTTTTCATGCAGTAAAGGAATGGCTTCATTACTTCCTAAGCCGGCAGAGAGCAAGGGTGGGCCAAAGGGGAAAGATGATTATTTCCTATTCCTTGCAGCCACTGAAAGGGTGAAAAAAGAGTGGTGGCATATTTGGATTTAATTTTATTGTTGAATTTGTGTTTTGATTGCTTACTTCTTTATTGGACATCTCTGCTTCTTAAGAAAAAAGTGAAGCTTTACCGGGTATTCCTTGGCGGACTCATCGGTTCCTTACTAATAGTATTGTCTTTCACATCCTTTTATAACTTGGTGAACTCTGTTTCCGTGAAAATTATCGTCTCCTTACTCATGGTTTGGACAACGGTCGGATTTTCCCGGCTGAAAACATTCACAAAAGCATGTTTGTTTTTTTACTTTGTCACTTTTGCATCCGGAGGTATTTTACTGGGCACTCATTATCTCTTTTCCTACCATGTGGTATCGCTCGATAATGGACTCTTTTATCAAGTAAAAAGTTATGGAGATCCCGTCAGCTGGCTTTTTATCATGATCGGCTTTCCTGCATCGTGGATTTTTTCGAGAAAGGTTTTTTCCGGAGTGGAAACCACCAATATGCTTCAAGAATCTTTCGCGGATGTAAGCATTAAAGTGAAAGGAAGCGAATTCCACTGTACCGGTTTAATTGATACGGGCAATCAGCTCTATGAGCCTTTTACGAACACACCGGTCATGGTACTGTCTGTGTCGGCCTTTGCTTCATCTATTCCGGATGATGTAATCGCCCTGCTGGCAAAACCAGAAGGAGAGTTACTGGAGTCTGCAGCGGCCTGCAGCTGGGGGGAAAGGCTTCGCGTAATCCCATATAAGGCGGTCGGAAGTGCACATCAGCTCCTGATTGCGGTCAGGCCGGATTATATCCGGATTTCTGTTCAATCAAGGAATGGGACAGTTCATAAAGGACTGGTGGCGTTGACTTTACAGGAATTGAGCCATGAAAAAGAATATCAATGTATCGTACACCCGAAAATGGTGGCCGGCTTGGACAAAATCCCGGCATCCTGAAGCAGCCGGAGATGGCAGGAATATGGAGTTTGATTCAAAAAGGAGGAATGATGGGTGAGGAAATGGTTATTCAAGTTTAAATATTATTATTATAAATTGCTGATTAAATTAGGGTTGAAATCGGATGAAATCTATTATATCGGCGGAAGTGAAGCATTGCCTCCTCCTTTGACGAAGGAAGAAGAGGAGATTTTGATCTTCAAGCTTCCGGAAGGGGATCAAGCTGCAAGGACCATTTTGATTGAGCGTAATTTGAGGCTTGTTGTATACATTGCCAGGAAATTCGAAAACACAGGCATTAATATCGAGGATCTGATCAGCATTGGAACAATCGGTCTGATCAAAGCGGTCAATACATTCAATCCTGAAAAGAAAATAAAGCTGGCCACATATGCATCACGCTGTATCGAAAATGAAATATTGATGTATTTGCGCAGAAACAATAAGACAAGGTCCGAAGTATCCTTCGATGAACCGTTGAACATTGATTGGGACGGTAATGAATTGCTGCTTTCTGATGTTTTGGGGACGGAAGATGATATTATCACGAAAGATCTGGAAGCCACAATCGATCGAAAACTGCTCAAAAAAGCGCTTCACCAGTTATCCGCCAGGGAAAAGCAAATTATGGAACTGCGCTTCGGTCTTTTAGGAGGAGAAGAAAAGACACAGAAGGATGTCGCTGATATGCTGGGGATCTCCCAATCATACATATCAAGGCTCGAAAAACGCATCATCAAGCGGCTGAGAAAAGAATTCAATAAGATGGTTTAAGCGAAAAAACCTCTATGGAGAAGCTTATAGATGGAGGCAAAAGGGTTTTGGAATTAACAAATTTCCAAACCCTTTATAAATGCAATTGATAGATAATCGGATATAAAAAATGGAAGACAAGTTCAATCCTCATTGCGTTTGTCTCCAGACTAAAGCCCCCTTTTGCAGAGGCTTTTTTTGTTTTACCCATGGTCATTTCGGTTCATTTATATACGGTCTGAATCGTAATTTTTGTTCATGGACGTCGTGCATATTTTTTCCTTGCCGGGAGATACTGAATTTTGTACAGCATACCCGGTAAGGAGGAAATGCCCTTGGCTCGCAACAAAGTTGAAATATGCGGAGTAGATACATCAAAATTGCCGGTTTTAAAGAATGATGAGATGCGTAAATTGTTTAAGGAAATGCAGGAAGGCGGGCATTCCGCAAGAGAGAAGCTTGTGAATGGTAACTTGAGGCTGGTATTGAGTGTCATTCAAAGATTCAATAATAGAGGCGAATATGTGGATGACTTGTTCCAGGTTGGCTGTATAGGCCTGATGAAGTCCATCGATAACTTCGACTTGGGTCAAAATGTGAAATTCTCGACTTATGCTGTCCCGATGATTATAGGTGAAATTAGAAGATATCTGCGGGATAATAATCCGATTCGTGTATCCCGTTCCCTTAGGGATATTGCCTATAAAGCACTGCAGGTAAAAGAGAAACTGCTCAGCCAAACCACGAAAGAGCCTTCAGCGGAAGAAATTGCGAAGGTGCTTGATATCCCTCATGAAGATGTTGTGTTCGCATTGGATGCCATCCAGGATCCGGTGAGCCTATTCGAGCCGATCTATAATGATGGCGGGGACCCAATCTATGTGGTCGATCAAATAAGTGACGAGAAAAATAAAGATTCACAGTGGATTGATGAAATCGCTCTTAAGGAAGGCCTTCGCCGGTTGAATGACAGAGAAACACTCATCATCCGTAAACGGTTCTTCCAAGGAAAGACACAGATGGAAGTGGCGGATGAAATCGGCATTTCACAAGCCCAGGTTTCACGTCTCGAAAAGGCTGCCATTAAACAAATGAATAAAAATATCCAGCACTGATCCGATAATTATAAGCCTGCCGCCCATCATTTTGGGCGGTTTTTTTGCATTTTTGGGAACCTGCCTGCAAATGATCATCAGACTAATGGCAGTCGCATAAGATAAAGGATCCGATATAGAAAAGGAGTTTTTACGATGGTGAAAATTTCTGATTTTCAGATGAAGGATATCGTCAATCTAGCCGATGGGAAGAAGATGGGGTCTTTGCATGATCTGGATATAGATACAGAAACAGGACAAATTATCGCATTGATCGTCTCGGGAAGCGGAAGGTGGCCGGCTTTATTTCAGCGGGAAAGTGAAATCGTGATTCCTTGGACCAAAATCAAAAAAATAGGTGCGGATATCATTTTTGTCGATTTCTCGGAACGCATGCCATTGAAAACGATACAGGAAGAAGCTGCAGAAAAGAATAGATAAAGATCATATTGGCAGATTGAAGCGGAGAACGGCGACTCCTGCTTAGATCAGCGAGCAGGGTGAGACCCAGCATGGAGGAGGCTCACCGCTCGCCCCGCAGAAATCAGCATGGAACTTTATCAGAGCTGAATATGTAAACAAATTGCCGAAAGCGGACGTTCCGCTGTTCTCTAAGCTATGATAAAATAGACAAAAAACCGAGGTCATCCAAATGAAAGAGATATTTGTTGAGAAATCACCGCTTTATTATCGTATTGCCGACTGGGAAGACAAGATGAATGTGACGGCCGGCTTCACTACAAAGAATAACGGAGTAAGCAAAGATGTGTTCACTTCATTGAATACAGGCTTTCATGTCCATGACAAGGAAGCTGATGTTGTCAAGAATCGCGAGCTGATCGCAGACGAGACAGGATTCCCGCTGTCATCATGGGTGGGTGCGGAGCAGACACATCGCACGAATATCCGCCGCGTCACATCAGCCGAGAAAGGGCTTGGTGCGAGGGATTACATTTCTGCGCTCCGCGATACCGATGGTCTTTATACAGATCAAGATGGCATTTTGCTCACACTTTGTTTTGCCGATTGTGTCCCGATTTTTTATATATCCGAGAAACATCATTTTATCGGTACCGTACATGCGGGCTGGAAAGGGACGGTTCAGGGCATTGCCTCAGAGATGGTTTCAATCTGGAAAGGACACGGGATTGCACCGAATGACATAAAAGTCGTCATAGGACCATCCATTTGTCAAAACTGCTATATTGTTGACGATAAAGTAATAAAAGAAGTCGATAAAATGGTGGAAGATAATAGCGAAAAACCATATAATTTAATTAGAGAAGGGCAATACAGCCTAGATTTGAAGAAATGTAATCAGCTGATCCTGCAGACGGCCGGCGTTTCTGATATTTCAGTGACAGGTCTTTGCACATCCTGTCGAAGCGAAGCTTTCTTCTCACATAGAAGAGACGAAGGCCGTACAGGCAGGCTAATGGGTTTTATCGGCTGGAAGGAGGCTGTAACGGAGTGAAGGTAAAAGACAACTTGGCCGCAATACGGACTGATATGGAAAAAGTATGCATGAATTGCGGCAGAAAGATGGATGACATACAGGTAATAGCCGTTACGAAATATGTATCGAGCGAGAGAACGGAAGAAGCCATTCAGGCCGGTATTTCCCATATTGGGGAAAATCGGCTTGAGGGCATCATCAAGAAACAGGAGCAGGTGAAAGGCAATGCCAAATGGCATTTCATCGGAAGCCTGCAGACAAGGAAGGTAAAGGATGTCATCGGCATCGCGGATTATATCCATTCATTGGACAGGCTGTCGCTCGCGCGCGAAATTCAGAAGCGGGCAAACTCCGTAGTGAAGTGTTTCCTGCAGATCAATGCATCGGGCGAAGAATCCAAGCATGGGATGCCGCCTGAAGAAGCAATCCCATTCCTGAACCATCTGGCGGAAGAAGGCTTAGATAAGATAGAAATTATTGGTCTCATGACGATGGCGCCATTTACGGATGATGAAGAAATCATACGCGGCTGTTTCCGCAGAACGGCAGAACTTCGGGATGAAATCATTGAGAAAGGGTTTCCTTTCGCGCCTTGCAGGGAATTGTCCATGGGCATGTCCAATGATTACCGAATTGCGATTGAAGAAGGTTCTACATATATCCGAATAGGGACGGCACTCGTTGGTGAAGATTCTTAAAGGAGGCTGCTATAATGTCGATAGGCTCTAAATTCAAATCGTATTTTGCTTTGGATGATGAATATGAATACAAAGAGGAAACGGTGGAACAGCAAAAAGAGGAACCGCGTGTAAAGAAGCAATCAGCGAAATCTCAGCAAACCCAAACTGCCGCCCCTCAAAATGTGGTCAGCTTGCAAAGCGCGCATAAGACTTCAAAGGTTATTCTTTTTGAACCGCGTGCATATGCGGAAGCGCAGGAAATCGCAGATCACCTGAAATCCAGACGTGCCGTGGTCGTGAATCTGCAGAGGATACAGCATGACCAGGCAAAGAGGATTGTGGATTTTCTCAGCGGTACAGTGTATGCTATTGGTGGAGACATCCAAAAGGTAGGGATTAACATCTTCCTATGCACACCTGACAATGTCGATGTTTCCGGAAGTATATCAGGGATCCTCGCAGATGATGAAACTGAAGATTTAAGGTGGTAAGTAAATGTTATTGATTGTGAATATTGTATTGACACTCTTGGAAGTTTATTCTTGGGCATTGATTGTCTATATATTGATGTCCTGGTTCCCGAATGCCCGTGAATCTTCCATCGGGCAATTTCTTGGGACAATATGCGAGCCGTATTTGGAAGTGTTCCGCAGGGTCATACCGCCGATCGGTATGTTTGACCTCTCAGCCATCGTCGGAATTATCGTGCTGAATCTTGCGCGTAACGGTGTAATCGCATTATATACTTGGTTTTGACTTTGAGGCTGGCTACGGTATGCCGCGACATCCGGAGCCAGCTTTCATCATTTAAAAATAAGATTATTCGTTAACAGGAAGTGGAAATATGGAGATTTATCAGCATTTCCGTCCAGAGGAAAAGGTCTTCATCGATCAGGTTCTGCAGTGGAAAGAAAACGTAGAAATGCAGTATGCTCCAAAACTGACATCATTTCTGGATCCGCGTGAACAACAGATCCTTTCCATACTAATTGGAAATAATGATGACTGCCGAATTACATTCTTTGGAGGGTGGAGCGAAGCAGAGCGGAAACGGGCACTGCTGTATCCTTCCTATTATGAACCTGGGCAGAAAGACTTCGATATTGCATTGCTTGAGATTAAATATAACAGTAAATTCAACCAAATCAATCACCGTCAAGTACTGGGTACATTCATGTCCCTCGGTTTGGCGAGAGAGAAATTCGGAGATGCGGTATTGGCGGCAGACAGAGCCCAGATCGCTGTGGCAGACGAAATAAGCGGATATGCAATCGCGAATGTATCAAAGATCGGACCGGCGGGTGTGACACTTGAAAAGCAAGATTTCGACAAATTGCTCGTACCGGAAAATACATGGCAGAATGCCCGTATCACCTGTAATTCCTTGAGGCTGGATAATCTGCTCTCGACAATCGGTCAAATAAGCAGAAAGAAGGCACAGGATTTTATTGAAGCGAGAAAAGTGAAGGTGAACCATGCTGTTGCAGAGAAGAATGATTTCATCTGTGAGGAAGGCGACCTCCTTTCTGTCAGGGGTCTCGGCCGCTTTCGTATCATAGCTTTGTCAGGAAAATCAAAGAAGGACAAGTGGATAATCGAGTACGGGAAACAAAAAAAATGAATATTGAAGGATTTACAAAAGTTTTGTCGAAACGTAGAATGGATATATACTCTCTATCAGGATCACTTATGTACCGATAGGACTAGTTATTCAGAAAAAGGCAGGACAGGGAAGAACATAACACAATTAAACTATATGGAGGTGCCATCATGCCTTTAACTCCGCTTGATATACATAACAAGAGTTTCAATAAAGGCTTTCGCGGTTACGATGAAGATGAAGTGAATGAGTTTCTTGAACAGGTGATGAAGGATTACGAGCTGGTATTGAGGGAGAAGAGAGAGCTCGAAGAGAAGCTGGACGGAACCCACGAGAAACTTGGCCACTTCAATAACATAGAGGAAACTTTGAATAAATCGATTCTTATAGCGCAGGAAGCTGCTGAAGAAGTGAAGCGCAATGCACAAAAAGAAGCAAAACTTATCATCAAAGAAGCTGAGAAGAATGCCGATCGGATCGTGAACGATTCATTGACGAAAGCAAGAAGGATCGCGATCGAAATCGAAGAATTGAAGAAACAGTCGAAAGTATTCCGGACAAGATTCACGATGCTTGTGGAAGCGCAGCTCGATTTGATCAAGAATGAAGACTGGGAACATCTGATGGAGTTCGAGAATGATGCGGCTGAAGTATTATTGAAAGATCATGAATCCTGATATTGACTAGGATATAGGGAATCGTTTATAATTCCAAACAAGATCATATTCAGATGTTGAGAGGGACAGTACGTTTCTATAAGACACTTACTTAGCAGCGAGCCGGGGGCGGTGGAAGCCCGGTGTAAGGATAGAAGCCGGAAGATCACCCTGGAGTCCTTTGCGCGAACCTTCATGATTTTGCTCATGATCAGTAGTGCAGGCGTGTTGTCCGCGTTAAGGATGCAATGAGTGTGCCGAGTGCGTCAGACGGCATGAATCAGGGTGGTACCACGGGAAATCAAGCCTTCTCGTCCCTTTTATGGGATGAGAAGGCTTTTTTTGTTGTCAAATCCGGATGTGGCATGAAACAGGAAGCTTCAAGTAAGTTTCCATCATAGGAGGATGAATTATGGAATACAAAGACACATTATTGATGCCGAAGACAGATTTCGCCATGCGCGGTAATTTGCCGAAAAGAGAACCGGCACAGCAGCAGCAATGGGAAGAGATGGACATTTATAAACAAGTTCAGGAGCGAACAAAGGACCGTCCGGTATTCGTGCTGCATGATGGACCTCCATATGCGAACGGTGATATCCATATGGGCCATGCCTTGAACAAAATACTGAAAGACTTCATCATCCGCTTCAAGTCAATGAGCGGTTTCCGTGCTCCGTATGTGCCGGGCTGGGATACACACGGTCTGCCGATCGAGACGGCTCTCACGAAAAAAGGCGTCAACCGTAAGGAAATGAGCATTGCCGAATTCCGCAAGCTTTGTGAAAAGTACGCTTATGAACAAGTGGAAAGCCAAAAAGAACAGTTCAAACGTCTTGGTGTCCGCGGAGACTGGGAGAATCCATATATCACATTACAGCCTGAATACGAGGCACAGCAAATCAAAGTGTTCGGTGAAATGGCGAAGAAAGGCTATATCTATAAAGGGTTGAAGCCTGTATATTGGTCTCCTTCAAGTGAATCGGCTCTTGCTGAAGCGGAAATCGAGTATCAAGATAAACGATCCGCTTCCATTTATGTGGCGTTTGAAGTGACTGACGGAAAAGGTGTGGTGGAAGAAGGGGTCAAGTTCATCATCTGGACAACAACTCCTTGGACAATTCCTGCGAACCTCGGCATCTCCGTGCATCCTCGATTGGATTATGTAGTCGTTGAAGCTGCCGGAGACAAATTTGTAGTGGCGGAAGATTTGCTTCCTGCCGTGAAGGAAGCGATCGGCTGGGAAGAAGCGAAGGTCATCCAAACAGTAAAAGGAAGCGAACTGGAGAGGGTCGTTACGAAACACCCGCTGTACGATCGTGATTCCCTTGTAGTACTTGGCGAGCATGTCACAACAGATGCAGGTACCGGATGTGTCCATACTGCTCCAGGGCATGGGGAAGATGACTTCATTGTCGGACAGAAATATAATTTGGGTACACTTTGCCCAGTGGATGAAAAAGGCCATATGACGGACGAAGCACCGGGCTTTGAAGGCATGTTCTATGATAAAGCAAATAAAGCAATCACAGATGCTTTGAGCGAAAAAGGCGCATTGTTGAACTTGAGCTTCATCACACACTCCTATCCGCATGACTGGAGAACAAAAAAACCGACGATTTTCCGTGCGACAGCGCAATGGTTTGCTTCGATTCATGATTTCCGTGATGAATTGCTCAGCGCCATCGAACAGACGAAATGGATTCCGGCATGGGGCGAGACGCGTTTGTTCAACATGGTCCGTGACCGCGGTGATTGGTGTATCTCCCGTCAACGTGCATGGGGAGTACCTATTCCGGTCTTCTATGCGGAAAATGGCGAAGCGATCATCACCGATGAAACAATCGATCATGTATCTGCGCTCTTCAGGGAACATGGTTCGAATATTTGGTTCGAACGTGAAGCGAAAGACCTTCTTCCTGAAGGTTTCACTCATGAAGGAAGCCCGAACGGCATCTTCACGAAAGAAACGGACATCATGGATGTATGGTTCGATTCCGGTTCTTCTCATCAAGCTGTTTTGGAAGAGCGTGATGATTTGGTCCGTCCGGCAGATTTGTATCTGGAAGGATCTGACCAATATCGCGGCTGGTTTAACTCTTCCTTATCGACAGCTGTCGCAGTGACAGGTGAAGCACCTTATAAGAGTGTCTTGAGCCACGGTTTTGTACTTGATGGCGAAGGGCGGAAAATGAGTAAGTCACTCGGGAACACAATGATTCCTGCGAAAGTGATGAATCAGCTTGGAGCGGATATCCTTCGATTATGGGTTGCATCTGTCGACTATCAGGCGGATGTCCGTGTATCCGATGCTATCCTTAAACAAGTGGCGGAAGTGTACCGCAAAATCCGTAATACTTTCCGCTTCCTGCTTGGTACATTGGATGGATTCACACCAAGCAAGGACAGCATCGCATATGAAGATCTGCGCGAAGTCGATCAATATATGCTCGTGAAGTTGAACAATCTTGTGAAGCAAGTGACGGATGCATACGAAGCATATGAATTCGCCAACATTTATAACAGTATCAACAATTTCTGTACAGTTGACCTGAGTGCTTTCTATCTTGATTATGCAAAAGATATCTTATACTGCGAAGCACCTGACAACAAAGATCGTCTTGCCATCCAGACAGTATTGTATGAAACATTGACCGCACTGACTAAACTTGTCTCTCCAATTCTGTCGCACACGGCAGATGAAGTGTGGGCATTCATTCCGGAAGTGCGGGAAGCAAGTGTACAGCTTACGGATATGCCTGTATATAAAGAGCTTAAAGGCGCAGCGGCCCTTGAAGCGAAATGGGGCAAGTTCATGGAAATCCGTAATGATATCCTGAAATCCCTTGAAGAAGCTCGAAATGAGAAGGTGATCGGTAAATCGCTGAATGCAAAAGTATCGTTATTTGCCGATGAAGAAACAAAGCAATATCTTGAAAGTATTCAAGAAAGCTTTGAACAGCTGTTGATTGTTTCCGAGTTTGAATTATCTTCGAAAGCGGACGCACCTGAGAATGCGATGGCATTCGATCATTACTCCATTCTTGTGAGTGCGGCTGAAGGGGAAACATGTGAACGCTGCTGGAACATCACGAAGGATGCAGGTGAGGATAAGGATCATCCGACCCTTTGCCCTCGTTGTGCGCAAGTGGTTAAAGAAGTATATACAAACTGATCAATCAGGAGGGTGGCCGGATTCCGGCCGCCCTCCTTTTACGTAAGCAAATGGCTCAAGGAGTTTCTTAAAGGTCCGCAATGTGCTACAATTCAATATAGCAATATTAACAGAGAAGCCGGGGGATGACAGTGTATTACTACTTGATAGCTCTAGGAATAATTGTATTAGATCAAATAACGAAATATTTGGTTGTTCAGAATATGCAGCTTGGCGAAAGTATACAAGTGATCGATCAATTTTTATACATAACGTCTCACCGTAACACAGGTGCTGCCTGGGGTATCCTTGCAGGGCAGATGTGGTTCTTCTATGCAGTGACGGTCGTTGTTGTCGCGGGATTGATCTATTATATTCAAAAGATGGCGAAGAACCATTGGCTGATCGGTGTATCAATGGGCTTCATGCTCGGGGGTGCGATCGGAAATTTCATCGATCGTGTTCTTCATCAGGAAGTGATTGACTTCATCGATACCAATATATTCGGATATAATTTCCCGATCTTCAACGTGGCTGATTCCGCTTTGACTGTTGGGGTTGTGCTGCTCATGATTTATTTGCTGTTTGAGGAAAAATGGACGAAGGAGAAAATGAATGGATAATTGGATATACATCATAGAAGAAGAGAATAGAGGAGATCGTCTTGACAGGTTTGTGTCAAGTGCAAAAGAAGAGCTCTCCAGGACGCAGGTCCAAAACTTGATCAAAGAAGGACATATATTGGTTAATGGCGCGCAGGCGAAAGTCAATCAGAAATGTCATATCGGCGATGAAATTTCCATAAGCATCCCCGAACCGGTCGAATTGGATGTGGAAGCGGAAGAAATGGATCTGGATATTTATTATGAAGATGAAGATGTCCTTGTGGTCAATAAGCCGAAAGGGATGGTTGTACATCCCGCGCCTGGTCATACATCGGGGACACTTGTGAACGGATTGATGGCACATTGCACAGATTTATCCGGCATCAATGGTGTCATGCGTCCCGGAATTGTGCATCGAATTGATAAAGATACATCCGGTCTATTAATGGTAGCGAAGAATGACATGGCTCATGAAGGTCTTGTCCAGCAGCTAGTGGACAAAACAGTCACGAGGAAATACAGCGCAATCGTACATGGCGTGATCCAGCATAGCCATGGCACAATCGATGCGCCGATCGGCCGGGATAAGAAAGACCGTCAAAGCATGACTGTTGTTCCTGACGGTAAAAATGCTGTCACGCATTTCACTGTGCTTGAAACGTTCAAAGATTTCTCATATGTGGAATGTCAGCTCGAAACAGGCCGTACGCATCAGATTCGTGTCCATATGAAGTATATCGGACATCCTTTGGCAGGAGATCCGAAATATGGACCGAAGAAAACATTGGATCTGGGCGGCCAAGCGTTACATGCTGGTGTACTCGGTTTCATACATCCCCGCACGAAAGAATATTTGGAGTTCACGGCACCGTTCCCGGCTTATTTCGAAGAACTTCTAGATAAATTGCGTAAAAGCTGTTGACGATTGAAGAAAAAAAGTGTATTGTTATCACCAAGTGAATAGAACCTTTAACACGGTCCAGAGAGGCTGAGAAGGAAAACGGAAATGCATGACGGGAGCAAACTTAACTTTGCTTATGTCTGCATGCAAAAGCTACCCTTCTGCTCTTTGGCAGAAGGGTTTTTTGTGCTCATAACAGATAAGGTGGGAATATTTAATGACGGAAAAGGCAGTTGTGCTGGATGAACAGGCAATCAGGCGGGCATTGACCCGGATCGCTCATGAAATTATCGAAAAAAATAAAGGGATAGAAGATTGTGTGCTGGTAGGCATCAAGACGCGAGGTATCTTCATCGCAAAGAGGCTTGCCGAGAAGATCGAACAGATCGAAGGCAGACCAATCGAGGTAGGAGAGCTGGATATCACCTTATACCGGGATGACCTCAGCAAGAAAAGCAATGACGGCCAGCCAATGTTGAACGGTTCCAATATCAATACGGATATAACCGATAAAAAAGTGATTGTCATAGACGATGTCCTTTATACAGGCAGGACGGTCAGGGCAGCGATGGATGCGGTGATGGATATCGGACGCCCTTCCCAGATTCAGCTTGCTGTCTTGATCGACAGAGGCCATCGTGAACTGCCGATCCGGGCGGATTATGTCGGGAAGAATGTTCCGACGGCACAAAGCGAAAAAATCAGTGTACACTTGACGGAAGTGGATGAAATAGATAAAGTCAGCATCCACGAGAAGTGAATAAAGATAAGCCCATTTTAATGGCAGTCCAGTGAGGCTGACAAACGGGCGGAATACTCCTCCGGCAAAGCAATGCCGGCTTGATTTTCCGCACCTTTGTACCCTCACAATCTCTGTGGGGGTTTTCTTTTTCTAAAAAAATACCAAGAAGGTTTTCAAGAAGGAGTTTTCAGAAATGGCAGATGAAATGAGAGATAAAGTATTGGATGTGGAAGAAGTTCCAAAACCGCTGCAATGGCTGACACTCAGCCTGCAGCATGTATTCGCGATGTTCGGTGCGACGGTGCTTGTACCGATGCTGACTGGACTCAGTCCCGCGGTCGCCCTTGTTTCAAGCGGTCTCGGAACACTTGCGTATTTGTTCGTGACAAAAGGGAAGATACCGGCATACTTAGGGTCATCCTTCGCATTCATCAATCCGATCATCGTCGCAAAGAGTCTGGGCGGACCTGAAGCGGTCATGTTCGGCTGTTTCCTTGCAGGTCTCATTTACGGATTGGTGGCGATGATTATCAAAAAATTCGGAGTTAAATGGCTATTCCGGATACTGCCGCCTGTAGTGGTCGGACCGGTCATTGTGGTAATCGGGCTGGGATTGGCAGGAACTGCTGTAAATATGGCGATGTACAGAAACAATGGCACACCTGACCAAGTATATGACATGACATATATGCTGATTGCATTGGCTACATTGACCATCACGATCCTAAGTTCCATTTTCTTGAAAGGTTTCCTCAAGATCATCCCGATTTTGATCGGAATTGTATCCGGTTATTTGCTAAGCGTGTTGGCGGGTATTGTGGATTTCACAGGTGTGAAGGAAGCGAACTGGTTTGAAATGCCGGATTTCCTTATCCCATTCGGCAATTATGAACCGCTCATCAGCTGGCAGATAGCGGTTGTCATGGTTCCTGTGGCGATCGTCACATTATCCGAGCATATCGGACATCAGCTTGTGCTGAGTAAGGTTGTGGGCCGGAACTTTATTGAAAAGCCTGGTCTTCACCGCAGTATTGCGGGGGACGGAGCAGGAATCATGATCGGTTCCCTTATCGGCGGACCGCCATTGACTTCATACGGAGAGAATATCGGAGTTCTTGCAATCACTCGAGTATATAGTGTCTACATTATCGGAGGTGCGGCTGTGACTGCCTTGATCTTCGGATTTGTCGGTAAGATCTCGGCACTCATCAGCTCGATTCCACAGCCGGTCATGGGCGGGATTTCCATTCTGCTGTTCGGGATCATCGCATCAAGCGGCCTGCGCATGATGATTGAGAATAATATCGACTTCGGTGACAACCGCAACCTGATCATCGCTTCGGTCATCCTGGTTGTCGGAATCGGGAATGCGAAGATCATTGTCGGCGATCATTTCGAACTATCCGGCATGGCGCTTGCAGCCATCATCGGCATCTTGTTGAATGCGATTCTTCCGGGAAAGGAAGAGCCGAAAGACTTGTTTGAAGATCATACAGCTGCATAACACCTTTTAATGAAAGTCCAGAGAGGCTTGGAAGGGTGTAAGTCACTATACTAGGTTAAGGCCGAATAGAACAGGCCCTGTCCTATCTGTGCACAAACACCCTGGAAATATTTTTCAGGGTGTTTTTTTGCGGAAATACGAAGGAGGAATCAATGATGAAGCATTTATTGACTACGAAGGAATTGTCCATTTGTGAGATCTTCACGATTCTTGAAGATGCGGCTGCCTTTATGGAAGGTCAGAAATGGGTGCCTTCCGAGAAAAAGTTCGTCGCCAATCTGTTCTTCGAAAACAGCACAAGGACGAAAAGCAGCTTTGAAATGGCGGAAAGAAAGCTTGGTTTCGAAGTGATTCCTTTTGAAGTATCTGCTTCAAGTGTACATAAAGGCGAGACGCTCTACGATACCGTTAAGACATTGGAAGCAATCGGCGTGCAGGCGGTGGTAATACGCCATCCAGAGGATGCCTATTACAAGCAGTTGATCGAGGGGATACACATTCCGATCATTAATGGGGGTGACGGATGCGGCAACCACCCTTCCCAATGTCTGCTGGATTTATTCACCATCTATCAGGAATTCGGACAATTCCGCGGATTGAAGGTCGCGATCATCGGGGACATCGCACACAGCAGGGTCGCCCATTCCAATGCCGAGGCTTTAACGAGACTTGGTGCGGAGGTTGTGTTTTCCGGGCCGCCTGAATGGATGGAACCCGGGCATCCTTATGAAGCAATCGATAATGCTGTTGCGACAGCCGATGTTGTGATGCTCCTTCGTATCCAGCATGAAAGACATGACGGAGCTATGACAGGCACGAAAGAAACATATCTGCGAAAATATGGTTTGACGAAAGAGCGGGAGGAATCAATGAAGCATGCCAGTATCATCATGCATCCCGCTCCTGTGAACCGTAATGTCGAAATAGATGAAGAATTGATAGAATGCAAGCGTTCGAGAATATTCAAACAGATGACGAACGGTGTATATGTACGCATGGCAATTCTGAAAAGGGCTTTAGAAGCAAAACAATCAGAAGGAGGAAGGAATAATGGCTTTCATCATAAAGAATGGTCGGTTGTTTAATCAAGAAGGAGAATTGGCCGACAAAGATCTGAAGGTAGAAAACGGCATCATCACTGAAATAGCCGATTCGATTGTTTCAAACGGAGAGGAAATTTTGGATGCAAGCGGGCTGATCGTATCTCCTGGATTCGTCGATCTTCATGTTCATCTCCGCGAACCCGGAGGCGAAAAGAAAGAAACAATCGCAACGGGAACAAGAGCAGCCGCGAGAGGCGGATTCACGACGGTGGCGGCAATGCCGAACACAAGACCCGTACCGGACAGCAAGGAAACGGTCATGAAACTGATGGATCGGATTGAAGAGACAGCCTCGGTCCGGGTCCTGCCTTATGGAAGTATCACGGTCCGGGAACTTGGTCAGGAATTGACAGATTTCAAGGAGCTGAAGGAAGCGGGGGTATTTGCTTTCACCGATGACGGTGTAGGCATCCAATCAGCCGGAATGATGCTGAATGCGATGAAACAGGCGGCAAGTCTCAATATGGCTGTAGTGGCACATTGTGAAGAAAACACCCTGATTCATCAAGGATCTGTCCATGAAGGAAAGTTCTCAGAGCTCCATGGTTTGAACGGAATTCCGTCTGTTTGTGAAGCGGTGCATATCGCCAGAGATGTCCTTCTTGCGGAAGCCAGCGGATGCCATTATCATGTGTGCCATATTTCGTCGGAAGCATCTGTCCGCACCGTCAGAGACGCAAAACGTGCGGGGATACATGTGACTGCGGAAGTGACGCCTCATCATCTGTTATTGTGTGAAGAAGATATTCCAGGCTTGGATACGAATTATAAAATGAATCCTCCCCTCAGAGGCAAGAAAGATAGAGATGCTTTGCTTGCAGGGCTGATGGATGGAACAATCGACTTCATCGCAACCGATCACGCCCCTCATACGAAAGAAGAAAAAGCCAGTTCCATGGAATTAGCGCCTTTCGGGATTGTCGGGCTGGAAACCGCATTTCCACTTCTATATACGAACCTGGTGGAGAAAGGAATCCTCACACTCGAACAGCTGCTGGATTTCATGACAAGAAAGCCGGCGGAAAGTTTTGGACTGCCGTACGGGAAACTCGAAAAGGGAAGTCCGGCGGACATTGTGCTGCTTGATCTCGAAGAGGAAAACAAGATCGAACCCGAAGCTTTTGCTTCGAAAGGAAAAAATACGCCATTCGGCGGATGGAAATGTAAAGGCTGGCCTGTAAGGACGATCGTCAATGGAAAAACAGTTTGGTCAAAGGAGAGAGTGAACGCATGAGCAAAAGACAACTGATATTAGAAGATGGTACTGTGATGATCGGAACAGCCTTCGGAGCTGAAGTGGATCGGATGGGTGAAGTGGTGTTCAATACAGGGATGACCGGTTACCAGGAGATTTTATCGGATCCTTCCTATTGCGGGCAGATTGTGACGCTCACTTATCCGCTCATCGGGAATTATGGGATCAACCGGGATGATTTCGAATCGATTGTACCTGCCGTATCAGGTTTCATCGTGAAGGAAGCAGCTGATTTTCCCTCCAATTGGAGAAGTGAATATTCTCTTGACGAATATTTCAAAAGACATAATATCCCTGGGATTGCCGGAATCGATACTCGGAAATTGACGAAAATCATCCGCAGATCAGGCACTTTGAAGGGAGCCATCGCCAATATGGAACAGAAGCCGGAATCAGTCCTGGAAACCTTGCGGGCGGCTGTGCTTCCATATGATCAAGTGAAAAAGGTTTCCACAAAGCGTCCTTACCCAAGTCCGGGGAGAGGACCGCGCGTTGTGCTTGTCGATTTCGGGATGAAACATGGGATCTTGAGGGAACTGAACAACAGGAACTGTGATGTCGTTGTGGTCCCGTATAATATCACTGCTGAAGAAGTGCTGCATTTGAATCCGGATGGCATCATGTTATCGAACGGACCGGGAAATCCGGTTGATGTCCCTGAAGCCATCGAGATGATCCGCGGAGTTCAAGGGAAAGTACCGTTATTCGGAATCTGCCTTGGCCATCAATTATTCGCCTTGGCGAATGGAGCGGAGACGAAGCGTCTTAAGTTTGGCCATAGAGGATCGAACCATCCGGTCAAAGACCTTGAAACTGGGCGTATCGCAATCACTTCACAAAACCACGGATACACTGTCTGTGAAGATTCCCTTGCCGGAACACCCCTTACAGTCACCCACACAGCTCTTAATGACGGCACGGTGGAAGGTCTGAAGCATAAGCAATATCCAGCATTCACTGTGCAGTACCATCCGGAGGCGTCACCAGGCCCGGAAGATGCGAATGCTCTGTTCGACCGATTCGTGGAATTAATCGAAGCTTCAAAAACGGAGGGAGAAACAACATGCCGAAACGTACTGATATAAACAGCATCCTTGTCATCGGGTCCGGGCCGATCGTCATCGGTCAAGCAGCGGAATTTGATTATGCAGGTACTCAAGCTTGCATGGCATTAAAAGAAGAAGGCTACCGCGTGATTTTGGTCAACTCTAATCCAGCAACCATCATGACAGACACAGAAATTGCCGACGCCGTATACATAGAGCCGCTTACACTTGAATTCGTGAGCAAAATCATCCGCAAAGAACGGCCGGATGCGCTCCTGCCGACTTTAGGAGGACAGACAGGCCTGAATCTGGCGGTGGAGCTTGCGGGATCGGGTGTCCTTGATGAATGCGGAGTTGAAATCCTGGGAACAAAGCTGTCCGCCATCCAGCAAGCGGAAGACAGAGACCTATTCAGGGATCTGATGAATGAACTATCGGAACCTGTACCGGAAAGCGATATCATCCATACACTTGAAGAAGCGTATGCATTCACGGAAAAAGTCGGATTCCCGATCATAGTGCGTCCGGCGTTCACGCTTGGGGGAACCGGAGGAGGAATCTGTGAAAATGAAACAGAGCTGAAAGAGATTGTGACCGGCGGCTTAAAAAGCAGTCCGGTAAACCAATGCTTGATCGAGAAAAGCATTGCAGGCTACAAGGAGATAGAGTACGAAGTGATGCGCGATGCCAATGATAATGCGATTGTTGTCTGCAATATGGAGAATATAGATCCGGTAGGTATCCATACAGGGGATTCCATCGTGGTAGCACCAAGTCAGACATTAAGCGACCGGGAATATCAGCTGCTCAGGAACGCTTCCCTTAAAATCATCCGTGCGTTGAAAATTGAAGGAGGCTGTAATGTGCAGATCGCTTTGGATCCTGACAGCTTCCATTATTTCATAATTGAAGTGAATCCACGTGTCAGCCGGTCATCCGCACTGGCTTCGAAAGCGACAGGTTATCCGATTGCCAAGCTGGCAGCGAAGATTGCTGTCGGATTGACCTTGGACGAAATGATGAACCCGGTGACAGGAAGAACATACGCCAGCTTCGAACCTGCACTCGATTATGTGGTGAGCAAAATCCCGAGATGGCCTTTCGACAAATTTGAATCGGCCAACCGCCATCTCGGCACTCAGATGAAGGCTACCGGCGAAGTGATGGCGATTGGAAGAACACTTGAAGAATCGTTGCTGAAAGCAGTCCGTTCACTTGAATCAGGTCACTATCATCTGGCCTTAAAGGATAAGGTCACAGATAGGGAACTAATGGAGAAAAGGATCCGTAAAGCGGGCGATGAGCGTTTGTTCTATATCGGTGAAGCGTTGAGACAAGGAATCGACATCGAAACGATCCATGAATGGAGCAAGATCGATCTGTTTTTCCTCAAGAAACTCAATAACATTATCGAGTTGGAACAAAGACTTTCAGAGAAACCTTTCGATGCGGAAGTCGCTGAGGAAGCGAAGAAGCGCGGCTTCGCGGATAGCACAATCGCCAATCTATGGGACACGTCCGAAATGGAGGTGTATCAATGGCGGAAACGGAAAGGAATCGTACCGGTTTATAAAATGGTCGATACTTGTGCAGCGGAATTCGAATCGGAAACACCTTATTTCTATGGGACTTATGAAGAGGAGAATGAAAGCATCGTCACCTCAAGGAAGAGTGTGATTGTCCTAGGATCGGGGCCGATCCGAATCGGGCAGGGCGTCGAGTTCGATTACGCCACTGTACATTCGGTATGGGCGATCAAGGAAGCGGGTTATGAAGCGATCATCATCAACAACAACCCTGAGACAGTATCCACCGACTTCAGTATTTCAGATAAACTGTACTTCGAGCCTTTGACGATCGAAGATGTCATGCATATCATCGACCTTGAACAGCCGGAAGGAGTTATCGTACAGTTCGGCGGCCAGACGGCCATCAATCTGGCGGATGAGCTTGTCAAACGCGGAGTCAAAATCTTGGGCACTTCCTTGGAGGCTCTTGATCAAGCGGAGAACAGGGATAAATTCGAAGCAGCCTTATCTGCCCTTCATATTCCTCAGCCGAAAGGAAAGACGGCAGTATCCGTCGAACAGGCAGTGTTGATTGCCGACAGCATCGGTTATCCGGTTCTGGTGCGTCCGTCGTATGTCTTGGGCGGAAGAGCGATGGAAATTGTCTATCAGGAAGAAGAGCTCCTTCATTATATGAAACACGCCGTAAAAGTAAATCCTGACCATCCTGTCCTGATCGACCGTTATCTGACGGGGAAAGAGATTGAGGTGGATGCGATTTCCGACGGAAAAGATGTGGTGATCCCGGGCATTATGGAACATATAGAGCGTGCGGGTGTCCATAGCGGGGACTCGATTGCTGTCTACCCGCCTCAGAACATAACGGAAGAAGTGCAGGAGAAAATCATTCAATATACCGAAGCATTGGCAAAGGGGCTGAAGATTATCGGCTTACTCAATATCCAGTATGTCGTAGTCGGAAGCGAGGTATATGTGATAGAAGTGAATCCGCGTTCCAGCCGTACGGTGCCTTTCCTGAGCAAGATCACCAATGTGCCGGTGGCCAATGTAGCCACAAAGGTCATTCTTGGTCAAAGTCTGGAGAGCCAAGGGTATACAACTGGGTTGGTGGAAGAGAAGCCTGGTGTATTCGTTAAGGTTCCTGTATTCTCTTTCGCCAAATTGAGGATGGTGGATATCACACTCGGACCGGAAATGAAATCTACAGGAGAGGTTATGGGCAAAGATATTACGCTTGAGAAAGCTTTGTATAAAGGGCTTGTCGCGTCCGGGATGTCAATCAAGGAATACGGATCGGTATTATTGACGATTGCCGATAAAGATAAAGAAGAAGGATTGAGATTAGCCAAACGATTCCATGCGATCGGTTACCGGATACTGGCCACAAGCGGAACAGTCCGTACTCTCGAACATGCAGGAGTTCCTGCGAAGCTTGTAGGCAAGATCGGTTCGGAAGGAAAGACTCTGCTCGATGTCATCCGCAGCGGAGAAGCACAATTCGTCATCAATACATTGACGAAAGGGAAACAGCCGCAGCGGGATGGATTCAAGATCCGCAGGGAAGCGGTAGAGAACGGCATCCCTTGCCTGACTTCTCTTGATACAGCTGAAGCGATCCTGCGAGTAATCGAATCAATGACATTCTCCACGGAATCGATGCAGCTGCTGGAGAGAAAATCTCAAAGAGCGAACTTTGCGGAAGGGGCGTTGACAAAATGAGAAATGAAATAATGACTGTCGTTAAACAGACGGCAATTGCAGACGCCATTTATGAGCTTACCCTGGAGGGTGAGCTCGTTTCACGGATGAAGGAACCTGGCCAATTCGTTCATTTGAAAGTAAGCGACGGCCATGATCCGCTGCTGCGCAGGCCGATCAGCATTTGTTCGATTGATCGGGAAAAGCGGCAATTCACGATGATTTACCGCGCATATGGAAAAGGAACAAAGCTGTTATCAGAGAAAATGGAAGGAAACAAGGTGGATGTGCTTGGACCTCTCGGAAATGGATTCCCTGTAGAAGAAGCGGCGCCTTCAAATACGGCTCTGCTAGTGGGCGGCGGAATCGGTGTGCCGCCTTTGTATGAACTTTCGAAACGTCTCAAAGGACAAGGTGTTCGGGTAATGCATGTACTCGGTTTCGGATCAGCAAAAGACGTGTTTTATAGAGAAAGATTTTCCGAGCTTGGTAACACATATGTGGCAACAGTGGACGGCAGCTGCGGGAAAAAGGGGTTTGTGACGGACCTCATCAATGAACACCAGATCGATTTCGATGTCCTTTATGCATGCGGACCGATGCCGATGCTTAAGGCATTGGAAACTGCTTATCCGGAGAAGAAAGTCTTCCTTTCACTGGAAGAGAGAATGGGCTGCGGCATCGGGGCATGCTTTGCATGCGTATGCGAAACACCTGGAGGGAAGCCCGGCTATAATTATAAAAAAGTATGCAGCGACGGACCCGTCTTCCGTGCAGGAGAGGTGGTTTTACGATGAGAAGATTATATATGGAGTTACCGGGATTATCCTTGAAGAATCCGGTTATGCCGGCATCCGGCTGCTTCGGATTCGGGAAGGAATTCAGCAATTTGTATGACCTTGATTTGCTCGGAGCCATCATGATCAAAGCGACCACATTGGAACCGAGATTCGGGAACCCTGCTCCGCGTGTGGCGGAGACGGACGCAGGGATGCTTAATGCCATCGGGCTGCAGAATCCGGGACTGGAGAATGTGATCTCTAAAGAGCTCACTTATCTGGAACAGTTCGAAGTGCCGATCATTGCGAATATAGCAGGCTCCAGGGTAGAAGATTATATCGAAGTAGCAAAGGAAATCTCAAAATCTCCCAATGTACATGCTTTGGAATTGAATATCTCCTGCCCGAATGTGAAAGAAGGCGGCATCGCATTCGGAACAGACCCGGAAACGGCGAAGCAGCTGACCCGCAAGGTGGCAGAGGTATCGCAGGTTCCTGTGTATGTGAAGCTGTCCCCTAATGTCACAGACATCGTTTCCATCGCAAAAGCAGTGGAAAACGGGGGAGCGGCAGGATTGACGATGATCAACACTCTGCTCGGGATGCGCATCGATCTGAAGACAGCGAAGCCGGTGATCGCCAACAAGACAGGAGGACTTTCAGGACCGGCAATCAAGCCGGTTGCAATCCGTATGATCCATGATGTGAGTCAGGCGGTCAAAATACCGATCATCGGCATGGGAGGCATATCAAGTGCGGAAGATGTGATTGAATTCTTCTATGCCGGTGCGAGTGCCGTGGCGGTAGGAACGGCGAATTTCACAGATCCGTTCATCTGCCCGAAAATTATCGAACGTCTGCCTTCGCTATTGGATGAGCTGGGGTATGACGATATATCAGAATGTATAGGGAGGAGCTGGAAGCATGGACAAATCCATTATCATCGCGCTTGATTACAGCAGTTTGGAAGAAGTGGAAGCATTCCTTGACCTGTTAGGGGAAGAAAAGCTGTTCGTGAAAGTGGGCATGGAATTATTCTACAGCGCGGGACCATCGGTCATTAAAGCAATCAAAAGAAGAGGCCACCGCATCTTTCTTGACCTTAAGCTCCATGATATCCCGAATACAGTACATATGGCCATGAAAAATCTGGCCGGGCTGGATGTGGACATGGTGAATGTTCATGCCGCCGGAGGAAAGAAAATGATGCAAGCGGCATTGGAGGGGCTTGAAGCGGGGAGACTTCCGGGTAAGAAACGCCCGCTTCTGATCGCCGTCACCCAATTGACTAGTACGACGGAAGATGAGATGCAGATGGATCAAGGAATCATGATGACGCTGGAAGAATCGGTCATCCACTATGCAGGCAAGACGAAAGAAGCCGGCTTGGACGGTGTTGTATGCAGCCCATGGGAAGCGGAAGCGATTCATAAAGTATGCGGTGATGCATTTCTTGCCGTCACCCCGGGAATCCGCCTTGCAGAAGGGAATCACCATGATCAAAACCGGGTTGCCACTCCTGCAAAGGCGAGGGAACTGGGATCCGATCTGATTGTCGTCGGCAGAAGCATCACATCGGCAGGATCCCCTTTAGAAGCGTATAAAGAAGTTACTGGAAATTGGGAGAGTGATATGAAATGAAAACGAATATAGCACAGCAGTTATTGGAAATTAAAGCTGTTTTTCTGCAGCCAAACGATCCGTTCACATGGTCTTCCGGGATGAAATCCCCAATTTATTGCGACAATCGTCTGACGATGTCTTATCCGAAAGTAAGAAAGGAAATTGCAGAAGGATTGGCATTACTGATCAAGGAGCAATTCGGAGATGTGGAACTCATAGCTGGAACTGCGACAGCGGGTATCCCGCATGCAGCGTGGGTCAGTGAATTACTTGATTTGCCGATGTGTTATATCCGCAGCAAAGCGAAGGGACACGGCAAAGGTAAACAAATCGAAGGCTTGGCTCATCCAGGTCAGAAAGTGGTCGTAATCGAAGATTTGATTTCGACCGGGGGAAGCGTCCTGACAGCAGTGGAAGCGCTGCGCAGTGCAGGATGTGAAGTGCTTGGTGTCGTTTCGATCTTCACATACGAACTTGAAGCAGGCAAGAAAAAGCTTGAGAGTTCAGGTATCATCAATCATTCGCTTAGCAATTATACAGAATTGATTGAAGTGGCCATGGAACAAGGCTATGTCGGCTCCGATGAAATGAATAAAATGAATAAATGGCGCATCAATCCATCCGGAACGGAATGGATGGAATCCTGAGAATGGCAGTAAGGAAGTAAGGCCCCGCATGGATGTGAGGGGCTTACTTTCCATGAAGGCCAGTGTGTCAATGGTTCAGCTTTAATGGATCGTAGATGTATTTAGGCGTTTCCTTTTGTTTTGCGATATGTTCTTCACTCAAAATACTGTAGAGCTTCAAGTCGCGGTGGACACCCTTGACGAGCAATCCTTTTCGGATGGTTCCTTCATATGTCATGCCGCATTTCTCCATGACACGCTGGGAGGCGATGTTTTGCGACAGACATCTTGCTTGGATCCTTATGAGATCCATTTGATCAAAGCCGAAAGAAAGAACCGCAGCAGCCGCTTCTGTTGTGATTCCGGCCCCCCAATACTGCCTTGAAATGGCATAACCGATCTCCGCAGTCTGATTCTTCGGGTCCCAATAGACGAAATCAATGGTGCCGATCAGTTTTCCATTTTCTTTATATTCGAGTCCCCAAGGAGCGATTTGCCGGTTTTCATATTGTTTTATCACGTAATGCAGATAGCTTTTTGTATCGGCAAGGCTTGTATGCGGGTCCCAGGAAACATATTTGCTCACAATGCTGTCGGAAGTGAAATCATGCATATCCGAAGTATCTTCAAGCGTCAATTTCCGCAGCAGCAACCTCTTTGTTTCAAGTGAAGGCAATTGTCCATAAATTTCTTCAATCTTCATATGCTCACCCCATCCGCTTTGTCGGTGTTTCTGGAATTTCCTGTATTTTCATTATAAAGCTTTCGCTTCGAGAATATGAAGATAATGCCGTCCGTTTACTTCCGACAGAAAAAGACGCAGAAGGTATGTCGCCCTCTCGCGAAGTTCCTTCTGCGTTGCTTCATTTCTTCAGTGCGATTACGGCATCCGCATCCGGCGTCACATAAACCGTCTGCTGGCGATCATAGGTAACAAATCCCGGCTTGGCGCCGTTCGGTTTTTTGACATGTCTTATTTCTGTGAAATCGACAGGCACGCTGCTGGAATTCTTCGCTTTACTGTAATAAGCGGCCAGCATTGCAGCTTCCTTGATCGTCTGCTCGTCTGGAGAATTGCTTTGAATGACGACATGAGATCCGGGAATATCTTTTGTATGGAACCAGATGAAGTCTTTTCTGCTCAATTTATTGGTCAAATATTCGTTCTGTTTATTGTTTTTCCCGACAAGAATGGCTTCGCCGGTTGAAGAGATATATTCTTCCAGAGCGGGTTTCGTATCTTTCTTTTTCTTTTGGCCTTTCCGCTGTTTTTGCTTCATATAGCCGCCTTCTTGAAGCTCTTCACGAATTTCCTCGATATCTTTCGGAAGTGCTGAATCCAGCTGCTGGAGCAGGCCGTCGAAGTAAAGCACTTCTTTCTCTGCCAGTTTAATCTGTTCTGTTACTGCTGAGATGGCGTTCTTTGCCTTCTGATATTTCGTGAAATAGTTCTGTGCGTTCTTGGACGGTGTCTTTTGGGGATCCAGAGGGATGGTCAGCATGCTGTCCTCTTCATAATAGTTTTGGACCTCAATTTCTTTCATCCCTTGCTGCACTTGATAAATGTTTGCTGTCAGCAATTCCCCGTACAGTTGGTATATATCTGCTTTCTCGCTTTGGGATAGGGTGGCATACAGCTTCCCTATTTTCTTTTCGTTTTTATCTTTTTCATTCGCGATGAAGCGTTCAAGATCCTGCGCCTGCTGCTTGATCCGGTCACGGGCAGCTTTGCCGAAATAATAACGATCCATCAAAATACTTAATGTCGGGAAGTTTTTTCTTTCCCCCTTGATATGATGTAAGTCAATGAAGGAGAAGTAATCCTTCGTCTCCGTTAAGATGAGTGTCGGTGTGCAGCTGCTGCTTTTGCTGGGCGAAAACACCTCGTGGAACGCTTTCAGTACATTTTCCTGTGTCGGCAACCCGCTTCTTGCGATGACTTCATTCGCGAGAAGCGGAGAGACACCGGCGAATTTCTGTACGATCTGTCTGTCGAGCCTTCCCGCATTGAAGTCCAGCTGATGCAGGATCTGTTCGTCGGATGCATCAAGCGGGCTGACTTTGTCCTGCTCCGGCGGAAACTTATAAGTCTGACCCGGTAAAATGGCACGATACGAATTGACTGCGAAAGACACATGCTTGATGCTGTCGATGATCACATTGCGTTCTTTATCGACCAGGATGATATTGCTGTGACGGCCCATTATTTCGATGATGAGCTGTTTATAACTCAAGTCCCCGATTTCGGTACGCCCTTTCACATCAAAGATGATGATCCGGTCAAGATTTTTTTGGGTTACTTTTTCGATGATGGCTCCTTCCAGATGTTTTCGGAGAAGCGTACAGAACATCGGCGGATCCTGCGGGTTTTCGTAGCTTTCATTTGTGAGCTGTGCCCTGCTGTAGCTCGGATGTGCCGAAAGGAGCATTTTATGGTTCTTTCCATGCGCCCTGACGATTACGATGATTTCATTCTGGTAAGGCTGATGTATTTTATTGATGCGTCCGCCTTCGATGGCGCGGCGCAGTTCTTCGCACATTGCTTTCGTGAATAGTCCATCAAATGACATATATAACTCCCTTTGCTTCGTTCTTTATCTTCTTTATCAATCGATTCAATTATAGCATTAATTTCCGGGAAGCTGAATAAGCATGGTTACAGAAGGACAACTCTTTGCTGTTTTTAGAATAGGAGTGAAAAAAGCGATGTTGTACAGAGAAATGGATACGGAACAATTGGAGGCAGCCCTTCAGACTGACAGGAACAAGGGACTTGATGGAGCGGTAGCGAACAAGAGGATTGACAAGTACGGATATAATGAGCTTCGTGAAGGAGAGAAAAAGTCCGCGATTATGATGTTCTTCGCACAATTCAAGGACTTCATGATCCTTATCCTGCTTGCGGCAACACTCATATCAGGATTGCTGGGCGAGTACATAGATGCGATAGCCATCATCGGGATCATCTGCATTAATGCGTTTATGGGCTTCTTTCAGGAAAGAAAGGCGGAAAGGTCGCTCGATGCTCTCAAAAGCTTATCCGCTCCGCAAGTGCATGTCTTAAGGAACGGGGAGTGGCGAAGAATCCCATCGAAGGAAGCGGTGCCGGGTGATATCGTCCGCTTCGAGACCGGAGACAGGATCGCCGCTGATTTGCGGATCATTGAAGCGGTCGCTCTGGAAATCGAGGAGTCCGCTTTGACAGGTGAATCCGTTCCGGTCCTTAAAAGCTCGGAACCATTGAAAGGAACCGTCAACAGCATCGGTGATGAAGAGAATATGGCATTCATGGGAACGATGGTTTCACGCGGAAAAGGCATAGGCATCATAACTGGAACAGGAATGAAGACGGAAATGGGGCAGATAGCCGATATGCTTGAATCGGCTTCAAACATCGTTACACCATTGCAGCACCGTTTGGAACAATTAGGGAAAATTCTGATCGTCGTTGCTGTATTCCTTACGATTATTGTAATCGCACTTGGTGTTCTGCAGGGAAATCAAATATATACAATGGTACTTGCCGGTGTATCCCTTGCTGTAGCGGCAATTCCGGAAGGCTTACCGGCCATTGTGACGGTCGCCTTATCACTTGGGGTGCAGAGGATGATCAAGCAAAATGCGATCGTACGGAAGCTGCCTGCGGTGGAAACGCTTGGTTGTGCGTCCGTTATCTGCTCCGATAAGACGGGGACCCTTACCCAGAATAAGATGACGGTCACCACCATTTGGGATGGGGGAACGATCTGGGATGTCAGCGGAAAAGGAAATGAAACGACAGGTGTGTTTTCTAAAGATGGCCGTGTTACGGAAGATCCGGATAAATCGGTTCGGCAGTTATTGACATTCGGCTTATTATGTAATTCATCCGAAGTGCGCGAAAGAGACGGGGAAACGGTCGTCGATGGAAGCAGTACGGAAGTTGCGATGCATGTTGCGGCTATGAAAGCGGGGCTTTCGAAGGCCGGGCTTCTTGAGCAATTCACAATCATTAAAGAGTATCCTTTTGATTCAGCGAGAAAGATGATGAGTGTGGTCGTCAAAGACAGAAATAACAAAAGGTTCGTGGTAACGAAAGGCGCGCCGGACGTCATGCTCGGAAAATGCCGGAGTATTCTGTGGGAAGGAAAGGAGAAGTCATTACAAGGAAAGACTGTCAATGACGTTCAGGATGCGATCGACGATCTGTCCTCGCGGGCACTTCGTAATATAGCAATCGGTTATAAACCTTTGGCGGCTTCCGCATCCATTCCTGGAGAACAGGAAGCGGAAAGCGGTTTGACGTTCATCGGGCTGCAGGGCATCATCGATCCTCCGAGACCGGAAGTGAAGGGCGCTGTGGCCGAATGTGCGAAAGCCGGCATCAAGACGATCATGATCACTGGAGATCATGTGGCCACCGCTTCCGCGATAGCGAAGCAGCTCGGCATACTGAATGAAGGAGATCTGGTCATAGAAGGCAGGCAGCTGAACGAGATGGATGTGGAAGAACTTGAAGCGATCGTCGAAGATGTCACGGTATTTGCGCGTGTGAGTCCGGAGCATAAGCTGAAGATCGTGAAAGCGCTGCAGAATAAAGGACATGTTGTCGCAATGACGGGTGACGGGGTGAATGACGCCCCGGCCATCAAGTCGGCCGATATCGGAATCGCGATGGGGATAACGGGAACGGATGTGGCGAAGGAGGCTTCTTCCCTTGTCCTGCTGGACGACAATTTCTCGACGATCAAATCCGCGATCAAAGAGGGGCGCAATATCTACGAGAATATCCGGAAATTCATCCGTTATCTTCTTGCATCCAATGTGGGTGAAATTTTGGTGATGTTGTTTGCGATGATACTGGGCCTTCCGCTTCCGCTTACCGCCATCCAGATTCTATGGGTGAATCTTGTGACAGATGGACTTCCTGCGATGGCTCTCGGTCTGGACCGGCCGGAAAGTGATGTGATGAAGAAGCGGCCGCGAAATCCGAAAGAAGGTGTTTTCGCACGGGGACTTGCGTGGAAAATCATTTCCAGGGGTTTCTTGATAGGCGGTGTGACATTGATTGCCTTCATGACTGTCCTGAAGGATGATCACAGTAATCTTGAATATGCACAGACAGTGGCTTTCATCACGCTTGTACTTGCACAGCTGATTCATGTGTTCGATTGCCGAAGTGAAAGAAGCATCTTCACGAGGAACCCGTTCGGAAATATGTATCTCGTCTGGTCGGTGATCATTTCGCTTGTGATGGCTCTAGGGGTCATTTATTATCCGCCTGCTCAGGCAATATTCGGAACAATCAGCATCATGTCAAGGGATTGGATGCTTATCATCGGTCTTGCCGCACTTCCTACTTTTTTGCTTGCAGGAACATTTTTGCTAAGAAAAAAGGATTGATATATGCTATAATGCTAATGGTAGTAGACTATGTCTATTGCCTTTTTGTTTGCGGTCGGGGTTGGAACGGGAAAACTGCCGTCAATCCGGCTGTTTTTTGAAAACGGTGACCATCTGAGGTCAAGTAATGGCTATATTGTTGTGCAGAATTGCTGAATTGGAAGTGATTGTCTTATGGTTGTCAGTATGACCGGATTTGGCAGAGGAGTGTATGAAGCTGAAGGATTTCAGATTCATGCGGAAATTAGGACGGTCAATCACCGTTTTAGTGAATTTCATATACGTATGCCCCGCCAGCTGCTTATGCTGGAGGATAAAATAAAAAAACAGCTTACACCATACATAAGAAGAGGAAGAGCCGAGGTCTTCATTTCGCTTGATGGAAAAGCACTGATCGAGAAGAAGCTGGACGTCGATTGGGATTTGCTTGACCAGTATATGGGCATTATGGAACGAATTTCGGATAAATACGGTCTGCATCCCACATCTTCTCCTGAAGATGCTTCTAAGTGGGAAGGTGTTCTGAGCATCAAAGAAGTGCATGCTTTTCCTCCTGAACTTGAAAAGGGAATCCTTGCTGCTGTGAACATGGCAGGTGAACAGCTTAAGGGAATGAGAGAAGCTGAAGGAAAGCTCCTGAATGAAGATATAAGGAAGCAGCTTGTGTCGCTGTCGGAAGCGGCGGAGGAAGTGAAGAAGCACGCGCCGTCGGTCATCCATCAATACAAGGAAAGACTTCAACAGCGAATGCAAGAATTCAGTGCGGGTGTCATCGATGAAACAAGGATTACTTCAGAAGTGGCTGTATTTGCGGATAAAGTCGATATCAACGAGGAATTGACCCGGTTGAATAGTCATATCACACAGGTGGATGCAGCCTTGAAGAGCGGGAATACCATCGGAAGGAAACTTGATTTCCTCGTTCAGGAAATGAACAGGGAAGTGAACACAATAGGGGCGAAAGCCAATGATTCCCGTATTGCCGCCCAAGTGGTGGAAATGAAGAGTTTGCTGGAAAAGATGAAGGAGCAGGTTCAGAACATCGAATGAGCCTGTTTACGGTGACCGCTGCAAGGCCACACTAGAATTACGATTATTGGAGGATTATCATGTCAATAAAGTTAATCAATATCGGCTTTGGGAATATCGTATCGGCAAACAGGATCATCAGCATCGTGAGCCCGGAATCGGCACCAATCAAAAGAATCATCCAAGAAGCCAGGGATAAAGGGTCGCTGATCGATGCCACATATGGCAGGCGGACAAGGGCGGTAATCGTCACCGACAGTGAACATGTCATCCTGTCTGCGGTGCAGCCGGAAACCGTCGCTTCCAGGCTTCATGACCGTGATGAAGGTTCAGAGGAAGGATAAGTGAACAATGAGAGAAAAAGGAATATTAATCGTATTATCAGGTCCATCGGGAGTAGGGAAAGGAACAGTTCGGAAAGAGCTTTTCACACAGAATCCGTCATTCCGTTACTCCATTTCAATGACCACAAGAAGCCCGAGGGAGGGTGAAGTCGACGGAGTGGACTATTTCTTCAAGAAGAAGGAAGAGTTCGAAAGTCTGATTGAACAAGGGAAACTTCTGGAGTACGCCAAATTCGTGGATAATTATTACGGTACACCGGTCGACTACGTCCGTCAGACAATTGAAGAAGGGCAAGATGTATTCTTGGAGATTGAAGTGCAGGGAGCACGTCAAGTCAGGGAGAAATTCCCTGAAGGCTTATTCATTTTCCTTGCGCCGCCAAGTCTCTCCGAGTTGAAGAACCGCATTGTCGGACGAGGGACCGAGACTGAAGAAGTCATCCATCAACGCCTAAAGACGGCGGAAGAAGAAATTGAAATGATGGATCTATACGATTATGTTGTCGAAAACGACACAGTCGAATCCGCTTGTGATAAAATAAAAGCCATCGTTGTCGCGGAACATTGCAAAAGAGAACGTGTGGCCAAACGATACTTAAATATGCTGGAGGTTGAATAACTTGTTATATCCATCTATCGACTCATTATTGAATAAAATTGACAGTAAATATTCGCTTGTATCTGTCGCTGCGAAACGTGCACGCTACATGCAGGTGAACGGAGACCACAGAATCGAAAAACCAGTTTCTTACAAAAATGTCGGAAAAGCGCTTGAAGAAATCAATGCAGGTATCCTGACTTACACTCACGAGTCAGCTGAGAAAACCGAAGGCGACAAATAAGAAGAGAAAAACCTTGTCCACAGAAGACAAGGTTTTCTATTTGTCAGGCTTTGCTATACTCTGCGGAGACAAAAACCAGATACTCCTGCTTTAGATCAGCGAGCCAGGTGAGACCTAAGCACATCCTGATGGCGATTGACTGACATTATAAGTTTATTTTTAAAAAAATGGCTTTGTTATTGTTTTGTTTTTTTGTCAGACCCAATGCTACTCTTAATTAAATATGATTGAAGCGGAGAACGGCGACTCCTGCGGGATCAGCGAGCAGGGTGAGACCCCGCACGAAGGAGGAGGCTCACCGCTCGCCCCGCGGAAAGCGTCCGTTCGCAGCGGAAATCAACATGGAACTTTGACAGAGCGAAAAA
>JAZNGP010000108.1:0-6872 GCA_045576475.1 Bacillus sp. (in: firmicutes) | reverse complement strand
GGCGAGCGGTGAGCCTCCTCCTCCGTGCGGGGTCTCACCCTGCTCGCTGATCCCGCAGGAGTCGCCGTTCTCCGCTTCAATCATATCTAATGAAGAGTAGTATTTTGGTCTGCAAAGGATAAAAAAACAACATTAAACGATTACAGAGCCTTTTGTTTTATAAGATATATATAATTATTGTTTGTAAGCGTACACTTTACTTGTTTCCGAAGAATTCAGGAATGTCACGGTACTCAGTCATCATATCATTAAGCGAGAAGAGATTGGCTTTAAGATTGCCACTCTGATGAAGCAACTCAAAGGATAAGGGGGCTCGATTCCATGCATGTCAAAGAATTATTTGATTTGACCAATAACGTCGCAATCGTCACTGGAGGGGGAAGAGGGCTCGGTTTTCAGATCGCAGAGGGATTAGCGGAAGCTGGTGCAGATGTTGTCCTGTGCTCGAGGAATTTTGAGGTATGCCAGGAAGCGGCAGGGAGGCTGGAGGAGAAGGGGGTGCGGGCAATAGCGGTCGCTTGTGACGTCACGGATCCGGATCAAGTGAATAACTTGGTCGACCAGACATTGCGGACATTCGGAAGGATCGATATCCTCGTCAATAACAGCGGTGCTTTTTGGGAAGCGCCGGCCGAGGATATGCCATTGAAGACATGGCATAAGGTAATGGATGTCAATGTCACCGGCACATATTTGGTGTCAAAAGCTGTCGGGAAAATAATGCTTGAGCAGAAATCCGGAAAGATCATCAATATAGCTTCCGTTGCAGGACTGACAGGAACGGATCCTCTGTTCATGGATTCGATCGGCTCCACTTCCAATAAGGGAGATATCATTTCTTTCACGAAAGATCTGTCTTTAAGATGGGGAGCGAGAGGCGTCCATGTGAATGCATTGGCGCCTGGATTCTTCCCGGCGAAAATGTCACAAATGATGGTTGAAAGAGGCGGGCATGATATGTTGAAGCATACGTCGCTGCAGCGTTTCGGTAATGGAACGGATCTGAAAGGGTCGGTATTATTTCTGGCATCCCGCGCATCGGATTATATTACGGGGGCAATTTTGCCGGTGGATGGGGGCATGACCACTGTCTGAAGAGATACGGATAGAAGAATTCAGATGTATAGTATAGATACCGCTTACGCTTGGCATAGGGACCAAGTGTATTTTTTTTGCGGAGAATGAGCTTTTTGTGACGAAATGGTGCAAATAGCAGTGATTTTTTAAAAATTTTAAACTATTCTGATATAATTAAATTAAGAAGGGAGGGATTGAAAATGAGTTGGGTGGACACTCAAACTTTCACAGAGCTGAATTTGAAGCCGAATAAGTTTTTCTTTGAATTGCAGACATTCGATCCACATTGGTGTAATCAGAAACTGGATTATGAACGACATGACTTATTATATGAATATTTATTGGACGGCAATAGGTTCTTATACCGTCCTAATAATAACGGGGAAATCGAGCTGATGGCGAATATTTCGAAAGTCAATCCGCTGATCCTTCTGAATGCGGATTACCGCGTGCAAAATATCAATAAAACGGATCATCTATTTCGGTTCAGCTTAGGCATCTATCATAAAAGGAAGCTGCAACTCTTGATCCCTTTCCTTTTTGATTTGACGAATGAAACACAAAGATATTGTGCAGCAGCGATTTGTGAACAAAAGAATATCTATATGTATTTGATCCGATTCCAGAATGCCAAGCTTTATGTCAGCTGTGCGAAATGCATCACCTGGCCGGAGGAAACAAGAAAAAAACTTCGTTCCGAATTGTTGAAGGGAATCTCAAAAACATGAAAAGAGTGAGAGCGTATTGCGATTGGCAATACGCCTTTATATAGTATGATAGAGAAAAAAGGATAGGAATGGGGAAAGACTTTGAAAATGGTATCATGGAATGTCAATGGAATCAGGGCTTGTGTCAAGAAAGGGTTTATGGACTTTTTCTGGGACATGGACGCTGATATCTTCTGCATTCAGGAAACAAAGCTCCAAGAAGGCCAAATTGATATGATACTCGAGGGCTATCATCAATATTGGAACTATGCGGAGAGGAAAGGATACTCCGGTACGGCCGTCTTCACGAAAAAGAAGCCGCTTTCTGTTTCGTATGGAGTAGGTGAGAGGGAATCCGAGCCGGAGGGACGTATCATCACTTTGGAATTCGAAGCATTCTATCTTGTGAATGTATATACACCAAATTCGAAAAGGGATTTATCCAGACTTCCATACAGGCTGGAGTGGGAAGGGGAGCTGCGGGAGTATTTAATCGCGCTCGACCAGAAGAAGCCTGTAGTGTACACGGGAGACCACAATGTCGCTTACTCCGAGGACGATTTGAAAAACGCGAAAGCGAATATCGGAAATTCGGGGTTCACTTTCGAAGAGCGCCAGGAAATGACGCATTTATTGGACGCGGGATTCATTGATTCTTTCCGCTATCTGTATCCGGATAAAACAGATCATTACACATGGTGGTCTTATATGAAAGGGGTAAGGGAGCGGAATATCGGCTGGAGAATAGACTATTTCATCCTTTCGGCTTCGCTCGCTCCGAAGCTGGTTGAGGCGGACATCCACCGGGAACCGCTCGGAAGCGATCATTGTCCTGTATCTATTGAACTTGATATATAATATAATAAGTAATCAATCTTTTTTTGAAAGGGTCATGATATGTTAAAAAAGAACTTGCTGGACTATTTACAAAACGAGGAAAACAATAACCATAAGCCCATTTTCGGACAAGCGGAAATGGAGTATATGAAACAGAACGAAATTGCAGTTCCACAGTCCGCCCAAACAACCGCTGACGGAAGATGGATGGACGCTTATTTGGAGCGCTGCCATAAAGAAACGGAAGAAATGCTGGCTGAAGAAACTGCCGAATTCCTGAAACAGCCGATCAGCTACTTCGATGCACATAAAGAAGAATTTCTCTATATGGAATCCCCTTCACTGAAAATCATTGCTGTGGATGCTGTTACTGTTGAGATGGAGGATATCTTCCTTACATACGAAGCAATTTTGGGCCTTAAGCTGCAGAAGAAGCATGAAAAAGCGATAAAAGAATATCTTTCCACACATCTGAAAGGGGATTGTGCGAGATATAATTTATTATTCAGCCAAAACGACGGATTATGGGATCTGAATTTTCCGTTGGATGCTGTCGAAGGTTTCAATGAACAAATGACGATCGAAGAGGCATACGAACTCATCTTTACATTCATGTTCCAATTGTCGCAGTATGTGGAAGCAAACAAGTAAGTAACGAATAAGCAGGAAAGAAAGCAGGGAATGATTTGTCAGATTTTTTATCATTGGGTATTTCCCAATCTATGAACAAAACGTTAGCAGGCCTTAACATCAAGGAGCCGACTCCGATTCAGGTGCAGGCGATTCCGGAAGCATTGAAAGGCATCGACCTCATGGCTCAGGCACAAACAGGGACAGGCAAGACTTTTGCCTTCATGCTGCCGATCATCGAGAATCTTCGTCCTGAGCCGCATGTACAGGCGTTGATCGTTACGCCGACAAGAGAACTCGCTTTGCAGATCACAGCGGAAGTGAAGAAATTGCTCGAAGGAACGGATATGCATGTGCTTCCTGTCTATGGCGGACAAGATGTGGAAAGACAGCTGAAGAAACTGAGCGGAAGCATACAGATTGTCGTAGCCACACCGGGCAGGCTCTTGGATCATCTACGCAGGGAAACAGTCGATTTGACACAATTGAAGACACTGGTTCTTGATGAAGCAGATCAAATGCTCCACATTGGTTTCCTTCCGGAAGTGGAAGCGATCATAAAAGAAACACCGGTCGAGCGTCAGACTTTACTCTTTTCTGCCACCATGTCCGAAGACGTCCGGAAACTGGCCAAGAAGCATATGAAGGAAGCCAAATACATCCAAGTGGAAAAGAAACAAGGACCGGCAAAAAGTGTCGCACAGTTGGCGATCCATCTGACGGACAGAGCGAAACAACCGGTCATCATCGATCAAATCAAAACCGAGAATCCTTTCATGGCCGTGCTGTTCTGCAGAACGAAAAGAAGGGTTTCCAAACTATATGATTTCCTGAAAGCCAATGGCTTCTCTGTGGATGAACTGCATGGCGATCTATCACAGGCAAAAAGAGAGCGTGTCATGAAACGTTTCCGCGACGCGGAAATACAGCTTCTTGTCGCAACAGATGTAGCAGCGAGAGGCCTTGATGTAGAAGGAGTCACCCATGTGTTCAACTATGACATCCCGGAAGATGCGGAAAGCTATGTTCACCGTATCGGCAGGACCGGCAGAGCCGGGTTCGAAGGGAAAGCCATCACCTTCTATTCACCTAAAGATGAGCAGCTGCTTGCTGAAATCGAAAAAGAACTCGGCATATCAATAGAGAAAATAGATATGGTCAAGGACAAGAAAGAGTTTGTTAAGAACGAAAGCAGAGAAAGCAGGACCCCTGGCCGTGCCAGAGAAAATACACGCCATCCTGCTAAGCACGGAAATGGCGGCAAAAAAAGAAAATCTTCCTCTGAAGGAAGAAAGAGAAATGCGAGAAGATAGATTTCGGTTTCGGAAGCAATTTGCATAGTTCACTTTAATAAATATGATATAATGAATATTGAACCCCATTATGGTAAATATTTCTTATTTGTGGAGGAATTATGGAAAATCAAGAGTTACTTCGTCTTAAACAAGAAAATGAACGTTTGAAAATGCTTGTGCATGAGTATGAGCAGGTGATTATCGATATTTCCGCTCCGATTATTCCTTCCATTCTTCCGGAAACCATCTTGGTTCCGATTACTGGAAAGCTTGTTCCGGAGAGGTTCGAAAATATAATCGCAAAACTGCTGAAATATGCGTCTACAGAAGGAATCGCGACAATTGTCATTGATTTCTCCGCGATTTCTCTTAATGAAATTGGGGATATCGATACATTTGGACATTATATCGATAATTTGACGAAAGCATTGAATTTAGTTGGGGTCAAAGTCTTGTATTGCGGCTTCAGTTCAGCAATCACCCAGAATTTGATTGCTTCAGGTCTGACTACAAGCCATGAATTGAGGACATTCATGACCTTCAAAAAGGCTTTGCAATATTTGATGAAGACAAAAGGGATGGCTTTCGCAGGGTATGAAGAGACTGAGAAGGTCTGATCATTGACATGCAAAAAGGCAGTGAAGTGACTTCACTGCCTTTTTTTTATGGGAAATAGATTATCTGAGGGGCATTGGTCTGTGTATGATTTTGATTCCGGCGGGCATCTCAAAATTGCGCTGCGCCTTTTTAAGGTAATCAAACATGGCTCTGCCTCCGACTGCATTCGCGGAATGGATGGTGATCCTGTCGGCGAATAGACTTTCGGCAACCATATGCTTGACTAACATGAAACCGTTCCTTTCTTTGGAGACGAGATCATGGTCCAGTGAAAGATGTTCTATATGGAAATTCTCAAGGAAGTGAATGCATTCATCAATATCTGTAGCAAGATGGTGTTCCGGCGGACATGTGCGATAATCATCCAAAAATACACTTATCTTCATAATTATCATCCTAAACTTCGACATATGGTAATTATAGCATAATGAAAGATTTTCTTTTTTCTCGTATTTTCGTTGAAATTCAGTGATACCAACGGATTCAGTCGATAAACTGGGTACAATGAACCCTTTTCAGCTGGATATGGATAATAAGCTTTGTTGGCTGGTCATCATTCTGAAAGGTGCTTTAATTTCGGGTTGTTTTCCGCTGCAAACAGTGGCCTTCTCGGCGTAACTACTGTGGCATAGCGGCTAGAATAGGTGCTTGATTGCTCTTGGGATGTAGAGCAGTATTTCGCCAATGGTCAAAAAAATATCTGCCTTATCTATTTTTTCTTCAAATGAATCTTTCCGTTTTATGTTTGAAATGATATCTCCTTGAATCGGCTCATATCCATCTTCAAATCTTATGCGAATGGACTTTCCGCTAGTGAAATCCGATGAATCCATTACTTGAAAATGCAGATGGGGTTCTGAAGAGTTGCCGGAATTCCCGCACTTTCCGATTGTTTGGTCTGCTTTTACAGAGTCTCCTATTTTCACTTTTATGGAATTCTTTTTTAAATGAGCCAAAAGACTGTATTCTTTCCCAGGATGTTCAAGGATGACATAGTTCCCTGCCGGCTTTTCGGCATCCATTTCGCCGGGGATATTATCTTTGATTCCATCCACCACTTCAATGACTTTTCCTTCTGCCGGAGCTGTGATTGCTTCATTGAAAGCATAGTAATTTTCATTCCTGAACGGATTGTTTTTGAAAGATGAACCATCTTTTAATTTGATCAAATCGTAGGCATACCGCTGACTTTCATATGCATAATGGTAATTGATCAATTCATTTGTTCCGCCCCAAAAGACAACCCATTTGCCTTTTACGGGCATATTATACGTATTATTGGTGAATCGGCTGTCGCTTTCCGGATAAGTGATGTATGGTTTCAAATACATACTTTGTATCTGCTGCTGTTCATTAAATGAGACGGCAATTGCCTTTTCTTTACGATCATCGAGCCAGATGTAGTTGATGAAGCTCTCCAGCGGGATTTGATAGGCCAGCTGATAACTGTTTACCCCTTCATTGAAAGATGCAGCTAGCTCTATGAACTGTTCCGCTGAGATTTGCTGTTGGAACTCTTTGGAGGCAGATCGATAAAGCCGTTTGAAATCCCCGCTGTGAAAAATTCTCCCAAACGCTTCAGGTTTAATAGAGTCAACATTCAAGAATAATACCTCCGATCCTTTTGTATCCATTTTTATGTAATACGAAGAATGATTCGGAAAGTTTCATTTTCCAGCTAAGAGATAGATATTTTAATGGAGATCAG
>JAZNGP010000107.1:0-4004 GCA_045576475.1 Bacillus sp. (in: firmicutes) | reverse complement strand
TGCGAAAACAATTGTGAGCCAAAAGAAGACTTGAATGCCGACCAAGAAGATTCCCCATATCGCTTCGCCTAAAGAGACTAAGATTATGTTCAATATCGCTTCATCCCTAAAGCCGATAAAAGATTCAGCAATCGTTGATATCAACAGAACAACAGAAGCGATCGGGATAATCATCTTCAGTAATGTTATATACACATCATAATACCGCGGACCAATCAAGTGCATCGGCTGATCTCGATAAGCGCCGGCCAGTGCCGCAGGATTCCCCAATTTCCCGAGCGCTTCCTTCACATCCTTCTCGCTGTGATCATCAGGCAGCATATCTTCAATCGTGGACCGCAGCTCGAGTGCGATATCTTTACGGTTCTTCTCAGGAAGCCTGCGGGTGACTTCCTGTATATAGACATCAATCAATTCCATCTTCCCCATCCCCTTTTAAAATGCCATAAAGTTCTTTTGAATTTTTGAGCCATTCTATCTTCAACTGCTGAAAGATTTCAAGCCCATACTCACTCAATACATAATACTTTCGCGGCCTGCTTTCGGAAGTGTCCCAACTGGCTGTCACCAGTTCTTGTTTCTCCAAACGTCTTAACAAAGGATATAGCGTACTTTGATCGATGGCGATTCCTGACTTCTCCAGCAGCTGAGCAAGCGAATATCCGTACTGTGGTGTCCGTAATTGGCTTAAGACAGCCAACGTCAGCGTGCCTCTCCTAAGCTCTGTGGTCAACGAATTCAATAAACTGCTCATTCACCCACCTCTTCATTTTACTGTATGTCATACATTATATACCTTATACTATACAACATACAGTATGGGGTGTAGATTTTTTTCGACATTTCTCTCTTCAAGATATAATGGTTGTATCCTTTTGATAAACCCGCCAAACAAAAAAAAGGATCGGCAGATGCCGATCGAGCTTAGTTGTTTTCTTTTTTCTGTTTTTATACTTTCAGCCATTGCCGGATAACCGAATTTCTATAAGAAAACCATCTGTAAAATGACTGGAGCGCCTTTTGGAGGAAGATCGATTGTATTCAACATCAGAACGCCCCTCTTCACAGTATAGTTTTCCTCCGGCTGTAAAACACCATTGATGAACAGATTCATATAAGATAGTTCTGAAGAGTCAAGAATGATCGGCTTTCCGGAATCACAGATTCCGTCTTCTTCTTTCAACACTCGCTTCTTCCCATCCGAGACTGTGTAATACTCATGGATCACCACTTTTCTGGGGAAACGGATACGGATTTCTTCTGCTGGAAACTTTGGACATAGCAGCAATGGTTTTATAGGCTCATCATTATGTATCAAATATTTCCCCTCCCCGCCGTATTTTCATACTCATTATGTTTCATTTTATGAAGGCGTAAAGCAAAAGGTTCCTGACTTAACCGATGAAAAGTTTATGCAAAACAATATATTGCTGCATATGATAAGGAAAGTCCCGTGAAAGGAGGAAGAATGATGCCCTTAAAAATTATGAAACTGGCAGTTGCCGCCGATCCGGCAATGGATTTGGTCCCGACTGTCAGCCGATTCTTCCATGAAACGACAGCTCTTATCGCTGCCGGCACATTGACGATTCCCGTCGACGAATTTTGGACAGATACAGGTGCTGATGCTGCTGAACTGCCGCCGATCGCACTAGACAATGGGTATATAAATGTTTATATCAATGGCGTTCTTCAGATGGAATCCTTACTGGCGTATACGCCGGGTCCAGTCGGTACAGGACAATTGGCTATCACTATTCCAGCTCGTTCCACAATATTGATAGGAACTCCTGTAGTCTTGGTCATCACCAACTTCACACCAGATAGTGAAACGGTGATCACAACCTGAAGTAAGCGGTATGATGATGTTAAATTGCAAATAAATTCCCTATCGAGACGAAATAGACGCCGAACCCATTTCGTCTCGATTTTTTCAGGAATAAATACCCTTAAGAAATAGAAGCTAAAGCTAGCATACATACATCCTGTGAAAATCAAAAGTCTCCGGAATATATAGAAACAAGGCGACATATTCTAGCTATGGAGTGTTCGCCTGCAATCAATCAAGCAAGTACTATTGCTTGATTATTCGATTTGAAAGGCGAGCCTGCTTCCCCATGCTTTTAATTGCTGACTTATCTCGGTCCCAGCTAGTTTAACATCCGTTCCATAGGGAACGACATATAGGAAACCATTTATAATAATGATAGGATTGGAGTGTTTATATGAAGAAAGTGACAGTTGGAAAGACCGAAATGCATGTTCATCCGATCGGGCTTGGTGCAAATGCCGTAGGGGGCCATAACCTCTATCCCGATCTCGATGAGGAGGCCGGCAAGGAACTTGTCCGCTCAGCGATTCAAAATGGCGCTAACTTCATCGACACAGCCTATATATACGGACTCGGCCGCTCTGAAGAATTGATCGGAGAAGTGATGAAAGAGTTCAATCGGGAAGAAGTTGTGATCGCGACAAAAGCTGCGCATAAGAAACAAGGGGATCAGATCATCTATGATAATACACCCGCATTTCTCAAGAAGTCCGTGGATGACAGCCTCAAACGGCTGCAGACCGACTATATCGATTTATTCTATATTCATTTTCCGGATGAGAACACGCCAAAGGATGAGGCGGTTCAAGCTCTAGCCGAATTAAAGGAAGAAGGAAAGATCCGCTCGATTGGCGTTTCCAACTTCTCATTGACGCAATTGAAAGAAGCGAATAAAACGGGACATGTGGATGTTTTTCAAGGCGAGTACAATCTGTTGAACCGGGAAGCGGAGCAAGAACTGTTCCCTTACCTAAAGGAACATAGCATCTCATTTGTCCCTTATTTCCCTCTGGCATCCGGCCTCCTTACCGGGAAATACAAAGAAGATGCCACCTTTCCGGAAGGCGATCTACGTAATCACCAAGAGCATTTCCAGGGCGAGAAATTCAAAGAAATCGTAAAAAAGGTGAATCAGCTGCAACCGATCGCCGACCGGCATGGTGTCGACATTGCACATATTGTCCTTGCATCATATTTGGCAAGGCCGGAGATCGATGTGCTGATTCCAGGGGCAAAACGCGCCGAGCAATTGCTCGATAATATGAAGACCGCAGAAGTAGTCTTGTCCGACGAAGAACTTACATTTATCCGTGAGCTCTTTTAATAAATGGCTTTGTTAAAGTTTATTGTTGATAATATATTTAAAGTCAAAACCACCCGTGACAACGGGTGGTTTGTTCTGCGGCTGAAAGCCTTTGTTGCTGACCAGACCCTAAAGGGCCACTTGAAAGGTTCGCCGTGTGTACTACTTTTACTGGCCAGACCTCAAAGGCCTTCCTCTCACTTTCTCTTTTTCCTATTTACCTCTTCACCTGTGAATGGATCCAGATATTCCATCATACTTAATTGTTCTGCGACTATATCATCTTGAATTTGATTACGTATGTATTCTTCTATCACTTTCTTATTTCTTCCGACTGTATCCACATAATATCCCGTACACCAAAATTTTCGATTTCCATACTTATACTTCAGATTTGCGTGCCGGTCAAAAATCATTAGGCTGCTTTTTCCTTTTAAATAACCCACAAAAGAAGATACACTGATTTTGGGCGGAATGCTTACTAATAGGTGTACATGATCCTTACAAGCCGTAGCTTCAATAATTTCTACCCCTTTTCTTTCACACAACATTCTGAGTATTTGACCGATATCTTTCTTGATCTTTCCATAAATCACTTGTCTTCTGTACTTCGGTGCAAAAACGATGTGATACTTACAATTCCATGTGGTATGTGCTAAACTATTAGTGTCTTTAGACATAAAAAACTCCTCCATATGCTCGTATTTTGGTTGGCGAACCAAAAATATTGTAGCATCTTTGGAAGAGTTTTTTTAATACAACGCTGTAAGCTTTTTGGAACCCTAGGCCTAGCCTAGGGTTTTCTTTTTACAAATAAAGACGCCATAAACATTTGGCGTGTTGTGAATTTCTGCATCAGTATACCTGTCA
>JAZNGP010000106.1:0-2102 GCA_045576475.1 Bacillus sp. (in: firmicutes) | reverse complement strand
AACAGTCGTAATGATCGTCAGCAAGAGTGCATTTGACTTCATCCGGAACATAATGGAAGACAAAGATAGGACATCTTTAATCGTTAAATAGCCGTTCTTCTTTTTCCGCACCAGATTGAACAGGAAACGAATAGAGCCCTTATAGAAAAGGTAAGTCCCGATAATGACGGCTGCGAGTATAAAGAGCATGGCAAATAACAATTCATTCGTGGAGGCAAAGTCACCGCCGAACAGCTTCGAAGAAACATAATAGCCAGTCGCGATGGACATAATGCCGATAAGGCCAATCAGTATCTCCCAAATGGAAATTTTGCCTGTCTTCATCTCCGTGGATGATATGGTATGGAACAAAGAAAGGATGCCTTTTCGTTTAATATAGAAGTAATTAATCAATAAGGTAACGAGAAATATCCCGAAAAAGACGATATGCGTCTGGGCAAGTGCCGCGCCGGAAAACCTTAATGAAGCCACGTCCTCAGTCCCCGCTATATTGAATAAGAGCATCATCAATAATTTGGAGGAGGCAAAGCCGAGGAATACCCCGCCGAACAAGGCGCCGAAATAGAGGATGCTGTTTTCGACAGAGAGAATCCAAAAAACTTTCTGCTTGCTCATTCCAACTAATTGATACAAGCCGATTTCCTTGCTGCGTCTTTTCATAAAAAGATTATTGGCATAGGCAAGAAAGACGGCAACAATGGCAATTAGCAGGATGGACGCCACACTCATGGCAGCTTCTCCTTTAATGGAACCTTCTGCAGCATCCATGGCCGGATCGTACTGCAGTGTCACAAAAGAAAAATAGAGGGCTGCACTGAAAATAAGGGCAAAAACGTACAGATAATAATTCTTCAGGTTCTTCTTCAGGCTCTGGCTGATTAGTTTTCCTGTGCTCATACTTGAACACCGCCTAGGATGCCTTGCGTTTTCATAATATCCTTGAAAAATTGCTGGCGATTTTCTTCGCCTTTATTTAGCTGGGTATAGATCTGCCCGTCCTTAATGAAAATCACACGACTGCAATAGCTTGCCGCGAGCGGGTCATGGGTGACCATTACAATGGTGGAGCTTAGCTCTTCGTTCAGCTGGCTGAGCTTCTGCAATAGGTCTCCGGCTGACTTGGAGTCCAATGCTCCCGTTGGCTCATCTGCGAAAATGATGCTTGGTTCATGAATGAATGCTCTGGCCGCTGCCGTCCGCTGTTTCTGTCCGCCTGATATTTCATTCGGATACTTGTTTTTGACATCACTGATGCCTAATGTTTCAGCGATTTCATTGAATCTCTGTTCGGCCTCTTTTTTGTTTACTTTCTGAACAGAAAGGGGGAGAAGAATATTCTCCTTGACGGTTAATGTATCTAATAAATGATAGTCCTGAAAGATAAAGCCTAAATGGTTCATGCGGAATTGGGCGATTTTCTTCTCCTTCATTTTTGTCATTTCTTGGCCCTCGATATAAATCGTGCCGCGGCTGGCTTTGTCGATGGAGGAAAGAACATTAAGGAGGGTTGTTTTCCCAGAACCGGAGGCGCCCATTATTCCGATGAATTCGCCCTTTTGAATCGTCAAATCAATCCCCTTTAACACTTCCTGCTTGTTGAACTTATTGCCATAAAATTTATGGACCTTGACTGCTTCAAGAATATTCATGTATTTCGTCACTCCTTTTCCTATTGACTTAAGTGTATAAGAAGGGGAGGGCCAATTCCTGTTATTTGGCGAACAAACAAGAAAAGCATGTGACATTTTTGTCACACACTTATGACCGAGTCATATTCATTTCGTTTCGGGAAGAGGAGGGTGAAGGTCGTTCCCTCTCCAACCGCTGATTCAACGCTGATCTTGATATGCAAGGCAATCGCAGCCTGCTTCGTTAAATAAAGGCCCATGCCGCTTGAGGAGCGGTCATTATGGGCGGTTGTCGACGTGAATCCTTTATCAAATATGCGGGATATGTCCTTCGCGTCTATGCCGCGTCCGTGGTCGGTGATTTGCACATATGTATGATAGTCATCCTTATAGCTCTTCAGGATAATATCATCATGCTCGCTGTATTTTACGGCATTAGTCAACAGCTGCCGGATGATGAAGGCGGTCCATTTC
>JAZNGP010000105.1:0-14613 GCA_045576475.1 Bacillus sp. (in: firmicutes) | reverse complement strand
CTATTTGAGGGGATTGTTTTCTTTTTTATCATTCGATAAGTAACAAAGCTTATTAGAACAATAACGAATATTGTAAATACATAGCCCATGCAAATCACCCGCTTAAGTAGTTTTCTCCTGCATCCATCATAACCCATTATATTCCATCAGAAAATAACCAAAAAGAAAACGATCCGCTTTTTGTTGGCGGATCGTTTTCTGTATTTTTTCACTGAGCCGATGTTCCTTTTTCATGTACGAGCCAATCTGTTCCATTGATTTGGTTGGAAACGTCAATGATTTTTTGTTTCACTCTGTTCGCTTCTTCTCCGGTGAGCATTGTCGGTCGATAGTCATTTCTGTTCTTGAGTGAAGAAATCGAGAAAGGGACTATGTTGATTTCTTTTTCATCCGTCAATTGCCCGTCTATGAGTTTGAAAGTCTGTTGGAATACGAAAGTGTCTTTATCGCTTGGATTCCGGTTTCCGCCAAACATGAAGTTACCGAGGCTGTATACGATAAATTTATCCTTGTATTCTTCAATTCCCTGCACCACATGCGGGTGATGGCCGAGTATCAGGTCGGCACCGCTGTCGATTGTGAACTGGGCGAGTGTACGCTGGGATTCCAGCGGTACATAGGAACGTTCCACTCCCCAATGATAGTGGACCAGAATGATTTGGACTCCTTGTGCTTTCAGCTCGGAAATATCCTCTGATACTTGCAGTCTCAGTTCAGGTGTATCTCTCCATCCTTCATATCCCAATGCACCGATTTTAATATCCTTAACCGTTGTCACATATGCATTTTCATATCCGAAATATCCGATATTATTTTTTTGCAGCACAGCCACCGTGTCATCATATCCTTGCTGAAGATAATCAAAGATATGGTTATTCGCCAAATTGACCGACTCGATTCCTGCATCCTTCAATATTTGCGCATAGGCTGGGTCACCTTTGAAACGGAATTTCTTCTCGGCTTTTTTTTCGGCGGTCGTCAATGTTGTCTCCAGATTGACGGTCGTGAAGTCATCGTCCTTGAAGATATTATTCAAGCCTTTTGTGAAATGGCCGAGACCATTCTTTTGGGCTTCATCTGTAAAGGATCCATTGAAAGCAAATGCTTCATCTGTGCCAAGCGTGAAATCTCCAGCGGCACTGACCGTGATGCTTGTATGGACATTCGGCTCTTCTTTCGGTATTTCCGGAACTATTTCCTGCGGTTCTTCTTGACTGACTCCAGGCTCTGAACCGGTATTTTCCTTTTCTGGTTTTTCAGATAGATTGAAACCTATAAAAATGAACACTGTGATGAAGACGACAAACAGAAGCAAAAGCAGCCCTATTTTCCGCACCTTTGATTCTGATCTTTCCCCTTTATTGTTCAATAAATATTTCCTCCACTTTCACTCAATATATTACAATTATTACATTTATTACAAGAGACAGCTTACTTTAAATCCATTCCAAATACAAGCTATATATGTAAAATAATACAAGAAGCGTACCTTTCATATGAAAGGTACGCTTCTTGTATTATACTTGCCGAGAAGTCCGCTTCTTATTTAAGCGTATTCCAGTCCTTTAATCTGGGTTTGAATGAAGGAATGAGACTCTTCCACAATAATATCCTTATCATAATCCAAGGTCGCTACATGATAGGAGTTCTTCAATGTGATGCTCCGTTTGCATTCAGATAAGACCTGTTTCATGATATGATCTGTGTTCTCGTGAGGGACGACATGGTCTTCTACCGATTTGAACGCCAATACAGGACAGTTGATTTCCTTCAGTTTCTTACTTGTATGATTCATCAGTTCCTGTAATTGCTGGATTGCTTTGACCGGCGCTTTATCATAAACAATTTCCAAAGCACCAGGGTCTTTGATATCCGGCTTTCCTTCCGGTATTGAACGGATATCGGTTTCGTGAGCCAAATATTCAAGAGACGGGACGGATAAGGCAGGATTGATGAGGATGATGCCGTCGATATCCACCTTCTCCGCCGCCAGACATAGGGAGAGTGTGCCGCCCATGGACTGCCCCATGATCAAGATGGTGGAGCAGCTTTTCTTCAACTCCTCATATCCTTCTTTCAAAGATTGATACCAATCCTGATAGCCGCATTTCTCCAGGTCATGATGGTGTGTTCCATGCCCCTTCAATCTCGGCGCCAACACACTATATCCAAGCTCCCCGAGTCTTCTCCCTACATATTCCACGCTTTGCGGTGTTCCGATGAAACCATGTGAAAGCAATATACCGATCTCGCTTCCCTCTATATAAAAACGCTCTGCCCCTGACAAAACCTGATACTCTTCCATTCCGACACTTCCTTCCCGATTAAGAAGCTTTCTTTGTTTCTTCATTATAAACAAACTATTCCGATTAGTAAAGTTGGTTATGAGTCCGATTTTGGTATCTAATGAAGAGAGAGCCAAAAAAGTATGTTTTAAAGCAATAAAAAGGTATAGTAGATGGAGAAATTGCACCTGTCTAAAGCAGGCGTTTTTTTCACATTCCATACCACAACATTTCCTGTAATATCGGTTTCAACACCCTCGATTAAGGGAATGGAGCAAAACTACCAATATTTTCACCAGTCAACTAGGAGGCTTCACTTTGCATCAGGACATTTTACCGGCTACAACCAACATGAAAGATTTTGAATATTTTTTACGTTCCCCCTATGAAACGGGAGTCATTCTGGAAACCCATCTCGGACAGATCAAACATCTGACGAAGATGGCTAAATCCTATCAAAAAAAACTATTTTTCCATGTCGATCTGATTCACGGACTGAAGAATGATGAATACGGGACACAGTATCTATGCCAGGAATTCAAACCCTATGGATTGATTTCCACAAAGTCATCCGTGATCATCGAGGCAAAAAAGAATAATGTCATCACTGTTCAAAGAGCATTTGTCATCGACAGTCACGCTCTGGAAAGAAGCTATAAGATCATCAAGAAAGCGGAACCGGACTTCGTTGAAGTGCTGCCGGGTGCTTATTCCGATATGATTCCCGAGGTGGCGGCGAAAGTCACGGTGCCGGTCATTGCAGGCGGCTTGATCAGGACAATCGAAGAAGCGGAGAACGCACTCAAAAGCGGAGCTGTTTCGATCACCACATCGAACAGGAAGCTTTGGGACCATTTCAGACCCTTTGACGGGGCTTGATAAAGGCTCATGAGTTGACAGCGTTTTCACCATTACTCTATAATACAGGCAAGTTAATAAATGTGACGGAGACAAGAAGACACGGGTAAAAACCATGACAAGAGCACATGGTCTTTTGACGACCCTTTGTCTTCTTTTTTTTGTCAAAAAGAGAGGATGGGAGAGTATATGAGTCCGTATTTGGGAGAGTTTGTCGGAACGATGATTTTGATCATTCTTGGTGCCGGGGTCTGTGCGGGTGTGAATCTGAAGAAATCCTTTGCCAATAATGGCGGATGGGTTGTGATCATCATAGGCTGGGGCCTTGGTGTCACGATGGGCGTCTTCGCCGTCGGCAGCATCAGCGGCGCCCACTTGAATCCGGCTGTCACTGTCGGTCTGGCTATGACAGGTGATTTCGCATGGAATCAGGTTGCGGGATATATTGCGGCCCAGATGCTTGGTGCGATCGCAGGAGCTGCCGTTGTTTATTTGCAATATTTGCCTCATTGGCGTATTACGGAAGATCCGGGAACCAAACTGGGGGTATTCGCTACCGGGCCGGCTGTGCCGCATTCCTTCTCCAATCTGCTCAGTGAAATGATCGGAACATTCTTCCTTTTGTTCGGTCTTCAATTCATTGGTGCGAATCAATTTTCAGAAGGATTGAATCCATTAGCGGTCGGTTTATTGATCGTCGCAATAGGCGCTTCTTTGGGAGGAACGACTGGTTACGCGATCAATCCTGCCCGAGATCTGGGTCCAAGGATTGCGCATGCCATCCTGCCGATCGCCGGAAAAGGAAGTTCGAATTGGCGTTATGCCTGGATTCCTGTCATCGGACCGATTTTGGGCGGCGCTCTGGGAGCTTTAACCCATAAAGCGATTTTTGCGGGCGAATTCTCGATGGCCCTATTGGGTACTTTGATCGTCAGCATTCTTCTTCTCGGACTGTCCTATATAAAAAGTGAAAAATTAACCAATTCTGCAACTGCAGCAGACATGTAAAATAAATAATATTCATACAACAAAGTCTTAACGGACTAGAGAGAAAGTACATACGAGGTGGCAGAAATGACATATATTTTAGCAATTGACCAAGGTACGACAAGTTCACGGGCGATCCTCTTCAATAAGGAAGGCGAACTCGTCCACAGCGCACAAAAGGAGTTCACGCAGCACTTCCCCCATCCAGGATGGGTCGAGCATAATGCGAGTGAAATATGGGGATCCGTTATGGCCGTTATGGCCAGCTGCTTGTCGGAAGCCGATGTCAATCCTGCGGAAGTCGAAGCGATCGGGATCACGAATCAACGCGAAACGACGGTCGTTTGGGATAAAGAAACAGGTAAGCCCATCTATCATGCGATTGTTTGGCAGTCCCGCCAAACTCAGGATATATGCGATGCGCTTAAAGCGGATGGTCATGAAAAAACATTCCATGATAAGACCGGCCTGTTGATCGACCCTTATTTCTCGGGGACAAAAGTGAAATGGATCTTGGATCATGTGGAAGGTGCCCGTGAATTGGCCGACCAAGGGAAATTATTGTTCGGCACCATCGACAGCTGGTTAATTTGGAAGCTGTCTGGAGGAGAAAGCCATGTGACGGATTATTCGAATGCGTCGCGTACTTTAATGTACAATATCCATGATCTCAAATGGGATGAGGAGCTGCTTTCCATCCTCGATATCCCGAAATCGATGCTGCCTGACGTCCGCCCTTCTTCCGAAGTATACGGCAAGACAGTCAAACACCACTTCTTCAATCAAGAAGTGGCGATTGCGGGAGCAGCCGGTGATCAGCAAGCGGCATTGTTCGGGCAGGCATGTTTTGAGAAAGGCATGGCCAAGAACACATATGGAACAGGCTGCTTCATGCTGATGAACACCGGAGATCAACCGGTCAAATCCGATAAAGGTCTGTTGACCACCATTGCTTGGGGAATCGACGGGAAAGTCGAATATGCGCTGGAAGGAAGTATTTTCGTTGCCGGATCTGCCATACAATGGCTGCGGGACGGATTACGGATGTTCCAGGATGCGGCCGACAGTGAAGCATATTGCCGCAAAGTGGAATCATCCGACGGCGTCTATATGGTCCCTGCATTCGTGGGACTCGGCACCCCCTATTGGGACAGCGAGGCAAGAGGTGCGGTATTCGGTTTGACCAGGGGAACAACGAAAGATCATTTCGTGAGGGCCACCGTCGAATCACTCGCTTATCAGACGAAAGCCGTACTCGATGTGATGGAAAAAGAGTCCGAAATCAGCTTGACGACGCTGCGTGCGGATGGCGGGGCAACCAAAAACAATTTCCTTTTGGAATTCCAAAGCGATATTCTTCAAGTACCGGTGGAATGTCCGCAAATAAATGAAACGACTGCACTCGGCGCCGCATATCTTGCCGGATTGGCTGTCGGCTTCTGGAACGGACGTGAGGAAATCGCTTCACAATGGGCTTGTTCCAAGTCTTTCACTCCGAAAATGCCTGAAGAGGAACGAGCTGCCCTTATAAAAGGATGGGACCAAGCGGTGCTGGCGACAAGAACTTTTAAATAAGATGCTTCATAAGTGAAATTCAGATTCAGAAATGGTATAGTATAGATAAGTTAATATTGGTCAGAGACTACTGAGACCGCATATACGTTCCTTCCATTGAAGCGGGCGTATATTGCGGTCTCTTTTTTTTACAACTAGAGGAGGAAAAAATAAATGAGCTTCACAAATCTTGAAAGACAAAAACATATTGATGCACTTACTAATAAACAGCTGGAGGTACTTGTCATAGGCGGCGGGATCACCGGCGCCGGGATTGCACTTGACGCCTCGACAAGAGGCATGTCAGTCGGGCTCGTCGAGATGCAGGATTTCGCGGCAGGCACTAGCAGCCGATCCACCAAGCTTGTACATGGCGGCCTCAGATATTTGAAGCAATTACAGGTCGGACTTGTCGCAGAAGTCGGAAAAGAAAGAGCGGTAGTGTATGAAAACGGTCCGCATGTGACGACACCCGAATGGATGCTTCTCCCCTTCCACCAAGGCGGCACATTCGGAAGCTTCTCCACTTCCATCGGTCTTCGCGTCTATGACTTCCTTGCAGGCGTGAAGAAAGCCGAAAGAAGAAAGATGCTGTCCGTTGATAACACCATCGGCAAAGCGCCGCTCATCAAGAAAGAAGGCCTGAAAGGCGGCGGCTATTATGTGGAATACCGCACCGATGACGCGCGTCTGACAATGGAAGTCATGAAAGAAGCACATGCACACGGGGCGAATCTGTTGAATTATGCAAAAGTGGAAGAATTACTGTATGACAACGGCACCATTTCAGGCGTCCGGATCAAGGACCTCCTGTCAGGTGAATTTTATTCAATCTTTGCCCGTAAAGTCATCAACGCGGCGGGACCATGGGTTGATACCATCCGCGAAAAAGATAACAGCAAAAAAGGCAAGGTCCTTCAGATGACGAAAGGCGTTCATATCGTCATCGATCAATCGAAGTTTCCTTTGAAACAGGCAGTCTATTTTGATACACCTGACGGCAGGATGGTATTCGCTATCCCCCGCGAAGGAAAAACGTATGTAGGTACAACGGATACATTCTATAATATCGATCCGATCCATCCTAAAATGACGGAAGAAGACCGTGCTTATCTGCTTAAAGCGATCCGCTATATGTTCCCCTCCCTTGACCTTACGGGTGAAGATGTGGAATCTAGCTGGGCAGGCGTCCGTCCTTTGATTTACGAAGAAGGGAAAAATGCTTCTGAGATCTCAAGGAAAGATGAAACATGGGTTTCAGACAGCGGGCTCATCACGATAGCGGGAGGAAAACTGACCGGATATCGTAAAATGGCGGAAACAATCGTCGATTTGATCGCGAAACAATTCAAAGACGAAAGCTATAAACATTTCGACGGCAGCCAAACAAAGCATTTGCCGATATCAGGCGGTCATGTCGGCGGAGCCGAAAGCTTTGATTCCTACAAAAAAGCTAAGATGGCACAAACGGATGATACCGGTTTATCAGCCAAGGAAGCGGAGGAACTGCTCAACAAATACGGAAGTAATGCTCCGATTCTGTTTGATATCGCAAGAAACCGTCAAGCGGAAGCGAAAGAATACGGGCTTCCCCTTCCGCTCTATGCGAAACTTGCATATGCGATTGAATATGAGATGTGTATCACACCGATGGACTTCTTCAACAGAAGAACAAGCATGATCTTGTTCGATATCGATACGGTTAAAGCTTACAAAGAAAAAGTAATCCGTTACATGCAGTCAAGACTGAATTGGTCTCCGGAACAAACGGAGCAATACAAAACGGAACTTGAAGAAGGATTGCATGATGCGGCGAATCCTGCCGTTCAAGAGCAGTCCAAATAAGAAAACGAACACCCCTGGTTCCTAGCCTGGGGTGTTCGTTTTGTAGTTTTAAAGGGAAGCCTGAAGAATCTTCACCACATCTTCTCTTTCCAATGATCTGAAATTACCGAAAGCTCCATAAATGGATGCTTTATCGGCCATGGTTTCAAGTTCTGAATCATCGATATCATAATCAGCCAGCCTTTCCGGTGCACCGAGGCTGCTCCAGAATGCACGCAGCTTCTCCACACCTTCCAGTGCTATTTCCTTATCTGTTTTCCCTTCCGGATCGACGTTGAACACACGGACCGCAAGCTGTACGAAACGGCTTAAGTCTTGGTCCATGACATGCTTCATCCAGTTAGGGAAAAGGATCGCCAAACCGCCCGCATGAGGGATATCATATACAGCGGAAACCGCATGTTCGATATTATGCGTCGCCCAATCCCCTCTGTATCCTACTTGAAGATAACCATTCAACGCAATCGTACCAGCATATAGAATCGTTTCCCGGTATTCGTAATTCTCCAAGTCCTCAAGCAGCTTAGGCGCTGTTTCCATTACGGTGATCAACAGTGATTCACAGAAACGGTCCTGAAGCGGCGCATTTGTGGAAGGATGGAAATATTGTTCCAAGACATGCGACATCATATCGACAATGCCGTACACCGTTTGGTTTTTCGGAACAGAGAAAGTATTCACCGGATCCAATATCGAGAATGCCGGATACGTCAACGGACTCCCCCACCCGTATTTTTCTTTTGTTTCCCAATTCGTGATCACGGATCCCGAGTTCATTTCCGAACCGGTTGCCGCCAGAGTAAGCACTGTGCCGAATGGCAATGCAGCTTCCACTTTCGCTTTCTTCGTGACAAGGTCCCACGCATCGCCATCATATTTCGCCCCTGCTGCAATCGCTTTTGTACAGTCAATCACACTGCCGCCGCCAACCGCCAATATGAAATCGATATTGTTTCCTTTACAGATTTCGACTCCTTTACGCACAGTCGAGATCCGCGGATTCGGTTCCACGCCTGCCAGCTCGAATACAGCTGCACCCATATCTTCCAGTTCGGCAAGCACTTTATCATATAAACCGTTCTTCTTGATGCTTCCTCCCCCATAAACCAACAGGACACGTTTTCCGTATGCAGGGATTTCTTTCTGAAGTTGTTCTAACTGCCCTTTTCCGAATATCAATTTCGTCGGATTTTTGTATACGAAGTTTTCCAATATTCCCACTCCTCCATTTTATGTATTCACGGTACCAAATAGGTGAATGGCTCCCCTTATATCTACCCTCTATAAAGGCATAACAAGCCATCTATCTATTCAAATATACTTGATTGGCCATCTGCCCCACAAATAATACATCTCGATCCCCATTTCCTTAAATTGGAATAAGAAAATCGAACAAATCACTTGAAAGTCAAACTTGGTCAAATTATACTATGCTTAAAGTCAAAGATAGTCAAAGTCAAATAGTTCAAACGAACAAAGGAGGAGTCACATATGTTATGTGAAAAATGTCAGCAAAATAAAGCAAGTATTCAATTTCAGCTTCATATAAACGGACATCAGGCGCAATATCATCTGTGCCCTGTCTGCTATAAAAAAGAAAGAAGCAAGCTGCAAATGACACCACAATTCGGAAATCTGCATCCAGGTTTGATGCAATCCTTTTTCAATAATCAAAATGAACAGCCTTTCATTCCCGAAATGAATCAGACGGCAGAGCCTGCCAAGGAGAACCGCCAAGATGGATTACTGGATCAGTATGGCCGTAATCTCACCCATCATGCGAAAGCAGGTTTGATCGATCCTGTGATCGGCCGTGAAAAAGAAGTGAAGAGAGTCATCGAAATCCTGAACAGACGAACGAAAAACAACCCTGTTCTCATCGGAGAACCCGGGGTCGGTAAAAGTGCCATCGCAGAAGGATTGGCGCTTAGAATCGCTGAAGGGGCTGTACCCGCCAAACTGAAAAACAAAGAAGTGTATTTGCTGGATGTTGCATCCCTGGTCACAAACACCGGTATCAGAGGGCAATTCGAAGAACGGATGAAGCAGCTGATCCAAGAGCTTCAAACAAGAAAAAATGTCATCTTGTTCATCGACGAAATCCATCAGCTCGTAGGTGCCGGTTCAGCCGAAGGTTCCATGGATGCCGGCAATATCTTAAAGCCTGCATTGGCCCGCGGCGAACTGCAATTGGTCGGAGCTACCACATTGAATGAATATCGCCAAATCGAAAAAGACGGAGCGCTGGAACGCCGATTCCAGCCGGTCCAAGTGGATGAACCGACTGCCGATGAAGCGATTAATATTTTACAAGGACTGAAGGACCGGTATGAAAAATACCATGGTGTCACTTATACAGATGAAGCACTACTTGCGGCAGTGGAACTTTCCAGCCGCTATATCCAAGACCGCTTCCTTCCGGATAAAGCGATTGATTTGATGGATGAAGCCGGTTCCAGATTGAACCTTACAATCGAAGCGGACGATGAAGAACTGTTGAAAGAAAGACTGGCTTCCATCCACAAAGAGAAAGAAGCCGCATTGAAAGAAGAAGCATATGAGAAAGCCGCGGAATTACGTGATGAAGAAGAACGGATCGAAAAGCGCATGGAAAATGGCCGCTCAGCCGCGCCGGTCGTGGAAGTAAGCCATATCCAAGAAATCATCGCCGAGAAAACAGGTGTTCCAGTCGGCAAAATGCAGGAAAACGAAGCGGAGAAAATGAAACATCTTAAAGAAATATTATCCGAGAAAGTAATCGGTCAAGCGGAAGCGGTCGACAAGGTCGCAAAAGCTGTCCGCAGAAGCCGTGCAGGACTGAAAGCAAAAAACAGACCGATCGGTACATTCTTGTTTGTAGGTCCAACCGGAGTCGGAAAAACGGAGCTTTCCAAAGTGCTGGCGGAAGAAATGTTCGGCACGAAAGACTCCATGATCCGTCTGGATATGAGTGAATATATGGAGAAACATAGTGTTTCCAAACTGATTGGTTCCCCTCCCGGCTATGTCGGACACGAAGAAGCCGGCCAATTGACGGAAAAAGTCAGAAGACATCCATATAGTATAGTCCTATTGGATGAAATCGAAAAAGCGCATCCTGATGTGATGCATCTATTCCTGCAAATCCTTGATGACGGCCGCTTAACGGACAGTCAAGGAAGAACAGTGAATTTCAGAAACACAGTCATCATCATGACAAGCAATGCCGGTGTCGGTGAAAAACGGACAGTGATGGGCTTTGAAAACACAGAAAGAAAAGAGACATCTATTCTGCAAGTATTGAGCAGTTACTTTAAACCTGAATTCCTGAACCGTTTTGACAGCATTGTTGAGTTCAATTGCCTGGAACAAGAACATCTATTGCAGATTGTCGATCTGATGCTTGAAGACTTGCACGCAATGCTGAAGGAAGAAGGGTTGACACTCGACGTGACCGATGAAGCCAAAAGGAAACTTGCGGAACTTGGATATCACCCTGAGTTTGGAGCAAGGCCTTTACGAAGAAGCATTCAAGAGCATTTGGAAGATGCCATCGCCGACCAAATCTTCGATCATCCTGAAGCCAAAGCATTCAAAGCTGTTGTCCAAGACGATCGAATCATCATCACAAATGCCTGACAAACAGAAGCCCCTTTCCTTTTGGAGAGGGGTTTCTTTACGGAAAAAAACACCTATGACATAATAAGGAATAAATACGGATGGAGAGGAGAACAATTGCAGTGAAGAAAGAAGGCGTACATCATGGTGTCATAAAGTATGAACGGAAACGGAAACGCTCCATTACCACCGCAGGTCTTTTTTGTTTGACCTCCAATATATTTTTCCCGAATATCGGCTGGTTTTTCCTTTTGTTGACGACTTTCTTCGTGATCGAATGGCATTTCCAGATATTCAGCCGTAAAAATACGTTCATCACCTTCCTCTCTTCCATTGCAGTTTTGCTCTTGATCACCTATTACCTTTAATGGAAATGGACGTAGATGATATTATGAAAAAATCCATTTTCGGGCGATGGCTTGGTTACTTTATGTGAATTTAGCACATAGTGTAATCCGAACAATGTTATTATGTGTGATGGATTGTTGATCCAATTCAGCTGACGGCCGCAGCTGCTTGGCGTACCAGGATTAATCCTCTTCACTTTAATGCGTTTTTAGCACATAGTGTGTTCTGTTTAACTAGTGACAGGACTGCATCGCAAATAAAAACACCGTCATCGACGGTGTTTCACTTTTAGTTATTGATATATTTCTCGAATACATGACCGTAATCGACGATATGGAATTCTTCCCTTTTCGAAGTCAGCCATTGATTACTGAATTCTGTGATCCCTTTGAATGTATCCGTCAGTGAAGCTTCTTCCGACCGGGAATGCTGCAGAGTCTGCATTGCTCTCTCCAGACTGCTTTGGGCGATGCTGTACTGGATATCATTTTCGTAAGTCAATTCCGAAATACGGAGCAAAGCTTTATATAAGTCCTTCAGCTGTTCGATTTGATTTTTCTTGACGTCAATATCGAAAGCGACGTTGCCGACTGTGAACTTGATTTCGACATCAATATCCAGTTTACCCGCAGTCTCCAGCATGACATTGTTGATCTTATGCTGTGCATAAGGATATCTTTTCAAAAGCCGCTTTGAGCTGATCGCATTCTGGCCATCCACATGGATGATTGCCAAGTTTGTGAAGCAGTATTCATCCGATTTCGTTTTGATGACGAAATAGATTTTCTCTTGGTCTTCATGCATCACATAATCATCCGCATCCGTCTTATCATAATCCGCAGGCGCAATGATTGTGCCCACATCTGAAAGACCTAAAGCATCCGAAGCCATTTTCTTGAACATATTATAGAACTCCTCCTTACCAAACTACTCTAAGTTTACCAGAAAATTGGTCCATTCGGAATATGGAATTTCCGACATCCGTTTACATAATATCTTTATGTTTAACCTGTCTCAAAAAAACTTCCAGGTTATTTCAATCAGTGAACCACCCGCTTCAGGATGCTCGCTTTCCGCGTGCATGGCTTCAGCCTCTCAAGCTCCACCTTGTCTGCTTAGGTCTTCCGCTCATGCTATTTCCGCAGGAGCCGCCTGTTTTACGCTTCAAATATCGCTATATATTGAATCATCAGTGGATACGAATTTGCGAGAAGAGGATAACTTTTTAATTGGCTCTTTTCGTTGATATTGTTCCTTTTTGAATTTCCCTTCTTATTTAATAGGTTCTGTTATCATTTAATGTTGTTTTTTCTTTTGTCAGCTCTTCCTCAGATATGATTGGAGCGGAGAACGGCGACTCCTGCGGGATCAGCGAGTATGGTGAGACCCCGCACGGAGGAGGAGGCTCACCGCTCGCCCCGCGGAAAGCGTCCGTTCGCAGCGGAAATCAACATAGAACTTTAACAGAGCTATTTAATTGATAAGGCAGTCATGTTTAATAACTTTATTTGTTAATTATGTTAAAATTATCAAATATAAACCGAGGTGAAAAAAATGGGGTTCAAGAAAATATTTTTTATTTTTTGTTTGATATTGATAGTGATGATACCATTATTTTCTTTGTTTTTTAGGGATGGACTGATGTTGGACATGGCAGGTATTCATCTTGATCGTTTTTCAACTAAAAAAATAATAATAGAAAAAGAATATAGCCAAGTTGATACTAATCAGAATAGTGTGGCTGATCCTTTAGACATAGTAAAGGCTGCAAGGAAAGAAGTGGAAAATCGAACACGATACAAGAGTGCTTATTATGAAGGGGGCTATCCACCAGCCAGTGAGGGTGTTTGTACAGATGTTATTTGGCGAGGACTGGCTGGAGTCGGTATTAATTTAAAAGATTTAATGGATAAAGATATTAATGAACATACATCATTATATCCAAGGGTAGAGGGAAATCCTGATCCTCATATTGATTTCAGACGGGTTCCAAATCAAGATGTCTTTTTTCAACGTTTCACTGAGTCTCTGACGACCGAATTTATTCCGAATGATCCAGAGAATTTAGCGGAGTGGCAACCGGGTGATATTGTTATTTTTTTGGAGGGCACAGACCACGCAGGTATCATTTCCGATAAACGTACAAGAGATGGAATACCGTATTTAATTCATAACATTCCTCCCTTCGCATCAGAAATTAAATTAACATCTTATAAACAACCTATTGCAGGTCATTATAGATGGAAATACTGATTGTGAAAAATCCTTTTAGCAACAATGCCGAACAGAGCCTTTTGATTAGTATGGTGAACAAAACTAGTCAACAATAAGTTGGATAGTTGAAGCGGAAGGTGCGAGACTCCTGCAGGATCAGCGAGCAGGGTGAGACCCCGCACGAAGGAGGAGGCTCACCGCTCGCCCTGCGGAAAGCGAGCAACCTGAAGCGGGTGATCCACTTTTTCTTCTTTAGTATTTTTTTTATTTTTAAATTCATATTCGCTTCTAAACAATATTAAGTAATTTTCCCGATTACCTGGTATCGGAACCGTCTTCAACTATCTTTACAAAGTCATCAAGCGTAGTTGAATATTTGATATACATTCTTGGTAATAGATAAAGTTCGTCTTTAATGCCCTTCTCAGAAAATAGTTCAGGAGTTGTCGTAAGTCCAAATGAATAATATTTCTTCGTTTCTTCTACGACTTTGTCATTGGAATTTCCGTAAGGATACGCAAGAGTATTAACTGGTTTACCTGTTATTTTTTGAATTTGATCTTTGGAGCCTTTCAGCTCATATTGATAATTTTTAATTTGCGTCAAATCAGGATGTGTAGCAGTATGAGATTGGATTGAGATCATACCCGAATCAGCCATCATTTTCAAATCCGATTTCGATAATCGGTTTGAACGACCGATAAATTCAGAAATAACAAAAATGGTACCACTTGGTTTAAAACGTTCGGTTTCAAGTTTTTGAAAGATAGCAAATGCATTCAGATTGTTTTTGTATCCGTCATCAAAAGTAATGAAAATGGGTTTGTTTACTTTTTCAATATCTTGCCAACGATCAAACGTTAATAATGTATAGCCATGGTCTTTTAAATACATCATTTGTTTTAGGAAATTATCAGGAGTAACA
>JAZNGP010000104.1:0-2590 GCA_045576475.1 Bacillus sp. (in: firmicutes) | reverse complement strand
AAATACCAAAGGACAAAGATAATCAATACAGCTCCCGAACCGAACAGAATGACAGGAGGGAATAGATAGTCATAGAGCATTCCGAATAGCAGCATCCCGAGCGGCATTAAAGCCATGCTCATCGTTTCAAGAAGACTGAACACCCTGCCCCGATAGCTTTCTTCAATCATGTTTTGCATAACCACCAAAATCGGCGTGTTCACCAATGCACCCAATGCTCCGAAGGAAAATAGAATAGTAATGTAAAAAAGGATGTTTCCCCAATACGGAAGGCTGATCATTAAAGGGAGTGCAATCAGTGACATGGTGATCCCCATGCCGACTATTCCCCATTTTGAAACATTGATCGGGGATCGGAATGCGGCTTTGACCCCGAGAAAAACGGATGCCAGCAGCATTCCTATGGAGGAAGATGCCTCAATGATCCCAAAGTGGGTGGATTTCACTTTAAGAAGTTCGATCAAAATATAGGAGAAACCGATGTTGAAAGCACCAAACAAAAAATTGATGATGAAAGAAACGAACACAATCCTCGTTAAAAGCTCATTTTTACGAAGATAGGAGATTCCGTTTTTTATGCTGGTGAGCATTTTTTCTTTCTCGGTTTGGATCAAAGAAGTATATAGCTGGAAGTTCATGGTGGATTCGAGAACAGTCGCAAGCAGATAGGCAAAGATGAAGATGCTGATGAAGGCTGGAAGTTCCACAAAACCATATAGCAGACCGCCAAGCGCCGGACCTCCGATGGTTGCGAGTGAAAGGGAAATCTGATTGAAGGAAGTGGCTTTCTGGATGTTTTCCGGATTGACAAGGTTCGCGATGCTGGAAGTGAAGGTAACGCTGGCGAAAGTGGATGTGATGCTGATCAAAGCGGAAGCTGTATAAATGACAGGAAGCGATAAGCCCTCCGTCATACTGTACAAAAGAAGCCCGATCATCACAACGGCACTGGAGAACTGTGAATAAATTACAATCTTCTTTTTGTTGTATGTGTCCGCCATATAGCCGGCTACCGGCGCCAGCAATGTCCGCGGCAAAATATAAAGGATCAGGTTGATTGCGAAAGACATTGCCGATCCCGTCGCCGAAAGGATATAGAAGCTGATTCCGAATGAATAAATACTGCTGCCCAATGATGAAATGATTTTGCTGATGAAGAAAGTCCATAAATGCTGCCTGGCTTTCCTCAATCTTAATTCTTCATGCATAAAGTCCCACTCCCTATTTGTAAATTTTGGTAAGTTTAATCTGATTAAACATAGTGTAGCAGAACCAAATATTGCCTGCAACAGAAAAGTTTAATATAATTAAACAAAAGGCGGTGGGACAATGCGGACTTTAGGGGAGAAAATCAGACAGCTGCGAAAAGAAAAACAGATGACGCTTGCACAAGTGGCGGATGGGCAGATCACAAAAGGAATGCTGAGTTTCATTGAAAACGGCAAAGCACAGCCTTCTATGGAGACCCTTATACATATCGCCAATCGGCTGTCTGTCAGTGTCGCAGAGCTTGTTGGATCGGGTAATCAAGAAGAAATTCGGACTGTGTTGGAACAAACAGAAGTCCTTTGGAGAGAGTTAAACCCTGTCAGTCTGAGGGAAGCGAAAGATATCTGCACGTTAATAGAGCCATTATTGAATGACATCACGGAAACGTATGAAGGCGGACGATTGTGTTTTCTGTACAGTATGTCCTTACTGCTGCTCGGCAAAGACAATTTCGACATATATATGAAGAAGGCGGAAGAGATTTATAGTGCCATTCATCTACATAATGAACTTCTGCAAGTCAGAATATCCCGGACTATGATCACATTCCGCAAGCATGACTATAGAGAATCTCTGCGGCAGATTCTTCAGGTAAGGGAAGAGGCGGCCGAAAAAGGCTGGCATCTGACGGAAACGAATCGGATCGAATTGAATTATTATGAAGCCATTCTTTATTATGCGACCGGCCAATATGAAAATGGAACAAAAAAGGTGGAGGAAGCTTTGGCATTCCTCCAAGAAACCGGCATTTATTATTTGGTGGATGACCTTTACAGATTGATCATCATTGACAGTATGTTCAGGAAAGACGAAGAGCAAAGAACTTATTATATGAAGAAGATGCTGCAATATGCTGATTTCACGGAATCTGATTTTTCCAGATGGTTCGTCGATATTATACAAATACATTATCTCACCTTCTATAAAGATGAATACGACAAAGCACACGACCTTCTGAAAACAAAAAAGCAGGCTCAATATGAATTTAATCTGATGGAAAAGGAAGTAGCCGATTATTTTTATTTGATATTGGAAGTGGCAATTTTATATAGAAAAAGACATTACCAGGAAGCATTGTCATTATCCTTGAAGATGAAACAGTATGACTTCTTCCATCATCCTTACGACTTGATGATCCTATATCAAGTGTACGGATATCGCGCATTATCCCTGCTGGAAATCGGTGATCATGAAGCCGCGGTTCGTGAAATAAATATAGCCATGGAATTAATGGATCCGATGCCGGATTCTCCTTATAAGAATTTTGTGAAGGAAGCTGCGGAGAAGATTTACGAAGGAAAGTAAAGGGATTCCTCTGTGA
>JAZNGP010000103.1:0-2666 GCA_045576475.1 Bacillus sp. (in: firmicutes) | reverse complement strand
CCTTCCTGCTGAATCATGATTCGTTTAACGGTTTTCATGACATCCTGATCAAACGGAAGATTCTCTTTATACAAGTCCTCCATAAAAACAGCTTGTTCCAATGGGGATATTTTAAGTGAACTGCTTAACCAGAACTGATCGATACCTCCGCTGATATCCTGATTTCCATAAGCCATTTTGCGGACCCATTTCTCCATTCGCTCTTTTCCGATGTCACGGGCCATCGCTTGATAATACCAAACAACCGAGTTCCTCATAGCCGATCCGAGAGTATGATCTTGATTCCATAACGGGAGTTCTCTCTCGATTCCATCCCAATATTTGATATCATACTCATCTTCCACTACCCCTGCCTGCAGTCCAATCAGTGCATTCGCAACCTTAAAAGTCGATTGAGGAGCAAATCGATGATTCGCACGTTCTTTGTTATACACATGCGTTTTTCCTTTTTTGATATCTCGCAATATGAACGTCCCTTCTTTATTTTCGAAAAAAGGTGCAACTTCAAGCTTCTTGCCTTTCGGATTTTCCTTTGCCGCGTTCGCAATACTGAAAGGCTGAGCACTTGTAACGAGCAGAACAACCATACTAATTATTGTTAAAAGAACTGTCCAATTCCTTCTTTTCCGCATACGCTTCTCCCCTTCTATCTATTGTTTTATTATCCAGCTGTGGATTTTATCGGCTGTTAACCGAGGTCATCCCAATGAACCAAGTGATTCGTTTCTTTCTTGATATGTATTGCTTTATTTCCTCCAGAACGCAGCACAATCTGCTTTATCCATGATGTTATAGTCTATCATTTTCTCAAGCAGCTTGTAATCGACAGAACCATCCCAAGGGATACGGATCATTCCCTTCGTGTAGTCATATCCTGCCTGTACAATATCATCCTCTAAATGAGTGATCGCTGCACTTTCAGGGGCGACAGCTAAATGCTTTTCCGCTAAACTGAAGCCAATAATAAAGGTTCCATGATCGGTGAACATCGGTTGGTTCCATTTGATTTCTTTACGTAATTGAGGATATTGTTTTTCTATCCAAGTTAACACTTCTTCTGTTCTTTCCCGGTGGAAAGGTACGTCAATTTCCGCCAAAAAACCAGAAAAGACTGTCATGATATTCCCTCCTAATACAACTTCAATTATACGAAGTTATCTTTTTATTTTAACATTCTTTTACAAAAAAACAGACAACTTTCTCACCCTTAAAAGCAAAAAAGCAGAGCAAATGCTCTGCTTTCCTGTCTTTTATGCTTCCTCTTCCTCATCTGTTTCCGATTGTGAAGAGGAGCCGGTTTCGTCTTTACTGTCGGAGTCCGTTTTTTCTTCCGCTGCATTCTTTCCGAAATAGGCATCCAGAATTCTGCGCCCGATGTTTTTGTTGATCGAGCTGCTGCTGGTGTCCGCTTCCGGGACGACGACAGCGAACGCGACTTCCGGATCATCGTACGGGGCATATCCGACAAGGGTGAGGTTATAGTCGTAGCCTCCTCCTTTTTGGTACACCTGTGCCGTTCCTGTTTTACCGGCCGGGTTGTAGCTGGCGCCTCTGAAGTAAGAGGCCGCAGTTCCTTGGCTTCCTTGGAATACCCTGCGGAATCCTTCCTGCACTCGGTCGATGTATTCTTCATCGGCTTCGATCGTGTTCAACAGTTTCTCTTCGAAGGTAGTGATGAGCTCACCTTGTTCTCCTTCCGAGTGGTTCGGCTCACGTATTTCCTTCATGAGATGCGGCTGCATTCTCTTGCCGTCGTTGGCGATGGTCGCCGCGTATTGGGCTAGCTGCATCGTTGTGTATGTGTCGAATTGGCCGATCGCGAAGTCCATCAGGTTACCGAGCTGCTGTACTCCGCCGTTGTAGCCTGTTGCTTCGTACGGAAGATCGATTTCCGTCTCGACGCCAAGGCCGAACTGGGCGAAGTTTTCACGCATTGTTTTATAGGCGTTTTCCGGATTCTTGAATCCGGAACGAGTGGAATAGTTATATCCCCCGATTTTCATTGCGATATGGAACATGTAGACGTTTGATGATTGCTCGAGTGCCGACAAGTCATTGACTAACCCTAAGTTTTTCCAGGATTTCTTTGTCGGCGTCCCTTTCAATTTGATCGGTGTGTCCAGGTAGACTTGACCCGGCTTCAAGACACCGGTATTGAAGCCGGTCAACACGGTCGCCCCTTTGACGGTTGACCCCATTGCGTAAGCATTGTAGATGCTTCCGTATGTTTCATCAACGATTTTGCCTTTTGAACGTTTCTTCCCTGATATAGAAAGGATTTCGCCGTTCTTCGGATTCATCATGACGACATAGGCGCCATCTGCTGTGCTTTCTTTCCTCAATTCTTCTTCCACAATTTTGTCGACCTGCTGCTGAAGGTCTATATCGATCGTTAAAACGAGATCTTTACCCGTTTCTCCTTCAGTTGTGACTTCAGATTCCACAATCGTACCTGCACGGTTTTCCGTATACGTACGTTCTTCTTTTGTCCCGCGGAGAATCTCCTCATATTGCAGTTCCAGGAAGCTCTTTCCTACCAGTTCATCCATTTCATACCCTTTGTCTTTGTATTCATCCGCAGACTCTTGGGGTATTTGAGCGATGGATCCGAACATTTGCTTGAATGTATCGCCATAGACGAATTTACGTCTAGAATCGAGTTTCAC
>JAZNGP010000102.1:0-56543 GCA_045576475.1 Bacillus sp. (in: firmicutes) | reverse complement strand
TCCGCCGATCGCCGGAATTGCGATGGCTGCGATGATGGCGAGAATCACGACAACTGCGAGAAGTTCAATCAATGTCAAACCTCGCTCATTGCGTAATGTATTTTTGATTTTTTGCATGTGTAATTCCTCCCCTTTTTGGTACTTATGTACCACTTACTGACATTATACAACAATAAATGTAAAATAATAGCATTTATTTTCAATTTTTAAAAAATTACTACTGATTGCCTACAGTGTTGAAGATTTCGAACATCGGGACCATTATGCTTATGACAATCGTACCGACCAAACCGGCCAATACGACGATCATCAAGGGCTCAATCAATGATTTGATCTGCTCCGTGCTGTTCTCCACTTCCTGCTCATAGAAGTCGGCGACTTTGCCGAGCATGCTGTCTAAGGAACCAGTCTGTTCCCCGATCAAGATCATCTGGGTGATGAGCGGCGGGAATGCCCAATGCGTTTTCATCGGAACCGTGATCGATTCCCCTTTTTCAAGCGAAGCCCTCGATGCATAGACGACTTTGCCGACCACTTCGTTCTCCACCACTTCTCCGACGATCGTCATCGCCTGCAAAATCGGGACAGAGCTCGAGAACAAGGAACTTAATGTACGCGTCATCCTGGCAAGAGCCGCTTTTTGCATCATCTTGCCGAAAATCGGGATTTTCAATAGGAAATAGTCCAGATAATACTTAGACCGGCGGTTGTTTTTTATCAGTGCAAGCAATATATAAAAGCCTGTGAATACAAGGATCAAGACATACCATGCTCGCTGCATGAAGTCGCTTGCCTTCAGGACAAACTGCGTGATGGCCGGTAATTCGCCGCCAAAATCGGCGAACATATCGACAAATGTCGGTACAACCGACACAAGCAGAAAAATGACGACCGCGATCGCAAGGACGCCGACCACGATGGGATATGCCATCGCAGACTTGATTTTTTGCTTCGTGGCATGCTGTTTCTCATAGTGGACCGCCAATCTGTCCAGCGTTTCATCCATATTACCGCCCGCTTCTCCCGCTCGGATCATGTTGATGAACATCGGACTGAAGATTTTTTTATGCTTGGCTGCGGCACTGGATAAAGGATTTCCTTCCCTCATTTCCTGCTCGATATCTTCAAGCGCTTTCCGCAAATGCTTGCTTTCCGTCTGCTGCGATAGGATTCTGGTCGTGTCCACCATCGTTACGCCCGCTTTCAGAAGCGTGGAGAATTGGCGCAGATAAATGACGAAATGCTCCAGCTTGACCGGATTACCGATCGTTATGTCTTTCGAGAGGACGGATTGCCTCACTTCTTCAATCGTTTGGACGCGCACCCCTTCTGCCGTCAGCTTGACGACGGCATCCCTTTTGGAGTCGGCGATGATATGCCCGCTTTTCTTGCCTTTGATTGTTCGTCCCTGGTATGAGAACTTAGCCATTTAATCCACCTTTTCCCCTAAGAAGGCCAGTGCCGCTTCTTTTGAAATCGCGCCTGATGCCACGAGCTCCATCAGATTGCTGTCGAGTGTGTGCATTCCTAGATCTTTTGATGTCTGCATCACATTCATGATTTGATGGATTTTTTCATTTCTGATCAGATTCGCGACAGCGGCGTTATTGATCAATATTTCCGTGGCAGCCTTTCTCCCGCTCTTCCCAAGAACCGGGAACAGCCGCTGCGAGACAATCGCGACAAGGACGGAAGCAAGCTGGATCCTCACCTGTGCCTGCTGCGCTGGCGGAAACACATCCAGAATCCTGTTGATGGTGGAGGGGGCGCTTGCCGTATGGAGCGTTCCCAATACAAGATGCCCCGTCTCCGCCGCCGTGATCGCCGTTTGGATCGTTTCGAGATCCCTGAGCTCCCCGACGAAAATGATGTCGGGATCCTGGCGCAATGCCGCCCTCAGCCCATTAGCGAAATTATTCGTATCGGAACCGACTTCCCGCTGATCGATGATACATGTATGATGCTTATGCAAATACTCGATCGGGTCTTCCAATGTGACGATATGCTTCCTCATGGTTCTGTTCATATATTGGATCATCGCGGCAAGCGTCGTCGATTTACCGCTGCCTGTCGGTCCGGTGACCAGTACGAGTCCTTGCGGCTTCTCCGCTATTTTGCGGAGGATCGGAGGCAGCTCCAATTCCTCGATCGTCGGAATCCGCGTAGGTACGATCCGAATTGCGATGGAAATACAGGAACGCTGTCTATAAGTATTCACCCTGAACCTGGAAACACCGGGAATGCCGTATGAGAAATCGAGCTCTCCATTTTCAAAGAAACTGTCCCACATGCCATCCGGTATGATTTCTTTTGCCATTCCTTCCGTATCGGCAGGGCTCAGCGGTTCTTTTCCATATTTCTTCAATTCGCCGTTTATGCGTACGACAGGAGGTACACCTACAGTCAAGTGCATATCGGAGGCCTGCAGCTCGAATGCAGCTTGCAGCAGACCGTGGATTTTATTCTTCAAGGTGTCTCCCCCCTATTCAAGTACTGCGACACGCAGTACTTCTTCCGTTGTGGTGAGTCCTTGCTTCACTTTCAGCAAACCGTCATCTATCAGAAAGACGGTCTTATGCTTCACCGCAAGTTCCCGCAGCTTCGTGAACGACTCTCCGTTCATGATGACCCTTCGCATATCATCATTGATGACGAGTATCTCATGGATGGCGACTCTTCCTTTATAGCCGGTCATATTGCAGGACGAACAGCCCTTGCCTCTGGCAACTTTCCCGATTTTCATGCCGCGGCGTGCGAAGATCTCTTCTTCCCGTCTGCTCGGCACGTCGACTTCCGCACAATCGCGGCAAACTTTCCGGATAAGCCTCTGCGCCACCACCCCGCTCAAGGAAGAAGCGATCAGGAAAGGCTCCACCCCCATGTCGACAAGCCTTGTCACAGTACCGAGAGAATCATTCGTATGGATGGTGCTGAGGACGAGATGACCAGTCAAAGATGCTCTGATGGCCACTTCAACTGTTTCTTTATCCCTGATCTCGCCGACCATGATGATATTCGGATCTTGTCTCAAAATCGAACGGAGACCTGCGGCGAATGTCATGCCGACGTTTGTGTTGACCTGCACTTGATTGATGCCTTCGAGCTGATATTCCACCGGATCTTCGACCGTGATGATATTGACTTCGTCACTGTTGAGCTTATTCAATGCCGCATACAAGGTGGAAGATTTACCCGATCCCGTAGGACCGGAAATGAGGATGATTCCTGTCGGCTGCCCGATCATCTCTTCAAAACGTCTTAAGTTGACTTTGTTGAATCCCATTTTGGCCAAGTCATTCAAGGTGCTGCCGAGATCAAGGATCCTCATGACGATTTTTTCCCCATATACCGTAGGCAAGGTTGAGACACGCAGATCGACGGGATGGAAATCGACCGTTGTCTTGATGCGTCCGTCCTGCGGAACACGGAACTCGGTGATGTCGAGATTCGCGACAATTTTGATGCGCGCAGTCAGCACACTCTGCATCTGCTTCGGCAGAATCCGTTCCTGCTTCAGGACTCCGTCCACCCGGTATCTCACGATGACCTTCGTTTCCTGGGGATCGATATGGATATCACTCGCTTTTTGGGAAATCGCATTCGCCAGCAGCTGGTTCACCAGGCGGACAACAGGGGAATCTTGATCAGTAAGTTTATCCGTTTGTATTTCTTCTTTCGTCGTTGTATCGGAAAGTAAGTCCTCGAGCCCTTCATTCTGCTCATAATACTTGCTGATGACACGCAGAATATCATCACGCGTCGCGATTGCTGTTTCAATTTGGAAGCCTGTGGACATCCGGAGATCATCAATCGCATAGAAATCCATCGGGTCCGCCATCGCCACAAAAAGACGATCACCATCCTTCTTCAAAGGTACAAGCATATTGCGCTTGGCGATTTCCTTCGGTATGAGGTGGAACAGCTGTGCATCAAAGGGAAAAGTGTATAAGCTGACATGCGGAATGCCGAGCTGAAATTCAAGTACCTCGATCAATTGCTGTTCCGTGATATATCCTTTTTGCAGAAGCGCATCGCCAAGTCTCTGTTTCGATGCTTTCTCTTCCAATGTCGTATCGAGCTGTTCTTTCGTGATCAGCCCCGCGTCGACCAATAAATCACCGAGTCTTTTCCGCATCTGGACCATGCACTGTCCCCCTTGTCTAGATCTTATTTGGACGGCACATCATCTGCCGGCTGCTCATCCTTTGTTTCTTCCGCCGGCTCTTTTTCTTCCGGATCCCTTGTTTCCGGGGTCTCTTTGTCCGGATTTGTTTCATCCGCCGGCTGATTTCCGTCTTCCGTTTCGTTTTCACCGGATTCGGCTTCATCCGATTCAGCGTCTTCCGGTTCATCTTCTTCCATCACTTCAGGCGCGATCAACCCTCTCAGCTCCACTTTATGGCTAGGTGCATAGAAGTCTTCCGCCAATAGTTCTTTTTCCATTTCGGCTCCAGACTCATCCTTGGCCACTCTATGGATCTGGATGATTTGCCCTTTCTTCCCCGGATCTCTCACCATACTTTGTCCTTCCGCAATGGAGGGATCAAATTGAGCGATTGTCTTCGGTTCGAATACTTCCTCGCCTTCTTCGGCAATTTCATATTTATACAGAAATGGGTTTCCGATAAGTACGGCTGATAGAGTGCCATTTTCATAGCTTAGTTCGACACTGTAATCACTGACATTCGGATTCGAGATGATAAGGTCAAGATGATCGGCTTGCGAAGCTTTCGCCTCGTATCCCAGCTTGGCATAATCCGGCAATTCTTTACTGATATGCCTTTCTAGAACCGTGAAATTGGTCGGTAATATGACACTATATAAAGCAGTGGCAACTTTGCTCAGCGTATCATCCGTGATCTGGTTGTTTCCTTCCTCGGACAAATATTCAAGAAGAGAGAAATTAGCGGTGCCTGCAAGGACAATGATCGGCTTCTCCGCCGTCAGCTTTGCTATTTCTCCGTCTATGTCTTCTGTTTGGACCATGCTTTTATTCAGGCTCTCAGCGTACTCATTCGCCATATACTCTTCCAGTTGAAAAGTGAAGGAACCCGGCTGGAGATGCTTGGCCGCATCAAGGATGTCTGCTGTCAGCTTCTCCCTGTCCAATGTCATGCTTCCCAGTTCGGAAGCCGTTTCCATGAGTTCCCCAGTCAAATCCTGCTCTCCGACCGTGACGACAGCTTGATTATCCGCACCGTTTTTGATGCTGTTCACCGTATTCCCGTAATCGAACACAAATGCGGATGGATGTACTTCCCGGATTTTTTCCTTATAAGCAAACTTGATGACTGACTCCTTCTGCCAGTTCTCCACCGCCGCTTCGATTTCTTGAAGAGCCGCTCTTTTGCTTTTCCCGGAAAGGTCCGCCGGTCCAAGCTTGGTCCCGGATTGGAAGGTATCGCTGTCCGGGAACCATTCATTGTAGGCGCCCGCACTGAAGAAAGTGAATGCGAACACATAAGCGGTCGAGAAAACGAGTACAACGAATATCTTCAACACGTTATTCATCTTCAACAGTAACGCTCCTTTACAGGTTACGCCTCAACACTCATCGACAGCTCCACAATAACTCCCGGATCTTCGTTCTGAGCCTTCTTGACGTCGCCTGAATTCAATATCATTCCTTCTTTGAACAGAAGTCTGCCTTGTCTGTCATGGATGTCCTTCTTCACTTTTTTCCCTTCCAATAACTGCAGTTGTTTGCCTTTCAATGCTTCTTCGATGTCTTCTTCCATTGATGGTTCCGACGCAGCTTCCACTGGCGTTTCCGGCGGCGCTTCCGTTTTCTCCCCGAGCCCGATCAGTTCTTCAGGAGAGGTAAGGAAACTTTGTTCCGTCTCTTCTCCGACAATGATGAAATCGCGGCCGAATGTAAGGACAGTGTTTGCAGGCAAAATTGCTTCCTCTTCCTTCATCTTCACCGCCGCACCGATGATCTGCCCATTATCATCATCGATGTAATACTCTGTGACTTCCCCAAGAAGCTGCCCTTTTCTCGTCATCACTTTCGTGTGAATGATTTTGATTTTCTTATTCACAAGCTGATTCGCGATCGGAATTTCGTTAAGGTCGATCACCGCTCCCACATTATCGACTGTGACGGCATATTCCCCGATGCCGATGATTTTCTTGAAAGGAATCGCCTTAACGCTCACTTGCCAATCTTCATGATCGATCGTCAGGAAATCGACGGTCCCTTTATCAGGATTGACGACCAGCGTTTTCACTTTTCCTACTTCTGTTCCGTCTGTGATACTGATGATTGGAAGACCGATAATTTGCGTGCTGTTTTTCATAATTGCTCACCTTCACCTTTGTTTTATTTTTCTAGTATGAATTAAGATTTTTGGTAATTATTGATCAGATAGCGTATCTGCTCTTTCAAAACAGGGTATCCATCGAATTTCTCCATAAGCTCCTCTGCAAGCATATGGAATTTGCCTTCTTCCTTTTGTTTCATATAATGCTTCAACAGTTCCTGTGCGAAAAGGAAGTATGTTTTCTCGGACATTTCTTTATGGAGATGCTTTTTAATGAAGTTCTCATGCTCAACGGCACCAGCAGACAAAGCATGATGCTGGATCTGCAGCAAGAATGTTTCATACAGCTGCTTCTGAAGATTTGTTTCCACGGACGTATCTTCTTCAGGTACATTAAGGTTTGCCATAATCTCCTGAACTGTTTCCGAAACTTCCCGGCTCGCCGGATCTTGCTCCCCATCTTCCGAAACTTCCTGCATGAATGGTATCTCTTCTTCCTGCTCATCAGCGGATGATACAGTTTCTTCTGCTTCAGATGATTCGGACATCTCCGGGATCGCTTCTTCTGGAAACTTAGAACTCTCCGAATCTGTTCCTTTCCCGTCTTCCGGAATATATTCCACTTCAATTATGTCGATTGGAGATTCTTCGTTATCATATGACAATGCTTTTTTCGCTTTCTCCCCTCTCAGAGCATGCAGCATATCCAATTCCTCGTCCGTTAATCGTTCCAGGTGCAGCAGCTTGAAATCATCCTCTTTGTCCGCTTGGAGTCCGCTTGCTGCAACTGCATTTTCCTCTTCAGTATCCAAATCAAAAAGCGGCTCCAGCACCATCGCTTCATCCTCTTTTTCGGTAACCTGGCTGATCGCAAAAGTCCCCTCCTTATCGGAATCCAAACCCAGAAGTTCTTCCAATGGAGATAGAATAACCCCCTCATCCGATTCTTTTCTTCCTTCCTCCCATTCCGGCATATCCTCAAGATCGATGACTCTGCCCAGTAATTCCTCTTCTGCATCGACTTCATTGAATACGATTGGTTTCTTTTGCCGGGAGGTTTCCGGTTGTTCCATTTCAAAATGCACATCTTCTTCCCCGTCAACGAAAGATGTGTCCACCATATCCGCCACATTAAAGGTTTCCGCACTTTCTTTCACAGGAAGCAGTTCAATATATTCATTGTCTTCCACATCATCCGGCGCAATAATGTCTCGTCCGTCATGCGAAGATGCTTCTTTCCAAGAAGGACTCACCCTCTGAACCGCCGGGTGCTCCGCTTCATTACCATTTCGAATTTGATGATTTTGAAAACTTTCCAGCACTAAATCTTCCTCTTCCTTATCCTTGAAAAATACTCCCCCCGCTCTAGTAGCTGCAATATAGGCTGCAGTAAACAACAATAAACAAAGCAGCGGGATCCATTGCCATACAGGAATGGTTTCCATCAAGAATAATCCAAGCAAAGACATGAGCAAAGCCGTCAATGCCGTGATTCCCTTCCCTTTAAATGAAAATCCCATCGGCAAGTAATAAAGGACAAGAACAAGAATCACAAATGCAATCATTGCGAATATAATCGTTTCCAAAGCATTCACCTCTTTCGATGTGGTATTAAATAACTATTTTTATAAAATATGTAAATAAATTCATATGAAAATATTGTATAATAAATTCACAAGATTTGAAAGAAGGGACTATGATGAAATTTTGTCGAAGAGCAAAAAAACAGAGCGGTTACACATTGCTCGAGGTGATGCTGTCTGTGGCGATTCTCGGGATTTTATTCATGACGACCATGGGATTTTTTTCTCAGTCCTTTCAATATACAAAAGAAAACGAAAGCAAAACGGTTGGTGTCAACGTCGCCAGAAATGTGCTGAATTACTTGGAAAGACAGGATTTCGAAGAGATGCACAAGAAACTGGATCATGCAAAACAGCTGGAGCTTTCCTATGATACTTGCAAAAATGAAACGGAAATTCTGACTGGGAATTGTGAAGCCATGTTTAATACAACCGTCAATAATGTGCCTTATCATACAAAAGCCAAACTTTCGCTGCACTCTGACGAAAAGTTGAGAGATTACTTGATTCCCATTGCGGTTGAAGTCGAGTGGCAGGATGAATCGATTATTGTCGAAGGAGCGATGAAGAGATGAAGAAGCGGATCGCTCATGAAGGCGGGTTCACCTTGTTGGAATTGCTTGCAGCCTTGGCCATTTCTACTATTGTTTCTACTATCGTGTACTCGATGTTCATCACCGGATCGAAGCTGTACCAAAAGATTCAAGTGGAAGGACAGCAGCGGGATGATGCCGATTATATCGCGACGATGGTGTTGAATAAGATGTATGAAAACGCTCCGAAGCTTGTTGAAGAATATGAGGATGGAGCGAAAAAAGGAGTCCAATTGACCGTTTCCGGCGGAAAGATAGTAGAGCAATATATTGTGGAAGAAGATACCCATAATGATAAGCGGATCCAGATTTACTTCGAAGGAGGAAAGCTTTTCATTCAGGATAGGGGCATCATTACGGAAATTGAATCTTCTTCTGCGAACTTGAATGCGGAGAATTCCGCCATCTCGCTTGGAACCAACGGATTATGCAATCAAGAAAGAACAAGATGTTCATCAGGCACGGTCGAATTGACGCTTGATCTGCAGGCCGATGAGAGCTTTGCCGGATCCTTCATCGAGAGAGAACCCATCACATTGAACAGCTCATTCGGATTTTGAGGAGGCATTACCATGTGGAAGAATGAAAGAGGATCGGCACTGCTGACAGTGATGGTCATGCTTCTCATCTTCACGGTTCTCGGTCTGGTGCTTATGGCGGCAAGCATCAACGGTGCAAAAAGGACTGAAATCCGTGAAGAGGAAGTCACCGGGAATATCGAGGCATTGACAAACCTGAAAGAAGGGGTCGCCCGCATCCAGAGCTTCATTGCGGAAGAGAACGCAGCGGCAGGCGGCCTTCCGAAGCAAGACCGCCTGCAATACGACAGTACCATCCAACAATTTGTGGATGACATGAACAAGGATCACTCACAGCGCTTCACGATTGACAATATCACCGCAAAAGCGGAGCTGGATTCGAGCCAGACAAGGGCTTTTCTTGTTTCCAGCCCTCCCTACACACAAAAGGTATATATCACTGCCATGCCCAGCTTCCTGAAGTATGCTGCCGGATCGAGAAGGACACTCACCATTAACGGGTCACTGACGGTGGATGGCGGCATATATGCCCGTGATGCTTTATTTATAAGCAATAATGCCAACTATATTTATCATGACACGACACGGACCGTGAAAACAGAACTGCCTGCCATTGTAGACATCAGCGACGTGACAGTCGAAGGGAAAGATCTTTTTCTTTGTAAAAGCGTCTCTCCTTGCTACGAAGACAATCACAAGCGGATCCCGACAGCATGGAATAAAGTATTGACGCCAATAGACGCCTTCAGTCACGGCACTGCCGCTTACAATATGACAGACAGCGAATTCATCGATGTGGACCTATATCAAACCTTTGTCGAGAAACTGCATGGCAATGGTTTCAGCAAAAGTGACTTCGACAGGGATATGGACCAAGGGACCATTCAAGCAAAGTTAACCGGGAAATACCGAAGCGTGGCGGGTCTCAAAATTATCGAATCATTCGACGAGCTTAACAACAGCCAACAAAATAATGATAACCAGAGAGCCACAGGCTATTACTTTGAGGGAGATGCCTATGTCGATACAAATAACATCACTCTCGGGAAAAATGACTGGCTCATAATCAATGGGGATGCTTATTTTGAGAATGCCGGCAGCACGCCTATGACAATCCGGGCCAATATCCTTGTGACCGGGCAAGTGAAGATTTCGGGAGAATTATCACTTGCTTCCGTCCTGTATTCTCTCGGAGACACGACACTGAACAATGTTGATATCAACGGACAGACCGGCCAGGAGAATAATCGGCCTTCCTTCATCTTATTGACCGATGGAGAGCTTGAGATAGCAAGGATCAATAAATTTGATGACTCACAAAACGAGGAACAAGTCATAAATGGATTCCTCTATACAACAAAAAATGCGGATATATATGGAGTAGGTTCATTAGTGAAAGTGAATGGCGGCATTTTCTCGAATGATGATCTTGTACTGAATGCCTACCGGGGTAATGTGGCCGAGGACGGAGCCAAACTTCTCTTCACCCCAAAATCCAATCATGAAGATTCGAGGATGAATGTCGTGAATAATAAATTTCTCTTCCTTGATCAGCTTCATGCGCTGCCGAAGGTCGACCGCCTCGGCACAGTGGAAGACAAGATTGAAATGAAACAGCCTTAAAAGACAAAAGGGACCTGACAGCAAACGTCATAGGTCCCTTTTCTTATTGAAGCAAAGCGATGATTTCCCTGTTGTCGGATTGTTTAGCATAATCAAGAGCAAGCATCCCATCCTTGCTCTTGATTGCTTTATCCGCACCTTTTTCCAGCAGATAGCGAACCGTCTCCTGATCTCCATATGCAGCTGCCAGTGACAGCGCCGTCTGCCCTTCTTCATTCTGCAGATCAATGCCGACAGTATCGTGCTCGAGCAAATAATCATACAGTTCCTTTCTTCCGTTCTCCACAGCTAAATGAAGAAAAGAAAAAGGATCTCCCTCATTCCGGAGAAGCCGCCGATCATACTCCGCGATCAGTTGGACAATGGAAAGATTCCCTTTTATGACAGCTGCATGCAAAGCGTGGTGACCGATGTCATTCCGGATCGAAGCATCCGCCCCGTTCTTCAGCAAAAGCTCTACAACTGCCGCATCTCCTTTTGATGCTGCGAGAGCAAGAGCTGTGTTTCCTTGATCATCTTTGGCGTCAATTTTGTTCCGCTGATCGTCAATCAGCATCTTGAACAAACCGACCCTTGCCTTCCGCTGCTCTTCACTCCATCCTTCCATCTGTATCGCATCCATCGATGAATGGACAGCTTCAAGCAATGCCGAAGCATCCGTCACCGCTCCCTTCTCGGCCAGCACGATTGCGACAGGCAGAAACTGTGAATGAAGTGCGGCTTCCAAAGGCGTGTCTCCATACGCATTCTTTTTGTTCAAGACCTCTGGATGTTCCTCCAGAAAAGCGGCTGTCTTTTTGCTGTCTCCTTTTTCGATATGGCTGAACAATTCATCAGACCATGCGCTTAACTCTGCTTCACTCGGACCTCTGAATATGAAATAAAATGTCAATGCCAAACCTATAGTGACGGCTATAATAATCGCTATGCCCCTTTTTTTCACCTGCATTCTTCCTCTCTATCAGAAAACAGGCTGGCTCCGATGCTGCAGCCGGCCTGTTTTTTCAAGGATTCTCTTAGTATAAATCTGTTCCCCGATCACCGGCTGCTTCATCCGTGATGCGGACAGTTGTTCTCTTCGTATAGGAACTGCCTTCTTCTGTCGTCACTTTCGTTATGATGACGACTGTCCCATACCGTCTTCCGAGCACATTGCCGTCTTTGTCGACCGTCGCGTAATATCGATTCTCTGTTGTATAGGTGATGGTTTCGACATTGGTCGCATCGGATGGTTCATATTGCATTCCGATATTTTTCTTCTTGCCTTTCGGGATCGTCAGCTCTTCCGGAACAGAAATACCTGTTAATGGCTGGCCGACATATACATTTACAGACTTGTTGACACGCTTCTTTTGATCATAGACAGTGATGATCGTCATTCCTGTCTTTTTCCCGGTCACAAGTCCTTTTACCACTTCAGCGGTTGTTGGATCTTCAGATTCCCATATCAGCTCTTTATTCGTCGCATTGGCAGGATAGATGACGGCTGTAAGCTGTTTGGACTCCCCTTTATTCATATAGAGAGGAGAAGGGGAAACGCTGATGTTCTCAATCAGAATATCGTTGACGGTCACTTTTACCGTTTTCGTTATTTTTTCGTTATTTTCATTGACACCGGAGACAGTCATGATTGTTTCCCCCGGTTCCAGTCCCTTTATTTCGAAGTTTTCCTTATGGATGGAAGCGATCCGTTCATCATTCAGCTTGATTTCCAGACTGTTTCTTTCTTCAGGCGGGTCGACTTTGATCGGAAGTGCCATGACTTGCCCGACGTTCAGCACAATATCTTCTGCCTCAAAACTTTTGATCGGCACCCGTACCGTCACGAGCGATTGTTTCGTCCGCACATTTCCGAAAACGTCGGTCACCGTCACCGTAATGATGGTATCCCCTTTGCTGACGGCTGTTGCAGTACCCGTCGCCGGATTGAGCTTCAGTACATTGCCGTTGCTGCTTTCACTCCATTTCACTTCTTTGATGCCCGCATTCTGAGGTTCGAGCAGCAGGTCCAATGCAAAGTTCTTGGATGATTCCTTATTCAGGACATAGCTTGCCGGAAACTGAATATGATCCAGCGGGACATCTGCCTGGAATGTCAAAGGATTGAAGGATGCATCGATATGCTGCCCGTTCACATCTTTATAGTTCAAAAGACTTTCATTGAGCAGATAATTCTTCTTCTCTTTCGGAATCACAGTGATTTTATGCTTAATCGGATTTGCAACGAATTTATCCCCGACCCTTGTGTAGACGATATCAGGCAGCTTCTCTTCCACCCGGTACCCGGTACCGATTGTTCCTGTTTTGGAAGGCAAATTTACTTCGAGACCTGCCGGAAAAGACTCCCTCAAAAACAGGCTGCCGACTGTAATCGTCGGGGTCTTGATGCTTTTCGCCGCATTGCCGGTTATATCCTGCGGTGTAACCAAATAGCTTATTTCAATGGGTTCCCCAACCTTTGAAGGCTTTGCCGCATTACTTGTCCGGATGACTTCCAGATTGGTTTCAAGCTTGACAATTTTGACCTCGATCGTCTTTTCGGCTTTCGCATTGTCTTTGTCGGTGGCCTCGATGCGGATGACGGCATCCCCGCCGTTCGGCAGCTGATGCTTTAAAGCGACATCCAGCACGCTGTCTTTCGGCACACCATTCTCGCTGTATACTTCCTTTTCGTTCAGAAAGACTTTGGTGTCCAGCAATTTATCTTTCAGATCGAAATCCTCCAATTTATATTGAAGCATAATATCTTGATTGGATGGAATGATACTGTTTTCCGCAGGATGATTGACGGTTATGACGGGAGCATGGTTCGCCCCGAGAAAGGCCCGGTACATCGTATTGACGAACAGGCGCTGCTCTTCAGCCGGAAAGCCTGTTGACGTATGACCGGTCCCGGAATACGTGATATTGCCTTTCGTGTACATATAATAATGGTTGTAAGAATCATTGATATCACGGCTCGATCCGGAGATATTGAACCAAGGCGTCACCTCCGGGTCTTCCAGATTCAAAGTGAAATATTGATTATGTGTCGTCGCTACTGAGATAGTATCTCCTAAAGGATTTGGATAGGAGGTTAGCAGTCCGTCGTTGACCTTGGCTGTGTTTTTGGACGTATTCGGTGCATTCAGTCCTAAATCAGTCCTTGGCTCCAGCTGGCCTGTTGGTCCTTTGAACTTCTGAACCCAAACATTGTGATCTGAAGAATTCTTCATGAAGACCGTATCATGCGTGAACATGACACTTTGCTTGGAATCGATGAAATCCTCCACCGATTCAGCCGCAGTCTCCGATAATTTCGCATTGACATTGTAGCTGTCGCCGAAACCGAAGATCAGCATATCTTTATTGCCGTTTATATGATGGTGTCGGTTATTATTGAACTGATTCATCTGGACGGCTTCTATATCGATGGAATATTCGCCCGGTTTGTTTAAATATGATTGATTCATATTCTTTCCTTCCTTCAGACTGGAAGAAGAATTGGAACCCGGCATGACTTGAAGCACCTTGATATCCACTTGGATATCTTTATACTTAATTCGTCCGGTCTCATAATCTTTCAAAGTCGATAGTTCATCGACGAATTCAAGCTTCCAGTTACGGATACCGGAGTACCCTTTCGGCAGTTTATAAGCTAAGGAGGTTTCAGCGGATGTGACCTGCTGCTCCATCACGATTTCGGTTTCATCATACCGGTCATTGAAATCGGAATCGATGTACAAAAGAGCTTTCAGCTCCCCAGAGCGAAGATCCGTCGGCTTCAAGGCTTTGAAAGAAAAGGATAGGACATCGCCTGGTTTATATGGCTCAATTGCATCAGGCTGTCTTGTCAATTCCATATTCGGACGTTTGCTGCCGTTGAATTTATATAAATAAGACCAAAGATCTAACACATTTTCATATATTATCACATTAGTTTTGTGTTTGTGTGGTATATATAATTGTTTGTAGAGCTTGCCGGTTTTGTGTTCTGTCATGCTGCTTTCAGGAAGCACGACCGGCAAGCCTTTATTGATATAGTAATCTATGATTTCATTCACCCTGAGTTCCGTGATATCATTCATGACAGAAGTGGTATTGTGTTCTTTCTTATTCACTCCCCTGACTGCGTAATCCCCTTCGGAAAAAACGATGATATCGTATTTTCCGTGCAGCTCGTCTCGTTGGGAAACAAATTTCTTTATCGGAAGGGTAGTGACGTCAAACATATCTCTAAGATATCTTGTCAGCCCGGAAGAATCGTTTGTCTTAGCGACAATTTCAAGTATTTTCATCTTTTCGTTTTCGTCTGCGGATGCATGCAGATCAACATTTCCGGATGGCGGCATAAGCTGGAGCAGTAAGAGCACAGAAAGCAGTACAGATATATATATAATCTTTCTTCTTTTCAAAAAATTTCACCTCCAGGTAAACTCACTACATTCTCACTATATATTACACACCCATATAATTCCATATCCTTTTTTAGTGATTCTTTAGGGTATCATGGTTGGATTACATATATGGATAGACCGCGACACGGTTCCTTCCCGCTTTCTTCGCTCCAAGATACATGGCGCTGTCTGCATTTCTCATCAATTCAAGGGAATCCGTATCCCCTTCACTTGCAGCAGCCACACCTATGCTTGCGGTGACCTGTATGGAAACTTGGCCTTTTCCATCAAGGCATTCATCCGCCAATACAGGAGTTTCACTAATTCGTTTCCTCAAATCTTCAGCAAAGCACAACGCTTCCTGTTCGGTATGTTCCGGAAGAAGAATCAGGAATTCCTCTCCTCCGCAGCGGAAGACCATTCCTTTTCCTTCGGTCAGCTTCTGCATCCTTTTCGTCATTTCGACAAGGACAATATCTCCGTTTTCGTGTCCATACGTATCATTGATGTTCTTGAAATGGTCCAAATCGATCAACACCGCAGAAACATTTTGCATTTGACCATTTTTCCGCATCCAGAAATATCTCTCCAGCATTCCTTTCATATGTCCATGATTATATGCTCCTGTAAGGGAGCAATGTTCACTCTTACGTTTCGTTTCTTCATAGTGTTTTGCATTTTCGATTGCGATGGCAAAGCTGGAGCAAAGAATATCCAAAATGGTCTTCTGAAATTTCTCGAAAGCTCTCTTTCTTTCGCTTCCGAGTAAGAGGACGCCCACAACATTGGAATTTCTTATGATTGGATGAACCATCAAGCTCTCTGTCTCGATTTCATCAAGGGAATCCTTTGTGAATCTTGACCAGCTCGCTTTATCATGAAAGAGCAGGATGTTATTGGAAGAATAGGATTTACGGCAAATATCGCTATAGGCTGCCATTTCCTTTTCGGTACGTAAAGATGAATCTGCATCACTGCCGATAAGGAACTCCAATTCAGAATCATCAGTGACGTTAAAGACTTGGAGATGATCCGCTTGGAACATCGAGGAGACCCTGTCCGCGAAAAGACGCAGCACTTCATGGACAGTCAGCCTTTCTGCGAGCTCACGGCTGATTTCCCCCGCCTTATGTAAATATTCATTGATCCGGATAGATGAATAATAGGTCTGCATAATGACCGCAAGACAGACAAGCGGAATTCCGATGCATAATACAGCCGCTGATCCGATCTTTTGATACAAAGCGAATAATGCGAGACCGATCGGGAAAACGATAATCGAGCAGAGCATTTCCCACAGGATATCTCTTCCCCAAAGCTCCCGGTCTTTCTTATATATGTAAAGGACAATGAAGAAAATCAATAATTGGTTTACGGCGAAATAGGTGAGGATATATGCAAGGACCGGCCAAAGATTGGCCGCGCTCAGTATCTCTGCAGGGTCTGTGCTTCCCCCAAACCAATAATATGCCAAACTGCTCATTACAGAAATGAGGAAGAACATCAGCATATTGATCGGTATACGGATCCATGCGACTTCCCATACTCTTACCTTAATGGTAAGGGCAAGGATGGCTGCCTGTGTCAGCAGTACTTCCACAAAGAGGCCGAATGTCAGAAATGCAGCAAGGGATACCCCTTGAATAAACAAAATTGGTGTCTTATTGATGGTCACCGGAAAAATAGCCAATATAATGATCAAAAGCAAAAATGCCAGTATATCGACTATTCCGGATTGGGGAGGAGGCGGATATATTCCAAAGATCATCCATATTCCGTATGGAAGGATGCACAGCCAAGCGACTTTTATGAAGAACACTCTGATCTTCCCGACTTTCATAATGTCTCCTCCCACCATTAGATATAAGTATATTATACCATTTTATTCTATTTTTTACTTTTTTATGAACCTATTTTCCTATTATTTTTATTATTTATTTTTCACTCAGCTTATTCCGGATGAAAGGTCTCGTATAATAAAGGAAATAAAGAGAACCGGTGACAATCAGCACATCCTCTTCGCTCAAGCTGCCAAGTCCTTCCTCGACCGCTTTCCGCCAATCCGGAATCACCTTATATTCCGCAGTATTGGAAAAGGAGGCTAACTTTTCAGCGGTTATTGCGCGCTCGGCTTCGAATTCTGTGAAAATGATTCTGTCCGCAGCCGATTCCACACACGAAACCATCTTATCATTCTCTTTATCAGCCAAAGTAGCCAATACAAAAATTCGGCGGCTCTCCGGGAATCGTCTTTCAATCGTGTCCACCAATGCTTTGACCCCTTCCTCATTATGGGAGCCATCGACAATGACTGTCGGATGTGCCGACATCGTTTCTAGTCTTCCTTTCCAGTTCGCCTGCTTCAAACCTGTCCGAATCTGTTTCTCTCCGATGTTGAAACCATGCTCCTCATTCAGGTGGATTGCTGTCATTACAGCGAGTGCGGCATTATTTGTCTGATGTCTCCCGATCATGGAAATCCTGAGGTCTTCCAAATACGTCTTTTGATATCGGAAGGCGAAACTTTCCCCCTCCGCCAGTGAATTCCTGTCTGTGCACAGGAAATCCTCGCCAAGAACGAATAGCCGGCTGCCCGTGTCCTTGCTTTTTTCCCGGATAACATCCAAAGCTTCCTTGCTGTCCACCCCGGTGATGACGTCCGCCTTTTGCTTGATGATGCCCGCTTTCTCGAATGCGATTTCCTCCAATGTGGTACCCAGCACATTCGTATGATCGATGGACACAGTGGTAATGACCGATAGAAGCGGCTGAATGACATTCGTTGAATCGAGACGGCCTCCAAGACCCGTTTCCATCAGTACGATATCCGGCTTCTGCTCTTCGAAATAGAGTAAGGCGATGACCGTTAATATTTCGAATTGCGTCGGGAAGATCTCTTTCCCTTCCATACGGTCGACATGATGGATGACTTCATTGAACAAGCGCAGGAAATCTTCTTCCGCGATATACGCATCATTGATCATGATCCGCTCCTGCACTGTCTCAATATGCGGGGAGGTGAAGGTTCCGACACGATATCCCGCTTCCACCAGTATTTTTTTCAGGAAATGCAGGGTCGAGCCTTTTCCATTCGTCCCGGCAAAGTGGACATATTTCAATGAACTGTGATCAGCATTCATTTCTTCCAGCAGCTCATTCATTCTTTCCAAACCGAAATTCATTCCGAATTTCCTTTCTCTTTTTGAAAAATAATCATATAAATCTTCAATCTTGGCTAGCATAAGAAGTTCTCCAATCTATTGTGTTTTATCCATTCATTCATCTGCTTCTATATCATACAATGGAGAGATGTCTTTAACAAAAGAGGCAATCCGATCTTGCTGGATTGCCTCTTTCATTTATTACAGCTGCTTCAATTCTTCAATTCGTCGAATGACAGCCGCTCTCTTTTCACTATAGTCTTTCTCCTTGGCACGTTCTTCTTCAATTACTTTCGCAGGAGCTTTCTTCACGAAGCCTTCATTGCCAAGTTTCTTCTGAACACGTTCCACTTCTTTGTTCAGCTTCTCCACTTCTTTCTCCAGTCTCGCGATTTCTTCGGAGATGTTGATCAGACCTTGAAGCGGAAGAATTACTTCCACGCCAGTGATGACAGCAGTCATCGCTTGGCCAGGTTCCTCGACAACAGTGCCGATCGTCAAGTTCTCTGGATTACAGAAACGCTCAATGTATCCTTTGTTTGCCGTCAGGGCTGAAGCTGTCGCATCATCCTTAGCTTTCAGGATCAAGTTGATTTTCTTGCTGAGAGGAGTATTCACTTCCGCACGGATATTCCGGACAGAACGGATGATTTCCACAAGCATCTTCATTTCTTCAGCCGCTTGGTGATCCGATAATGACGGATCTGCAGCCGGCCATGAAGCGGTTGTGATTGATTCCCCTTGATGAGGAAGGTTCTGCCAAATCTCCTCTGTTATGAACGGCATGAATGGATGCAGCAGCCTCATTGTATTGTCAAGCACATAGGCAAGGATGGAACGAGTCGTTTTCTTCGCTTCTTCATCCTCTCCATATAACGGAAGTTTCGCCATTTCGATATACCAATCGCAGAAATCATCCCAAATGAAGTTGTACAATACCCGGCCCACTTCACCGAATTCATACTTATCGGCAAGTCTTGTCACTGTTTCGATCGTTTCATTCAGACGAGTCAGGATCCATTTGTCCGCAGTTGATTTCTTGCCTGTCAAATCGATTTCCTCGTATGTCAAACCATCCATATTCATCAGCGCGAAGCGGGAAGCATTCCAGATCTTATTGGAGAAGTTCCAGACAGACTCCACCTTCTCGATGCTGAAGCGAAGATCCTGTCCTGGCGCACTTCCTGTCGATAGGAAGTAACGAAGTGAGTCGGCACCGTACTTCGCGATAACATCCATCGGATCGACACCGTTTCCGAGTGACTTACTCATTTTACGTCCTTCGCTGTCACGCACCAAACCATGAATCAATACATCTTTGAACGGACGCTCGCCAGTGAATTCAATTCCTTGGAAAATCATACGAGATACCCAGAAGAAGATGATATCATAGCCGGTTACAAGTGCCGCGGTCGGATAATAACGCTTGAAGTCTTCTTTATCGGTATCCGGCCAGCCCATTGTAGAGAACGGCCATAATGCAGAGCTGAACCAAGTATCCAGCACATCCGTATCCTGTGTCCAGTTCTCCTTATCAGCCGGTGCTTCTTTGCCTACATACACTTCTCCTGTTTCGTTATGGTACCAAGCAGGGATTCGGTGGCCCCACCATAATTGGCGTGAAATACACCAATCGCGGATGTTTTCCATCCAGCGCAGGTATGTTTTCTCGAAACGGTCAGGCACGAAATTGACTTTTCCTTCTTTCTCTTGAAGGGCAATCGCCTCATCGGCAAGCGGCTGCATTTTGACAAACCATTGTGTGGACAAATATGGTTCAACGACTGCGCCGCTGCGTTCAGAATGACCTACAGAATGCATGCGCTCTTCAATTTTGATGAGTACACCCAATTCTTGAAGATCTTTCACGATTTGCTTGCGGCATTCAAAGCGGTCCATTCCTTTATATTTGCCGGCTTTATCATTCATTGTGCCGTCTTCATTCATCACAAGGATCCGTTCCAGATCATGACGGTTGCCGACTTCGAAATCGTTCGGGTCATGGGCAGGAGTGATTTTTACTGCACCGGATCCGAATTCCATGTCGGCATAGTCGTCTCCCACGATCGGGATTTCGCGGCCGACGATCGGCAATGTCACTGTTTTTCCAATCAGATGTTTGTAACGCGGATCTTCCGGGTGAACAGCGATACCGGAGTCGCCCAGCATCGTTTCCGGACGTGTCGTCGCGATTTCGATTGTTCCAGAGCCGTCCGTCAATGGATATTCCATATGATAGAAGGCACCTTGAACATCTTTGTAGATTACTTCAATATCGGATAATGCCGTTTTCGTGGAAGGATCCCAGTTGATGATGTATTCTCCGCGGTAGATCAAACCTTTTTCATACAAAGAAACGAAGACTTCATTAACAGCTTCCGATAATCCAGCGTCCAATGTGAAGCGTTCACGGGAATAATCAAGCCCGAGTCCGAGCTTTGCCCACTGTTCACGAATATGGCTTGCATATTCTTCTTTCCATTTCCATGTTTCTTCCACAAATTTCTCACGGCCAAGATCGTAACGGCTTACGCCTTCATTACGAAGCTTCTCTTCTACCTTCGCTTGGGTTGCGATACCCGCATGGTCCATTCCAGGAAGCCATAATACGTCATAGCCTTGCATCCTTTTCATTCTTGTCAAAATATCTTGAAGTGTTGTGTCCCAAGCATGCCCTAAATGAAGCTTGCCGGTGACATTAGGAGGCGGAATGACGATTGTGTAAGGGTCTTTCGTTTCATCGCTCTTTGCTTCGAAGAAACCGCCTTTCACCCACCAATCATATCTGCCTGTTTCAATCGCCTGCGGATCATACTTCGTCGGCATAGCTGTTTGATCATTATTCATCCTTCATTTCCTCCCGATCGGTTATTTGCACATAAAAAAACTCTCTTCCTATAAAAAGGACGAAGAGAGTTCAATTCGCGGTACCACCTTTATTCCGAATAAATCGCACACATTTATTCAGCGCTCAAATCAATAACGGCTCTGCACCGGCTTTTACTACTGTTCGTTCATAAAAGCAGCTCCTGGGCTACTTCCGCTCGCTCTTAGCTTAAAAAGCCTCTCAGCAAATGGCTTTTCTCTCTTGAAGCAGAATTCAAGCGTACTCCTCCCGTTCATCGCTATTCCTATTATGATGTTATTCCTATATTACAGAATATGGCCTCTTCCCGTCAATAACGGATGTCACGAATCCTATAAATTATATAAAAAAAGGCATTCGTCCATTCCTATCCTCACCAATTCCGCCTGGTTTCATACAATGTTAGGAGCCTAGAAAGCGAAAGGATCGATGGTCTTGAAAAGGAATTTCAATCCATACCAAAAACCAGCCTGGTTTCGAGCTTTACGGAATATATGCAGTCCCTTTGTCATCCCATTTTGTGTTTTTCAAGGAATCCGTACTTTCTTCTTCCCGACTCCGTTTGATGTATTGTTTTTCTTTCTGCTGCTGACGCTTGCCTTCTGCCTGCAATTCAATATCTTATGAGAGACCATTACAAAAATAAACAGCGGCACGGGTTTATCCATATGCCGCTGTTCTTCTTTATGTCTGCTGCTCAGCCGCTGCTTCCTGTGCCGCTTTGATGGCAGCTTCCCTTTCCTCGATTTTCATGACTAAGTATTCTATGTTCTTCAGCTGCCAGTAATTCCTTTGCAATTGTTTTACATATTGGTATTCGGACTTATATTCATATTTCCGTTCACTGTAGTCCTTCAAAGTCTGGATCATCGTCCCCGGATATGCCAAGTAACTCAGGAAAAGCAGCATTTCCTCTTCTTTAAGCCTGAAATGTTTCTTGTAATGATACAGCCATTCCACGCATTGATCACATTGAATCGGATACGTATTGCAATATTTCACGAAAAAGGGCAGTAAATCAAAATGAATGGGAGCCTGCCTGGCATTTTCGAAATTGATGAAATAGCCGAATCCTCTTTCATTCATAAGAAAATGCCGTACAGACACCTTTCCATGGATGACAGCTGTCCTGACTTTGTCTTCCTCCTTCGTGTTGTCATACCAATCTTTCAGCTTCTTAAGGGAATAGGACAATGCTTGGGAGACATCGAGATGATAGGAGCAGTACATCAATTCAAAAGGGGACATATACCACTTCCGCTCGCATCCTTTGGCGAACTCCTCAGCGAATTCCTGCTGCTTCTCCCATAATTCATTTGTCTGATCATAATGGACTTCCCTTTCCTCCGGATCCACCTCCATTTCTTTCACGGAAATGGTGTGGATGCGGGCAAGTTCCCGGAACATCCGCAGATGCTTCTCGTTCCGTTCACCGGACTCCTCATCCGTCAGCCAAGGCATCAAGTAATACAGCCGATTCTCATGCAATACGCCGTATCTTCCATCCTGGGTGATATAAACAGGAACCGCTCGATTATACCCTTTTTGGTACAGGCGCTGGACATGCCGCACAAAGTCCATCCGGTGTTCCGGAGCAATGCTCTTTAAAGCATATACGCCTTGATCTGTATACACTTTATAAATACGGCCGAAGGACTCTGTATAGTGGACTTGCAGCATATATGCCTTCATCACTTCCTGTACCTCCACCGGAATGTTTCTGCTTGTATCCAGCTCCCTCACACTCCTTTCCCAGGTTTTGCTGCAAATAACCAGCTTATTGTAGGCTGGTTTTATCCAAAGCCCTCAAGAAGCGCTAATATATATTATCAGGCGGGATCATTATTTATAGGCCATTGAAAAAGGGATATACAATACATGCCCTTCCTGTACATCACTCTCATCATTCAAATGATTGGACAACAACAGTTCATGCTTGGCAACTTCATACCGATTTGCGATTTCGGAAAGGGTTTCTCCAGCCTGAACAATGCAAACCTTCATCTTGGCAGCGGGCGCCGCTTCCTTGGCGGAGAAATAATCCATCAGACTGACGGACTTATTATTATTCCCTTGGCCGTCGGTCGAATCCACAGATTGCTGCGCATTGGTGTGGATCATCATCCTTTCCTGTTCCAGTGCAGTTTCCGTCCGTGGTTCTTCCGCCGGTACCGGCATACTTTCAAAGGATTCCGGATTTGCGGACGCTTGAATCGGACTCTCTTGATAAGCCGCATGGATTGTGCTTTCTGGACCGGCTTCATTCAGCCGTTCCGGGACAATTGAAGTACTTTCACCATCCATTACGGTGTACTCCTCTTTAGCACGCGGCGAAACCGCTTCCTTATCGAGCGCCGCATGAGGAGCTGTCTCCACGGAACTTTCGAATGTCGACAAAGGTATTTCCTGATAGGAGCTTTCACTCATCTCTTTCTCATTGCCGGCTGCTTCATCATATGATTGTACGACCGGCTTCCTATCATCCTTTCCGTAATCCGGGGGAAGGGATGGAATCGTGAAAGGACTGAATACCGGCAATTGATTTGCGAACGGGACAAATGGAGGGATATCTTTTATGGCGGCAGATTCTTCTCTCGGCAGTTCACTGACTGCGGAAGCTTCGAATGACTCGAAAGCTTCTTCTGTCTCCTCCGCTTCTTCCCCCGCATTGCCGGCTTCGGCCTGATGAAGCCTGCCATAAGAAGTTTGAAAAACCGGCATTTCCTGCTCCGGTTGTTGATTTGCGAACGGGACAAATGGCGGAATCTCTTTTATCGCGGCCGACTCTTCCCTTGGCGGTCCACTGAGTGTGGAATCTTCAAATGACTCGAACACTTCTTCACCCGCCCCCTCCGCCTCCGCGCTGTCGGCTTCAGCTGAATGCAGCCTTCCATAAGAAGTCTGAAACTCCGGCATAAAGGGTTGTGACTGCTCAGACGGTATAACATCATAGACACCTGTAATCAATAAGTCGGCGATCAGTTTGATGCATGTATTTTCCGGCATATGATAATCAAATGAAGAAATTTCCACCTCAACCAGTTCCCGGTCTTCCACTCTCCTCGTTGGCACGCTTATATCAACGGGAAAATGGTGAGAGAATTGGAACAGGCCATCCTCCTCCCGGTAATCAACTTTCTGAACATATATTTGTGAAACATTCCCGGCAGCTGGAAGCTCCTCTTCCTCTTCCACTTCCAATCCGCCCTCTCCGCCATATTCCCCTGTCACTTCCAGATAACCGCGGATGTTCACATAATGATTCTCTTCCGTAATTTCCACAAGCGGTTCAATCGAGAGCGAATATAAATCAACTACTCCATGCCCGTGCGGAAACCATATAGACTCTTCTAATGAAAATCGTAAAAACGATTGGTTTGGACTGGTCAAACCGTACTCCTCCTCTCGAACACTTAAAAAACTGTAATTATCATTATTAAGCTATGTACCTCTCAATGTCATTATTACAATTCCTTGAAGCAGCGGAAGGATTATCGTATTTCCTCCGAATAACCAAAAACAACCCCGCAGCATATGGCGGGGTTTCTTCATTCTCATTCATAGAGCTCTTCGATGATCTGTTCGCTCTTTTCGTTTATTTCTTCTTCGACTGCGGATGCAGCGGAAATATTTGTGTATCCATCAATTAATGAACCAAAACCTTGCTCTACCAATAACTTGATGGCCATGTCTTTGATTTCCAGCTTGTTATTGACTAAGTATGTCGTTTTGGTCGTAATCATTTGATCGAATATCGCACTCCGCTTCATACCCATATCCTCAAACAGCTGCTGTGAAAGAAGCAGGTCAACTAGTGTCAGCCATTGATAATCATTACCGGTGAATTCAAGTTTGCCGTTCACTTGGTACCATAAATCTCCGTTCGGACGCACCCAGCGAGGATACAGATATTCAATGGCACCTTGCAGTTCGCGTGCTGTCTTCAGATATTTTTCATTTTTGCTGGTCCTGTATGTTTCCAGGAGGAAGCGCATCTCACCCAGCGCATGATTCAGCGACACATGGGTCGTTTTCCCTTTTGGTGAATAGTAGTCTGCAATCAAGTGCGTGCTTTGTGTCACTTTGATGATATTGCCTATTTCCTTTTGCTGAACAAGGAAATTCGCATAGATTTCATTCGCATTCGACAGCTGCGGAATGTCAAAAATCTGACCGGCATTCTGCAGGAACAATGCCGCATTCTCATTCAATCTCGTATCAATATACGGAGCTTCCGTCCCATACGCTTTTTTCAGCCATGTGCTCGTATACTCCGTTTGGAAAACGGGCACATCGCCTTTCGTGATGGCCCCATTGGAGAAGACGTCCAGATCTGCAATAGAGTTCATCACGAGATTGTAGAAATATCTTTCCTTGCTTCCGTTGTAAGCGGTCAGATAGATTCCGCCCTGCACCTGGCCAAGATTGCGGCCAAAGCCCATTTGGTAGCCTGGTTCAATCGACCATGGGAGCTTCGTGTAAGGACCGGCTTCCGTATACCAGCTGTTGAGCGATTCAAACTCCAATACACTTTTCTGGAACCAATAATCCACATATTTCTGCTGCTGGAAAAGCTCTTCGTTGGACAGCATTACCCAGCTCTCTGAAATATTCTTGCTGGTCACCTTCATATTCAAGTTCACATTCAGTTTCTTCGAAGAAGGATCGAGGTTTGCTTGATAGCTCTCATGCTCCTCCTTGAATTCCCTGATAACTGATTTACGGCTGCTGCTGTAAACAGCCTCGCGGTGCACAGAAGTATAGTTCTTGCTTAACATCATACTTTTGACAGAGCCGTCGGTGCCGACAGCTTCAAGCATACCGATCGGATGAGAGGTAGGATTGACACCGAATGTCCCGTTATGTTCCTGTTTTACTTTTCCATAGGAATCGATTCTTTGCATTTTGGTCCGCTCAATATCCGAAAATGGCAGAATGATAGCCGCAGTGTAATTATTGTCGCCATTATGAACAAATTTGGTGAAGATGAATGTATCTCCATTATCAATTCTTCTCAGCGTCAAGGTGAATTTCCCAAGCGGATTGGACGCTTTCCCTAAATGATAATCGTAATGATGATCGGTTGAATTAATATGGGTTGTGGTCCTTTTTTTGATATACGTCAAAGGAACCCCGGCATTATTCATCTTTACTTGAACTTCATTTCCGTCCCCCAGGTCTACTTTGATATGGGAAGGGTTAATATTGGATGCATTTCCTGGTGCGCTCGGGACTGGATCAACCGCCGGCGGCTCTTCCCCATCTTCATCCAGAAGATCCAAAAGATCGAGCATCCGGTAAATGAAGACGGCGGACTGTGCACGAGTCGCTGTGCTGCGGGCATCGATACGGTTTTCACTTGTTCCGAGTATGATCTTATAATGCGTCATTCTTTTGATCGATTCCAGCGCATATTTCGGAACAGAGCCGGCATCCTCATATGTGAGTTCTGTCGTTTCGGTATAATTCCCTTTGAGCTGCATTGTCCTGTCGATCATAACCGCGGCATCGGCTCTTGTGATTTTCTCATCAGGCAAGGCTTTTCCATCGGCAGTTCCCAAAATGATGCCTGCTTTCTTGGCAGCAGCAATTTCTTTATACAACCGGCTTGTTTTCGGAACATCCTTAAAGGCATCTGTCCCCTCAGGGAGTTGAAGCGCCCTCACAAGGAATGCCGCAAAAGCCCCCCTGGTGACATCGGCACCGGGCCTGAAGGTATTGTCTTCATATCCATTTATGACACCCATACTGATGAGTTTCTTGATTTCTTTATTGGCCCAGTGGTTGTCCACGTCTTTCAATTCCGCTGCAGTCACAGACGACGTTCCGAATGGCATGAAAAACTGAAGAATCAAGATGATGGCAACAAGCAAGGCAGTGCTCTTTTTTTTCATTATTCCCTCCTGAATGAGCGCGGAGTGAGAAACATCTTTTCGGTCATACAATATTTAAAGCAGTAAAATTTCTGAAAGTCTTAGAAGATAAAGTTGACATTCATATGCTTCGTTAAGGGGCCTGGTTCCATCCAGCTGAATAATAGCGGTTGCAAATCGCTTCTATTTGCACTTGAAAAATTGTATGACGGCTGTTTCTAATATCCGCCTTATTGATGTCTGCATAAGGAATCATTCTCCCCTTTTCTCTGAACAATCCTGATTATACGCAGTGTTTTTCTTTTATTATAAGTTTACCAGATTAACCAGAACTTTCCTAACGACATGCCATCTGCTTATTCAACTCCTCCTTACATTAGACTCATAAAAAAAGAGAACCGCAAATCTTTAACGGTTCTTCTTTGAATGTTTATCTTTTTTGGCTCAGTGCTTCAAAGGACTTCTCGACAGCAGCGATTGTTTTCTGGATATCCTCATCGCTGTGGGCAGTGGATAGGAATAGCCCTTCGAATTGGGACGGCGGAAGGAAGATACCGTTATCCGCCATTTCTTTATAATAAGCACCGAACAATTTCAAGTCTGATGTTTTCGCTTTGTCATAGTTGATCACATCTTCATTTGTGAAGAAGAAACCGACCATTGAACCGACACGATTGAAGGAACATGGAATTCCGGACTTTTTCGCAGCATTGCTGATTCCCGTTTCCAAAATGTCCGCTTTCCTTCTGAATTCCGTGTAGTCTTCCGGCTTCAACAAACTCAGTGTCGTATACCCGGCAGTCATCGCCATCGGATTTCCGGAGAGGGTGCCGGCCTGATAAATTGGTCCGCTTGGAGAAATCTGCTTCATGATTTCTTCCTTGCCTCCATAGGCGCCTACCGGAAGACCTCCCCCGACAACCTTGCCTAGGCAAGTAATATCGGGATCAATGCCGAAATAGCCGCTTGCACAGTTATAATCCACACGGAAACCGGTCATTACTTCATCGAAAATCAGCAAGGCGCCGTATTTGGTCGTCACATCGCGCAATCCTTGCAGAAAGCCATCCACTGGCGGAACGACTCCCATATTCCCGGCAACTGGCTCGACAATGACTCCTGCGATTTCCTCGCCGAACTGCTCGAATGCATATTTGACGCTTTCCAGATCATTATAAGGAACCGTGATCGTGTTTGAAGCGACTCCTTCGGGCACTCCCGGGCTGTCAGGCAAGCCGAGAGTCGCCACACCCGATCCTGCTTTTATGAGAAGAGAATCGCCATGCCCATGGTAACATCCTTCGAATTTAAGGATTTTATCGCGGCCTGTATATCCACGTGCAAGACGAAGCGCGCTCATGGTCGCTTCTGTACCGGAAGAAACCATCCGTACGATTTCCATAGAAGGAATACGGTCAATGATCAGCTGCGCAAGTTTATTCTCAAGCAATGTCGGAGCACCGAAGCTTGTCCCTGTTTCTGCTGTTTTCTTTAAGGCTTCCGTCACTTCCGGATGGGCATGTCCCACAATAAGAGGACCCCATGACAGCACATAGTCGATATATTCATTGCCATCGATATCATAGATTTTGCTCCCTTGCCCCCGCTCCATGAAGATCGGATCCATATCCACAGATTTGAAAGCACGAACCGGGCTGTTTACGCCGCCCGGAAGCAAAGTCATCGCTTCTTTGAATGCCTGTTTCGATTTATCGTAGGTTCTCAATTCTCATTCTCTCCTTTATATAGGGCTGTTTACTTGTCTTGCAGCCAAGATGCCGCTTCCTTCGCATGATAGGTTATGATTAAATCTGCTCCAGCGCGTTTGAATCCTGTCAAGATTTCAAGGATGACCGCTTGTTCATCGATCCACCCATTCGCGGCAGCCGCTTTCACCATGCTGTATTCCCCACTGACATTATAAGCCACAATCGGAAGAAGGAAATGATTTTTCACATCTCTAATGATATCCAAATAGGCAAGCCCCGGTTTGACAATGAGGAAATCGGCGCCTTCTGCTGTATCCGATTCCGCTTCCCGCATCGCCTCTGTACGGTTTGCCGGATCCATCTGATACGACTTCCTGTCTCCGAATTGAGGTGCTCCATTAGCGGCATCACGGAACGGACCATAGAACGAAGAAGCATACTTAACGGAATACGCCATAATCGGGATGTTTGTATAACCAGCCTCATCAAGTCCTGTCCGGATCGCTGCGACAAAGCCGTCCATCATATTGGAGGGAGCGATGATATCCGCCCCAGCTTCCGCCTGGCTGACCGCCGTCTTCACCAAGTATTCCAATGACGCATCGTTCACGATCTCGCCGTTCTCCACAAGCCCGCAATGGCCGTGGTCTGTATATTCACAGAGACATGTGTCGGCGATGACCAATACATCCGGGAATTTCTCTTTGATCAGTTTTGTCCCTTGCTGTACAAGACCATTATGGCTGAATGCCCCAGTACCGACTTCATCTTTCTCTTCTTCAAAAGGCACTCCGAACAAAATGATCGCTTTGATTCCCAAATCTACCGCTTCTTCCACTTCTTGCAGCAGATTATCCAAAGAGAATTGATAGATTCCCGGCATCGACCGGATTTCATTCTTCACATTATTCCCTGCAGCGATGAAAATCGGGTAAATGAAATCATCCACACTTACTTTTGTTTCCCTGACCAGCGCCCTGATTCCGCTATTTTGTCTGAGCCTTCTATGTCTTGCAAATTCGATATTGGTCATCTTTTATTCCTCCTGCCTATTATGTAGTGAATCTATAATGCTCTCAAATAGTCCTTCCATCGTATATGTATCGGCACATATATCGACGTATAAGCCGTTTTGTACAGCTGTCCGTGCTGTAACAGGACCGATACAAGCGATAAGAGATCTGTCGATATTATCCAGAAGTCCCTTCTCATTAATAATCCGCGTGAAATTGCTTACAGCAGAGGAACTTGCGAAAACGATCACGTCAAAGCTTTGTGCATGAAGGTGAGCTGTCAGAGCCTCCTCGCTTCCATCAGGCAATCTGTTTTCATACAGGATGATTTCATCGCAAGTATGGCCGCTGTCACAAAGGATTTCTTTAATATAATCCCTGGCCAGATTCCCTTTGGCGACAAGCACTTTCGATTGCTTCTTCAGCATAGGCAAGAACTCTGCCGCAAAACTTTCCGCAACAAATTCGCTTGGGATGAATTGCGGCGTTATACCGTGCTCCAGAAGGGCAGCGGCGGTTTTATCACCGATACAAGCTACATGCGGCAGGTCCGTTCCTGTCTCCATTTGTTTGAAAAAATACTCGACACCATTTTTGCTTGTCAGTATAATCCAATCGTACTCACTGATGTTCAACAGTTTGTTTCTTTCCTGCTCTGAGAGCGTCACACTCGAAAAACCGACAAGAGGTATATTGCTGCATATTCCGCCTGCTTCCGTCACCCATTCGGCAAAGGAAATGATCGCTTCATCGGACCTAGTGGTCAATATGTGTTTCCCTTGTAGAACAGAGGAAGGTTTCATTGCTGCCCATTTTCTTTTTTGACTTGATCGATCAAATCTTGAGCACCTTTTTCCTTCAATAAGAAAGCTGCTTTTCTTCCGACTTCTTCAGGGGATTTTCCTCTTACCTCTTCCTTCAAAATGACAGTCCCATCCGGATTGGCGACCAATGCCGTCAAACAGATTTCTTCCTTATCATTCAGCGTGGCATAGCCTGCAATCGGCACTTGACAGCTTCCTTCCATTTCGTGGAGAAAGACTCTTTCCGCAAGTACGGTACGGGCCGTAGCATCACATTCCAATAACTTCAATCCATCGAGGAGTTCCTGATCATCCGTCCTGCACTCGATCGCCAAAGCTCCCTGCCCTATTGCCGGCAGACATAACTCCGGATCCAGGAATTGAGTGACGGTATCAGCACTCCACCCAAGCCGTGAAAGACCAGCGGCCGCAAGAATAATCGCATCGTAGTCTTCTTCTTTTAATTTCTGGATTCTTGTGTCAATATTTCCTCGGATCCATTTCACCTCGAGATCCGGGCGGGCCGCAAGAAGCTGTGCACTTCTGCGCAGGCTGCTTGTACCGATGACAGCGCCTTTCTTCAGCTGATCGAAACGCTCGCCTTCCTTGGATATCAGGACATCCCGATGGTCTTCCCGCTCTGGTATGCAGCCGATGATAAGCCCTTCAGGAAGAATGGCAGGCATATCCTTCATGCTGTGTACTGCCATATCTATTTCCTTGGTCAACAAAGCATGTTCGATTTCCTTTACGAACAGACCTTTACCGCCCACTTTGGAAAGCATGACATCCAAGATGCGATCCCCTTTTGTGACGATTTCCTGCACTTCAAATTCGAATGGAGCACCTAAATCTTTCAGCTGCTGGATCACCCAGTTTGTTTGTGTTAATGCCAATTTGCTTCTTCTTGAACCGACGATAATTTTTCTCATAGTAGCCTCCTATGCATACCAGAAATGAAAGGTTGATAAACTGTCAAATAAAAAGAAATTCACGAGTACAATAAGGAATGCGCCAATATTCCAATAAGCGATTGTTTTCCCATACACTTGCTTTTTGACTTTGATGAAGATGATGGCAGCGTAAATCAGCAATGCAAAAAAAGAACCGAGGATTTTCGCATCGAGCCAGAAGATTCCCGGAATCTTAATATGAGCCCATCCCAGACCAAGAACAAGCGAGAAAAACAGGAGCGATACTCCGATCACATTCGAGAAATGAGCTGTTTTCTCCAGGCCCGCCAAATCGCCCAGGCGTCTTAACCGCTTTCCCCACCGCTTTTTCTTCAGCAGATCGTATTGGAGCAAATACAGCAATGCGAGAATGAAGGAAAACGTAAAGGCGCCATATGCCAGAAAAGCGATGGTGATATGCGCGAACAGCAGCTCGGATGCCAGCTGCTGCACCAGTACATCATTTGCGCTGCCGACTTCAAAAGGCGAGAAAGTATGGATCACCATCATGATGAAACCGAGTATATTCGTGAAAAATATGATGAAATCAAATTTCAGGAACTTACTTACATATACAGAGAGGGTAACGAGCACCCATACGTAAAAATACAGTCCTTCAAATAAAGTAAGTACCGGGAAACGATCGGTCTTCAACACATACAGAAATAAAAAGATTGTTTGAAATAGCCAAACAATCGTAAGCATACGGAAGGCGAGTTTATTGGCCTTCCGATTATTATATAAAAAATCGATAAAATACAATAAGACGCTTACTGCATATAACAATACCGTCAATTCCTGCAGCCGGGCCAGCATTACATCCAGTACGGCGAATTCACCGCCCGGCATTATGCTTCAACAGCCATGGCTTTCAAAGCCGGCATCTGCTTTTGTTCGGCGGATTCTTCCACCTGTTTCTTCTGGACAGCCACCAATCCTTCTATATCGAAAGTTTCAATGAATGCCTTCAATTCTTTCTCCCTGTTCTTTGAGCCCGCAAGTTCCTTTGCATATAAGACAGGGTCCCTGAGCATCTGGTTAATGATACTCTTTGTATGTTTACTGATGATTTTTCTGTCGCGCTCCGACAGATGGGACAGCTTCCTCTCAAGGCTCGCCATCGTATCCGATTGGATGGATAGTGCTTTCTTGCGCAAAGCGGATATGACCGGGACAACCCCAAGCATCTGTACCCACTCGTTGAATTCAGCTATCTCTTCTTCAATCATCATGAGAATCGCTTCAGCAGCCACTTTCCTCTCCTGAAGATTCGCTTCGACAATTCCTTCAAGATCGTCTATATCGTACAGAAACACACTGTTTAACTCGGATATAGCAGGATCTAAGTCCCTTGGGACAGCGATATCGACCATAAAAGCAGGTCTGCCTTTCCGCAGTTTATCCACATGCTCCATCAATTCTTTCGTGATTACATAATCCTTCGCACCCGTTGATGATATGACGATGTCCGCATCTAACAAGGCGCACTGCAGTTCCCGAAGTTCTTTCGCTTTTCCGGAGAACCTCTCAGCCAGCATCACTGCTTTCTGATGCGTCCTATTGATGACAGAAACCTTCTTTGCACCGGCGCTGTACAGATTCTCGATGGCCAATTCTCCCATTTTTCCCGCTCCGATTACCAATACATTCTTATTATGGATCTCCCCGAAGATCTTCTTGGCGAGTTCCACTGCCGCGTAACTGACGGAAACAGCATTTGTGTTGATTTCCGTTTCTGAATGGGCTCGTTTCGCCAATGTGACTGCCATTTTGAATAACTGATTAAATACCGTTCCGATCGTTTTGTTGTTCTGTGCCAGCTTATAGCTTGAACGCACCTGCCCCAGGATTTGTGTCTCGCCCAAAATCATGGAATTCAGTCCGCATGATACTTGGAATAAATGGTTGACTGCTTTATCCCCTTCATAAATGAACAGATAATCCGTAAAGTCTTCGACAGGCAGATCAAACCATTGAGACAGAAATTCTTTGACGTAATAGCGTCCTGTATGAATCTGGTCAACCACTGCATAGATTTCGGTCCTATTGCAGGTGGATATCACAACATTCTCCATAATGCTCTTCTTATTCTGCAATGCCACCATGGCATCCGCAAGTTCCGCTTCGTTAAACGATAACCGTTCACGAATCTCAACAGGGGCAGTCTTATAATTTAAACCAACTGCTAGTATATACATCCCTTTGTTCGCACCCCCACGAAATTTACATAGTTTGCTAAATTAAAGTATAACACCAATACGAGTTCATTTGACTAAAAATTATGAACATACCATGACGCACCATCACTCAAATATATCATTCGCTATCTAGATTAGAATTATTCCTATGTAATAATGTAACAGTCCCAAGCCTTATCTTCAAGTTTTTTGTCTGACAACACAAGGGTTTAGACAAAGCAGCTATCTTTCCATTCATCATTTCCGTTCTCGTTTAGGCAGATGTACAGACCCATCCTTTTCTTACAGCATATACATACATACAAAAACGAGGCGGATGAAAACATCTATTCAACGATAACCTTCTTACCCGCAAAGTAAACATATCCGCTCCATTCCGCTCTTTGGAGGAAACATGAATTATTCAAAAGTAAAAATGCATGGTATCATATGGCTTTCTCTTCTCGGATCATTCAACCTCAGTATTCTTTACAGCTTCCCCCAGCCGATTCCTGAAATCATCATGCTCTTAATATTCGCAGCCTTGTTCCTTTCCTACAGCTGCCTTCCTTTCATCCTAACGAAATCCGTCGAAAGAGGCTACCTCGCAAGAATTTCTTTCAGCATCCTGTTACAGTCAGCTGCTACCGTCCTTCTGATCATATAGAAGTCCAGTCACAACAAATACAGCCCGTTATAATATAAACGGGCTGTATTCTTGTTACATTTTTGCGTTCAAAGCCTTCCAAGCTTCTTCTTTCCCAAGTCCTGTTTCCGAAGAAAACAGTATGATTTCATCGCCTTGTTCCAGATTCAAGGTCGTTTTCGTGACCTTCAGATGCTTTTGCCATTTCCCTTTAGGGATCTTATCGGCTTTTGTCGCCACAACGATGCACGGAATTTCATAATGCTTAAAGAAGTCGTACATCATGACGTCGTCCTTCGTTGGAGGGTGACGCAAATCCACGATCAGGAGTGCTGCTCGCAGCTGCTCCCTGGACGTTAAATATGTCTCAATCATTCTGCCCCATGCAGCCCGTTCCGATTTCGAAACCTTAGCGAATCCGTAGCCGGGAACATCGACAAAATGGAATGCCTCATTGATTAAAAAGAAGTTCAGCGTTTGTGTTTTCCCCGGTTTAGAGGAAGTCCTCGCCAAATTCCTGCGGTTCAGCATTTTATTGATGAAGGATGATTTACCGACATTGGACCGTCCCGCCAATGCGAATTCCGGTAAATCCCCCTCTGGATACTGCTCTCTTCTAACAGCGCTTATCACGATGTCTGCGCTTGTTATCTTCATTTACTTTCCACCTACCAATGCGATCTCCAATACCTCATCCACACTCGAAACAGGATAGAACGTCAAATCCTTGCGAATGCTCTCTGGGATATCTTCTATATCTTTCTCGTTGTCTTTCGGAAGGATGATGGTCGTCAAGCCCGCCCGATGGGCACTTAAAGTCTTTTCTTTCAGACCGCCGATCGGCAGAACCCGTCCTCTCAAAGTGATTTCACCAGTCATTCCGACTTCCTTCCTTATCGGCTTTCCTGTCAGCGCGGAAACTATCGCAGTCGCGATGGTGATTCCGGCTGAAGGGCCATCCTTCGGAACCGCACCTTCAGGCACATGAATATGGATATCCTGTTTCTCATGGAAATCCTCTTGGATGCCAAGTTCCTTAGCCTTTGACCTTACACAGGTCAATGCTGCCTGTGCGGACTCCTTCATGACATCGCCGAGCTTGCCCGTCAATGACAGCTTCCCTTTTCCAGACGATAATGATACTTCTATTTGCAGCGTGTCCCCGCCTACCGTTGTATAGGCAAGTCCAGTAGCCACTCCTACTGTATCATCTTTTTCAGCTTGTCCATAGCGATATTTCTTTTTACCTAAAAATTCCTCCAGGTTTTTCGACGTCACAGTCACGCGCTTCCGTTCACCCGCCACAATGATTTTCGCCGTCTTCCTGCAAATGCCGGCCAGCTGTCTTTCCAGATTTCTTACGCCGGCTTCCCGGGAATAATATCTTATGACATCAATCAATGCCTCATCCTTGATCTGCAGCTGTGCTTTCTTGAGCCCATGATCTTTTAACAGCTTCTGTAATAGATGCTCTTTAGCGATATGGAGCTTCTCCAGTTCGGTATAACCGGCAATTGTGATGATTTCCATCCGGTCTCTTAACGGTCCTGGAATGGTAGCCAAATTATTGGCGGTCGCAACGAACATGACATTCGATAAGTCATATGTCTCTTCTATATAATGATCGCTGAATGTGTGATTCTGTTCGGGATCAAGCACTTCCAGCATCGCGGAAGACGGGTCTCCCCTGAAATCATTGGACATCTTATCGATTTCGTCCAGAAGGAAAACAGGGTTGACGCTCCCGGCTTTCTTCATCCCTTGAATGATTCTTCCAGGCATTGCGCCGACATATGTTCGCCGATGTCCGCGTATTTCGGATTCATCGCGTACACCGCCAAGAGAAACCCTCACAAACTTCCTATTCAAAGAAGCAGCGATGGATTTGGCCAAACTTGTCTTTCCGACCCCTGGAGGGCCTGCCAAGCAAAGGATCGGCCCCTTCAATGTTTGGGTCAGCTGTTTGACCGCAAGGAATTCCAATACCCGTTCCTTCACTTTCTCCAGTCCATAATGCTCTTCATTCAGGATTCGTTCCGCTTTTGCCAGGTCATGATCATCCTTCGTCGAATTCGACCAAGGCAGTGAAACCATCCAATCCAGGTAATTACGGATAACAGAGCTTTCTGCTGATGAGGAAGGAACTTTCTCATATCGGTCCAATTCCTTGAGGGCTGCTGCCTTAGCATGCGGAGGCATTCCGGATTGCTCGATCTTCTCCATCAGGATACTGACTTCGCCCATTTTGCCTTCTTTGTCTCCCAATTCCTTCTGGATTGCTTTCATTTGCTCACGCAAATAGTACTCTTTCTGTGTCCGTTCCATCGATCGCTTCACACGTTCACCGATCTTCTTCTCAAGTTGAAGGATTTCCCGTTCATTATTGATATATTCGATGACCTTGGCAAGACGCTCTTTGACATCGACTGCCTCCAGGATTTCCTGCTTTCCCTTGATCTGCAGCGGAAGATGGGACGCAACGATATCCGCAAGTCTTCCCGGCTCTTCTATATCCGCCGTGGATGAATAGAGCTCGGCGGAATTCTTCTTGGACATCTTCGCATATTGTTTGAATGACGCAAGCAGTGTCCGCATCAATGCTTGATGTTCAGGATCCTTCTCATCTGGATCGGGATATTCCTGCAGAGTCACTGCTAAATATGTATCATTATCGATGAATGATGTTGCTTCCGCACGTTTCAATCCTTCCACGAGCACACGGATCGTGCCGTTCGGGAGTTTAAGCATCTGTTTCACTTTCGTTAAAGTACCCATTTTATAGACATCATGTTCATCAGGTTCCGTTATGGATGTATCCATCTGAGTCGTAAGGAATATCAGATGGTCTTCAACCATCGCTTTCTCAAGTGCTTGTATCGATTTGTCTCTTCCTACATCCAAGTGCAGGACCATCGTAGGATAAACAATCAGTCCTCTTAGTGGAAGGAGGGGGACGCTGTGTTCATTCGTATTTGCCATTGTCTGACACCTCCAATTATTTCTTCGCACACGGTATGCATCTTTAATAATTTTATCTCATTTACCAGCTAGTGTCTAATCCTAGTGCCGTTACGGGTATTCCGCAATCCTCTTGTTTCCGGCTGCCGAAACAGGCTGATCCGATTTCGGACCAGCCTGTCTTCCATCCATATTCAATCAGGAAGAGATCCATCAAGACGAGCAGAGATCTATGACAGATTTTCCTTACGTTCGACTTCTTCAAGTACTGTATCAGATGGCAATGAGCGTTTTAGAGCATGGGTCAGAACATCCTGAAATGAATCTGCCGGAATGATTTCCAGTTCTGTGAACTCTTGAAGCATGCTTTGCATATTTTCCTTCGGTATGATAACCGTTGTCACACCTGCCTGCATGGCTGCTTTGACCTTCGAATACACCCCTCCGACGGGTTTGACGCTGCCATGGATACTGATTTCTCCGGTCATCGCGACCGTCCGGTGCACCGGCAGTTTATAGATGGCAGAATAGATACCTGTTGCCATGGCGATTCCTGCGGAAGGACCGTCGACCGGTATGCCGCCTGGGAAATTGACATGTATGTCGAAAGAATCGGCAGGCACCCCCATTGAACGCAGGACCGTAACAACATTTTCGATACTGCCGCGTGCCATACTCTTTCTTCGGATAGATTTCCCACCCCCGTTTCCAATGCTTTCTTCCTCGACAATGCCCGTTACGTTGATTTTACCTTTTTCATCCGTCGGGATCACCGTAACTTCGATTTCAAGCAGAGCTCCGCTGTTAGGTCCATATACAGCCAAACCATTAACGAGTCCGATTCTCGAATGTTCTCCAATTTTCTTATCCATGCGGGGAGATAATTGACTGCTATGGACAATCCACTCCACTTCTTCATCTTTTATGTAATTCCGCTTATCTGTAACTGCGAGGCCGGCGGCGATTTGCACCATATTCACGGCTTCCCTCCCATTACGGGCATATTTCGAGAGGCTGGATAAACCTTCTTTACTGATTGATAGACCGACTTTCCCAGCCGCATGCTCAGCCAAATGCTCGATTTCATCTTGTTCCAATTCACGGAAAAATACTTCCATACACCGAGATCTGATTGCAGGCGGGATTTCGTTCGGTGTCCTTGTTGTTGCACCGATCAACCGGAAATCAGCGGGCAGCCCCTTTTTGAAGATCTCATGAATATGCATGGGAATCTGTTGATTCTCCTCGGAATAATAAGCACTTTCGAAATGCACAATCCTGTCTTCAAGTACTTTCAGCAGTTTATTCATTTGGATGGGATGAAGTTCCCCGATTTCATCTATGAACAGCACTCCACCATGCGCGTTTGATACAGCTCCTGGCTTAGGCTGCGGAATTCCGGCCTGACCCATGGCCCCTGCACCTTGATAAATTGGGTCATGGACAGATCCGATCAACGGGTCCGCTATTCCCCTCTCATCGAACCGGGCAGTGGTTGCATCCAATTCAATAAAGACGGCCCCTTCCCGGAAAGAGGAATCAGCCAGTTTCTTCGCTTCTTCCAAAACCAATCTAGCTGCAGCTGTCTTACCGACCCCGGGCGGTCCATAAATGATGACATGCTGCGGATTCGGACCGCATAAGCCGGCTTTCAATGCCTTGATTCCGTCCTCTTGCCCCACAATATCGGCAAATGAAGAAGGCCGCACCTTTTCCGCAAGCGGTTCCGCTAACGAGATGCTTCTCATCTTCCTGAGCTGTTCCATTTCTTTCTTCGACTCCCGATCGATCGTCACCTTATGGGCACGCTGCCCTCTCAACAGATTCAAGAAATAAATGCCTATCACAATCCCAAAAAACACCTGCACTACTATGATGACTGTCATCCAGTTCATAACCCTTTCCCTCCTGAATCTATATGCATTCCATAGCATTATGGAACTAGTATCTCCCTATTCAGAGAAAATTAACCACCCGGAAAACGCAAAAAAGGCAGCCCTTTATCAGGACTGCCTACATAAAAGATTATGCAGATGTTTTCTTTTCATTCTTCTCGACGATCGAACCATCCTTAAGAACCAATGTCGGCGGTTTATTGTCCGTTACTGTTTCAGCAGTGATGATACATTTCTGGATATCATCTCGCGATGGGAGTTCGAACATCAAGTCAAGAGTGATGTGTTCGATGATGCTTCGCAAACCGCGGGCACCTGTTTTTCTTTCGATCGCTTTCTTCGCGATTTCAATAAGTGCTTGATCCTCGAATTCCAATTCCACATCATCAAGCTCAAGCATTTTTTGGTATTGCTTCACCAAGGCATTCTTCGGCTTAGTCAAGATTTCCACCAATGCTTGCTCATCCAGCTGTTCAAGATTTGCGATGACCGGCAGACGGCCGATGAATTCCGGAATCAATCCGAAACGCAGCAAATCTTCTGGAAGGACTTTGGAGAGCAGCTGCTTATCGGAAACAGATGCATTCTTGTTGTCTGAACCGAATCCGATTACCTTCTGGCCAAGTCTTCTTTTGATGATCGGCTCGATGCCGTCGAAAGCACCACCGCAAATGAACAAAATATTCGTTGTATCAATTTGGATGAACTCCTGATGGGGATGCTTACGGCCTCCTTGCGGCGGAACGCTGGCAACCGTACCTTCAAGAATTTTCAGAAGTGCCTGTTGCACACCTTCTCCAGATACATCCCTTGTGATGGAAGGATTCTCTGATTTACGTGCCACTTTATCGATCTCATCGATATAGATGATGCCTTTCTCTGCTTTCTCAACATCATAGTCCGCTGCCTGGATCAGTTTAAGAAGAATATTCTCTACATCTTCCCCTACGTATCCGGCTTCTGTCAGAGATGTCGCATCAGCGATCGCGAAAGGTACATTCAATAATCTTGCAAGTGTTTGTGCAAGCAATGTTTTACCGCTTCCTGTAGGTCCAATCAGACAAATGTTACTCTTGGACAGTTCAACTTCATCAATCTTGCTGTTTGAGTTGATTCTCTTGTAATGATTATAAACAGCCACAGCTAAAGATTTCTTCGCTTCACTTTGTCCGATGACATATTCGTCCAGAATTTCTCTGATTTCCTGTGGTTTCGGTACATCTTTGAATTCTACTTCTTCATCTGTACCAAGTTCTTCTTCCACTATTTCCGTGCACAGCTCGATACACTCATCACATATATATACGCCGGGACCTGCTACCAGTTTGCGGACCTGTTCCTGCGTTTTGCCACAAAAAGAACATTTAAGATGCCCTTTTTCATCGTTGAATTTAAACATATGCTTTTCACCCCTTCTAAATTGTGAATGTCAGACTTACTGAACCAAACATGCATTATGTACTTACATTTCAATTCATTGTTTTTGCATTGTATCATTTTATCCAATAAATAAGAAAATAAATGCTTTACAAGAAAGAAAATTGGTGTTCTCCATATATATGTATCTTGCCCTCAGAAAAATGTATCAAACAATGAGGATGGAGATTGGTAAAACTTATGTGGTGACAGTCATTTAATATTTGTCTGAGCAATATCAAAAGGTACGAGGCAGAGATCACATCTTTACCTAATTATATTATAACATTATTTCGGATGCCGCTCCATTGACTGACATTTCAGAATTTTGTTTTCTGCCTGCAATAGTATAAAACAAGGCACGAATATCGCGCCTTGTTTTATTATTTATCATGTTGCACTAATTAAGCTTGCTTACTGTTTTCCACTAGGAAATCAATCGCTTTGCGGACAGAAAGGTCTGCTTTAAGGCCTTCCATGCTGCCTAGAGCTTGTTTGATTTGCGCAGCTTCCATATTGTACATTTCAGTCATTTTGCTGATTTCAGCATCTACATCTTCGTCAGTAACTTCGATGTTTTCAGCTTTAACGATTGCTTCAAGAACAAGGTTCATAAGCACGCGTTTTTCAGCTTCTTCTTTCATTTGGCCTTTAAGCGCATCTTCATCTTGACCTGAGAATTGGTAGTAAAGATCAAGGTTCATGCCTTGCATGGACAAACGTTGTTCGAATTCTTTAACCATACGGTCTACTTCCGTTTCGATCATTACTTCCGGGATCGTCACTTCCGCATTCGCAGCAGCTTTTTCTACTGCAGCGTCACGTACAGCATGCTCAGCTTCTTGCTTTTTGCTTTCTTCAAGAGAAGCTTTTGTTTTTTCTTTCAGTTCAGCAAGTGTTTCTACTTCTTCATCAGCATCTTTCGCGAACTCATCATCCAATTCAGGAAGCTGTTTCGTTTTGATTTCATGAAGTTTGATTTTGAATACTGCTGGTTTTCCAGCCAATTCAGCAGCATGGTACTCTTCAGGGAAAGATACTTCGATATCTTTCTCTTGTCCTGCTTCAAGACCTACCACTTGCTCTTCGAAACCAGGGATGAAAGAGTTAGAACCTAGTTCCAATGTGTAGTTCTCTGCTTTGCCGCCGTCGAAAGCTTCGCCATCTACGAATCCTTCAAAGTCGATTACAACAGTGTCGCCATTTTCTGCTGCTCCTTCTTCTTTCACAACAAGCTCAGCGAAACGCTCTTGCATTTTTGCAATCTCAGCGTTCACATCTTCTTCTGTAACTTCCGTGCTTACAGCTTCGATTTCAAGACCTTTGTAGTCTCCAAGCTTCACTTCAGGTTTCACAGTGACAGTTGCTTTGAACACTAGCGGCTCGCCTTTGCTGATTTGGTCAACGTCGATTTCAGGACGGTCAACCGGCTCGATTCCAGTTTCTTCGATTGCATTTGCATATGCATCAGGAAGGATGAAATCAATTGCATCCTGATAAAGAGATTCTACACCGAAACGTTTTTCGAACATTTGGCGAGGCATTTTTCCTTTACGGAAACCAGGTACATTGATTTGTTTAACAACTTTATTAAATGCAGCATCCAATGCTTTGTTTACTTGTTCTGCTTCAACTTCAACAGTAAGAACCCCACGGTTCCCTTCTAACTTTTCCCATTTTGCGGACATGTGTTTCCCTCCAAGACATCTATTAAAATTCTTTTGTACTTGTTTCATGAATGTCTACCATACAAATTGATCCGGCGATATCCGGAAATATTCCGAATAAACGTCATTTGCGATGGTATTTTTTACATCTCTTCTATTACAACCATTCCATTATATCACAGGTTCAATTTCTTTCAACTGCTTATGCCTAATTATTATAGAGAAGAAATTTCTTCTATGTAGTAAATGAATTGCAGCGTTTCATCAGCCTTGATATGTTCGGCGGCATATAAATCTTTTATACCTTCAGGATCTTCGTCCAGCCCTTGATACTGAAGAGCAAGCAGATGATAGGATGCCGCCCAGCATTCATAGTCTTTCTTATCGTCGAAAGGAAAGATGACATAGTGCTGCCTCTCCATAAGACTTAGACAGTGTTCCAGCAAAGTCGGATTATCGTGTTCAAGCCGCTCTTCCAGGAGTTCTTTGATTCTTTTGTAAAAAGGTCTTTCAGTCATCGGCTCCATTTGTGCCGGATTTACAGTGCGGTGCTTAAGGAACTTCTCCACATCACACGGACCATCGAATCCTTGCTCCTGAAGCAGGTTCAATAACATTGTCTTGATGACCGGTATCCCTTCCGGAGACTGAAGATAATCTTTTATTTCATCGATGTGCCGGCGGATATTCTCATTCTTGAGCTTCACGATGATGGCAGCTTGTTCATCGTAACTCTTATTCAATAATCCGAGCGTCCCATCCGACAGTCCTTCAAGGTCGACAGGGAAATTGCTCTTTTCTTTCGACATTTTCCGGCTGAACTCTAGCATATTCTCAAACTGTGCTTCTTTGTCCGGCGGAACATGTCCATCATCAAGCAATGCGTGTATGGTCTCCTGCAGTTCTGCATACTCATTCAACTGCAGCAGAATCATCACATACATCTCCATCACTTTGAAATAATCCCCGATTCCCCGCTTCAGAAGCAATTCGCAATTTTCTTTTGCTTCTTTGTAATTCCCAAGCTCTATCAGCGCCACAATCAGCCCGAAGCGGGTGTTGTAGTCTTCTTCATTCATCTCCAGTGCTTTAGTCAAAAAAGAGGCGGCTTCAGGGAATTTCTTTTGTACAAGGGCATCCATCCCCTTATCCGCCAACCGTCTTTCAAGCCCGGGAAATGGGATCACCTTGCCGAGTTTCCTTTTATCCATGATCTGCATCGTCCTCAAATTAGTTATGTCATACAGTTTAACATTTATTATTCTATATTTCAAAAATGTCAATACCTTTGTGAAGAAAAATTAATTTCAATAAAAAAATCCCTTCTTGAGAGGGATTTTCAGCTTATTTGTTGGTTATTCTTTTCGTAATCCGATATATCCTGTTCATATTGCATCGTTATGGAAATCTCATCCCAGCCATTCACCAGCATTTCTTTCCAGTATGGATGAATATCAAAATGTGACTCGTAGCCGAAATTGTCGGATATCGACTGTTTAGGGAGGTCAACTTCCAGTCTATAATCCGCATTCTCTCTCACTCTTTCCATCAATAAAGAAACGTCGTCGGACGCCAAACGGATCGGCAGAATCCCGTTCTTCAGACAGTTTTGGTGAAAGATATCCGCAAATGAGGAAGAAATGACGACCTTAAACCCATAATCCAATAAAGACCACGGTGCGTGTTCCCTTGAAGAACCGCATCCGAAATTATCCCCGGCAATCAAGATGGATGCATCTTTCGCCTCCGGCTTGTTCAATTCGAATGCTTCATTGATGGTGCCATCTTCATGAAAACGCCAGTTATAGAAAAGGAACTGACCAAATCCTGTCCGTTCGATCCTTTTCAGGAATTGCTTCGGGATGATTTGATCCGTATCTATATTGACTCTGTTCAGAACGGCCGCTTTTCCTTTAAATGTTTGAATCCCTTCCATTACAGCATCTCCCTCCTCATGTTTGTGATGCCGGCTGACCCGACCCATCGCGTGAAATGGCACGTATATCAACAAATCTGCCGTATACCGCTGCGGCTGCGGCCATTTCCGGTGAGACAAGATGCGTTCTTGCTCCTTGCCCCTGCCTTCCTTCAAAATTACGGTTGGATGTGGATGCGCAATGCTCGCCAGGAGGAACCACATCCGGATTCATGCTCAAACACATGCTGCAGCCGGACTCTCGCCATTCGAAACCGGCTTCCCGGAATAAATCAGCCAAGCCTTCTTCCTCCGCCTGCTTTTTGACCTGCTGAGATCCCGGAACGACCATCGCCCTTACCGAATCCTTCACTTTCTTACCTTTAAGAAATTCCGCGGCGGAACGTAAATCTTCTATTCTTGAATTCGTACATGAACCGATGAATACATGCTGGACCTCGATGTCCGTTATGGCCATCCCTTCCTTCAGCCCCATATAGGAAAGCGCCCTTTGCAGCTCATCCTTCTTCTCGGCATTCACTTGATCAGAAAACACAGGAATCCGCTCCGTAACAGAACTGCTCATCCCAGGATTTGTTCCCCAGCTGACCATCGGGGAAATATCTTTTCCTTCTATTGTAATGACTGCATCATATTGGGCATCTTCGTCGCTCTCCAATTCCTTCCACTTCCGCACTTGCTGTTCGAAAACTTCTCCTTTAGGGACATATTTACGTCCGCGAAGATAAGAAAACGTCGTTTCATCCGGGCTGACCAATCCTGCTCGTGCTCCGCCCTCAATCGACATATTGCAGACCGTCATCCTTTCTTCCATACTCATGTTCCGAATCACATCTCCGCAGTATTCGATTACATGACCGGTCCCGAATTTGACTCCGAATCTGCTGATGATATAAAGGATGACATCTTTTGCCGTGACTCCTTTTCCCAGTGACCCTTTCACTTCCAATTTCATCGTTTTCGGTTTCGTTTGCCAAAGTGTCTGTGTGGCAAGCACATGCTCGACTTCACTTGTGCCGATTCCGAAAGCGATCGAACCGAATGCCCCGTGCGTGGATGTATGGCTGTCTCCGCAGACAATCGTCATTCCTGGCTTTGTGATTCCCAACTCCGGTCCGATGACATGGACAATTCCCTGTTCCGGACTTTCCAGATCGGCCAATTGGATCCCGAATTCCTTACAATTCCGGTCCAATGCCTCCAATTGATTCTTCGCCACTTCATCATGGATGAAATATTTATTCACAGTCGGTACATTATGATCCATGGTCGCAAAGGTCCGGTCCGGCCTTCTTACCTTCCTATTCTTCACCCGAAGCCCTTCGAAAGCCTGCGGCGATGTTACTTCATGTATATAGTGCATGTCGATATATAATAAATCCGGCTTCTCTTCCTGACTGCTGACGATATGATTCTCCCAGATCTTCTCAATGATTGATTTGCCCATTTTATTCACCCTCTCCGTCCGCTTTCTTCACATTTATTGTGTTGAAAAGACACGCGCACAATCGGCGTGTCTTTGAATGTTCAGGAATAACAGCCCATGATATTGGCAATTGCCTCATGATCCAATATGGATGCGCGCACCTCTGCTGTCATTTCATCGGTTGTAATTGTCTTGGCGCCTGCCGCAGCAATGTCGCGTGTCCTGTAACCAAGCTCCAAAATATTCACTACAGCCTGCTCCACAGCCTCCGCTTCTTCTTCAAGCCCGAACGAGTTTCGCAGCATGGATGCGGCGGACAGGATGGCGGCAATCGGATTCGCGTAATTCATGCCCGCTATATCGGGAGCGGAACCGTGTATCGGCTCATATAGATGCAGCCCGGTATGAGACATGCTCGCCGATGGCAGCATCCCAAGTGAGCCCGTCAAAACAGAAGCCTCATCACTCAAGATATCACCGAACATATTCTCGGTCACAATCACATCGAATTGTCCCGGAGAACGGACAAGCTGCATCGCCGCATTATCGACAAGCATATGTTCAAGCTCCACTTCCGGATATTCCGCAGCCGTTTCCTCCGCTACCTCTCTCCACAGCTTGCTCGTCGTCAACACATTCGCCTTATCGACGGACGTCACCTTTTTATTCCTTTTGCCGGCCAATTCGAATGCCAATGTCATGATGCTTTTCATCTCTTCCCTTGTATAGAAAAGGGTATCCACTGCAGATTCGACTCCTTCAGTCACTGTACGTTCGCTCGGTTTTCCGAAGTACAGCCCTCCAGTCAGCTCCCTGACAATGAGCAAGTCGACATCCGCAATGATTTCCTTCTTCAGAGGCGAGGCATCCGATAAGCTGTTGAAGAAAGTGATCGGCCGCAGATTCGCATATAATCCCAATTCTTTGCGGATCTTCAACAAACCGGCCTCCGGTCTTAGATGAGCGGGGTTTCGGTCCCACTTTGGTCCTCCGACAGCCCCCAAAAGGATCGCATCACTTTTCTTGCACATCTCAAGTGTATCCTGCGGAAGAGGCGTGCCCGCTTCATCAATGGCAGCTCCCCCGATCAGTCCGTACTCAAACCGAAAGGAGTGTCCGTATCTTTGCGCCACTGCTTCGAGGATCTCCACCGCTCCTCTCGTGACTTCCGTGCCGATTCCATCACCCGGTAGTACTGTTATCACTTTATTCATACGGAACATCTCCTTTTGTTTGAATATGTTACATCGTCACAGGTGATATGCCCTTTAAGTAAATCACCCTGTTGATGGCATTTAGATAAGCTTTAGCCGACGCTTCCAGCACATCCTGCGCCAAACCGCGCCCGCTTGTCTCAACGTCTTGATATCTCATTTTGACGAACACCTGGGCTAATGCATCCCTTCCGGCTCCTACCGATTGAATTCTGTAATCGAGCAGATTGACGGAACCCCCAATACTTTTCTCCAGTGTATTATAGATGGCCTCTATACTTCCTCCGCCGGTACCCGCTTCCTGAATGACTTCATTCTCAGGCCCCGATAAGGTCACGGTCGCTGTCGGTACTTGATTGGTGCCGTATTGGATCTGGATGGAGTCCAGTTCGTAGAAATGCTGATCTTTAGCAAGTTTCTCTTCCAGCACCAATGCCACCAGATCATCATCCGTCATTTCCTTTTTCTTATCCGCCAACTCCTTGAACGTCACGAATAATTTGTTCATTTCCTCACTCGTCACCTGAAGCCCCAGCTCTTCCAGGCGATTCTTGAAAGCATGGCGGCCGGAATGTTTTCCGAGCACCATATTATTGATTGAAAAACCGACCGTCTCAGGGGAAATGATTTCATAGGTTGTTTTCTCCTTCAGGACCCCGTCCTGATGGATCCCCGACTCATGTGCATAAGCATTATTTCCGACAACAGCCTTATTCGCCGGGACGATCATCCCCGTCAGCTTGCTGATCAAATCGCTTGTTCTTTTGATTTCATCAAGCTTGATGTCTGTATATGCTTTGTAATGGTCTTTTCTCGTGTACAAAGCCAGAATCACTTCTTCAAGTGCTGCATTCCCGGCCCTTTCGCCTATTCCATTTAAGGTCCCTTCCACCTGAGTGGCACCTGCCTCGATCGCAGCAAGTGAGTTCGCCGTTGCCATCCCAAGATCATCATGACAATGGGTGGATAGTTCCACTCGATCAATCGAAGGGACATTTTCCCGCAAATATTTAAAGATATTGGCATATTCAATCGGTGTCGTGAATCCAACCGTATCCGGTATGTTGATCACTTTGGCGCCGGCATTGATGACTTTCTCGACGATATGCGCCAAATAGTCAAGCTCTGTTCTTGTCGCATCCTCCGCTGACCATTGGACAACCGGAAAACGGGCCGCTGCATACTTGACGCAAGCCACTGCAGATTCCACGACTTCCTCTTTGCTCATTTTCAATTTATAATCCCGATGTATCGGTGAAGTGGCAATGAACACATGAAGCCGCGGTTCGGCACTTTCCTTCAAAGCTTCCCAGGCGGCATCAATATCACTTTGTGTCGATCTGGCCAATCCGGTCACGGATGAATCCTTTATGATTCCTGCGATTTCTTTCACAGAAGCGGCATCTCCCCGCGATGCCGCGGGGAACCCGGCTTCTATGACCGAAACACCCATCCTTTCCAGCTGCTTGGCGATTTCCAACTTTTCTGAATAATTCAAATTAACGCCGGGTGACTGTTCCCCATCTCGAAGGGTTGTGTCGAATATATTAATTTTTCGCACTTGCCACCACCTCTTTCTTAACCTTTTGTTGTTTGACAAACGGCATCATTTCACGAAGCTTCCGGCCGACCTTTTCAATTTCATGTTCATTTTCTTTTCGGTTGATGGCATTGAATTCCGGGCGGTTCGCTTGATTCTCGAGGATCCAGCCTTTCGCGAATCGTCCTTCCTGGATATCTGTAAGGATGTTTTTCATTTCAGCTTTGACGGAGTCATTGATCACCCGTGGACCTGATACGAAATCACCCCATTGAGCTGTATCGGAAATAGAATATCTCATATTCTCCAAACCGCCTTCGTACATCAGATCCACAATCAACTTCAATTCATGCAAGCATTCGAAGTAAGCAAGTTCAGGCTTATAGCCAGCTTCCGTCAATGTCTCGAATCCGGCCTTCACCAGCGCGCTCAATCCGCCGCATAATACTGCCTGTTCCCCGAATAGATCTGTTTCTGTTTCGTCCTTGAATGTCGTTTCCAAAGCTCCGGCCCTGAGTGATCCGATTCCGTGTGCATAGGACAATGCAAGTTCTTTCGCTTCCCCTGTGACATCTTGGTAAATGGCGAATAATGCCGGAACACCCGCTCCTTGTTCATATGTACGGCGGACAAGATGCCCTGGACCCTTCGGTGCCACAAGCAGGACATCCACATCAGCAGGAGGGACGATCTGAGAGAAATGGATATTGAATCCGTGGGCGAACATCAAGGCCTTGCCGGCTGTAAGTCCCCCTTCAATCTCTTCATGGTAAACTTTAGGCTGCATTTCATCCGGAAGAAGGATCTGGATCACATCGGCTTGTTCTACGGCTTCATTCACAGGATAAACGTCAAACCCATCCTCAACCGCCTTATCCCATGATTTCCCTTTACGAAGTCCGATTACTACCTGAACACCGCTTTCCCGAAGATTCAGCGCATGGGCATGCCCTTGTGATCCATACCCTACGATCGCTACAGTCTTTCCATTCAAGTAAGATTGGTTTGCATCATTGTTATAGTACATTTGAGTTGTCATAAATTAGCTCCCTTTATCAAATTTTTATATGAATAGTTGATTCCTCAATCTATCAAACAATGGAAAATGTGGCGGATGCGGAACTCTTTTGTGTGCCCCTTTGGAAGGCGGTCGTCCCTGTCCTGGCCATTTCTTTAATGCCGTACGGCTTCAGTAATTCAACAAAAGCTTCGATTTTGTCCGTTTCCCCAGTAATCTGAATGGACAGGCTGTCTTTGCTCACATCGATGACAGAAGCTCTGAATGGCTCGACCAGCGCGTAGATTTCCCCTCTGGTCTGCGCAGTGACCGACACTTTAATTAAAGCCAGTTCCCTCGCAACAACCGCCTGGCCGGTTAAGTCGGTCACCTTAATGACATCAATCTGTTTATTGAGCTGTTTCGTCATCTGTTCGATGATGCCGATGTCATCCACATTCACGACGACGGTCATCCTTGATCTGTTTTCGTTCTCGGAGTGGCCGACTGTAATACTTTCAATATTGTAATTACGTTTTGAAAAGAGATTTGTGATCCGGTTCAATACCCCCGGACGGTTCATTACTGTTAAAGAGATGATCCCCCTCATTTGTTACACTCCCTCCATCTCATGCAGCCCTTTGCCCGGAGCGATCATGGGATACACATTCTCACGGGGCTCGACCCTCATATCCAGCAAATATGGTTCCGGACTGTGCAAAGCTTCCTTCAGCATCTGCTCCGCTTCTTCATTAGTAGCCGCTGTCATTCCTTTGATCCCATATGCATCCGCCAGCTTCACGAATGATGGCTGACTCGTCAGCAGGCTTTGCGAATACCTTTCTTCATAGAATAACTCCTGCCATTGCCTCACCATCCCGAGTGAGTGGTTATTCAAAATGATAATTTTGATCGGTAATTTCATTTCCGCAATGACCCCCAGTTCCTGCGATGTCATTTGGAACCCGCCATCACCGACAACGGCGATTACTGTTTTATCCGGTTCAGCCAGCTGCGCCCCGATCGCGGCCGGAACACAAAAGCCCATTGTCCCAAGTCCTCCGGAGGTAACCCATGCATGCGGTTTCTGGAATCTGTAATATTGTGCCGACCACATTTGATGCTGGCCGACATCCGTTACGACGATCGCTTCCCCGTTCGTGCATTCATGGAGCAATTCCAATACTTTCTGCGGCTTTAACACCCCTTTGCTTTCCCTGTCATATTTTAAAGGATACTGTCTTTTCCAATCATTGATGGTATTGATCCAATCGGAGCAGTCGGACTGTTTTCCATTTTGCTCGATCAATGCTTTGAGCGTTTCTTTGGCATCACCGACGACCGGAATCGCTGTCGGCACATTTTTCCCGATTTCCGCAGGATCGATATCCACATGCGCGACAAGCGCATTCGGCGCAAACGTCTTCAGATTTCCCGTCACACGGTCATCAAACCTGGCGCCGATACTGACGAGCAAATCACATTCATATAAGCCCATATTCGCCGCATACACTCCGTGCATACCAGCCATGCCGATGAAAAGCGGATGGTCTGCCGGGAAACCTCCCAATCCAAGGAGCGTATGGATAACAGGAATGTTTTGCTGCTCCGCATATTCCTTCAATTCATCCGATGCTTTGGCATGCAGCACGCCTGCTCCTGCAAGAATGACAGGCTTCTTCGCTGCACTTACCGCTTCGACAAGCTTTCTGATCTGCAGGTAATTCGGTTTCGTTTTCGGCTGATACCCGGGAAGGTCGATGACCGGCTCTTCATCTGCAATTCCCTGCATGGCGGCGATGTCTTTCGGAATATCGATGAGGACCGGACCCGGCCGGCCTGTGGAAGCGATATGGAAAGCTTCCTTCAGGATCCTCGGGAAATCCTTTACATCCCTCACCTGATAGTTATGCTTGGTGATCGGTGTTGTGATGCCAAGCACATCGGCTTCCTGAAAAGCATCGGAACCGATGACCCCTGTCCCCACCTGCCCTGTGAGTACGACCAATGGCAGCGAATCAATCATGGCGTCCGCGAGACCTGTCACAATATTGGTTGCACCGGGACCGGAAGTGGCTATGACGACTCCCGGTTTCCCGGATATCCTCGCATACCCTTCGGCCGCATGGATTGCTCCCTGTTCATGGCGAGTCAGGATATGAGGAATACCCGCTCTATACAACTCATCATAAATCGGCAGGACAGCTCCGCCAGGATAACCGAAGATCACTTCCACATTTTCCTTTTTGAGGGCATCCATCAAGTATGCCGCCCCGGATTTCTTCTCGACAGCTGACTTCTTCACCGGTAATGCAGTATTCTGTGCCATGCATCTAACCTCCCATAAAATTCTCCGGCGGCCTTCCGCCGAACTGTTTCAAACACAATAATAAAAGCCCATTCACCCACAGACGCCTGCTGTTGAAGCAAGCTAAGGGGTGAATAGGCTTTGGGAACCAATCCACGGTACCACCCTTATTCGCACATATCGTGCGCACTAGTTCTTTTAGATAACGAGTGCTGGTTACACCCGTTCAACCCTACTCCATTACGTTTCAGGCTGAAGTTCGGAGGTGAGTTCACTTTATGCTGTACATACCGGCTTCCACCACCCCGGCTCTCTGAAATGCCTTGACATAAAGCTACTTATCCTCTTCATTACTTTAATATATTTGGTTGTCTTTTTATGAAGTACGTCTTATTTGTGACTATGTTACGCCCATTTCCAATACTAGTCAACACCTTTTAACAGAAAAGTTTGATAATTTAGAAAACTACAAAATCATGAATACGCTTTCATTGTTGGGCTGTCTCGCTTTTTGTTATTCAAAATTTCTGGAAAAACTTCTGATTGAACCATTTTTGCTTGCTATGTACCTATTTTTCTGAATTAATAAATACAAAACCTTTTGGAGATGATTCCCATCAAAGCCACGGCTGTCTTTTTATCGAAAAATTTAAGTTACTTTATATTACTTACTGCAATCTTAACCTATTTCTCTCCGATTTCTTGGGCGGCTCCCAGTTGGATTCCCTCGGTATTCCTTGGATTCGTTATCTTATTCACCGGCCTGACGATGGATACATCCGCTATACGGCGCATCACATCCAAGAAGAAGGAACTGTTCATTACCGTTTTATTGAAATGGACAAGCACTTTATTCATCTCAGCAGGACTAGGATATCTGTTTTTTGCTTCACATCCCGAAATAGCTGCTGGCGTCATTTTGACCGGCGCGGTTCCCAGTGCCACGGCCGCGACACTCTATACGTTCATGGCAGGCGGGAACGTCCCGCTTGTCATTGTATCTTCCTTACTGGATGTCGCGATCAGCCCTGTTCTTGCTCCTCTTGCACTGCTCGGGCTGGATGGAGGACAAATATCGATTTCTTTCCTGAGTCTGCTGAAATCATTTATGATCATCGTCATCATTCCCCTTTCCGCAGGGCTTACTCTGCAAAGGATATTTCCGGGACTTCCGGCACGCTCCACATATGTTGCGAAAGCAGCTTCATCCGGATCATTGCTGGTGGTCATCCATACCTTGATGGCCAGCGGTAAACATTATATGGCCGATAATCTTGATCTGCTGCCTCTCCTTATTTTCGTCATGATCCTGCAAACCGTACTGCCGATGATCGTCAATTTCACTATCGCATCCATCGTATTCCGTTATCCAGAGGATGCAAAAGCGGCTTTGTTTCAGACATCCGTCAATAATGCTGCATTGGCTGGAATCATCGCTTTCGAATTCTTCGGAGGTCTGGCGGCAATGGCTCCTATTTTGGGACTGATCTTAAATCTCGCAATCGGAGCACAAATCGCCAACTTTTTCTCGACAAGGCTGGACCAAGTACGACAGAAAAGCAACGAACATGCATCCTGAATACAACGCAAGATTAACAGCTGCTCATGTAGAGAATTATTTTTCGCCAATAGCAATAAACCGATAGTTATTACCATCATCATGTGTTATACTGAAACTACCATTTTATTTTTACTGGCTATAAATCGCCCCTATCCGTAATGTCGGATAGGGGTTTCTTCATTTTTCAGGAACCGGCATTAATCATGAAAAAACAAAAAAAGCAGACCCCTAAGGATCTGCTTATCAGTCAGTCGTATTAATTAACCTTTAACTACGTTAGTAGCTTGTGGTCCACGTTGACCTTGTTCTACTTCAAAAGTTACGCTTTGACCTTCGTCTAAAGATTTGAAGCCTTCGCCTTGGATAGCTGAGAAGTGTACGAATACGTCTTCTCCACCTTCACGCTCGATGAATCCAAAACCTTTGTCTGCGTTAAACCATTTTACTTTACCTTGTTCCATGTTTGTTGCCTCCTCGTGTGATTTCACACAATTGTAATACTATCCTTGCTCAAATCTTTAGACGCGTACATATAACTATTCAATCTAAGCCGAACAAAAATAATTCTTATTCAGATTAACAGATATTTTACACCTTTGCAAGAATATAAGCCGTTAAAATTGAAAAATATCCAAATTATTCTTCACAAATGATCAACAAAGCTTATCAGGACAGGATTTCCAAAAGAAACACCATTTCATTTTTTCCAGCAGCAGAACTGTGTGAAAAATACAAAAATAATGGATACACCAATCATCTTTTCAGTAGCTCTCCCATGAAATAGTTTATAATAATGGAGCATTGAAGAAAAATTTCTAATCTGGAGGCATTCTTTATGAAACGTGCTTTGTTAAATATTGATTATACGGTGGATTTTGTAGCGGAAGAGGGCGCTTTGACCTGCGGAAGACCAGGACAGGATATTGAAGAAAGCATCGTGACCATCACAGAAACGTTTTTGAAGGAAAATGATTACGTCGTATTTGCGATTGATAAACATACAAAAAGTGACTCTTTTCATCCTGAAACAGAACTATTTCCGCCTCACAATATTGAAGGAACAGAAGGCAGGGATTTATACGGCAGATTAAATGATCTGTACGAAGCTAACAAAGCAAATGAAAATGTGTATTGGATGGATAAAACAAGATATTCGGCTTTCGCTGGGACTGATTTGGAATTGAAGCTTCGTGAAAGAGGAATCAATGAAGTTCATCTTGTAGGTGTCTGCACCGATATCTGCGTTTTACACACAGCTGTGGAGGCATACAATAAAGGCTTTGAAATCTTTATTCATTCAAAAGCGGTGGCGAGCTTCAACCAAGACGGTCACAGATGGGCGTTGGACCACTTTAAGCAATCACTCGGAGCAACAGTATTGTAATAAAACGTATTATTACTGTTAAGAAACAGTATATTGACCCGGTTTCATCCTCACACATTATTACCATTTATATGAAAAAGCGAAGGGAAGGCGGAAAACCGGCTTCTTTTTCCTATTCTTCATTTGCTCCTATTATTTTCTTATAATCCGTAATCGTTGGATGGATCCGCAGCTAAAAACTATTTTTTAAAAAATAAATCAGACCTTTCAACCGGTTAATGAATAAAAGAAGCAACGGCTCTGTGTCCCTCTCTTACAGCATCCGCCTGAAAATCATGCGCATATTTCTACACTTCCCTACATATATTAAGCTGTTTTTCTCCATTTACTTACAAGCATCTCCAAAGTTCCTCACAATAAGCAAATTTCAAATGATAATTAATCATCAGAAATATTACAGGAGTGTTACATTGTCAACAAGTTCTTTACATATCACGAAATTAGGCATAATGTCATTGTTTTTCTATTGAATAAACAATAGAATAATTGAGGTACTATACAAACTTATGAATGAAATAGTTAGCTAGACCCAAATAAATTATGAATACATAGGAATTGGAGAATTATTATGAAGAAATCATTAAAGAGAAAGATTGCAGTATCTGTTTTATCAGCAGCACTCCTTTTTCAAGCGACGCCTTCTTTCGCAGCCCCTACCTATAACGCAGCAACATACGACAATAAAATAGAAGCTCTCAACACAGAAATTGAAAAATTCGACAACGAAATTATTGAAGCACTTGCAAAAGTAGAGAAATTGAACAAACAAGTGGAAGAAAGCAAAACAAAAGTAGAAACTACTAAGACTGAAATCGCTGAGCTGGAAGAATCATATGAACGCTCCTTGGAGCTTTCCAAAAAAAGACTTGAACAAATCCAATTGAACGGCTCCATGCAATTCAACTTCGTGGAAATCGTCTTCTCTTCCAGCAGCATCTCCGACTTCGTTGAAAAAACAACAGCAGTCATGACTGTAATGGAAAGCGACAAAGAACTAATGGATTCTCTTTCTAAGAAAGAAAATGAGCTGAAAGAGAAGAAAGCGGAACTGGAAGCTGAATTAGTTTCCATTCAGGACAAACAAGCAGAAGCTAAAGAAGCTCAAAAAGCGATCGAATCGGCAAAAGCACAAGTTGAAGCTGAAGTTGCATCCGTGCAGCAAGCAAAAGAAGAAGCCGAAGAGGCAGCAAGAATCGCAGCTGAAGAAGAGGCAAGGAGAATTGCAGCCGAGCAGGCAGCTGCAGCTGAAGAAGCAGCGAACAATGCAAGCCAGCCGGAAACGACTACTGACACTGCAAACAACAGCAATACTAATACCGGAAATACAAACAATGGAAGCAACAACAGTACAAAACCAAAACCAACAACAAAACCTGTTGTCACTGATAACGGTAAAATATCAGCATCTGCTTCTGCAGTCATCGCTGAAGCGAAGAAATATTTAGGTGTACCTTACAAATGGGGCGGTACAAGCCCAAGCGGATTTGATTGCTCCGGCTTCACGAGCTATGTTTTCAAGAAAGCTGGAATCAGCCTTCCACGTGTTTCACGTGCGCAACAAAACGTTGGTACTCAAGTATCTGTAAACAATGTACAACCTGGCGATTTGGTGTTTAAAGGGAAACCTGCATATCATGTAGGAATCTATATCGGCGGCGGCCAATGGATCCATGCACCTCGCACTGGCGATGTTGTCAAGATCGCCTCTTACAACCCATCTAAATTCTCAAGCGCAACTAGAGTACTAAGATAGTAGAAACCAGAAGCTCCGCATTGATGCGGGGCTTTTTTTGTCCTTATATTAATAAGACCTATTAAAAAAAGCCCGGCAAAAACATTTGCCGGTCAAAAATAATACTATATAAAAAGGGGGTACTTCTTACCCGATAGAATACACCCCAATTCTTAAGAAAGGATTAATTTATGGAGGAAAGGAGTTTCGTTCCCTGCCGTGATTATTTGTCGTTTTGCAATTTCGATGTACCCCCGCTCAACCGCCACATATAATAAACGGATCAGATCGGACTGTGTTAATTCACCTTTCAGTGTTTTTTCTCTCCACT
>JAZNGP010000101.1:0-56616 GCA_045576475.1 Bacillus sp. (in: firmicutes) | reverse complement strand
GCCTCCATCGAGGAAGTGAATCAGATGAACGGAAGGACGCTGCAGTCCGGGGAGCGAATCATGATTCCTTTGGAGAAGGAACCGGCTGTGCAATATACAATGAATAAGGAATAAAGCATGTACAGCAATGAAAGGTCGGACAAGAATGGAACAGAAACAGGCAATTCTCTACTGCAGAGTGAGTACGGATAAAGATACGCAGGAAAGCTCCCTGGAGAGACAGGAGCAGGAACTACTGGCACTGGCTGATGAATTATCGCTCGAAGTGCACAAGGTCATCAAAGAAAAAGCAAGCGGATATCAATTGAACCGTGATGGTGTATTCGATCTTCTTGACTGCATCAGGGAAGGAAAAATCGACATGGTCCTTATCCAGGATGAGACAAGATTGGGGCGCGGTAACGCGAAAATCGCCCTGCTTCATTGTATCCTGAAGGAAGGTGTGAAAATATGCACCTATACCCATAAAGGAGAGATGGAACTGTCGGAATCGGACTCCATGGTCCTGCAAATTGTCGGGATCGTCGAAGAATACCAGAGGAAATTACATAACATCAAAATCAGCCGCGGAATGAAGAAAGCCGTCAAGGAAGGATACCGACCGCAGAAAAATATCCGTAACTCCGATCAATCGACCGGCCCTGAAAGGAAACAAGTACCGATTGAAGAGATTGTGCGATTGAGGCAGAACGGTCTGACATTCGCGGATATCGCCGCAACGTTAAGGGGATTCGGCTATCAAGTATCGAAAGCGACCGTGAACCGGAGATATCTCGAATATATGGAAGAAACAAAGCAGCCTTGATTTGAAAGCTTGATACATTGCACTTTTTGAATTAATATGACAATAAGTGTTATTCATAAAAGGAGTGTTAAATATGCTTTCAAAAGAAAAAATCGCTCGTATCAACGAGTTGGCGAATAAATCGAAAACTACCGGACTTACCGATGCTGAAGCAAAGGAACAATCCTCTCTTCGTAAAGAATATCTGCAGTCATTCCGTAAATCGATGGCAAATACAGTTGAGAACCTCACAATCATTGATCCCGAAGGCAATGATGTGACACCGGATAAAGTAAAAGCAATCAAAGCCAAGAAAAATCTTCACTAAATAAATGCTCAGCAAAAAGACCGATTTCAGCAAATTGGTCTTTTTGTTATTTTGGAATAATTTTTTGTGTGTATGCATACAGAATAATGTGTCAATTTAGCAAAATCGGAATACATTTTGGCCAACAGGGGTGTTATTGTTTGTATTTCTGGTATAAGGAATATAATATATAAGGGTATAACCCAGGACTTAAGAAAGGTAGTGATCTCGTGAAAAAAATAGATGAACTATCCATTGACAGCATCAGGACATTATCCATTGATGCGATTGAGAAAGCAAACTCCGGTCATCCAGGAATGCCGATGGGGGCTGCTCCAATGGCGTATACTTTATGGACTAAATATATGAACCATAACCCGAAGAACCCGGATTGGTTCAATAGAGATCGTTTTGTCTTATCTGCTGGACATGGCAGCATGCTGCTTTACAGCCTGCTTCACTTATCCGGATACGGACTTGAAATTTCTGATTTGAAGGAATTCAGACAATGGGGTTCAAAAACTCCAGGGCACCCTGAATATGGACATACAGTTGGTGTGGAAGCGACTACTGGACCTCTTGGACAGGGAGTTGCGATGGCTGTCGGTATGGCAATGGCCGAGCGTCATTTGGCAGCAACATTCAATCGCGATGACATGAATATTGTCGATCACTATACATATAGCATTTGCGGAGACGGGGATTTGATGGAAGGTGTTTCTGCCGAAGCATCATCTCTTGCTGCGCATCTTCAATTGGGACGTTTAATCGTTTTATATGATTCAAATGATATTTCACTGGACGGCGACCTTCACCAATCCTTCAGTGAAAGCGTGGAAGACCGCTATAAAGCATACGGATGGCAATATATCAAAGTGAATGACGGCAACGATATCGAAGAGCTGTCAAAAGCCATTGAACTTGCAAAATCCGACGTTACAAAACCTGCGCTGATCGAAGTGAAGACAGTGATTGGATATGGCTCACCGAACCGTGCCGGTTCATCCGATGCACACGGAATGCCGCTGGGCTTGGAAGAAGCAAAATTGACGAAGGAAGCATATAAATGGACTTTCGAAGAAGACTTTTATGTGCCGGAAGAAGTATACACACACTTCGAACAAAGCTGCGTAGAAGCCGGAGCACAGAAAGAAGCGCAATGGAACGATATGTTCGATGCGTATAAAGAGAAGTACCCTGAGCTTGCACAGCAATTGACTGCAGCATTGCAAAATGAGCTTCCTGATGGCTGGGATAAAGACATCCCTGTCTATGAAGAAGGAAGCAGTCTTGCATCCCGTGCTTCAAGCGGAGAAGTGCTGAACGCAATCGCACAGAATCTGCCTTCATTCTTTGGAGGATCTGCGGACTTGGCCGGTTCGAACAAAACAATGATCAAGAACGCAGGAGATTTCCTTCCTGGACATTATGAAGGAAGAAATATCTGGTTCGGTGTACGTGAATTCGCGATGGGTGCCGCGCTGAACGGCATGGCTCTCCACGGAGGATTAAAGGTCTTCGGAGGAACATTCTTCGTATTCTCTGATTATCTTCGTCCAGCAATCCGTCTTGCTGCTTTGATGAAAGTGCCGGTGACATATGTGTTCACACATGACAGCATCGCGGTTGGAGAGGATGGACCGACGCATGAACCGGTTGAACAATTGGCTTCCCTTCGTGCGATGCACGGATTATCCGTCATCCGTCCTGCTGACGGCAATGAAACGGCGGCAGCATGGAAATTGGCGATTGAATCCAATGACACACCTACTTGTCTGGTCTTGACCCGTCAGAACTTGCCTACGCTTGCCGGTACGGACAAAGCTGCTTATGAAGGTGTATCAAAAGGAGCTTATGTCGTTTCTCCTGCAGGGAAAGAAGTAGCTGATGCACTTCTTCTTGCCACGGGATCCGAAGTTTCCCTGGCTGTGAAGGCACAAAAGGCCTTGGCTGATGAAGGTATCGATGTTTCCGTTGTCAGCATGCCTTCTTGGGACAAGTTCGATCAGCAATCGAAGGAATACAAAGATTCTGTCCTTTCACCGCTTGTGACGAAACGTCTCGGAATCGAAATGGCTGCGTCCTTCGGCTGGCACAAATATGTAGGAAATGACGGTGAAGTACTAGCCATCGATCAATGGGGAGCATCCGCTCCAGGCGAACGCATCATGGCCGAGTATGGTTTCACTGTGAATAATGTAGTATCACGCGTTAAAGCGATGCTGCAAAAATAAGGAAAAATATTACCCCTGTCAATCGACAGGGGTTTTTTTCTATTTTTCTAGGGTATTCTATTGGAGAAACCAGCTTAAAGGATTAAAAAATGCCGATGCAGCTGTCCCTTGTCTTCAATAAAGTATAAATACTACGTAATCGACAAAAAAAGTGTCTTTTTTTAACAAAAAACAGCATTTTCTTTTTCGCCATTTGTTTATACTTGTCTAAAAGGAATGATTTGGGATGATATTAATGAGACAGTATCAAATATATATGATCAACGATGCCATCGTTCAGCAATATTTTGGGAAAGAAAGTCTCCTCTTTACCCTTTTCAACGATTACTATCATTCCAAGGGTGACCGTTCCCGAATTTTGTCCAAGCAAATACAATTCATTACGATGAAAATCCCTTCAAATGAAGTGAACTCTTTGTTTTTGCAAAGTTCACCCGATAACCAGATTAAACATGAAGCGGCAGGGGAATATTATATAAGCAAGCAAAGCAGCAACGGGAATATCCACAGTTCCGCCCGTATTACCATCAAACCGCGGGTTATACATCTTTTGGCGGAAGGACATTATGATGCCGAAGCAATCTTTTTTGAAGAAATGCGGAAATGCAAAGGCTCTTTCCTGGCGGTCGATCTTCAAAATACCCGTTACGGCTGGTTAAGGCCGATAAAAGAGAGAAAATTGATATAATCCTCTTAAAAACCTACGTTGAATATTGTATAATAACATGTGGTCTAGTACACTATTAGTAGACAACCTGAAGGAGGAAATAAGAATGACTTGGCAAGTAGGAGTAGCACTTCTTGTGGGTATTATCGCAGGAGTTGCAATCGGGTTCTTCGTTGCTCGTAAGTACATGATGAACTATCTGAAGAAAAACCCACCAATCAACGAACAAATGTTACGAATGATGATGATGCAAATGGGAATGAAACCATCCCAAAAGAAAATCAACCAAATGATGTCTGCAATGAACAAACAAATGAAATAATCACCCTCTTAATCAGGGTTCTGGGAAGATGTTCAACCTTCCTTATAGATAATTTTTATTTGGGTTCTGATATGAATAAACATCCATATCAAAAACATTGAATAAAAGCGATTACTTCAAAACCATTACTTTCTTGATCAGTGGATCAAGAAAGTAATGGTTTTTTTGTGCTTAAGGAGCGGATGATTCATTTTGAGATTTTGCCCAACAAAAAAAGAAAGAGCATTTCAATTGTTGAAACGTTATGTTGAACCTACATCATCATGTGCTGGCCGCTTAATTAAGGGAATGAGAGAGGCTCGCTTTAAAGAAGAGTTTGCATGCCTCACTGTTATGAGAGCTTATGTGTATCTAAATTCTTCGTGTAATTGTTTTTTCTTATGCAACAAAAATAATCACGCTTGCTCCATAAAATGGTAAAATTAAATTCGGGGGTGAAATTGTGAAAAGATTTAGTAAATTGTCGGTCACTATGATAACAATAGGACTAATATTATTCAGTTTGAATTGGATAAAAGATGATTATTCTGAAACGATTGTCCTTTTGGGTTTTATTTCTTTTTTAGTTGGAATTGTACTAAGTTTTATAGCAATCGCTAAACGGGAAGAAGGATCCTTGAAATTCATATCATTTATTTCTTTCTTTGTTGTGATGTTTTTAATTACTTGGTTTGAACCATTTCAGGTGCTTCGAATTATTACTTGGCTAAAAAATATATAGTAACAGCGAAAGTGTTAGTAGTGCCAGTCTTGAAAGGTGATAGCAAATGAGGGTGTCTGAAAAACTCGATCCGATTAAAGCAGGACAATTGTTTGTAGGAAAGTATTTTCCGAATTGTCAGGGAGCATTGCTGGCCGGAAGTGTCATTCGGGGAGAAGCAACAATAACATCGGATCTTGACATTATTATTTTTGATGACAAATTTAGTGATTCCTATCGGGAATCCGTCATAGACTTTGGTTGGGCAATTGAAGTATTTGTGCATACGTTAATTTCTTATAGGCAGTATTTTAAGCTGGATTATGAGAGAGGCAGACCTTCCTTGCCGAGAATGGTCAGAGAAGGAATGATTTTACGAGACAAAGGTATCGTCGCCTCAATAAAAAAAGAAGCCGAAAGGCTACTGGAAATGGGTCCGGAAGAATGGCCGCTTGAGACAATTACTGTAAAGCGGTACTTCCTCACAGATGCTCTCGATGACTTTAAAGGAGCTTCCGATCGGGCGGAAGAAATATTCATCGCAAATACACTAGCTGAATTGGCAAGCGAATTCGTATTAAGAACAAACCGCGAATGGATCGGTGCTTCAAAATGGATCATACGATCATTAAGAAGCTTTGATGAAGAATTTGCGGAACGATTTGTAGAGGCATTTGACCTATTTTATAAAAATGGGGAAAAAGATCTTGTGATACAGTTGATTGAAACAATCTTGGAGCCGCATGGAGGGCTTTTATTCGACGGCTTTTCATTGGGGAAACCAACTGCCAAAGATCGAATGTAACTTGAATGAAGGTTTTCTTATGGGGGATTAAAATGAAGTTATACCAATTCAAAAAAGAAGCGGGAAAGAGAATTACGAAATTCAACTCTGATTTTGTTTTATAAGGGAAAAAGATGAATGGCACGAAACGAAAACAGATACTGGATTAACAGCGATAGTGATAGAAAGTGAAGAATTGACACTGGATCACCTAAAAAATGTAAACAAAAAGTATAATCGCTCAAATTTACACAAAAGTAAAAAAAAACATCCCGCATTTTGAAACATTTTCCTTTCTCATCCGTATAAATAGTAATCGCAATTATCATATCGATCATTTTGAAGACAATCGCTTTGTCCGAGATCGGATAGTTTACACCAATGAAGGGGAGAAGCTTATGAAAGTGATCATCGGTTCCGTCATCGTTATTTTGCTGTTGGGGTTCGGAATATGGCTCATGCTTTCTCCATCCTTTGAAAAGATTGGCGAAACAGCTGAAAAAATGAAGGGGAAATTGGAGGAGGATAAAAATGGAGAACGTGACACCAATCAAGAAATCAAAAAAAACCCGTAGCATTATCGGGGGCATCATCGTGGCGGTCGTGCTTGTACTGGGGATCGGCATCACCGCTTTGTTCATTGAAAGGGTTCCGAATGGTTTTGTAGGGGTCGTTTACAGCCCGAATGGCGGCGTGCAAGAAGAGACATTAGGGCAAGGGTGGCATTTAATCGGTGTGTTCGACAAAGTGACACTGTATCCGATTCGTATGCAGACAGTCAATTATAAGGACATCCAGGTTGCTACATCCGACGGAAAGAATGTGACAGTCGATTTTGCCTATAATTACAGCATTCAACCGGATATGGTTGTAGATGTCTTCAATAAATTCGGACCTGTGGAAGTATCCGATATCGAAGAATCATATTTGAGGACGAGGTTATGGGATGCCGGCAGGAAAGCGATCGCGAAGTATTCTGTCATAGATACATATGGAGAGAAATCCGCTGAAGCGGCAGTTTCTGTTCAGAACCTGTTTTCGGATGATATCAAGGAACTTGGTTTTATTGTGGACAATATGACTCTTGGGGTTCCGAAACCAGATGAAAGCACACAGGGTGCCATCAATAAAAGAGTCGAAGCAGCGCAAGAACTGGAAAGAAAACAAATTGAGTTGAATATCGCAAAAGCGGAGGCGGAGAAACAAAAAATCGAAGCACAAGGGATTGCGGATTATAATGAAATCATCAGAAAGTCCATTTCTCCGGAAGTCATCCAAAACAAATGGATCGAGAAGTGGGACGGCGTTATGCCGAAAGCAACAGGCGACAATCAGTTGATTCAGATTCCTCTGGATGATTCGGCGCCGGCTGCTGCAAATAACTCGAAAGCACAATAGTAAAACAGAAGGGGCGTCCATATTTGGGCGCCCTTTTCATCAAAAAAAGCTTCCAGACATCAAAATCTGAAAGCTGAAGCTTATCCATTTATTTATGTTGATTATGTATTCGCGTGTTTGCGGGAAATTCGGAAGGTTATTCTCGTTCGAAGAGTGTCAAAGTAGATTTTCCTTACTCATATGTAATTGGGTATATTTAGATCTTGTTGTCATATTTATTCAATAAGTGGTCCAATTCTTGACTGTAACGGATTGTGGTGGAACTATTTAATCCGTATTGCAGGACGATACTCCCGAGTTCCTTCCTCTTTGTTTCTATTAGTTTGAGAAGTTCGTTTTTAGACACAACAGTATTCCTTTCTTATATGGAAGATAGGTAGTTTTGTAAAATGGTAACTGTACATAAGTATAGCTTTTTATGGAAATTAATTCAAACAATTACTTTCAATTTAGAAAATACTAATTATTACAAAATAAGTATGTTAATTTCGGATTCCTATATTTCCCTAAACGCTCCTGAATTTGTTAAAATAGGGATATTAGAAGAAAAGGGGCTGTTGGTTTGGCTGATATCAATTATTTCCTGGCCTTCGGAGCCGGGTTTTTAAGCTTCATTTCTCCATGCAGCCTGCCTTTATACCCTGCATTCCTTTCCTATATTACAGGAATGAGTGTGGGGGAGATCAAATCGGAAAATGCGATGCTGCAGAAGAGAAGTATTTTGCATACAAGTTTCTTTTTACTTGGTTTTTCCATCATTTTCATTGCACTGGGATACAGTACAACATTCGTCGGTTCGTTTTTTCAGAACTATCAAGATTTGATCAGGCAGATAGGGGCGATTCTCATCATCTTTTTTGCCTTGGTCCTTTTGGGAGTCTATCAACCAAAATTTATGATGAAGGATCATACATTTGAATTAAAGAACAGACCTGGCGGCTATTTTGGATCTGTGTTGATCGGGATTGCTTTCGCGGCTGGATGGACACCTTGTACTGGTCCGATTCTCGGGATGGTTCTGACACTTGCCGGCACCAACCCACAATCAGCGATACCCTATATGGTTGCATATATATTAGGTTTCGCGATTCCATTCTTCATTCTTTCCTTTTTCATCGGGAAACTGCAGTGGATCCGAAAGCATAATGTCGCTATCGTCAAAACAGGAGGATATATCATGATTGTGATGGGAATCATCTTGTACTTTAACTGGATGGAGTCCTTTACGTCTTTTATTGTGAATCGGTTTTTTGGCGGTTGGACGGGGTTCTGATACCTTCATCTGAGAAGGGATTTGCGAATATTGTCGTACAATAATGTTTGAAAATAGTAGAAAAGTAGGATATATTTACAAATAATATACGTGTTTGGTGATGGCTGAAGAAACGCTATTACATCGTTGCACAGTTTAGGAGGTCTAATATTGGCAAGGATACTTATAGTGGATGATGCTAAATTTATGAGAATGACTTTATCCAATATACTCAAGAAAGCGAATCATGAAGTAGTGGGAGAAGGCGAAGACGGAAATCAAGCAATCAATCTGTACAGGCAGCTGGAGCCCGATCTGGTCACATTGGATATAACCATGCCTTCTATGGGCGGTCTGGAAGCACTGAGAGAAATAAAAAAAGAATACCCAAGCGCAAAAGTGATCATGTGTTCGGCGATGGGGCAGCAAAGAATGGTAGTGGAAGCAATTGAAGCAGGTGCAAAAGATTTCATTGTAAAGCCATTCGATGATCTGCGTGTGACCGATGCTGTCAACCGTGTTCTGAACTAAGCAATTTCATAATGAAATAGTGGATAAAGGCAGCTGGTGATTAGCTGCCTTTTTAATCTTTTAGTTGTATATGTATTTTGATTTATATGAAAAATGCTGGTAATATGAATTTGATGGACCGTTTTTTATAGTAAAGTGTTTCTGCAACAGGCAGCGTGCTATGCAACTATATATGAGGGAATGATGAATCTTGATGATTTATATAACGACCATTATGGCTGTCGTGATGGCGATTGGTGTTCTGTTTATCCGTATGAAGGCTTCCAAGAAACCGACAAATGCAAAGAAGATCATTTTGCCGCCGGTCTTCATGAGTACAGGTGCTTTAATGTTTCTGCATCCATTTTTCAGCGTCACATTTCTCGAAGTGGTCGAAGCATTGCTTCTCGGCGTGTTCTTCTCCATTTTTTTGATAAAGACGTCCAAGTTTGAAGTGAAGGACAACGAGATATATTTGAAACGTTCGAAAGCATTCATTTTCATTTTGATCGGACTGCTCGTCTTTCGATTGGCAAGCAAACTGATTTTGAGTGCGACGATTGATGTTGGGACGTTAAGCGGGATGTTCTGGATTCTTGCCTTTGGCATGATTGTTCCGTGGAGGCTCGCTATGTTTTTGCAGTATAAGAAGATGTATCGCGATATGATTCAGCCGATGACAAGCACCATTCCTGTAAAGGCGCCTTGATCAGGTGCTTTTACAGATTGGATTTCTGGGGGATAAGAAAAGACGGAAGCGGGGGATAGCATGGAATTGCAGGGATGGTTTTTGTGGTTCATATTGCTTTGGATGGTTGTCATGGCAGGATCTTTTGCAATCGGCGGATTTTTCATGTTCCGTAAATTTCTGAAGAAGATGCCCAAAAATGACGGAATGTCCGATATGGATTGGGAAGAGCATTATGTGAAAGAAACACGGCATTTATGGACAGATGAAACAAGATTTCTTCTTGATGATCTTGTCAGTCCTGTACCGGAACTTTTCCGTGAAGTGGCCAGACAGAAGATTGCCGGTAAAATCGGGGAAATCGCACTTAAAGAAAAGGTAGCAAAAATTAATGAAGATCTGGTCATCAGAGGATACATAATAGCAACACCGAAAAGAGATCATAAATTTTTGAGAAAAAAAATGAAAGAAAGCAATATTTCTTTGAAGCCTTATCAGCATCTGTTTTGAATAAGGATCAGAATCGAAAACCGGCGAACCCGGTTTTTTTCTGTTTCAAGGGAGTATGTATATTCTGCTATAATGAAAGAAATATAGGAGAAAAGGGGGATGCTTGTTGAAGTTTATCCATACAGCCGATTGGCATTTAGGAAAAATCGTCCATGGAACCCATATGACTGATAATCAGCGCAGTATGCTGATGGAGTTCCTGAAAATCATCGAGGAAGAAAAACCGGATGCAGTCATCATCGCAGGAGATCTGTACGATCGTTCCGTCCCGCCGACGGAAGCTGTCGAATTACTGAATGAAATTTTATTCAAAATCAATATTGAAATGAAGGTGCCGGTAATCGCCATATCCGGAAACCATGACAGCGCCGAAAGGCTTTCTTTCGGCACCTCTTGGTATAAGCAAAGCAATCTGCATATCAGCGGTGTATTTGAAGAAAAGCTGGAACCGGTACAGATCAAAGGAGTCAATTTTTACTGCATACCTTTCGCCGAACCAAGTGTGATCCGTGTGCTGCATCAAGATGATTCCATCACATCACATCAAGCTGCGATGAAATCGATCATCGGACGAATCGAGTCCGGACTGAAACTGGACGAACCGAATGTCTTGGTCGGACATGCTTTTGTGACAGGAGGACAGACGACTGATTCCGAGCGGATTCTGTCGGTTGGAGGCTCCGGTTCTGTTGATGCGGAATTATTTGCGCCATTTTCTTATACGGCACTCGGCCATCTCCACAGCCCGGATGCAATCAAGCATGACAAAATTTATTACTCCGGTTCTCTGCTGAAATATTCATTTTCAGAAGCCAATCAATCCAAGTCAGTCAACATTGTCGATATGGAACCGAATGGTTCTTTTTCTGTCCGCAAAAGACCTTTGATACCGAAGCTGGATCTCAGGGAAATCAAAGGATTCTTTGAGGAAATCATGGATCCGGCTTTTTACGGGAAGCAGAATACAGAAGACTATATAAAAGTGGTTCTGAAGGATGAAGGCAATATTTTGGATCCGGTACAGAAATTAAAACAAATATATCCGAACATCCTTCACTTGGAAAGGGAATGGGATCTGAAGGACCGTAAAAACAAAACAGGTTATGATGTCAGCAGAAAGGAACAGCAAACCGAACTGGAGCTGTTCGCTAATTTCTACGGGCAAATGACAGACCGGGACTTTGACGACCAGAAGAAAGAAATAATGGCACGCATCATTGACGATGTAAAAAAGGAGGAAGTGTGATATGAGGCCGCTAGTATTGACTATGCAAGCTTTCGGACCTTATGCGGGGAAGGAAGTGATCGATTTCTCACTCCTCAAAAACCGGACGATGTTCGTCATCTCAGGGAAAACGGGTGCAGGCAAAACGACCATATTTGACGGCATCTGCTTTGCGATATACGGGAAAGCGAGCGGTGAAGATCGGAATGGACCTGATTTAAGAAGCCACTTCGCCGACCCGGATGATGAAACGGAAGTGACTTTGCGTTTTCAGCTCCGCAATAAAACATACAGTATCAAAAGGATTCCGAGACAGCTGCGAAAAAAAAGATCGGGCGATGGTTTCACGGAAATCGGTCCTAAAGCCGAACTCTCGGAAATCACAGCAGACGGCGAAATCCTTTTAGGCAGCAATGTTACAGAAGTGGATGAAAAGGTACGGCAAATCGTCGGCTTGGATGCTGCCCAATTCAGACAGATTCTGATGATCCCCCAAGGTGATTTCAAGAAATTGCTCAATTCGGAAAGCAAGGAAAAGGAAATCATCCTTCAAAAACTTTTCCACACCCAAATTTACAAAAAAGTGGAGGAACGCCTGAAACTCGAGGCATCCACCCTCAAGATGAAACATGACAATCTTTCCGCGGAATGGGCACTTTCCGTCGAAGAGCTCCAAAACGATCCGGATAATGAACCGGCTCAGCAATCGGAAGCATTCATCGACATCTTGGAAGCCAATCTGAAGTCGAAACAGAACGAGCTGAATACATCGACTCTTCAACTCGTAAAGTTGAAAGAAGAAGAAAAGGAAATAGAGAAGCAATATTATCAGGCGGAATCGGTAATCAAGTTATTTAACGAGGAAAAACAAATTCTGGAGAAAATGGACAATCTCGAACAGAGAAAAGAGTGGATCGATGGAGTCGCCATTGAATGGCAGCTGGCTCAAAAAGCCCTTCTTCTCGGGAAACAAGAGGAGAATTACATTCGTATCGGCAGCAAAGTGAAGAAAACGAAAGAAGCGATTGAACAACTTCAAATGTCTCTGCAAAAGAGTAAAGCCATTGTGTCCGAACTGAACGAACAATATGAATATGAGAAAGGCAGATCTCCTGAAAGAGAAAAAGCCGCTGCAGACGCGGCCGCTTTGAAAGAATTGCAAAAAGATATCCATTCATATGCTGATCTGCAAAAGGAAGCAGGCATGCTTCTGGATTTAAAAAAGAAGAAACAGGCATACAGAGCTGCACTTGAAGAAAAGCTGTCAAGCGCAGAAAAGGCGGCGGAACAGATCGAAGCGGCATTATCTGTCTCCCGTGATGCGATGAACCGCCTTCCGGAAGCCGAGCGAAAGCATGAAAAGCAAGAAAACTTGTTGATGCTTATGGAACGTCAGCAATCAGTTGAAGAAGAAGCCGCGGATTTCAAGCAAAAACTAACTTCCCAAGCCGGCATCGTGGAGAGATGCACGGAACTTCATAGGAAGGAAGAAGAAGAAACAAAAGGACTGGAAAGTTTCCTGTACCGCTCACACGCCGGGATCCTGGCCGCTGCACTCGAAGACGGCAAGCCTTGCGCCGTATGCGGATCGACGCATCACCCGCACCCAGCCGGGATGACAGATGGGACGGCGACGCAGGAAGAGCTGGAAGTGCAGAAGGAAAAGCTGTACAAAGCACTTAAGCAAAAACAGGATGCGGAAAGCACATATATCCGCATTCAATTGGCGCTCGAAAACAAAGAGAAAATGCTGGTTGAACAAAAACAATTGCTTGAACGAACCTATCCTGACTTTAATCAAGATGACAAAGATGCAATTGTGAAAGTAAAGGAAAGCATAGCGGCAATTTCAGAGCAAATCAAGCAGCTTGAGAGAAATGCAGGCAGTCTCCCGCAGCAAGAGCAAAGGAAAAATACGCTTTTGAATGAACAGAAAGAGCTGAAGCAAACGATTCTATCCGCAAGGCAAGAGGAAGATGAAGCGAATAACCGGTATGTGCGTCAATCATCCGCGCTTGAGTTAATGGAGAAGCGGCTGCCTGAGGACCTCCGCTCAATCGAGAAATATAAAGAGAAGCTGCAGGCAGCTATCGATAAGGTGGAGCTGCTTGACAGAAGATTGAACGACATCAGAGAAAAAAGACAACAGGCTCTCATGGAAGAAATGAGAATCAAAAGTGCGCATGATACGAATATCGAAAGCCTTCAGTCGCTTGAAACGGAATTGACAGCGGAACGTGCCGCCTTTAAGACGGAAATGGAAAGGCTGGGGTTCGTTTCTTATCAGATGTACCAAGAGTCCAAACGTACCGAGAAAATGATGGAGGACCTGCATCGGACCATAGAAGAATACAGAACCGAGAAGCAGCTGCTTGCTTCTTCCCTCATTAAGGCCCGGGAAGGATTGCAGGGAATGGAATACCCTGACATCGAAGGAATCAAAAAGAAACGGGAAGAAAAAACGGAGCAGATCAACAGACTGCTTGAAGAAACCCATAAAATGAAAACAGAGATCGACAAATTCGGGAAAACGATCGCTAAGTTGCGCGGCATCTTGGCGGAACTGAAGAAAACCAGCCAAGAATATGAAATTCTCGGACATCTCCATGACCTATCGAAAGGACAAAACCCGTTCAGGCTGACTTTCGAAAGATTTGTCCTTGCCTCTTTCCTGGATGATATTTTGGTTGAGGCGAATGCAAGATTGACTAAGATGACAGGCGGAAGATACCAGCTTGCCAGAAAATCCGATCCGACACGGAGAAACATCCAAAGCGGACTGGAATTGACGGTATTCGACCAATACACCGGAAAAGAACGACATGTCAAGACGCTCTCAGGCGGAGAAAGCTTCAAGGCTTCTTTGTCCCTTGCTCTTGGACTAGCGGATGTGGTACAGCAAAACGCCGGAGGTATTTCACTGGAGACGATGTTCATCGACGAAGGTTTCGGTACATTGGATCCAGAATCACTCGACCAAGCTGTGGAAACCCTCCTCGATATCCAAAGCAGCGGAAGGCTCGTCGGCATCATCTCGCATGTGCCTGAGCTGAAGGAAAGAATCGATGCCCGTTTGGAAGTCATCGGCAAACAGGATGGAAGTACTACAAAATTCATATTAAGTTGATGGAGAAGGCACCGCCGCATTTTTTGCGGGGTGCCTTGTTTTGTGGAAATGCGATCACCGGTCCATCTTTTGTGGAACAAAAGATGGAGTTTTGTCCAGCTCCAGCTCCCAGCTTGCTGTCAAAAAGATGATTGTCTCTAAAAAGGCAAAAAGCGCCTTTTACGAGCCAATCCCTATTTTCTTTGCAAGCTGAACGGCCGTCTCCGCTTTTCGTTATAAAATAGGAGAGAGTAGTCTGGATATGGCTTCTTTGTATCTGATCAGCAGTGATCTTTTGTTGTATTCTTCCAGTGTGAGCCGGGTTGAGTGTCCGATGTCTTTTTCGAAGGCTTCAGCCAAGCGGCTGGATAGGTCGGTGTTGTAAATGAATGCGTTGACTTCGAAGTTCAAACGGAAACTCCTGACATCGATATTCGCTGTTCCTGCCGATGATACCTCTCTATCGATCACCATTGTTTTGGCGTGGATGAATCCGTTTCTATAAATATATATGCGGGCTCCGCAAGTGAGGAGCTCTGCCGCGTATGAAAGGGTGGCCCAATAGACAAACATATGATCCGGTTTATCAGGGATCATGATGCGGACGTCTTTCCCTGACAGGGCAGCGATTTTCAATGCCTCTAGTATGCTTGCATCCGGAATGAAGTACGGCGATTGAATCCAGATGGATTTTTTGGCGGACAGGATCAACTTCATATAGCCTTGTTTGATTTCTTCCCACTTGGAATCAGGTCCGCTTGAGACAATCTGAATCCCTACTGTGCCCTTGGACGGCTTGGGCGGAAATAAACTCGGTGCATATGAGATGTCATGCCGGTGTGATGCTTGATTCCAATCGAGGATGAATCGAATATGCATTTCGTATACAGCTCCGCCTTCAATCCTTAGATGTGTATCACGCCAATAGCCGAATTTTGGGTTGAATCCTAAATATTCATCGCCGATATTGAAGCCGCCGACATAACCGATGTATCCATCAATAATGACCAGTTTCCGGTGATTCCTGAAGTTCAAACGAAGATTGATCAGATGGAACTTGGAGGGGAAGAACACTTCCACTTCTCCTCCTGCACATTTCAATTCATGGAAGAACTTCTTGCGCAGTCTCCTTGATCCGAGTTCATCGTACAGAAGACGCACTTTGACGCCTTCTTTCGCTTTCTTTGTCAATTCGTCAATAATCCTTTTCCCGAGGGTGTCGTTATTTATGATGTAGTATTGCATATGTATAAAATGTTTGGCTTCACGGATATCTTCAATCAGTTTATTGAACTTTTCTTCTCCGTCTGTGAATAAAGTAACATCGTTGTCCTCGAGTAATAAGGAATTATTCGTATTGAGCAGCATGTATACCAGATCTCGATGGTTTTCAGCCGATTTATTACGGAAGGGAAAAGTGCCTGCCCGTAAGGCCTTTTCCTGCTGTTCGACATATTCTTCCTTCCCGAGCTTCGCCTCATCTTCCCACTCGAAAAGATGCTTGCGTCTAAGGTCTTGGCCGAATAGAAGGTAGAGTACAAAGCCTACTACTGGGATGAAGAAGAGAACCAGCAGCCATGCCCAAGTGGAAGTTGTCTCCTTTCTTTCCCTGAAAACCACGAATAGGGCTAAAAGAATATTAAGGACTAATAAAATGTTAATGTTAAAGGATACACTGAAGAGATTCATAATCCTTCCTTTCTTTTTTTAGCTTCTATAACCATTATAATATGCATTAGGGACGGTTAATAGGCAAATAGAATGAATTCTTGATGAAAAGTTAATGAGCAATACAATTCGGAAAATATCTAAAAAAAGGTAAAATAGAATAGATGGATGAAAATTGATCATGCAGCGATTACATATATGTATTATACAAGGAACAGCGGGGCGCTTCTGTTGAAAAAGTATTAGCGCAAAGCGGGTACAATTACAGCTCTGCCCAGTTCCGTTCAAACAACGTATGTTCGGCGGAAGCTTTTCACTGAACAAAGTTACACTTTATGGTAAGCAAGGAGAGGTTGCGGCTTGATTAATGTTTGGTCTTATATTCTTCGTTATAAAATACCTGCCTCGATCGCTTTGTTCTTCATGTTGGTTGAACTGATTGTCGAGCTGTTCCAACCGCTCTTGATGGCCAGGATCATCAACGAGGGTGTGATGGAAAAGGATACCGGGGTTATTTTCTTTTGGGGAGGCGTGCTGCTTTCTCTATCCATTCTGGCTTTCCTGTCGGGGATTATGAATTCATTTTACGCGGCACATGCGGGCCAAAGCTATGGATTATATGTAAGAAAGCAAGTGTTCAATCATATTCAGTCTTTTTCCTATTCTCAGTTTTCCTTGTTTCCATCCGGTTCGCTTATGACCAGGCTGACGAATGATATACAGCAGCTGCAGAATGCGGTGTTCATGCTGCTCCGGATCATGGCCAGAGCCCCGCTTTTGGTCATAGGCGGCCTTGTGATGGCATTCATTGTTCATCCTAAACTGGCGATTTTCCTTGCTGCAGTCGTACCGGTCCTATTCTTGTTCATGGTCTATGTTCTCACAAAGGGAAGCAGGATGTTCACGATTGTCCAGCAAAAACTGGATAAGGTCAACACTGTCATGGGTGAGAATCTTGCCGGGATGAAGCTCATACGGGCATTCCGCAGAAAACAATATGAAGAGGGCAGATTCGATGAAGCGAATGCTGACTTGAAGAAAACGACTGAATCTGTCCTTCGCTTCATGGAAATTACGATGCCTGCCTTGCTTCTGGTGATGAATACAATGATTGTGTGCATCCTTTGGTTCGGCCGGGCGGAGATGACCGCTGGAACCGCCAATGTAGGGGAAGTGGTCGCTGTCTTGAATTACGGCACCCGGATTACCTCTGCATTATCCGTCTTCACTTTCATCATCATGGCTTTCTCGAGGGCGAAGGCTTCTGCGGGGAGATTGAATGAAGTGATGCGGGTTGAACCTTCGATGGAAGATAAAGAAGATGCGATGGAACCGGATGTGATCCATGGGGAGATCCGGTTTGAGAAAGTCAGCTTCCGCTATGCGGGACAAGAAATGGAGGCTCTTCAGGATGTTTCTTTCCGGGTGGCTCCAGGTAAGACCATTGCCATTCTCGGAGCCACCGGTTCCGGGAAATCCACACTTCTCCATTTGATCCCCAGGCTCTATGAAGCGACGGGAGGTACGGTATATATTGATGGGATCGATGTGAGGGAGATGAAGCAGGAGGTATTGAGGAGAAACATAGGAATTGTGCCTCAGGAAGCTTTATTATTCTCGGGGACAGTTAAAGACAACTTGCTATGGGGCAACCGGAATGCAAGTGACGATGAAATAACAAAAGCTGCGGAGAATGCCCAAATCCTATCCATGATTGAACATCTCCCGGCGGGCTTCGATACAGTCATCGGCCAAAAGGGAGTGAATGTCTCAGGCGGACAAAGGCAGCGGCTGTCCATTGCAAGGGCACTTGTCAGAAAACCGGCGATCCTTCTATTTGACGACAGTACAAGCGCGTTGGATATGAACACGGAGAAGAAGCTTCTGAAGGCACTGAGGTCCTATTCGGGGACGAAAGTGATGGTGACCCAAAAGATAAGTACCGCGATGCAAGCGGATCAAATCCTTCTTCTGAGGGATGGAAAGGTCGAAGCGGCAGGCACACATGAATATTTGAAGTCTCATTCCGTCATGTATGGAGAGATACTTGAATCACAGATGCAGACGGGAGGAAAGAACAATGCTGTTCAGACAAATCACTGATCCGTTCCGGTATGAGAAGCTGATTAAACCGGAAGCATTGCAATCCGGTAAACCTGCAAAGAAGACGAAAGCAAAGGATGCTGCCGGAACAGTCAAACGTATTTGGAACTTGCTGACAGTCAAAAAAGGTCTGTTTTATAGTGTCATTTTCCTTGTGGTCTGCAGTTCCGCACTTGCGTTATTGGGACCTGTTCTGATTGGGCAGATCATCGACCGCTATATTTACGGAGGAGACAGGGGCAGCATGGCTGCTTCGTTAGCTGTCCTATTGGCGGTATATGCCGGATATTCCTTAACGATGTGGCTTCAGAATTATATCATCATCGGATTATCGCAGGACACCATCAAACTGCTGCGTACGAAGTTATTCTCTCATTTCCATGAATTGCCGATGCGGTTCTTCGATACAAGGCAGCGTGGGGAATTGATGAGCCGGATCACAAATGATATGGAGAATGTCAGCTCCACGTTGAACAGTTCCGTCATCCAGGTGTTATCAAGTATTTTGACGCTTGCGGGAACCGTGTCCGTGATGATTTGGCTGAGCCCGGGACTGACGGCAATCACACTCTTGGTCATTCCGCTGATGTTCCTTGCGATGAAATGGATCACCAAAAGGACGGGTAAGCTTTTCCAATTGCAGCAGAAGAGCTTAGGAGAACTGAATGGTTCCATTCAGGAGAGCATTTCCGGCCAGCGGATCATCAAGGCTTTCTCACAGGAAAAAGAAACGGAAGCCGAATTCCTGGAAAGGGCTGAGAATCTGAAACTGACGGGCTTTTGGGCTCAAGTATATTCCGGCATGATTCCGAAGGTCATGAACTTGCTGAATAATGTCAGCTTTGCGGTCATTGCAGGTTTCGGAGGCTATTTCGCCTATAAAGGATGGATCACCATCGGTGTCATCGTCGTCTTCATTGAGTTTTCCAGGCAGTTCACAAGACCGCTCAATGATTTGGCGAACCAACTTAACACAATGCTTTCAGCTGTCGCCGGTGCTGAGCGGGTTTTTGAAATCATGGATTCGGATACAGAAGTGCATGATGAAGCCGGAAGAAAGGAATTACCGGCTCTCCGGGGAGAAGTTGTCTTTCAGGATGTTTCTTTCTCTTATGGAGAGGGCGAACCAATCTTGAAGGATTTCAACATTCATGCGAATGCCGGAGATATGGTTGCTCTCGTCGGTCCCACTGGAGCGGGAAAAAGCACCGTCTTCAATCTGCTGGCCGGGTTCTATCCATTCAATGAAGGCCGTATCCTTATGGATGGAAAAGACAGCAAAAGATATACAAGGGACAGTATCAGAAAGCAGATGTCTTTCGTACTCCAGGAGCCTTTCCTCTTCGAAGGAACCATTCTTGAGAATATCCGTTACGGACGGCTTGATGCATCGGATTCTGAAGTGGAACAGGCTGCGCGGGAGGCGAATGCGCATAGCTTCATACAAAGACTTCCTCATGATTATCAGACCGTGCTGAAGGATGGCGGTGAGGATTTGAGCCAGGGACAGAAGCAATTATTGGCGATATCAAGAGCCATCTTGGCTGATCCGGCGATTCTTCTTTTGGATGAAGCCACCAGCAGTATTGATACCATCACGGAAATGGATATTCAGAAAGCGTTGAAGAGACTGATGGCCGGAAGGACCAGCTTTGTCATTGCCCACCGTCTGAATACAGTCAGGGAAGCGGATCAAATCATTGTTCTGCAGGATGGGAAAGTGACGGAAAGCGGCACTCATGAAGCTTTGCTGAAGAAGAAAGGTTTTTATGCAGAATTGGTTGAAGCGGGGTTTGAAGATGCATGAATGCATTAAAAGAGGACGGGGATATCTCCCCGTCCTTTTGGTTTATTTAGGTTAGCAGTCGGAAACAACTATCTTCCGATCCTTACAGTCCGTTGTCGTATAACCCAAACAACGTAAGCCCTACCTCTCATACGTCACCCACGGCTCCGAAGCCGATCCTGTGTGATTAGGTTCATATAGACTGTCAGTGGTTTATTTTGGCCGATTTTCACTTATGTTCTGCCTCCTATGGGATTGGAAAAATAATTGGCGTTCCCATGTTTCTTATATTCCCGCGTTCCTGTTTTTTTAAACGTGGAAGAAGTCATTCAATCTAGGAAACAACTGGTTGAAAAAGCACTTGCCGCAGCCTGCCAAGCGCAAAATAAAATCGTTGGATTTAATAAGTGAACTGAATTTTCTTGCATAGAAAATCAGGGGTGATTGTTATGAATGTCCGATCTATTACAGAATGGATGATTCAGAAGTAGAAGAAATCAATGATGCATCGAGTGTATAGGTGGATGAACAGAAGCAACGTTGTTCATGCTTTTATGGAAGGAATTATATGTCAATATACTAATTAATTCTGACGATGCAATGGGACAATCATGAGCATGTAGTGTTGGTCCCATTATTAGTTGAGAAATTTCTCATACGAGCTCTTATCCTTTGTTGTTAGGATTAAGCAACAAACCCGGGTAACTTGGATTGCAGGTACACATCGCAATCTCTTTTACTCAGTCAAAATAAAACAAAAAACAAACCGAACTATTATCATAACAGTTCGGTTTTGGTTTGTCAACTTTTCTTTTTGAACAGTAGTCCGAGAATAAAGCCGGCTGCGGCCGGAATCACCCAGCCTACACCTGCGTCATAAAGAGGGAACTTCTCCAAAATTACGGTGAATACATCATTGCCGATTGTCGCATTGATGGTCTCCAGGACACTGAAAGCAGCTGTGCATACTACAGTTGAAACGTATACAGACCGGCTGCTTCCTATCAGATGATCACAAAGTGCGAGCAAAATAAGAACAAGTGCGACAGGGTAGATCATGCCGAGTACCGGTACAGAGAAGGCCAAAATCTTTTGGAGTCCCATATTCGCGATCAAGGCGCTTGAGACCGTCAAGAAGATTGCCCATTGCTTATAGCTCAAGCGGGGGACTTTATCGGCGAAGAATTCACTGCATGAGATGATGAGGCCGATCGAGACACAGAAACAGGCCAATGTGAAAAGGAGCCCGAGTAAAACGGTTCCTCCTGTGCCGAAGAGGCGGTCCATCACCTGAGTCAGAACAGTTGTCCCGTTATCTGCATCACCGAATACAGCCCCGCTTGAGGCTCCAAGATAACCAAGCAAGCTGTAAATGACGGCGAGCAAAAGTCCTGCACCGGCGCCTGCTGTGATCATATACTTCGCAATATACTTCGGTGACGTGATTCCCTGCGTGCGTACAGTATTGGCGACGACTATTCCGAAGGCAAGAGCCGCCAGTAAATCCATCGTCAAATAACCATCCAGGAATCCTTTGAAGAATGTTCCGGTCGTGTAGGCGTCTGACGCTTCCGCAGCTCCTCCAAGCGGAGTGATCAGGCTTTTCACAAAAACAGCCCCCAATAAAAGAAGCAATAGAGGTGTCAATAGTTTACCGAAACGATCGACCAGCTTACTAGGAGATAAGCTGAGCCAAAGTACAGCTGCAAAGAAAAGGATAGAGTAAATCAATAAGGCAGTACCTTCCGGGAAAGAAGGCAAAAATGGCTTCGCCCCCATTTCGAACGCGACGGTTGCGGCACGAGGAATTGCCATCAAAGGGCCTATACTGATATAAATGATGAACATGAAAATGAGCGAAAATGATGTTGAAATCCTTTCACCAAGAGCATCCAAGCCGCCGATCCCTGCAACTGCCGCAACTCCTAAGATCGGCAGTCCTACTGCGGAAAGGATGAATCCGAGCATTCCAACCCAAACGTCTGCTCCTGCTGCCCTGCCTAGGAATGCGGGGAAGATAAGATTTCCTGCACCGAAAAACATTGAAAATAACATAAAACTAAGAAATAATTGCTGCTTGCCAGAAAGCTTCATGATGACTCCTTCTTTCTTGTTGTAATGGGTTTTGCGGACTTCAGCAGAAGGAGAAGCCGCGCAAGGTGCCCAAAAATGAAGTATAGCAATCTCGGACCGCTTTTTCTATCCTCAATTTCCCTATCTTTGAAATAATCATCGTATAGGTTGAAAATAAAGAGAAATAAGTACAAAATAAAGATAGCTTTCATTAAAGGAGAACATAAAAAATGGCTAAACCATTATTCATAAATGACCTTCCGGAATATGCACAGAACGTATGGACGAAGGAAGGTTTCGAAGCAGCGACAGATATTCAGGAACAAGCATTCGACAAAATCATGGACGGAGCGAATCTGATTGCCGAGTCCCCGACTGGTACAGGGAAGACACTTGCGTATCTATTGCCGTTAATAACCAAAGTGGATAGCGGACAAGTTCATCCGCAGGCAGTCATCCTTGCCTCTTCAAGGGAATTGGTCATGCAGATCCATCAGGAAATCATCAAATGGACGACAGGCAGTGAAATCAGGAGCGCAGCTTTCATCGGCGGAGCCAACATAAAGAGACAGTTGGAGAAACTCAAGAAGAAACCGCATATTATTGTCGGTACGCCAGGGAAGATTGAAGAGCTGATTCAGCAGAAGAAGCTGAAGATGCATGAAGTGAAGACTTTGGTGCTTGACGAAGGCGACACATTGATCGTCCCTGAGCATATCCAGACGGTGGCGAATATCATCAAAAGTACCATGAAGGACAGACAAATCTTGGTGTTCTCTGCTACTGTGACGAAAGATTTGATAAACAAAATGAATGAATTCATGGATACTTATGAATCCATTACCGTGGAAAAGGACGAGAATTTCTCCGGACAAGTGGATCATATTTACTTTGTATGCGAGAAGAGGGACAAACCATTCATCCTTGAAAAGATTTCGCGGCTTGATGATGTCAAGGCGCTTGTATTCATGAAAGATATCGGCGACATTGATTACACAGCCAGCAAGCTGGAGTTTAAAGAGATCGATGTGGCGGTCCTTCACTCCGAAACGAACAAGAGTGATAGGGAGAAGGCGATCAAAGGATTCAGGAAAGGGCTTTATCCGATGATGCTGTCAACCGATGTTGCAGCAAGGGGACTTGATATTGCCGGCCTGACAACTGTGGTGCACTTCGATTTACCGAGAACGCTTGAACAATATACACATCGTTCAGGAAGGACTGGAAGAGCAGGGAAGAACGGCATGGTCATCAGCATCATCACCGCTTCTGAAGAGAAGGAGCTGAAGCAGCTGGCCCGCAAGCTTTCCATCACGGCTGTTCGGAAAGAATTCTACAAAGGGCAGATCACTGACCCGCGTACCGAAGCACAAGTAAGCAGAAAGACAGGCGGGAGACCGTCTTCTAAACCATCGAAGAAGAAATTCAAGAAATAAACCGGAAGCAGGCGGATAACAATAGGTATCCGCTTTTTCTGTTTTGTATGGGAAGGAAAACCTTACATTTTTTGGGTTTTTCTCATACAATAGAAGAAGAATCGCAATTGGTCAGTCATCAAGCGAGAAAGAGATAAAGGAGAACAAATATGGGAGATCACTATAAAAATATGGAGACATCCGTGCTCCACGATGGCTATACATCCACGGAACATGGAGGAAGCTTGTCGGTACCGATTTATCAGACATCGACTTTCACGTTCGACTCTGCGGAACAAGGGGAAAGACGTTTTGCCGGTGAGGAGGGAGGATATATCTATTCCCGTCTCGCCAATCCGACAGTGGAGGTCCTCGAGAAGAAGATGGCTGCACTTGAAGGGGCGGAAGCCGCAATCGGTTTCGGTTCCGGAATGGCTGCCGTATCGGCAGTACTGCTGGCTTCCACCAAAACAGGGGACCATATTGTTTGCTCGCAGGGGCTGTATGGCTGTACCTTCGGCCTGCTTCAACTGATGAAGGAAAAATACCAAATCGATCATTCATTCAGTCTTTTGCAGACGGAAGAGGAACTTAGGGACGTCATCCGGCCGGAAACGACGTGCATCTATATTGAAACGCCAATCAATCCGACGATGAGGACAATTGATCTGCAGATGGTCGCAGCCGTCGCTAAGGAGCATGGAATCCCCGTGGTGGTGGATAACACTTTCTCGACACCTTATTTGCAGAAACCGATTGAACTTGGCTGTGATGTTGTCGTCCATAGTGCGACGAAATACATCGGGGGACATGGAGATGTGGTGGCCGGTGTCGCAGCTGGAAGCAAGGATTTCATGTCATATGTCAAAAAGACAGCCCATAAGGACATCGGCGGCATCATGTCGCCATTCGATGCATGGCTGCTGATAAGGGGCTTGAAGACTTTGCCGGTCAGGATGGATCGTCACTGTGAAAATACGGAACGGATTTACCCGATGCTTAAGGAACACCCTTCCGTCAAAGCGGTTTATTTTCCTGGAGATCCGCAACATGAAGATTATGAAGTGACGAATAAGCAGATGAGAAAAGGCGGCGGCTTGATTTCATTTGAGCTTCATGGAGACAAAACAACTGCTCAGAAGTTCTTGAATGAATTGAAGCTCGTACGGCTTGCTGTAAGTCTTGGTGATGCGGAGAGCCTGATTCAGCATCCGGCTTCCATGACACATTCCGGTATACCGAAAGAGAACCGTCTGGAAATGGGCATTACGGATGAGTTGATCCGTCTGTCTGTCGGCCTTGAAGCTTGGGAAGATATATGGGCTGATCTTGAGCAGGCTCTCGATAAATGCCGGTGATAAAGGAGAAAAAGCGCGGAGTTGTTGGGCTCCACGCTTTTTTTCATTCTTTACCATCTGTTCCGGTTTTTCTTCCTTAGGAAAGGCAGCAGAAACAGGATTACTGCCGCAAGGGCGAAGGCTGTATACGCCAGGGTTTGATGATCGTCCAAATTCTTCGTGCCGATGCCGAAGAAGGCCCATATGAAGACAAGCGGATAGAACCAGTCGGCCTCCTTATAGCGGAAGTACAGTGCCAGTGCTGCTGCGATGAACAGCATAATGATTGTCCAGACCGTATCGGACAGAGCAAACCCGCCCCAGCCAATATACTTCAGATAGTAGGAAATATTGACGATTGTCGCCACGCTGATCCAGCCTAAGTAAATCGAAAACGGGAGGATGTCGAGTAAATCATGTTTTTCATTCTTGATTGTGATATATAAGGCGATCAATGTAAGCAATAATGCGATCATTACGATGACCGAAGCGAAGAACTGCTCATAATGCCATACGAATATCCAGGCACTGTTCAGCAGATTCGATAAGATGAACAAGGGAGACGCTTTACGGTAAAAGTCCAGCTGTCTGCGTCCTGAAGGAATCTGCCGGATAATCCAGATTGCACACAGTATGTATATAAGTGACCAAATGGAGAAAGTGAATCCGGCAGGTGTGATGAGCACATCCAGCTTATTCGAAATTTCTCCTGTTGTTTGACCGTTCAAGGGGAGAATGTTAGCGAAAGCATTCACCACTATGGTCAAAATGAACGTGATGATATTCAAAAATAAGATAAACATAGAGGCCTCCTAAATGTTTTAATAGTATTCTATTCCACATGTTGTACATTCTGAACCTCTAAATTGCTATTTACTTGTGATGATGCTGTTTAAAGAGGTTGTATAGGAGAAGGAGGTATTTTGCGCTCCTCCGTTTTAAAAACGGAGGAGTATGCATTCAATAGGTGATGTCGAATTTTGTATATACCGGATAATCTGATATCTCTTCCACTTCTATTCTTTCAACCAATGAAAAAGGAGGTCCTTCTTGCACTTTGTCGATGAAGCGCTTCAGCTGTGCTTCATTTCCGATTGCCTCGATCGCCACATGTCCCTCTGAAGTGTTCTTTACCCATCCTTTAATATCATACTGCGCTGCGACCGTCGCTGTATAAAATCTGAACCCGACTCCTTGTACATTTCCTTTGACCAAAATAGATACTGCTTCCATATGAACCAGCTCCTTTATCTGCGTCTTGATAGTTTCATTGTATCATAACCGAGTTACGTCACTGTAATATGCAGGAGGATTACGGAAAGTTGATGGAGCAGCCATTCATGTCGCTGGAGGCATCCTAATGTAATAGGTTATGAAGAGCAGGTCAGACCGGTTCAGGAGTCTTGATGCAGAAAAAGGCAAGGGAGCACCCTTGCCTTTTTACGTATATGCTTAAGCGAAAGCCCTCAGCATATCATCCTCTATATCTTTCCATAATGTTTTGTCCGCTGTATAAAGAGTGGCTAAGGAATCCGCAAATTCCTTGAATGCAGTGTCAAATCTTTCATCGTCTTTCGGAGGTAAAGTCTGCTTGCGCTCATTCACAATGAATTGGAGTTTCTCGGCCCGCGGTCCCCATTTTGCGAACTCGCTACCGTTCTCGTCAATCAAAATGATGATAGGGATCGATCTTGCTGTGCCGTTCGTCAAATATTGATCCATCAGCTCCAGATTTTCATCGCGGATCAAGTAACGGGCATCGATGTTTGCTTCTTTTGCGATATGCATGAATACTGGCAGATTGACCATGGCGTCGCCGCACCAATCAGCTGTCAAAATAATGGCACGCAGATGTTTGTCCGATAAAGATCTTGCTTTATCGGATGCATTCAATCTATAGCGTTTATATATACTCAGCAGATTCTCTTTATTTTGATTCATACTTTCGATGTATTCGGTTTCAGTCATTCCTTTTTCGAACCATTCAACTAATTCCATTTGCCTACCTCCTCTTTATTATAATGGTAGCATGAGAGCGGAAATTGTGTAAGTAAAACCTGTCCGAAGGAGAGGATGTCCGCCAGTGCTCCAAGAGATGTTAAAAAAATAAAGTCCCGATTCCGGGACTTTAAAGAATGATCTCTATGTATGAAAGTATGCCGCCCAAAGAAGCGAATTCTATACATAGCAATATGCCGATTATCTGATCGCTTTCTGCAACTTGTGAATGACATCCAAAGATCGTCCAGTCCCGATAGCTACGGATTCCAAAGGATGCGGTGCGATATGCACCGGAACAAAGATCTCCTCACTCAGCCATTCTTGCATTCCGTTTATTAAAGCTCCGCCTCCGGTCAGGATCACGCCTCTGTCGACGATGTCTCCGCTAAGCTCCGGCGGGCAATCTTCAAGAGTGGCACGGATTGCTTCGAGAATATCAGAGAAAGATTCCCGGAATGCATCCTGTATTTCTGTTGAAGTAAGGGATACAGTCTTCGGAAGCCCGGTCATCAGATCCCTGCCGCGAATATCCATTGTCACAGGATCATGTTCAATTAAAGCATAACCGATTTCAATCTTTATATTCTCCGCGGTACGTTCACCGATCAGAAGATTATAATTCTTCCTAACATGCTGAATGATGTCTTCGTCCAGCCGGTCTCCGCCTACTCGAATGGAGTTGCAGGAAACGACACCGCCGAATGAGATGATCGCCACTTCGGTTGTCCCTCCGCCGATATCCACGACCACATTCGCAGTCGGTTCATCAACCGGCAGGTCGGCTCCGATGGCAGCCGCCACAGGTTCTTCAATGATATGCACCTGTTTAGCTCCGCAGCTCTTGACGGAATCATGGATTGCGCGCCTTTCCACAGATGTGGATCCTGATGGTGTGCACACAACGACAGTCGGCTTTCTTAGGGAAAGTCCGGTTTTCTTGCTTGCTTTCTTCACGATATGCTTCAACATTTCGGTTGTAATATCAAAATCGGCGATGACACCATCTTTTAGCGGGCGAACCGCCACTATTTTGCCAGGCGTCTTTCCGATCATATTCTTAGCTTCATGACCAACGGCCAATATTTGCTTCGTCTCAGTATCGATTGCGACAACGGATGGTTCATTTAAGATAATTCCCTTGTTTTTGCTGTAAACTAACGTGTTTGCTGTTCCTAAGTCAATACCTATCTCAGTATTCGAGAACATATACTAGTCACCCCTTAGATAAGTTTGACCCCCCTATATGTATTCTATATAAAAAGCGAAAATTGTAAACCAAACCGCCTTACTAATAGAAAAAGGAGAAAATCATGCGACGTGTACACCTCTTTTCTTCCCGTGGACTCGGAAGGTGAGATGGTAGATGAATGCACTGATGAAAGCCAAAATGCAAAGGATGACGAACGTAAGGGTGTTGCCGAACCAGACAGTCATCGGGATAGCCAAAGGTGCCAGCATTCTGCCGATTGTATATCTGAGGCTTGCGGCGGCGAAGTATTGACCGCGCATATGCTCCGGCGCAATTTTTGATATGAAACTATTCTGCAGGCCGACCGTCATCAATTCTGCGATGGTGAATACGGCCATGCTCAAAATCAAAGCCCAAATCCAGTGGGAGCTGCCTGCGACCAGCATGGACACACCATACAATAGGGAAGAAGTGACGAAGACATTGCGATCTTTGAATCGATTCATCCATTTCGAAACTGCTATCGTCAGCAAGACAACCATTAATCCGTTTTGGGCAAGCAATAATCCGAATGCCTGCGTACCATTAAGCTGTATGCTCCAATCACCGAGTCGGATTAGTGTTTGATTACGGACGACCTCTTCTGTGTATACCGCAAACAGAAGATCCAGCTGCATGAAAGTCATCGCGATGAGGATGCCGGCTGCGATGAACATAAAAAAGGTGCGGTCTTTCAGGATGATTGTGTAATCATTCAGCTGCGTCTTAAGGAAATTCAGGCCGCCCCTTGCTTCCTTATTGGTATGAAGAATGTTTTCAGGCACTGTTTCAACAGATTTCCAATAAAGAAGAAAACTCAAAATCAGATTGGCTGCTCCTGCCAATAACAATAGTTCGAATCGATGCTCTGCGTAAAAGATGCTTCCGAGAATAGGCCCTATTACTACCGCCAGGTTAATGGATGTATAGAATACGGCAAAAACACCGCTGCGATCTTTCTCGGGAACGACGTCGGCAATCATCGCTTGACTTGCCGGGTAATAAATGGAACTGAAGATACTGACGGCGGTGAAGCAAATGAAACCGATGACTGGTGCATCGAACCATGGAGAGGATGCCGCGGCGAATATCAAATAGAAAACACCTTGACCGGAACTTGAAAGGACCATCATGGACTTTCTGCCGAACCGATCGGCACAATAACCGCCCATCAGATTCGCTAGGACTGCGAAGCTTTGCGAAGCGATCAACAGAAGCCCGGCGGCTGTTTTGCCGAACTCGTCGGAAAAGTAGATAGCCAGGAAGGGAAAGAACATCCAAAAAGTGATGTTGACCAATAATTCCCCGCCCAGCCGTATTTTGAGATTTGTGTTCCAATCTCTGATTCTCATAGGATCCCTCCGCGTATGTTAGATGAATGGGTCGGTGTATATGTAACATTATTCATTTTACGCCTCGGTCTTATATTTCTCAATATTAAAAATAGTTAAAAAATAGGCGATATGAAGATGGAAACAAAAGGGGCATAATGCAAAGCATTCCTTGCGTCCTATTATTTGTGTAAATTACCCTATAGGGTATAGAATGATAATATCATGAAGGGAGAGATGTATATGCCAAAGAAAATCATCATCATTGGAGGCGTTGCGGGAGGTGCCACTGCGGCGGCCAGACTTAGACGCCTTGATGAGCAGTCGGAAATCATATTGTTTGAACGAGGGGAATACATCTCCTTCGCAAACTGTGGTCTTCCGTATCATATAGGGAATGTGATCGGAAAAAGAGATGCTTTGCTTGTTCAGACAGTGGAAGGAATGTCTAAAAGATTCCGTCTGGATATCCGTAATAGGACAGAAGTGACAAGCATAGACCGGGTAAACAAAACGGTGACGGCTAGAACAGCGGATAATGAAATATATGAAGAAACCTATGACGCTCTAATTCTCTCGCCGGGTGCAAAACCAGTGATCCCGCCTATTGAAGGTCTAGGGGAAGCGAAGCATATATACACGCTTCGGAATATCCCGGATATGGATCGGATCAAAGAAACGGCAAAATACGGGAATCATCAGAAAGCAGCTGTGATCGGCGGGGGATTCATCGGATTGGAGATGGCTGAGAACCTGGCTGCACAAGGAATGAAAGTGACCGTCATTGAAATGGCTGACCAAGTGATGGCACCGCTGGACTATGAAATGGCCTCAATCGTACACCGTCATTTGAAAGAAAAAGGTGTCGAGCTCTTCCTGAAAGACGGTGTCCAGGCCTTCGAACAAGAAGGATCTGTTATCCGTCTTACAAGCGGGCACACGGTGGAAAGTGATTTAACTATCCTCTCAATCGGAGTAAAGCCGGAGAATGAACTCGCTATCGCTGCAGGGCTTACAGTGGGAGAAAAAGGCGGAATTGTCGTAAATGAATATTTACAGACATCAGATCCCGATATATATGCGATCGGTGATGCCGTCCAAGTGAAGGATTATCTATTTGGACATGATACGATGGTTCCGCTGGCAGGTCCGGCCAACCGGCAAGGCCGGATGGCTGCCGACAATATTTACGGCAAACGTACTAAGTATAAAGGGACGCTCGGGACGTCCATTGCGAAAGTTTTCGATCTGACCGTCGCCGCAACCGGCCATAATGCGAAATCATTGTGCAAGCTCGATATCCCGTTTGAAGCGGTACATATCCATCCGCTATCACATGCTGGTTATTATCCAGGTGCATCGCCGATTAATTTGAAGCTATTGTTCTGTCAAGAAAGCGGAAAGATATATGGGGCGCAGGCAGTTGGGAAGGATGGCGTGGACAAGCGGATAGATGTCATTGCGACTTCCATTATGTCAGGTTTAACCGTGTATGACCTGCAGGATCTTGAACTCAGCTATGCACCGCCTTACTCTTCAGCGAAAGATCCTGTCAATATGGCAGGTTATGTCGCCGGGCATATCGTCGATGGGGAAATGAAGGTCGTCCATTATGATCAGATTGATGAGATTATTGAAAATGGAGGTTTGCTTGTCGATGTGCGGAATCCCGGTGAACGCGATAATGGCTATATACCAGGATCGATTAATATTCCGCTGGAAAGCTTGAGGGATCGTCTGGAAGAATTGCCGAGGGATAAGACGATTTATGTAAGCTGTCAAGTGGGGCTGAGGGGCTATTTGGCATGCCGGATCCTTCAATTGAACGGATATGAGGCAGTGAATGTCAGTGGCGGATATAAAACTTATGCCGATGGCAGAAGGTAAAGGCTGCAAGCGATAAAACAGTTGCTTCGAGGTATAAAAGACACTAAAAAAAGAACCGTCCTCCTTCGCAGTTGCGAAAGATGACGGTTCTTGGTTTGTTTTATATTTCCCGGACAATATTCATCATGATACGACTGTTTCTTTGAGATGCTTCGTCAATAGACGATATGCATTCTGTACTCTTTCCTCGGCAGGAGGTTCTGTATCTGCCAAGGCATATTTCAAGCCGAGTGCTTCCCATTTGTATACGCCGAGTTTGTGATACGGAAGCACTTCTACTTTCTCTACATTATTTAAAGTACCAATGAATCCGCCAAGGCGTTCCAGCGCATCATCGTCGTCTGTAATTCCTGGAACGAGCACATGTCTGATCCAGACTGGGATTTTCCGATCGGATAAATAACGCGCAAATGCAAGAATCTGTTCATTATGCCGTCCTGTCAGTCTTTTGTGGACATCGCTGTCTATATGTTTCAAGTCAAGCAGAACTAAATCAGTGTTAGCGAGGCAGCTCTCGAGTTTCTCCAAAAACTCGGGTTTTGGAGAAAAGCACCCGCCGGAAGTATCGATGGTTGTATGGATGCCTCTTTGTTTGCATAATTTGAACAGCTCGCCGAGGAAAGGGAGCTGCAGTAAAGGCTCGCCGCCGCTGATCGTAATTCCTCCTCCGGAAGGCTGGATGAATGGCAGATAGGATTCCAGATCTGCGATGATTTCCTCTGGGGTCATGACGCTGCCGGTACCGATTTCCCAAGTATCGGCATTATGACAATATTGGCATCTGAGAAGGCAGCCTTGCGTGAACACAACATAACGGATTCCCGGTCCGTCCACTGTTCCACATGTTTCGATTGAATGAATATGTCCTTTTTCCATTATTCCTCTCCTCCGGAGAAGCTCCCCTTCCGAAGAAGAGAAGCTGATTTACTAAAGACAGTAGTCACATACTGCCGTGGAATGTACGATTGATGACGTCGATTTGCTGCTCGCGTGTCAGTTTAATGAAGTTAACCGCATAACCGGAAACCCTGATCGTAAGCTGCGGATATTCCTCCGGATGCTCCATTGCATCCATCAATGTTTCACGATTGAAAACATTGATGTTCAGATGATGCCCTTTCTTCATGGCATAACCATCCAGGATGGAAGCGAGATTATTCTCTTGAATTTCTTCATCCTTACCGAGTGCTTTAGGCACCATCGAGAATGTATTGGAAATTCCGTCCATTGCGTAATGATAAGGCAGCTTCGACACAGAAGATAAGGAAGCGAGTGCCCCTTTCGTATCTCTTCCATGCATTGGGTTTGCCCCTGGTGCGAAAGGTTCGCCTGCACGACGGCCGTCAGGAGTGTTTCCTGTTTTCTTTCCGTAAACGACATTTGAAGTAATCGTCAAGATGGACATTGTATGGACAGAATTACGATATGTCTTATGTTTACGCAGTTTCAACATGAACCGCTCCACAAGTTCGACGGCCATCTGATCGACCCGATCATCATTATTGCCATACTTAGGATAATCTCCAGTTGTTTCGAAATCAACGGCAACGCCATTTTCATCTCGAATCACTTTCACTTTTCCATATTTGATGGCGCTCAGCGAATCCGCAACAACACTCAAGCCTGCGATACCCGTTGCCATTGTCCGGACAATCTCTGTATCGTGCAATGCCATTTCGATGCGTTCGTAGCTGTATTTGTCATGCATATAGTGAATGACATTCAATGTATTTATATATAGTCCGGCAAGCCATTCCATCATTGTATCAAAACGTTCCATGACTTCTTCGTAATCGAGGTACTCCGACGTGATCGGTGCGAATTTAGGAGCTACTTGGATTTTTAGTTTCTCATCAATTCCGCCGTTGATAGCGTAAAGCAATGTTTTCGCAAGGTTGGCCCGTGCCCCGAAGAACTGCATTTGCTTACCGATCTTCATGGCGGATACACAGCAGGCGATTCCATAGTCATCTCCGTACTCGACTCTCATGAGATCATCGTTTTCATACTGGATGGCACTTGTCTGAATGGACATTTTTGAACAGAAAATCTTGAATCCTTCAGGCAGCTTTGTGGACCATAGGACAGTCAAGTTTGGTTCTGGAGCCGGACCAAGGTTTGAAAGTGTATGCAAGAATCGGAATGAGTTCTTTGTGACCAATGGGACGCCATCCATTGAAACACCGCCGATTGATTCAGTCACCCATGTAGGGTCTCCGCTGAAGAGCTCGTTATAATCAGGAGTTCTTGCGAATTTCACCAAACGGAGCTTCATGACGAAATGATCGACCAATTCCTGTGCTTCTTGTTCTGTTAAAGTACCTTCCTGAAGATCTCTTTCAATATAGATATCAAGGAAAGTGGATGTCCGTCCAAGACTCATAGCAGCGCCATTCTGTTCTTTAATGGCTGCTAAATATGCGAAGTATAGCCATTGGAAAGCTTCGCGTGCATTAGAAGCCGGTGCAGAAATGTCAAATCCATAGCTTTGTGCCAGCTGCTTTAATTCCTGAAGGGAACGGATCTGCTCTGTGATTTCTTCGCGAAGACGGATGATATCTTCGGACATTGTGCCGCCGGTATTATTCAGGTCTTTTTTCTTTTCTTCAATTAAGTAATCGACACCATACAGGGCGACTCTGCGGTAATCGCCGATAATGCGGCCGCGTCCGTAGGCATCTGGAAGTCCTGTGATGATTCCTGCTTTACGTGCAAGCCTCATTTCAGCTGTGTAAGCATCGAAGACACCTTGGTTATGTGTTTTGCGATATTTCGTGAAAATCTCGGAAACTTCTTCGTCTACTTTGTAGCCATAAGATTCCGCCGCATTTTCAGCCATGCGGATCCCGCCGAAAGGCTGAAGGGAGCGTTTGAATGGCTTATCGGTCTGGAAACCTACAATTTGTTCTAGTTCTTTATTTAAATATCCAGGGTCGTGAGATGTAATGGTGGAAACGATCGAGGTGTCCAAATCAAGGACTCCGCCGTTCTCGCGTTCCAGCTTGCTTAATTCCATCACTTGCTTCCATAATGCGGTTGTTGCTTCTGTAGGACCCTCAAGGAATGAGTCATCTTTGTCGTATACAGTAATATTGTTGATGATAAAGTCTCTTACATTAACTTCCTTGCTCCAAGTACCGGTTTTAAAGTTGCGCCATTGTTCCATCATTAATCTCTCACCCTTTCACTATTCTGACGATAATACAGATATTTATAGTATATGTAACAGTTTATCTTCATATATAGGATACAATGAATTTGTTGAACGGAAAGAGTCTGATTTTGTATAAAATGTGAATTCTCTTTTGATTGTTGGTGATAGGTGAATTTAAAGGAGATATGGGTGCGTATGCACCTGGTTTTGCAGCGTGTGCATCCATGATTGATAATTCAGAAATCTTAAAACTGTATTATATACAATGTATCATCTGTACTATAAAAGAGGAGGGTGAATATGTTGTTTGGAGGCCGGCCATTCCTTAACTAATTCAGGGATTATTCTCACATGTAATATATTTTAGGTTAATTAGAATTTTCGCGCAACAGTATTTCCTTTCCAATTCGTAAAGAAATAACACCCGAGCATCCTGAAGCAGATGACACACTATATTACAGTGCAGCTGTTTTTTAATTCCAGTCGCCAATTAGCTATTTTATTTCATTGGATCGGAAAATATAATAGAAAGGAAATATGTTCATAGATTCACAATGTTATACAAGGAGATGAACAGAATGAATTGGAATAAAAGACGAGTGGCGATTGTGGGAACAGGACTGGTAGGTTCCAGCTGCGCCTATTCTTTAGTGAACCAAAGCATCTGCGATGAATTACTTCTCATCGATATAAATAGAGAAAGAGCATTAGGTGAAGCGATGGATCTTTCCCACTGCATCGATTTCACAACAACGAGGACGAAGGTATCTGTCGGCTCGTATGAAGATTGCGGGAAGATGGATATTGTCATCATTACTGCGGGAGGACCGCCGAAGCCAGGGCAAACCAGGTTGGATACGCTGGGTCTTTCCGCAAAGATTGCGAAGGATGTTGTGTCAGGTGTGATGAAAAGCGGATTCAAAGGAATTTTCCTGATTGCCTCCAATCCGGTTGATATCATTACATACTTGGTATGGAAGGAATCCGGCCTTCCGCGTAATCAAGTGATCGGGACTGGAACATCGATTGATTCTTCCCGCCTGAAAGCCATACTTGCTGAAAAGGTGGAGGTTGACCCGCGCAGCATCAATGGTTATGCCTTGGGCGAGCATGGTGATTCCCAATTTGTTGCTTGGTCCCATCTGACAATCGGAGGGAAACCATTCATGCAAATCATGGAAGAACATCAGGAAAGACTTGGAGATTTGGATTTGGATGCAGTAGAAGAACAAGTCCGTAATGCAGGCTGGGAAGTGTATGCGCGTAAAGGGACTACCTATTATGGAATCGGCAATGCGCTTGCGCATATCACACGCTCGATTTTCAATGATGATTATAAGGTCATTGCTGTATCCGCCATTCTTGACGGGGAATATGGATACAGGGATATCTGTACGGGTGTACCCGCCATCATCACTCGTAACGGTGTGAAAGAGATTGTGGAACTGAATCTTACCAATGTAGAGAGAGATAAGTTCGAGAAGTCCAACAATACTTTGCGTGAATACATGAGCACGGTTGGTTGCTGAAATGGGTATTGATGGAAATGATATGAAATCCTATGTGTTGTCTTGCATGTATAAAGCTTCGACCGGGATAACACAAGCTATCTTTGTGACGATCGGTATCGGAATCCTTTTTGAGAGTATCGGTAAATTGATGGACCTGAATCAGCTGGTGATCATAGGAACAGTCTCTAAAGTGTTGATGGCGCCGGCTATCGGCTGCGGAATCGCGTATATGCTGGGGGCAAGCGGGCTTGTTGTTTTTGCGGCCATGGTTGCTTCCGCATTTGGAGGCGGTGCCATCCAAGCAGGAGAAACTGGCATCATGATCGTGTCCGGTGAGCCGGTCGGTGCGATATTGGCCGGACTGTTTGCCGTCTACATAGGCAAGCGTATTACCGGTGAAACGCCGTTCGATTTGATGGCAGTCCCGATCTTGTCTATCGGTATCAGCAGTTTCGTGGGAATATGGCTGGCGAATATTATCCAGCCGATTTTGACCGCTGCAGGAGGATTCATAATGGATTCCGCAAGCGGAAGCCCGTTATGGACTACCGTCATCGTTGCTGTTATATGGGGAATGCTTCTGATATCACCGGCTTCTTCCTCAGCATTGGCGATTGCGTTGAATCTGGAAGGGATAGCTGGAGGAGCCGCACTGGCTGGATGTGCGGCGCAATTTGCTGGCATGGCCTTCATTTCAATCAAAGAGAACGATTTGGGAGGCTTCCTCGCACAAGTGATGTGTACCCCGACCATTCAATTTCCGAACATCACGAAGAATCCTTACATTATTTTGCCGACAGTGGCGGCGAGTGCGGTTGCTGGTCCGATTGCCGTGCTTTACTTCGGACTTGAAGTGACGAAGGAAGTTGCGGGGATGGGTCTTAGTTCATTTGTGGCTCCTATTACAATCCTCGCCGAAAGCGACAGCAATTTAGTCATTATCCCGATGTTGATCAGCTATGTGCTGATTCCTGCCATCATTTCAGGAATAATCGCGGCCGTATTGAAAAAGAAAAAACTCATCAAACCGGGTGACTTCATCCTTCCGGAATAACCGCTGCATGCAGCGGTTATTTTCATAAAACTTCTGCAAAAGACTCACTTTTCTTTGAAATACTCCGATAAGAAAGATAGAAATAAAAATAAAGTCGGGTGAATTTTCATGGATAAGACATCAATAATCGGTATTGTTTTGGGAGTAGTAGCAGTTGGCGTCGGTATGGTGCTGAAAGGAGTCAGCTTAACGGCCCTCATTAATCCAGCAGCGATACTGATCATTCTCATCGGTACCATCGCTGCTGTCATGACGGCATTTCCGATGAGTGAACTTAAGAAGGTGCCTGCCTTGTTCGGCATCTTATTCAAAGAAAAGCCCCAGCCGGAGCCGGATGAGTTGATCCGTACTTTCTCCGATTGGGCGGTTGTCGCCAGAAAAGAAGGCTTGCTGGCACTTGAAGGGATCTCGGAGAGTGTGGAAGATCCATTTCTGCGGAACGGATTGAATCTGGCGGTGGAAGGGCAAAGCGGCGAATACATCAGGGATATCCTGACGGAAGAAATCGATGCGATGGAAGAGCGTCATCGGGCTGGAGCTGCCATCTTCACCCAAGCCGGCACATACGCTCCAACTCTTGGGGTACTTGGTGCGGTTGTGGGATTGATCGCTGCCTTAAGCAACATGGATAATACGGAAGAACTGGGGAAAGCCATTTCGGCGGCATTCGTAGCGACATTGCTTGGTATTTATACCGGGTATGTCTTGTGGCATCCTTTCGCCAATAAATTAAAAAGAAAATCGATGGTTGAAATCAAAACGAAGAATTTGATGATAGAAGGAATCTTATCAATCATCGAGGGAGAAGCTCCAAGGACAATCGAACAAAAGCTTACTTCTTATTTGCCGGCGAAACAGCGCAAAAGATGGCTAGAGGGCGATGTGAATCAGGATGGCTAGAAGGAAGAAAAAAGTCCGGCATGATGAACATATCGATGAGTCTTGGCTGATTCCCTATGCCGACTTATTGACACTCCTTCTCGCGCTTTTCATTGTTCTATTTGCGATGAGCTCCGTGGATGCGACTAAATTCCAGCAGCTTTCCAAATCTTTCAATGAGATTTTCTCGGGAGGCACTGGCCTGATGGACTTCACAGCTCCGACCGATGGAGATCCGACAAAAGGGAATAGGGACGAAGGGGCACTCATGGATCAAGATAAAGGTACCGGCAGTCTAGGAAAAAAAGATACGGAGGAATTGTCCGAGCTTCAGCAGAGAGTAACGGACTTTATTGAAGAAAACGGTCTTGATGATAAATTGGAGACTTCGTTGACTGGGGAAGGGCTTCTTGTATCCATCAGGGATCATGTGCTTTTTGAATCCGGGAGTGCGGATGTAAGAATGGAAGATATCCATATTGCGAAAGAAATCGCTTCTTTGATGGTGATGGACCCGCCGAGGAGTATCGTTATCAGCGGCTACACTGATAATGTCCCGATTTCGACTGCCCGATATGGGTCCAATTGGGACCTGAGTGTCATGAGGGCCGTGAACTTCATGAAGGTGCTGCTCGAAAACCCGAAGCTGAATCCTGAATGGTTCAGTGCCAAAGGATATGGAGAATTTAAACCTGTCGCATCCAATGGAACAGCGGAAGGCAGAGCGAAAAACCGCAGAGTCGAAATACTGATTTCACCCCGCACAGTACTTGGAGAAGAAGGATAAAAGAGAATTGCCGCTGCTTTGGTGATTCTCTTTTGTTATGCAAAAAAAGTCTCCATAACGTAAACGTTATGGAGTAGAAATGGGGAATTATCAGGTGAATTTCATGGCCTATATGCCATCAAGAGATAAGCATGGTTCGGCAGTACTTAAGATTCGCTCGCATTGCGCGCTGAAACAGCAGAAAACTGGATCAGACACTCTATGAACGGACGAATGTAGAACACTTTTATTATATACAGTTTTTGCTAAATGATATATAAAAATGTCATAAAAATCTCCATGTTTTTTTCGACAGTTTTTGATGAAATCCGCAGGCTTCTTATTTGCAGTTTCCTGTAAGGAATTTCGCCCGGTTCTGAGGTGTGGGAAGCATGCAGGAATCTGTATGGCCGAACCATTCATAACGATGTGCGGCAACGAACCTGTAGAGTCTGTCCCGGATCGGGGATGGGATGAATTTTGCTGTTTTCACCAGGGGCCACACACTGCCGAGGCGGCTGCCGATTTCGATAGCTGCAGAAGATTCGATGTATGCTTTCCCTTTTTCGATATAAATAACGGAGTCGATGCTGCTGTCCAGGTTATATTGCTGAAGAAGCATGCGTCCGCAATCGCTTTGTAAAGATGCGAAGCGAAAATAGTCTTTCTTGTCACGTTTAAGGATGAATTGTACGGAATGGCTGCATAGATTGCAGGCTCCGTCAAAGAGCACTATTCCATGATTATGCATCAATATTCCTCCTTTTAACCTTATAAGACGATAAAGCACCGCAGTCTGCGGTGCTTTTGAAGTATCGTTATTTCTTCAGGCTGCCGAGTTCAGCGGCGATTGCTTCCATTTCACTTGGGCTGATGGACTTCTTTTTCATTACCATTGTATAGAGGTCATGCAGATCTTCGTACATCTCGCTGTTGAAATGGTCGGCTTTCATAGCGCCGATGTTCATCATACGCAGCTTTTCTTTGATTGCTTCCACCATGAAATTGACGTTTTCCGGCGTATTCTCTTTTAAGTTCATTCGTTCTTCCTCTCTCCCTGTTCTTTTCTCCATCGTTCCATAATTTACGCATTCTGTCAATTTTCCTTGCTGTGGTCATGGATTCGTTTTTTGGGGGAGGAGAATTCTGCTTTTTCATCCGTATTTAAAGAAAAATTACGAGAAATATACTAATATGAGAGAAGGATATTTTACATAAAAGGAGTGACCACAGTGATCCACGTTTTATTCGTATGCCTCGGCAATATATGCCGATCACCGATGGCCGAAGCGGTTTTTCGTGATTTGGTGAAGAAGGAAGGTCTGGATGACCAAATTAAGATTGATTCGGCGGGGACCGGCGATTGGCATGTCGGACATCCTCCGCATGAAGGAACAAGGAATTTGCTTGACGAGAAGAAAATCAGCTATGAAGGCATGAAGGCAAGACAGATGAAGAAAGAGGATTATGATACTTTCCATTACATCGTCGCGATGGATGAGAGCAATCTTAAGAATATGAGCAAACTGAAAGTCGGAGAAAGTGACGCCGTCGTGCTGAAGCTCCTGGATCTTGTCCAAGAATATGAAGTGAAGGATGTACCTGATCCATATTTCACAGGCAACTTCGATGAAGTGCATGAGATGGTTGATAAGGGCTGCAGGGCACTGCTTAACAAAATTAAAAAGGAAAATGACCTTTAAAAGTGTTAATCTTATTTCAATATGGGTAAACACAGTGTAAGTAAAGCCCTGTTAAGGGATAGATTATAGAAAATGGGAGGAGAATATACGAATGAATAATAATTACCCTGCAAAAAAGAAAAACAGACTGATGCAAGGCATATTGATCGGTGCTTTGGCCGGTGCGGCAGTTAGCCTGCTTAATCGTGATACAAGAGAGACAGTGTTGGATTCAAGCAAAAGCTACATGGCGAAATCAAAGAGTATCTTCAGCAATCCCGAAAAGGTAATCGATAACTTGAAAGATAAATCGTCTCAACTCAGGAATTCAATTGAAAGTATCTCTGAAGATGTCAGCTTCATCTCAGGTAAAGTACAGGAATTGAAGGAAATACCTCCTCAAGTAGCTTCGGTAGTGAAAGAAACGAAGGAAGCATTGGCTGAAGATGGTTCGAACCAAGCGGGAATCAAACACTAAAATCCACATTAAAAGCAAGGGTGTGCTGCCTATGGTCAACAAGTCAATAAACTTCCTGAAACAATTTCTTTATCCGCTCCTTCAAAGGGTGAAGGAGCATGATGTTTCAGGTATGGCAGCGCAGCTTGCTTTTTTCTTTTTGCTGTCCTTATTTCCGATTTTGCTCTTAATGACAACAATTGTTTCCTATTTGCCTTATAATGAGAGCGATATAATGTTTTTATTGGCTGATTACATACCGGAAGATTCGATGGCTTTTCTGGAAAGCCAGTTGGCAACGATCATGACCGGAAGCGGAAAACTGCTGTCTGTTGGAGTTTTGGGTGTTTTATGGACCTCATCCAATGCGATGAATGGGTTGCTTAAGGCGTTCAATAAGGCATACGATTTGGAAGAGAAACGTACATATATTATCAGGAGGGCGATTGCTCTCTTATTGACCATTGGGATGATTTTCATTTTCATCATGGCATTGATCCTCCCGATCTTTGGGAAACAAATCGGCATATTCCTGTTCGGTAATCTTGGATTCGATGATGAATTTCTGAATCTGTGGGATGCAATCCGGTGGGGTATCAGTACATTGCTTTTATATACAGTTTTTTACATTTTATATAAAATCCTGCCGTTTGTTGCGATCAAAAGACGAAAGGTCTCCAAAGGAGCGCTGTTTGCCACAGTAGGTTGGGTAGTGGTTTCAATGGGTTTCTCATTCTATGTGAATAATTTCTCAAACTATTCCAATACATACGGAAGTATTGGGGGCATCATCGTATTGATGCTTTGGTTCTATTTATCCGCACATATCATTGTGCTGGGGAGTGAGATCAATGCGTTGATGAACGCAGATAAGCAATAAAAAAGAGGGAGCCGGAACAATTCGGCTTCCTCTTTCTCTCTGCTCAATTTTTCAGTAATCGCAAGCCATTCAATATGACAAGAATCGTGCTTCCTTCGTGTCCGATGACACCCAGAGGAAGATCGAGCACTTGGAAGAAGTTCGAACAAATCAATAGCATGATCACTAAAATGGAGAAAACGATATTTTGTTTGATGATACGGTTCATTTTCTTGCTTAGGGCAATTGCTCCCGGGATTCTTGGCAGATCGTTCTTCATGAGGACGATATCAGCTGTTTCGAGAGCAACATCGGTTCCTTCACCCATTGCGATTCCGATGTCTGCGGTCGCAAGGGCTGGCGCATCATTGATGCCGTCTCCGACCATCGCGACAGTCGTGAATCGACTGTTCATATTTTTGATCTCTTCGACTTTTTTCTCAGGAAGGCATTCCGCATGGAATTCATCCATCTGTAATTCGGAGGCTATTGCCGCGGCGGTCCGTTCCCCGTCCCCTGTAAGCATCACGGTGTATATGCCTTGGCTTTTCAATATTTGTATGGCTTCAACCGCTTCAGGACGTACAACATCCTTCAATGCGATGATGCCGGCGATTCCTTCTTCATCTCTTGCGAAAGTAACTGTATTTCCTTCGGCAGCCAGAGTTGCGGCAGCACCCCCCTGGAAGCTGTAAGCATCCACCTTGCCAACAAAATCTGCTTTACCGACTTTCCATAATTGTCCTTCAAGGACAGCCTGCACGCCCCATCCGCTCACATCTTCTGTACTTTCCGGTTTCACATATTCAAGTTCTGTATGCTTAGAGCCATATCGGACGATGGCTTGAGCGAGCGGATGATTGGAATACCTCTCGATGGAAGAAACCATCTGCAGAAAGCGCTCCTTGGATAAACCTTCGCGTACGTATACAGCTGTCACTTCCGGTTTTCCCGTTGTCAATGTCCCTGTCTTATCAAGAGCGATCGCATCCAGATTCCCAAGATTCTCCAGATGGACGCCCCCTTTAAAGAGGATGCCGTTCCTTGCACCATTCGATATGGCCGCAAGTGTTGCGGGCATGATACTTGCGACGAGTGCGCAAGGAGATGCCACAACAAGCAGGATCATGGCCCTGTAGAATGTCTCTGTCCAGCTCCAGCCGAGTGCATAGTGAGGAACGAACAGCATCAGCAAAACCACCAGCAGAACAACTTTGACATAGGTGCCCTCGAATCTCTCAATAAATTGTTGGGAAGGTGATTTTTCGCTTTGTGCATTCTGGACGAGATTGATGATTTTTTGGAACAGCGATTGGTCGTTCGGCTTCGTCATTTTGACGGTTATGGTCCCCCGCATATTCACCGTTCCGGCAAAGACATCGTCTCCTACTCTTTTAGTTACTGGAATCGACTCCCCGGTGATGGCGGCTTGGTCAATATGAGTGTTCCCTTCAGAGATGATTCCGTCCACAGGGATCCGCTCTCCGGCTTTGACAAGTATTTGGTCGCCGATGGAGAGCAGAGAGACGTGCACTAGCTTTTCTGATCCGTCGCTGCAGATCTTCAGGGCTTCCTCCGGCTGCAAATCCATCAGTGCGGAGATTTCCTTTTGGCTCTTATTCATGGTGTATGTTTCAAGTGCTCCGCTCAAAGCGAAGATGAAGATCAGCATCGCTCCTTCGGTCCAGTAGCCTATGATGGCGGATCCGATGGCAGCGAGCACCATCAGCATCTCCACATTTAGTTCTTTTTCTTTGATTGTATCCAGGATGCCTTCTTTTGCTTTCGCATAGCCCCCGATCAGGAATGCCGCAATATAGCTGATTATGGAAACGGTCTGCATGTCTGCCTTTGAAAGCAGCCATCCTGCGAATATGAGGATTCCGCATACGATAGCCGCAATCAATTCGATATGAGTCCGTAGTCCAGTGAAAGTGCTTGTTACTTGCTTTTGTCCGGTTTGCTGTGTAATGGATGTGTTCATTTTTTCTCCCCCCTGTATTCGTTGATCACATAATTGAGAAATATAATCAGTCCCTATAAAGCACGAAAGCTGCCACCTATTGGTGACAGCATGGTTCCTTAAGGAACAAATAAAACATATGATTTCTATACTTCCATTATAACATGGTTGCTTATTTCCTGAAACAAAATGAAATATGCTTTTGGGATCTGTATTGGTTACTTTATGTATATCATTATACGCTTCATGACATAAAATTCCTATATAAATGCAAAATAAAATGGCTCTGCATACTTGCTTTGCAGGAGCCATTTTATGTCTTATATAACTTATTACAAACAACTTGCATATTTGTGTCCGACAATTATCATTATCCTGGATCATCCGGTCTTTTTTTCATTTGACAGAAAATCTTGAAAATCTAAGATTTAATAATGCTTGTAGGAATGTTCACCACTTTCTATTGTGTATTTATATACGCTTAAGTAACTGTGCATTTCGGTCTATAAGCATACCTCCTTGAAGTTAGGTGTGTGAACAATTTACCTCCTCTTCTTTGAGATTATCCTTATTATAAGGCATGCGCATAATAAAGTAAATATTCTAAATATTACAATTACATTACAAAGAAAGTTATTAGGTGACCGCTGTATATTACGCATGTACATGACAAATTATATAGATACAAACCACACTTCTCGAAGAAGGAGTTGCACCATGAGGAAAATTGTTAGTATAATCGGCATCATCTGTTTGCTTGCTGTACAGCCTTCGGGCTATCAGGCGGCAGGCAAGAAAAAAGAGACTGAAGGATCAGTCATTCAGATTCCTTCCACTGTCCTGCCGATCGCAAAAGAAAATACCTATCCAAATTCAAGTCAGGATCTGCCTTATCTGCAGCCGAGTGAGTTGACGATGCAGCTGATCAAATCATCTAATGTGCATATCGAGAACCCTGAACTTATCCGCATACTGAATGAATCATCTATTGCGAAGGCACCTTTTGCCCTTGGATACAGAGCAACCATCTATTTGGGTCATTGGGCTTTGCAGTATGAATCTGCTGAGACGTCCCCGAACTGGGAATATCAGAAGATCAATACAAACTTTGTCGATAACCGCGGCGGGAATCTTCCTTATCAAATGCATTACGTACAGGAAATGCAGAAGGTGGTCCACGGGGGATTGACGGCTAAAGTGCCGCAGGCCGATGATGTCCAGAAAATGATGTTGATCAAGGCAGCAAAGAAAACAAAACTTCCGCTCACGTTTCAGACAGTTATCGGTGCAGGAACGAAAAGTGATCGTGTCTACAATGTTCCGAGTAAAAGGCTCGGCTATCTGTATGGCTATGCGAGTGCCGTGAATGAAAAAGGGAAGGTGACATACGGAGAAGTGTATTTGGTCCTGAAAGGCAATAAGAAAACGCTTGTCGTCAAAAATGTGACTTCACAAGGGATCGGTGCCTGGATTCCGGTACAGGATTATATCTCCTTCGGTTTTATGGCCACAGACCGGCCAAGGTAAGCAAAAAAAAGAGCCTCGGCATTCGCCAAGGCTCTTTTTTTGGTCAGAATTTCTTCAAGGATGCATTCGCTCTATTGCTGAGGAAGTCCTGTTCAGGATAATAAGCATTCTTGACAAGCAAATTCGGTCCAAGACATTCAACCGCAGGGCAATGGCAGCTGATTTCTTTTGCCAAGCTTGAATTCGTCCAGTTTTCATATGCTTCCTGCAGACTGTTGTCCATGACATTGCCGAGCGGCGGGGCATCGCCGAAATCGGTTACGATCATATCTCCAGAGAATATGTTGATATTCAGACGTGAACGCCCATCCGGATCATTACGTACGGTGACATTCTTCGCTCGGTACAGACGCTCAAGCAAAACGATGTCCTCCGGGTTTTGGCTGCAAGGGTAGAAAGGAAGTGTCCCGAACAGCATCCAAATATTTTCATCCCGAACATCGAGCAAACGTGAAATTCCTGCTCTTGTTTCTGCAAGAGAGACCGATTCGAGTGCGGAAGCCCAGTCACTAGGATACATCGGATGCACTTCATGTCTTTTGCACAGCATTTCTTCTACGATTTGCTTATGGATCTTCTCCAAATATGGCAGTGTCCGGTTCGATATCATCGTTTCCGCTGATATGTACAATCCGAGCTTGCTCAGTTCACGGCTATTATCGATCATTCTGTCGAACAGCTTCGCCCGCTGCTCCCTTGTCGGCTGCTTCTCCATCATGGCGAATCCATTGTCTATGAAATGATCGATGGTTCCCCAGTTATGTGAGATATGCATCACATCAAGGTATGGAAGGATATCGTCATAACGGGATTGGTCAAGGGTCAAGTTGGAGTTCATCTGAGTACGCACACCGCGTTCATGGGCATACTTCAGGAGAGGAAGCACATATTCCCGTACGCTTTTCTTAGAAAGCATCGGTTCTCCGCCGGTGATGCTCAAAGCCTTCAGTTCTTTCACTTCATCAAGACGGCGAAGCAAAAGATCAAGTGGGAGGGCATCTTCATCTTTATTCGTCAAGGTATAACCGACAGCGCAATGTTCACAGCGCATATTGCAAAGATTCGTTGTCGTGAACTCGACATTCGTCAGCAATGATTTTCCGTATTGCTTAATATCATTATAAGCTTCCCAAGGATCGTGGTCCGGGGTAATCGGTTTTGGTGAATTTTTGACAATCATCTACATTCTCCTCCTGGAAGGACGTTTTTAAAGAATTGTATGTTACAATATGAAAAACAAGAATCGCTCTTGTTGATCACCGACGCTCTTTTATTCTTTAGAAGCTCCGGATGCCGAGCGTCATGGACAGCCGGGGTATATGCCTTTTCCTTAAAGGGCACTCTGATTACTGTATCTTTTTTTGACAGTGATTTCAATGATTAAAGCTAGCAACATATATGCTGAATGCGAACACTAACATCTATGGCATGCGCCGTGCAGAAAAGGAGTACATATAATGGGTAAACCGATTTTCAACAAAGAAGAACAAGTGAATTTCCTGAAACAAAGATTGTCCATGTTCCTTGAGGTCCTTGAGAACCTCGATCCGGAAGATGCGGATTTGGAGGATGTGGACCGTCTGATCGAAATCTTGGATGAAGTGGAAGTAAAGGTTGAACAATTCAAGTCACGATAAAAAAAGCCCAAAGCGGGCTTTTTTTGATGGTCTCAATTCAAAAATCGATCTCATATTCCTCAAGCAATAGATTTAAATCCCGTCCGGCTTCTCTTTCGAGTTCTTGGGCATCCGCAAGCAGTACATTCGCGTCGGCTGCTTTTCTGTATGAGCCCTCCCGGAGAGCAGTCATTACTTCGTTGAAGGCAGTTTCCTGTATCTGAAGGGCGTTCATGATTTTCTGATGAATATATGCGGCATTCTCGGGGACTTCGATCGCTTCCATTGCATCTATGATCGTTTGGCTGACAGGGAGGATTTCTGTTTCAATTTCTTCAGCGAATCCAGCATCAGTTATGCTCCCGCTGGCCGAAGCTTCTCGTAATGCATCCCAGTCCGTACTTAAGGAAAGCACTCCTTCATATGCGGCGTCCAATTCTTCCGCATAGGTGATCAATCCTTTTATTTCTGCTTCTTCAAGGGCCGCTTGTGCATCGGGATCTCTTGGTTTATCCTGCAAAGCTTTTTTGAACTCCGCTGCTGCTTCAATATAGTCCTCTTCTTGTAATGCTTTTGTTCCTGCATCCATGCTTTCTTTATAGATTTCCGACCCACAGCCGGAAAGGAGGATCAGGGGGATTGCAAATATGGGAATCAGCTTTCTAATCATTGTCCACAACCTTTCTTTAAGATACTGATTTTCCCTCCCATTTTAAGCAGGAATATTGTTGGAAAAGTGAAGCGGAAGAAACGATTGAGGCACTCTTTTCAAGATTGGGGGCGCTTACAGCTTTCCGGATGACTGGCTGAGCGGTATAATAAAAAATGGAATTAAAGACGGAACATTTTGTGTTCATTACATAAGGGGGAAATGGCATGAACTTAGAGAACTTCAAACAAAGCATGTATGAACTGATTGTTGAGACTTCCACGAATTTGCCGAAGGATGTAAGGCGGGCCATTCAATTGGCGAAAAAAAGAGAAATCGCCGGAACACGGTCTGCAATGAGCCTTGCAACCATTTCAGAGAATATACATATGGCAGACGACAATGTATCGCCGATCTGCCAAGATACGGGACTGCCGACTTTCAAGATCAAGACACCTGTGGGCGTCAATCAAATTGAAATCAAGCAAGCGATTTACGATGCGATGGTACAAGCGACAAAAGACGGAAAGATGCGCCCGAACGCCGTCGATTCGTTAACGGGAGAGAACAGCGGCAATAATTTGGGTGCCGGTGTGCCGGTCGTAAAATTCGAACAATGGGAGAAAAATTATATAGATGCCCGGCTGATTCTGAAAGGGGGCGGCTGTGAGAATAAGAATATCCAATACAGCCTTCCATGCGAACTCGAAGGCCTGGGCCGCGCAGGACGCGACCTTGACGGCATCCGTAAATGCATCATGCATTCCGTCTATCAGGCACAAGGTCAAGGCTGCAGCGCAGGATTCATCGGTGTCGGCATTGGAGGAGACCGCTCTTCCGGCTACGATTTGGCCAAAGAGCAGCTGTTCAGAAGCTCAGAAGACGTGAATCCGAATGACGATCTGCGAAAACTGGAGGAGTATGTGATGCAGCATGCCAATGAGCTGGGCATCGGTACGATGGGCTTTGGCGGGGAAACCACTCTCCTCGGCTGTAAAATCGGTGTCATGCACCGAATTCCGGCGAGCTTCTTCGTTTCTGTCGCATATAACTGCTGGGCGTTCAGACGCTTGGGTGTGAAGGTGAATCCTGAAACCGGGGAAGTGCAGGAATGGCTGTATCAGGAAGGCGAGAAAGTGCATTTGCTGGAAGATGCGCAAGCGGAAACAGCAGCAACAATAGAAGAACAGCAGGCTGAAATCGTCCTGGAAGCACCGATCACGGAAGAGAAGATCAGAAGCTTGAAAGTAGGAGATGTCGTCAAAATCAACGGGATGATCTATACAGGACGCGATGCCATTCATAAGCATCTGTCCGACCATGAGGCACCGATTGACCTCGATGGACAAATCATCTATCATTGCGGTCCGGTCATGCTGAAAGACGAAAAAGGGACCTGGCATGTGAAAGCGGCCGGCCCGACCACAAGCATACGTGAAGAACCTTACCAAGGGGATATCATGAAGAAATTCGGTATTCGTGCGGTCATCGGTAAAGGCGGAATGGGAGCAAAAACATTGGCGGCTCTGGGTGAACACGGCGGCGTCTATTTGAATGCGATCGGCGGAGCGGCACAATACTATGCCGACTGCATTAAATCTGTTGAAGGTGTCGATTTGATGCAATTCGGGATTCCGGAAGCGATGTGGCATCTGAAAGTGGAAGGTTTCAAGGCGGTCGTGACGATGGATTCACACGGGAACAGCCTTCACCAAGATGTGGACAAGTCATCACTGGATGTGCTTTCGACTTTTGCTGAGCGCGTGTTTTGACGATAATGGAGGCGGCCGATTACGGCCGTCTTTTTGATTGTCTGTTTTTCCCTCTTATGATTTCCTTTCTGAAGCAAACAATAAGCAAAATGGATAAAGAAAGGAACTGGAATCATGAGAAAAGCATGTTTACTGGCCATCTCTTTCTGCTTGGCCTTTCTTTTCGCCAATCCGGCTGAAGCGGCATTCCCGAATAAAGCACATGGCTGGGGATTCGTGAAATCCAAAGGAGGCGTCCCTGCAGATGCGGGGGAAATGCTGAATAAAATCGTGAAGAAACACAGTGCTGTTTACAAAGGAGATCCGGATGAAAAGATACTGTATGTGACCTTCGATAATGGATATGAAAACGGATATACAGGCCAATTCCTGGATGTCTTGAAAAAGCATAAAGTACCGGGTATTTTCTTTGTCACCGGGCATTATTTGAAATCTGCTCCCGATCTGGCAAAACGGATGGTCGATGAAGGGCATCTGATCGGCAATCATTCTTGGAGCCATCCTGATATGACCACGTTATCAGAAGACAAAATCCTCGAGGAATTGAAAACCGTCGAAGCGGAAACAAAACGTATCACAGGGCAGCCGTTTATGGCGTATCTCCGCCCGCCGCGCGGCATCTTCAGCGAGCGTACTCTCGATATTGCCAATCGTGCCGGATATTCGCATATCTTTTGGTCGATTGCTTATAAAGATTGGGATGTGAAACAGCAAAAAGGGGCGGATTATGCCTATGAACAAATCATGAAACAAGTGCACCCAGGTGCGATCATGCTGATTCACACCATCTCAAAAGATAATGCGGACGCACTGGAGCGGGTCATTGTTGATCTGAAGAAGCAGGGATACCGTTTCGAAAGCATTGATGATTTGATGATGGATCGGGCACTCAACTAAGAAACCTTCCTAATGGGAGGTTTTTTTTTCGTATGTGGAAAGAGGTTATCCGAGAGCAGTGACGGGAATCATGTTATAATACGTAAAAGTATGGGAGGGATACGTTCTATGTGGACAGAATCAATCACAATGGAAGGGCCCTATAATTTCGATAAAGTGCTCGACAGATTGATGATGGACCCTCTGCAGGCAGTCGATCTGCAGGCAAGGACCGTGAAAGTGCCGTTGTATATCGATGGAACGCCCTATGTATCGACCATACAGGCGACAGGGACGGAAGACACACCGTCTTTCCTGGTGACCGGAACGAATGAACAAACAAAAGAGCAGCAGCTCTTTCGCATAAAAGAATTATTCCAATGGCAAACCCCTTTGCATGGCATTCATGAGCATTTCCTTGGAACAGCTCTCCAGCCGATATTCGATATCCATCGCGGCACAGCGATCTTGCTTGATTATGATTTATTCGGCAATTTGGTGAAAAGCATCATCCATCAGCAGGTGAATCTGACATTCGCGTATGTCCTGTCGGATCGATTCGTCCGTACGTACGGGATGGAAGTGGACGGAGCCTGGTTTTATCCAAGACCTGAACAGGTGGCTGGACTTACGGTGGAGGAGCTTCGAGGACTTCAGTTCAGCGGAAGGAAAGCGGAATATATAATCGGATTGGCGAAGGAAATCACAGAAGGAAGGCTGGATCTTGAAAACCTGCGTGAGAAGAATGACGAAGAAGTGCTGAAGGAACTTACCAAGGTGAGGGGCATTGGCCGCTGGACGGCGGAAAGCTTCCTGCTGTTCGCGCTCGGCCGCCCGAACGTCTTCCCGAAAGCGGACATCGGCATCCAAAACGCCATCAAGCAGCTGCTTGCGATGGAAAAGAAACCGACCGTTGAAGAAATGACGGCCATCAGTGAAGAGTGGACGCCTTATTTAAGCTATGCATCCTTCTATTTATGGAGAAGCATCGAAAAACGGAGTGAAAGCAAATGAAAAAGCAACAAGAAATGGCGCTGGCCCCGGGACAAACGTTCCCGATAACGATAAAAAGACTCGGCATCAATGGAGAAGGCGTCGGATACTTCAAGCGGGGCGTCGTATTTGTGCCTGGAGCTTTACCAGGGGAGGAAATCGTCGCCGAAGCGGTGAAGGTGCATCCGAAATATGCGGAAGCGAAAGTGAAGAAAATCCGCAAAAAATCAGAACATCGCGTCGTGCCGCCATGCCCGGTCTACGACAAATGCGGAGGCTGTCAAATCCAGCATCTCGACTACAGACAGCAGCTGAAAGAAAAGCGGGACATTGTGCGGCAAGCGTTCGAACGTCACACCCGATTCTCTAAAGACTTGGACATCCGCGACACGATCGGCATGGAAGACCCATGGAGCTACCGCAACAAAAGCCAGTTCCAGGCAGGAACGACAAAAGATGGCCGCATCATCGCAGGCCTGTACGGCATCAACTCCAATCAGATCATCGACATCCCGACCTGCATGGTCCAGCATCCATCCTGTAATGAAATAACAGATACAGTGAAGAAAGCCATGAAGGAGCTCGGTATCCCGGCATACGACCAGAAAAAGAAAGCGGGCATTGTCCGCACCATCGTCGTCAGGGCAGGCTTCGCAACAGGTGAAGTGCAAGTGGTGATCGTCACCATTTCGGACAAGCTTCCGAAGAAGAACCAGCTGATCCAAATCATCCAAGAGAAGCATCCGGAGGTAAAATCGATCGTTCAAAACGTCAACAAAGACCAAACCCCATTGATTTTCGGAGATAAAACGACACACCTCGCCGGCGAACCAATAATCAACGAACGTCTCGGCGACTTGAGCTACGAGCTCTCAGCAAGGACATTCTTCCAGCTCAATCCTCTTCAGACTGTAACACTATACAATGAAGCGAAGAAAGCAGCGGCACTGACAGGCAGAGAAAACGTAGTAGATGCCTATTGCGGAGTCGGAACGATTGGACTTTGGCTTAGCGACGAAGCTAAAGAAATCCGAGGCATGGACATCATACCTGAGTCCATTGAGGACGCCAAGAAAAATGCCGCCAGACACGGCAAAACAAATGTACATTACGAAGTCGGCAAAGCAGAAGATGTCATGCCGAAATGGATTCGAAAAGGCTGGAAACCGGATGTCCTCGTCGTCGACCCTCCAAGGACCGGATGCGACAGGACATTGCTTGATACCATCCTTACGTCCAAACCAAAGAGAATCGTATATGTATCATGTAACCCATCGACACTGGCGAAGGATATACAAGTACTGAGCAGGTTGTATAAAGTGGAATATATTCAGCCGGTTGATATGTTCCCGCATACAGCGCATGTGGAGTGTGTATCACAACTCATTTTAAAATAAATAATACCCTGTGTAGCAGACACGAAATAAAAGTCTTCTACATGGGGTATTTTTTAATTTGGATTGATTTATACATAACCCGTCTGTGCTGCACCGTTATTCAAGTGGTTAATTAGTTTTTAAGGGGTTCGTGTCTTTTGGAGGTCTTTATTAAGGTATTGTGTGGAGAATAAAACTTCATTCTACATCAACGTAAAATATATTGTCAATAATAAGTTTGTAAATTCATCAAAAAAATGTTATGATAGTTGTGAAACTGATTTTTAATCCTATCTAAAATTCCGCGGGCCTTATTGTAAATAGAATTTTGAGGCCTTTTTTATATCCTCTTTTATAACGAAGAAAAAAATAAAATTCAAACAGATGTGTGAACTTTAAAGTAAGTTTGTTGAATAAAATGATCAATAGCCTATTTATTAGTAACCGAGTATTTATTCCACAAGGAGGATTTATATAATGAATCTAATCAATAAGAAAGTTACACACAAGCGTTTTGGCACGGGGATTATTGTTAAGCAAAATGATTCAAATATTGAAATACATTTCGAATCGGAAAATAAGATGTTTGTTTACCCAGATGTATTTGGAACCCACCTGACATTACATGATGAGAGTGATGCTAAGTCACTTGATGAAATTATACAAAAAAAGGAAGATGAGCAAAAGGAGGAAGAATCGAAAAAGGTAGAGGAAAAAAAACTACAGCGAAAAAAACGGGAACTTCGCTTAGAACATGAAAAACTCATGAAACATCATAAGCTTCATTCTGAATCACAAATGGTTTTTTGGTGTGACACAGAAGAACAGAATAGTTCTTTTTCAGAGTGGAAGGTTTTCTCGGGCGCAATAAAAAGTGGTACTAACAAGGGGAAACCGAACAAGCCGATCCGATTGCACCAAAATAGTGCTGTCCTGTTAACAGCAGTAGATACCGGCATACCTGAACAAGGCAGGCGTATCTTAGGTGTCTATATGGTGAATGAAGATTTTGTCGGTAAGCTTTGTGAAGATGGATATATTCCTGCTCATTCAAAATACAGAATCCAACTTACAGAACAAGAATCGGATCAGTTGCTTTTCTGGAAATACTATGTGAATGAAAAATCCCCGGAAAAAATGACATGGAATACAGGTAAATACCGGTATTTTGATAATTTATGGATGGCTCAAATCTTGCTGGATATCATTTCATTGAAAAGTGACCCAACTGAACGAGAGCTGGCACAACAATTTTTTGAGCATTTCTGTAAAATGAATCAGATAACAGATCAAGAGCTGCCAAAGCCTAATGGCGCAATCATGCGTGTTAAGGAGCCAGCTCAAAAATCTCACTGAAATAGGAACCGAGCGGCATAGAATACGTAAACTTCCCCTTAAAAGGTAGACTCCAATCTAACTTTTAAGGTTTTTTTATGTTTCGGCATAGGTGAATACAAGGTTACCCTATATCCATTAAGTAATGCTATTTTTTTAAAAGGCTCTGTTATCGTTTAATGTTGTTTTTTTTTGTTAGACCTAATGCTTCTCTTCATTAGATGTGATTGAAGCGGAGAACGGCGACTCCTGCGGGATCAGCGAGCAGGGTGAGACCCCGCACGTAGGAGGAGGCTCACCGCTCGCCCCGCGGAAAGCGTCCGTTCGCAGCGGAAATCAACATAGAATTTTAACAGAGCGGTTAAAAAAGGGAAATTGGTTAATTTTGAGTGTATAAACAGATGTTTTTATTCATTTATCGCTTAATTAACGAATATTAAATGCGTTTTTTTAATAAACATACGGATTTTTTGTTGACGTTCAGCGTTTCTGATGTTACTTTTGGTTAGTGGAATAAATATTATTTTTATATAATATTAACATTGCGAATATAGAATATTGCCTGGAAGTTTCTTATGTGAGCTGTTTTAAAGTTTTTCTATGAGTTTTTTTACATAGACGACAATTTAACATGATTAATATAGGAGGATCATTCAACAATGAAATTAAGTACAAAAAAAATAGTCATGGTATTATTTATGGCTTTAATGACTGCTGCTATGGCAGCATGCGGAAATAGTGAAAATAACGCAGAATCCGCAACAGATGAAGAAGGATTGAAAATTGCCATTGTAACAAGCCTCACTGGCGTGGATGATGGCAATTTTAATGAAAATAACTATAACGGCATCTTGAACTTCATCAAAAATAACCCAACAGCAGCAGTAAAGGCTGTTAAAGAAGAAACAGGCGATCCCGCTGCGGCTGTGCAAGCTGTTGCTGATATCGTGGCAGATTATGATGTTATTGTAACGCCGGGTTTCCAATTTGCCGGAATTTCCAGTGTTGCTTTAGAAAATCCTGATAAATTATTTATTTTAATTGATTCTGAGCCTGCACCTGTGGGTGATCAAGACACATTCGATAATGTATATTCTATGCTTTTCGCTGAACAAGAAGGCGGCTTCTTTGCAGGAATGGCTGCAGCGTTTGAAACAAAATCAAATAAAGTAGCGGTTGTAAATGGTATCGCTTATCCATCAAATGTGAATTATCAACTTGGTTTTGAATCAGGCGTAAATTATGTTAATGAAGTTTTTGGGAAAAATGTTGAAGTTGTTGAATTAGCCGGTTATGCAGGGACTGATGTGACAGGTGCTGATGTCGGCGGTAATTATGCAGGCTCTTTTGGAGACGAAGCAACTGGCAAAGTGATCGGAAATGCTTTGATCAAAAAAGGTGTAGATCAAATATTTGTTGCAGCAGGCGGAACCGGTAATGGTGTATTCACAGCGGTTAAGGAAGCGAAAGGCGACGTAAAAGTAATCGGCTGTGATGTTGACCAATTTGATGACGGTGTAAATGGTTCTGAAAATATCGTGTTAACATCTGCAGCTAAATTTATGAGCATGAATGTTGAAAAGGCATTGAATTCCGTTGTTGACGGAAGCTTTGAAGGTGGAAATGCAGTTCTTCATGCAGATACAGATTCTACTGGATTTATAAAAGAAGAAGGACGTCATCAATTATCAGAGGATACACTAACCAAAATGAATGAAGCATACGAGTTAGTGAAAGATGGCACAATCGTACCTGCCTCTAACTTTAATGGCCATACGCCAGAAAAGTTCCCAGGGCTATAAAATGCAATAGAAACACAATAATAGAATGAACCATTAGAAGTTTATCACTTCCTGATTTTTTGCGAATCAGGGAGATGATAAACTTCTTTTTTCTTTAGGCTTTGTTATCATTTAATGTTGTTTTTCTTTTGTCAGCTCTTCCTCAGATATGATTGGAGCGGAGAACGGCGACTCCTGCGGGATCAGCGAGCAGGGTGAGACCCCGCACGGAGGAGGAGGCTCACCGCTCGCCTAAGCGGAAAGCGTCCGTTCGCAGCGGAAATCAACATAGAACTTTAACAGAGCAAATTTTAAAAGGGATTAATGAATAAATCGGCTGTGAACTCCGCATAATACTAACGAGCAGGATATTTCTTCCTGATATTAAGTTCGATTATTGATGATGAAAGATGCAGATAATTATTAAAAGATAATAAATAATTTCAATAACTTCTATTTAATATATATACCACTATATTAATACACCCCCTTAATCAATCTAGTCTATACTTGAAAAAGCTTTTTACTAAAAGTAAAAAATGCGTATAATAATGAATATCAACAGAGAGAAATGGAGCATGTAAAAATGGTTCAATCAATCAATACGAAAGTCGATTTAGTTATTGAAGCAACCTCACATCTAGGTATTCCTGATTATGGAAAGGTCATGATCGGTGATAAAGGATTTGAATTCTATAATGATCGCGATGCACGTAAATTCATACAAATTCCTTGGGAAGAAGTGGATTGTGTAATTGCATCGATCATGTTCAAAGGAAAATGGATTCCGCGCTATGCCATTAAAACGAAGCGAAATGGAACTTATACCTTCTCATCTAAAGAAGCGAAAAAAGTTTTGCGTACCATTCGTATATATGTTGATCCGAATCGTATGGTCCGATCATTGAGTTTCTTCGATGTTATGAAACGCAGTTTTCGAAGTATATTCAAAAAGTAAGCGTTTTACAAAAAAGACAAGTTAAGAGCTTGTCTTTTTTGTGTGGACAAAGGCAATGATATAGAATCCTCCTGCATAAGTCCTCATAAACG
>JAZNGP010000100.1:0-3205 GCA_045576475.1 Bacillus sp. (in: firmicutes) | reverse complement strand
GGAGCCGGCCGCCAGCACCTTGGTTTGCCGATATGTTTGAAAACGATATGCGGCGGAATCGACGGTGTTCTCCAAGTATCCGATCTGCGGGGCATTTTTTTCCAGAACAGCATCTTCCAATTGATCAGGGCGATCTTGGCTGGCATCTCTCACGAATCCGTTCTTCAACAGTACTTCGGCAATTTCCCATACCCGCTTTCTATATGGAGGTGCCAGGCCTTCCGTCAATTCTTCCAGTGTATGATCTCCGCTGAACATCGGCAGAAGCTGCTCGATCCATTGCAATATCGATTCCCCTTCCATCCGGAAAGAACTTCTATTATTTCTGAAATAGATGCCGTTACGGTTATCCGAAGTGTAAAAAGTATCTCTTTTCACGGCCAAACGCATAGATGGGGTCAAATTCGTCATCTCTCTCCTCCTATCCCGAAGTTATTCTGTACATTGTCATTCCATCATCTAATCCTATGTATGACGAGTTGTCTCTTATGTACGGACAAAATGTGAAAAACCCCTTTTCGCTCAAAGGGGGTTTTTACACTTTTCATTAAAATGTCCGATTCCGTCCATTTCGCCTGACTGTTTCTGACTGTGCCGGGAGATCAGCGTCCTCCGCATCTTCCACAACGTCCGCCGCATCCACCGCATCTTCCGCCGCATCCGCCGCAACGTCCGCCGCATCCGCCGACACAGCCGAAGCAGAAGAAACAGCCGACACAGCCGCCGAGACCCAGGAATATCTGGCGGGAATCATCCATCATATATTGCGGCTGATTCCAAGGAACCGCCTCCGTCGTTTGGAAATCGTTCACATTCAGCATTTGCAGCTGGTTTTGAAAATCATTCATTCCATACATTCCGTTCATTCCGTTCATTCTAATAACCTCCATATATTCTGATTAAAGGGAAACAAGGGCTCCGCCCGGAATATTGAAGCGGGCATCTTTGTTCAACAATTGACTCTCCCCTTCAAAATATGAGGGATCATTGGGTATTGCTACTGATTCCACAGCCTATTTATTACACGAAAAGAAGGAAAGCGGGAATGCCTGGTGAGGCGATATCCCGCTTTCCTTCTGACTCTTCTTCATCAATTGACCTTCTTCGGTCCTTGCCAATGCAGTTCCCTAAGCCTGTATTTCTGCAGTTTCCCTGTCGCTGTCTTCGGTAATGCGTCCACAAACTCGACGATCTTAGGCGCTTTGAAGTGAGTCATTTCTTCCCGGCAGAAATGGATGATTTCCGCTTCACTCACCGTTGTTCCAGCTTTCAGGACAATAATGGCTTTCGGCACTTCGCCCCATTTATCATCAGGAACGGCGATCACTGCCGCTTCCAGCACATCCGGATGTTTATACAGTACGCCTTCCACCTCCGTGGAAGAGATGTTTTCCCCTCCTGAAATGATCATGTCTTTGGAACGATCCCGGATTTCGATAAATCCATCCGGATGTGTCACCGCCAAGTCACCCGTATGGAACCATCCATCTTTAATTGCTGCCGCAGTATTATGCTCGTCCTTATAATAGCCCTTCATCACCACATTTCCTCTGGTGACGATTTCTCCCAATTCTCTGCCGTTCCATGCCACTTCCGCACCATCCGCATGGATGACCTTCGTTTCCCCGTTGAATGCCATTTCGATTCCCTGCCTCGCCTTGAATGCCGCCTGCTCGGCAGGTGATTTTGCATCGAGTTCTTTTTGCCACTCACAATAAAGGATGAAAGGAGATGTTTCCGTCAGTCCATATACATGGATCATCGTCAATCCGAGAATATCCTGCGCTTTCCCGATCAAAGCGGCAGCAGGTGCCGCGCCAGCAATCGCCATCCTCGGACTGGATGTGATATCGATTTCTTTCGCTTTCGGATCATTCACCAGCATATTGACGACGGTAGGCGCACCGCATAATAAGGTGATTCCCTTTTTCTCGAACAACTCAAGAATATAGGGAGGATCGACTTTCCTGAGACAGACATGCGTCGCACCGGCAGCGGTGATCGCCCAAACACCGCCCCAGCCATTCGCATGGAACATCGGCAGTGTATGCAGATAAACGTCCTCGCGGCTCACATTCAGATGGTAAAGGAAGTTAGCCGCATTCAAATAGTTGCTTCGGTGCGTCAACATGACGCCTTTCGGTCTGGATGTGGTCCCGCTGGTATAATTTAATGTCAACAGTTGATTTTCATCGAATTGCACAGCCGGAAACTCAGAATCATTTCCTTCCCTCTCGAGGAAATGGTCATAATCCACCCCTTGAAGCGATGTTTGCTGTCCCGGAATGGAAACGATTACATATTGATCAAAAGGAAGATTCTCTGCGATTTCCTCAATCGGAGAACAGAATTCTTCGTCGATGATCAGCATCTTGGCATCACTATGCCGGATGATATATTCCAAGTCAGTTGAAGAAAGACGATAATTCAAAGGAACCATCACCGCTCCGATTTGGCAGATTCCATAGAAGCATTCGAGCATATAATGCGTATTCGGCAGCATGACCGCCACATGGTCGCCTTCACGGATCCCCGCCTTGTGCAGTGCGGCCGATAAGCGATCACAGCGGTCTCCGAATTCCTGATAGGTGAATTCTTTCTCGCCGTCAATGATTGCTGTTCTTTGCGGGTAATACTTCATCGCTCTTCGTTTCCAGTCCAATGGGGTTAACGGTAACATCATACTTCCCACTCCTTTTTTGAATAATCAGATAACAGATGGTGCTTATGTACCTTTGTGCACTAAGATGACTATTCTGGGAGGCATGTTTTCTCTCACACTATTAAATGATAACAGATTTCCAAATAAAACCATACCGAAAACCCATAAAGTTAGAAAGCGTCAAGAAAGATGAGTAAAAAGACCGTTACAGCCTTTTAATGCTGCTTCAAAGTTTGTATTGATTTACGCTGCGAACGGGCGCTTTCCGCGGGGCGAGCGGGGAGCCTCCTCCTTCGTGCGGGGTCTCACCTTGCTCGCTGATCCCGCAGGAGTCGCCCGTTCTCCGCTTCAATCATCATAGTTAGTGCAGCCTTTCTAAGTCTATCAAACCATAAATCAATTTTTGACACCGGCAGTTTTGTACCGCACCAAGGACAGGAGGAAATTCCTATAGTTGAAGACCCTCCATCGTGAACGATTAATCCGTATTCAGAACAATATTCTATACGAAAAGAGCCAAAACATTAAGTAGGTTTGAATCCC
>JAZNGP010000099.1:0-4732 GCA_045576475.1 Bacillus sp. (in: firmicutes) | reverse complement strand
AGAGGTTTCCATGACAAAGAAAATATATATAGTCAGGCATTGTGCAGCATGTGGACAAGCTGCGGAAGCAGAACTGACGGAGCAAGGGAGAAAACAAGCAGAACTTTTAAGAGATTTTTTCTCCAACATAAAACTGGACCGTATCATTTCAAGTCCCTTTTCACGTGCCGTTCAATCAGCAGAACCTTTAAGCCGTACAATAAACGTTAAGATAGAGAAGGATGAGCGTTTGTCGGAACGGATCCTTTCTTCAGCAAATCTGCCGGACTGGTATGAAAAGCTTAAAGAAACTTTTCTGGATGCAGAGCTGAAATTTGAAGGCGGCGAATCTAGTGATGAAGCATTGAAGCGCATAGGAAGTGTGGTCGACGAAGTGTTTGAAGCTGACGTCGAAAACACGATGATTGTTACTCACGGAAATATCATGTCGTTACTGCTGAGAAGGTTTAATAGTGAATTTGATTTCGAATGCTGGAAGAATTTAAGTAATCCTGATGTTTTTCAATTATCTACAACGGAAAGCGGCGTAATGATAGAGCGAATATGGCAAGAACCAAAAGAAATTACATTTTCAGCTCACTAACAGGCCGAGAGCCTTAATAGTTTATTAGAAGTGTTAGACCTAATGCTTCTCTTCATTAGATGTGATTGAAGCGGAGAACGGCGACTCCTGCGGGATCAGCGAGCAGGGTGAGACCCCGCACGAAGGAGGAGGCTCACCGCTCGCCCTGCGGAAAAGCGAGTAACCTGAAGCGGGTAATTCACTAACATTTTAGTTTTTTTCATAGGCAACAAACTTTGTGAAAACAATCTTTTATATTATAACTCCTGATATAGCTTTCTTGTTTTCAAAAATAAACCAATAGTCTGGTAAAATTGTTCTATTTTTTGTCTATGGAGGGTAATTTACATGTTATTCGTTGTGGACGGAGGATAGAAGTGGTAATATCCTTTATGTAACCGGTTACACAAAAGGGTGGTGAAAGGTTATGAGTACAATCAAAGAAGTGGCGCAATTAGCCGAGGTCTCGGTGGCTACCGTATCCCGGGTCTTGAATAATAAAGGATATGTCCATCATGAGACGAGGGAAAAGGTGCTGTCAGCCATTCAGCAATTGAACTATTATCCGAATGAAGTGGCAAGATCTCTCTTCAAGAGGGAATCCAGAATGATTGGCTTTATTTTACCTGATATCAGGAATCCTTTCTTTCCGGAAGTTGCACGCGGGGCGGAGGATGAAATCCAAAGCCAAGGGTTCCATTTGATCATGGGAAACAGTGACGAGAAGCTCGAGAAAGAATTGCAGTACATACAGACTTTCCAGCAGAATAATGTGATGGGGCTGTTGACGATCACGAATTTGACCGATACAGCGCACTATGAAAACCTTTCGATTCCGACTGTGTTCATCGATCGAAGTCCCCGCAAGCAGTTCGCGGTGTACGCCGATGGGCGGGAAGGCGGCCGGACGGCGGCAAGGGAACTGGCTGCGAGGGGATGCAGGAAGATCACGGTCATGAGAGGGCCTGACCATCTTTTGTCCGCACAGGAACGGTTTCAAGGTGCAATGGAAGTGCTCGGTGAAGAGGATGTCGAGGTGCAGGTGGTGAAGACGAGTTCATTCGCTTATGCCGAAGCACAGCAATGGGCAGAGCAGCTGTTCACCGAATATAAGGATACGGACGGCGTCATCGCAAGCAATGATATCATTGCGGCAGCCGTGCTGCATCAAGCATTGGAGACGGGAAGGAAAGTGCCCGATGATGTGCAAATCATCGGATTTGATGATATTCCGCAAAGCAGCCTGTTTTATCCAGCTCTGTCAACGATCCGGCAGCCTGCCTATGAAATGGGCAGGGAAGCAGCCAAACTGCTGCTGTCGATTATCCAGAATGAAACAGAAATCGAGCGGCAGATTGTCTTGCCGACTGAGTATATAAATAGACAAACGACAAAAAAGGAGCGTAATCGGAATGAGTAAAATTGCGGTAGTAGGAAGCATCTCAATGGATTTGGTGGTGACTTCTTCTATAAGGCCAAATCCGGGTGAAACGGTGCTGGGTGATTCATTTGTGACAGTACCTGGCGGAAAAGGGGCAAATCAAGCGGTAGCGGCGGCCCGCCTGGGGGCGGATGTGAGCTTGATCGGCTGTGTGGGCGGAGATGTCTATGCGCCCGAGCTTCTGCAGAATCTAAAAGAGAATGGAGTCAACACAGATTATGTGAAAGCGGTTGCAGATACAGAATCAGGAACGGCGCATATCATGCTTGTGGACGGGGAGAACAGCATTGTTGTCGTGAAAGGGGCGAATGATTATGTCACACCGTCTTATGTGGAGACGGCGGCTGATGTGATCAAGAGTGCGGACATCGTACTGATTCAGCAGGAAATCCCGTCCGAAACGGTGGAATATGTCAGCCGCCTCTGTTCGGAATCACAAGTTCCGCTTGTGCTGAATCCCGCACCGGCACGGCCTGTTTCGAAAGAGGTCATTGAAAATGCTGCCTACATAACACCGAATGAACATGAAGCAAGTGAACTGTTCAAAGATTTACATATCGATGAAGCGATGGCTTTATATCCGGATAAATTGATCATCACGGAAGGCAGCAACGGAGTCCGCTACCATGACGGTACGAAGGAAAATCGCGTCTCCGCCTTCAAAGTGGCTCCAGTGGACACGACCGGTGCAGGCGATACTTTCAATGCGGCATTTGCTGTCGCGAGAGCGGAAGGGAAGCCGATGGAAGAGAGTCTGATTTTCGCCAATAAAGCGGCTGCGCTGTCGGTCACGAAGCTTGGTGCGCAGGGCGGGATGCCGCTCCGTGCGGAAGTGGAAAGGGAGCTGTCATGAAGAAACAAGGAATATTGAACAGTTCCATCAGCAAGGTGCTTTCGGATTTAGGACATACCGATTTGATCGTGATCGCGGATGCGGGTCTGCCGGTTCCGGCAGGCGTGCCCAAAATCGATATCGCGCTCCTGCCGGGACTCCCGGATTTCCGGCAGACTGTGTCGGCAGTCGCGGCGGACATGGTCATCGAGAAGGTGATCTTGGCGGAGGAGATTCTCCACAATAATGCGGAAGCAGACAAGTTCATCAAGGAAACATTGCCGGACAGTGAAGCCGAATATGTCTCGCATGAAGCGTTCAAGACAATCACGAAAGAGGCGAAAGCCATCATACGGACAGGAGAAGTAACTCCTTATGCCAATGCGATCTTGCAGGCGGGGGTATTTTTCTAAAAAAGGGGGAGACTGCGATGCATATTGAGATGATCAATATCCATAAAGCATTCGGGAGCAATAAAGTGCTGCGGGGGGTCAACTTCGAATTGCTGCCCGGCGAGGTACATGCGCTCATGGGGGAAAATGGCGCAGGTAAATCGACGATGATGAATGTGCTGACTGGCATACATGCGAGTGATGAAGGAACGATCAAAATCAACGGGGAGCAGAAGACATTCTCCGATCCGAAGGAAGCTGAACAGCGCGGTATTGCCTTCATTCATCAAGAATTGAATATATGGCCGGAAATGACGGTTCTCGAGAATTTATTCATCGGAAAAGAAATCCGTTCCCGATTCGGGCTGTTGAAGGAAAAGGAAATGAGAAGACTTGCGAAAGAACAATTCGACAAGCTGGCTGTCCGTCTGTCCTTGGATCAAAAAGCCGGGAATTGTTCGGTCGGGGAACAGCAAATGATCGAAATCGCGAAAGCCTTGATGACGAAAGCGGAAGTCATCGTCATGGATGAGCCGACCGCGGCATTGACGGACAGGGAGATACAGCAGCTATTCACTGTCATTGAAGGGCTTACAAAAGACGGGGTAAGCATCGTCTATATCTCGCACCGTATGGAAGAAATCTTCTTGATTTGCGACCGGATCACCGTCATGAGGGATGGTAAGACAATCGACACGAAACCGATCAAAGACACGGATTTCAATGAAGTGGTTAAGAAGATGGTGGGGCGGGAGCTGAAGGACCGGTTCCCGGAAAGGGATTCAGCCATCGGCGAAACGGTGCTCGAGGTGAAGGACCTCACGAAGGCGGGTCAGTTCTCGCAGATTTCCTTTTCGGTCCAGGCCGGTGAAGTCCTTGGCGTGGCAGGCTTGATGGGAGCAGGGCGCACAGAGATCATGAGGGCCGTCTTCGGCCTCGACAAGCCGGATTCAGGTGAAATCCTTCTGAATGGCAGCCCGCTTTCTTACGGTTCTCCGTCCGATGCGGTACAGAAAGGGATCGGCTTCATCACGGAAGACCGGAAAGTGGAAGGGCTTGTCCTTGATTTCAGTATCCGCGACAATATGGCATTGCCGAATCTGAAGAGCTTCACGAAAAGGGGCCTCATTGACGCAAAAAGCGAGAAAGGCTTCGCGGACCTCCTAATTGAGCGATTGGGAATCAAATCGGAATCGGCGGAGACGGCGGTAAGGCATTTGTCCGGAGGGAATCAGCAGAAGGTGGTCATCGCCAAATGGGTCGGAATCGGACCAAAGGTGCTGATCTTGGATGAACCGACAAGAGGGGTGGATGTCGGAGCGAAGCGGGAAATTTATCAGCTGATGAATGAATTGACCGGACGGGGTGTCGCGATTGTCATGGTCTCTTCCGAACTGCCGGAAGTGATCGGGATGAGTGACCGTGTCATGGTCATCCATGAAGGGAAAGTCAGCGGGGAATTGACGAAACAGGAAATGACACAGGAAAGCATTATGACATTAGCG
>JAZNGP010000098.1:0-21710 GCA_045576475.1 Bacillus sp. (in: firmicutes) | reverse complement strand
AGTATGCCATCTGTCCAATCATCGTCTTCAGCTTGCTAGGGACTTCATATGTAAGCTCCGTCAGCCTTCCGCCCCCAGCAATATTGATGAAATACTTCTCATTCATTTTGCCGATATCGATCGGCATCGTGGTTCCTTTGGTGATGATATCAACCGCTGCATCCACATTACGCGGCACATGGATCGCTCTGGCGAAATCGTTCGTCGTGCCTGTCGGGATGATCCCAAGCTTCGGTCTGTGCTCCGCATTCGCGAGACCGTTCACAACTTCATAAATCGTACCGTCTCCTCCTGCCGCGATCACCACATCGTATTTCCGTTCGATCGCGATACGCGCCGCTTCCGTTGCATCGCCTTCACCAGTGGTGGCATGGCATGAAGCTTCATAGCCAGCCGCTTCAAGCTTCGCCAATATTTCAGGCAAATGTTTGCGGATCGCTTCACGGCCCGATGTAGGGTTATATATCAGTCTTGCTCTCTTCATCTTCTTCATCATCCCTATACGAATAGTCATTTATTATAACATTTGCATATATGCTTATTTCTAAGTTGCTCTGCATAAATAAGAAAAGCGGTTTGACTATATCAAACCACCTTCTATTGTACTCTATTCTGTTTTCGTTTGGCTACTGCCAACCACATCTATTAAGGATGCCTTATCGTTTCTCGATTTCCTGAAGCAATAATTGGTTCACAAGCTGCGGATTCGCCTGACCTTTCGTCGCTTTCATGATTTGACCGACCAGGAAGCCTGTCGCTTTCTTCTTGCCGGCTTTGAAATCTTCGATCGATTGCGGATTATTGTCCAAGGCTTCTCCGATGATCTTCAGCAGCGCGCCTTCATCGGAAATCTGGACAAGTCCTTTTTCCTTCACGATTGTTTCGGCTTCCCCGCCGTTTTCGACCATTTCCTTGAAGACGGTCTTGGCGATTTTGCTGGAGATCGTGCCTTTTTCGATCAAAGCGATCAATCCTGCAAGTGATTGGGAAGTCAGCTTGATATCATGCAGCTCTTTTCCTTCCGCATTGAGGTAGCCGGTCAACTCGCCCATAATCCAGTTCGATGCCTGCTTCGCGTTCGCACCTTCAGCGACCACAGCTTCGAAGAAATCAGCTGTTTCCTTCGATACAGTCAATACGGCCGCATCATATGCCGGCAGTCCAAGCTCTTCCATATAGCGTTTCTTCCGCGCATCCGGCAGCTCAGGGATTTCAGCACGGATTCTTTCCTTCCATTCCTCATCGATGTAAAGAGCAACAAGATCCGGTTCCGGGAAGTAACGGTAATCATCCGATCCTTCCTTCACACGCATCAGCAATGTCTTACCGGAAGCTTCATCGAAGCGTCTTGTTTCCTGTTCGATTTTACCGCCTGCGGATACGACAGCCACTTGGCGGCGTTCTTCGAATTCGAGTCCTCTGCGCACGAAGTTGAAGGAATTCAAGTTCTTCAATTCCGTTTTCGTACCCAATGCTTCCTGCCCGACCGGACGGATGGAGATGTTGGCATCACAGCGCAATGACCCTTCTTCCATCTTACAATCGGAGACGCCTGTATATTGGATGATCGATTTCAATTTTTCCAAATAAGCATATGCTTCATCCGGCGTGCGGATATCCGGTTCCGAAACGATTTCCACAAGCGGTGTCCCTTGGCGGTTATAGTCGCATAGGGTGAAACCATTGATGCTGTGCGTCAGTTTCCCTGCATCCTCTTCCATATGGATACGTGTGATGCCGATTCGCTTCGTATAGCCGTTCACTTCAATATCGATATAGCCGTTTTCACCGATCGGCTGATCGAATTGGGAAATCTGATACGCTTTCGGGTTATCCGGGTAAAAATAGTTCTTACGGTCGAATTTCGTGTGCGTCGCGACTTCGCAATTCAACGCCATCGCAGCTTTCATCGCGAAATCAACCGCCTTTTTATTCAATACCGGCAGCACTCCCGGGTATCCGAGATCGATGACGGATGTGTTCGCATTCGGCTCTGCCCCGAAATGGTTCGGGCTGGCGGAGAAAATCTTCGAATCTGTTTTAAGTTCCACATGGACTTCAAGTCCGATTACTGTTTCAAATGACATTTCTTTCCCCTCCCCTTACAATTTCGGTTTCTTTTCATGATGGTCTGTCGATTGTTCGAATGCATGGGCAACACGGTAAACGGTGCTTTCATCGAAATGCTTGCCGATGATCTGCAAGCCGAACGGCAATCCTTCGGACGATACGCCGCAAGGAACCGAAATCGCAGGAACACCCGCAAGGTTCATCGGGATCGTCAAGATGTCATTCACATACATCGTCAATGGATCACTTGTCTTCTCGCCGATCTTGAAGGCAGTCGTCGGTGTCGTCGGTCCGACAATCACGTCATAGCTTTCAAAGATGTCTTCGAAGTCCTTCTTGATCAATGTCCTCACTTGTTGTGCTTTCTTGTAATACGCATCGTAATAGCCTGAACTCAATGCGAATGTACCTAGCATGATGCGTCGTTTCACTTCTTTTCCGAATGCTTCCGCACGCGTATGCTTATACATATCGATCAAGTTCTCATCATGCTTCGAACGGTATCCGTAACGCACGCCGTCAAAACGCGCAAGGTTTGCGGATGCCTCGGAAGAAGAAAGCAGATAGTAGGTCGCAAGTGCGTACTTCGAGTGCGGCAAGGAAACTTCATCCCATGTCGCGCCTAAGGATTCCAGCACTTTCAATGATGCCAATACAGAGTTTCTGACTTCTTCCGAAACACCTTCACCGAGATATTCTTTCGGAACAGCGATTCGTAAGCCCTTAATGTCGCCTGTCAGTCCTTCTGTGAATGCAGGCACTTCGATATTCGCGGAAGTTCCGTCCATCGGATCCAAGCCGGAGATCGCTTCAAGCAATGCCGCGTTGTCTTCGACTGTATTCGTGATCGGTCCGATTTGATCCAGCGAAGAAGCGAATGCAACCAGTCCGAAACGGGATACGCGTCCGTATGTAGGTTTGAGGCCGACCACGCCGCAGAATGATGCCGGCTGCCTGATGGAGCCGCCCGTATCTGACCCAAGCGAGAAGAGCACTTCTCCTGCCGCCACTGCCGCTGCCGATCCGCCTGAAGAGCCGCCCGGTACATGATCGGTATTCCAAGGATTGCGGACTGTCCCGTACGCGGAGTTTTCATTAGAGGAACCCATCGCAAACTCGTCCATATTCAGCTTGCCGATTGTGACAGTGCCGGCTTGCTTCAATTTCTTCACAACGGTCGCGTCATAAATCGGGTCGAAATTTTCGAGGATTTTGCTGCCGCATGTAGTGATGATGTTCTCAGTGACAATATTGTCCTTGATGCCGATCGGCAGACCGAATAACGCGCCTTCGGCTTTCCCTTGAGCAAGGATATCATCTTGTTCCTTCGCTTGTTTGCGGGCTGCTTCTTCATTCAATTGAAGGAAAGCGGCAACCCTTTCGTCCACTTGACCGATTCGGGAATAAGATTGTTCCACTAAATCCGAGACGCTGATTTCTTTCTTCTGTAAAAGACTCTGCAGCTCTTTCACGCTGTAATTGAATAGTGACATGCTTCTTCCCCCCTAATCCATGATTGATGGCACCCTGATCAGACCATCATAATGGTCAGGTGCATTTTTCACTACCTTCTCTACTGGAAGGCCTTGTTCCGCTTTGTCTTCACGAAGTACGTTCACCATGTCGAGCACATGATAAGTCGGCTTGACGCCTTCTGTATCAAGTTCGTTCAGCAATTCCGCGAATGTGATGATTTCATCCAAATCTTTCGTCATTTCCTGTACTTCTTCTTCCGTCACAGCAAGACGTGCCAAATGTGCCACATGCTTTACTTCATCTGTTGTAATGCGTGTCATATCGTAAGTTCACCTCCGTATTTATGTTGTTTTATGAGTCTTTGCCCATGCTCTATCGCCATTCAGCGATGATTACATAAACAAAGTTTAATCGTTGCCAATGTTTTAAAAACATACAACTTATAATAGCAGACTTTTTCGGACTAAAGCAATATAGCAGAATTGCGAATAGAAGGAAAGTGTGAAACTTTATGAATTTTATTTATTCATCGGTACAGAGCCGCCTTGAGCGTATTCAAGACGGTGATCCAAAATTAATTGGGGAGCTGATTTCCGTTGCAGGTGCTTCGCTTTCCGCGGGCGGTCTCGCGAGCCTCCGCGCGCTTTGCGCTTACGGGGTCTCTCTCGACACGCTAGTCCCGCAGGAGTCTTCGCACCTTCCACTACAATCAGCTGTGTATAATGCTTGATGGAGGCCAATCAGAGTGATTGAAAGCATACTCACAATGAAGCTTTAAGCTTTAGAATCTTACAACACAAAACATAGGTTTTAAAAACATTGTTGCTATTCCATCTTATTTGATCTTGAAAGAAATCGAAGCGAAAACAGCGGAGACTCCTGTGGGATCAGCGAGCCAGGTGAGACCCCGCACGGAGGAGGAGGCTCCCCGCTCACCCCGCGGAAAGCGCAGCTGTTTTCGCGAAGAGTCTCGAAATAGGCTTTTGACCTTAGAAACTCATTCCTCTACTTTCTATGTTCCTAAGAACAGTCCAGCAAATAATGTTTACTTTAAAACTACGCATCTTGTTGATAGGAAAGGAAGCGCAAATGGCGGAGACTCCTGCGGGATCAGCGAGCAAGGTGAGACCCCGCACGGAGGAGGAGGCTCTCCGCTCGCCTAAGCGGAAAGCGCAGCTGTTTTTGCGAAGATTGACCTCATACAGAGCTTTAATTTTTTCATGCAAATAGCCGCCCCTATTATAGAAGCGGCTCATGCAGTAATTAAAACGTCTCGGATGTTGTCTTCGCCTGCATATGCAGCGTCAGATAGTCGGGACCTCCTGCTTTTGAATCCGTCCCTGACATATTGAAGCCTCCGAATGGCTGGTACCCGACAATCGCACCTGTGCAGCCGCGGTTGAAATACAGATTCCCAACATGGAAATCTTCCCGCGCCTGTTCGATGTGGGCGCGGTTGTTGGAAATAACAGCGCCTGTCAAACCATACTCCGTTTGATTCGCGATGTCGATGGCATGGGTGAAATCTTTCGCTTTCGTGAATGCTACGACAGGCCCGAAGATTTCTTCTTTCATGATGCGGGCTTCCGGATCGACATCCGCAAAAATTGTTGGTTTGATGAAATAGCCGGTGGAATCGTCTCCTTCTCCTCCAGTCATCAGCCTGCCTTCCTCTTTGCCGATTTCGATGTAGCTCATGATCTTCTTGAATGCCGCTTCATCAATGACGGTCGCCATGAAGTTATTTGGATCTTCCGGATCCCCGATTGTCAGTTCATTCGTCAGTTCAACCGCACGTGCCAGCACTTGGTCATAGACATCTTCGACGATGACCGCTCTTGAACATGCGGAGCATTTTTGACCGGAAAATCCGAAAGCGGATTTGACGATGCTTTGTGCCGCCAGTTCGAGATCTGCTTCTTTATCGACCACAATCGTGTCTTTCCCGCCCATTTCCGCAATGACGCGTTTCAGCCAGATTTGGCCTTCATGTACTTTGGATGCACGTTCGTATATGCGGGTGCCGACATCACGTGATCCTGTGAAGGAAATGAAACGAGTCTTCGGATGGTCGACCAAGTAATCGCCCACTTCCGCACCGCTTCCAGGAACGAAATTCAAAACACCTGCCGGAAGGCCGGCTTCTTCCATGACTTCCACGAATTTCGCCGCGACGACCGGAGTCGTTGATGCCGGTTTGAGAAGCACTGTGTTGCCTGTCACGATTGCCGCGATGGTTGTGCCCGCCATGATCGCGAACGGGAAGTTCCAGGGGGATATGATGATGCCGATGCCGAGCGGGATATAGTTATATTGATTGAATTCACCCGGCCGGCTTTCGACTGGAACGCCATCTTTCCATTTCAGCATTTGACGGGCATAGTATTCGATGAAATCAATCGCTTCCGCTGTATCCGCGTCCGCTTCATTCCAAGGCTTTCCCGCTTCCTTCGTCATTAAAGCCGAGAATTCATGCTTCCGTCTCCGGATGATGGCTGCCGCACGGAACAGAATGTCCGCCCTCGATTCCGGCTTTGTCTTTCTCCAACTCTGGAAAGCGTCATCCGCTGCAGCCATAGCTTTCTCCGCCAGCTTGCGGTCGGCTTTACTGACGCGTCCGATGACTTCCTCCTTTTTGGCAGGGTTATATGAAATGATTTTATCTTCAGTGGCGATATGCTCTCCGCCGATCACCAAATCGTATTCTTTTCCTAAATAGCTTTTTACAGTTTCGATTCCTTTGAGGTAGGCTTGTTGATTACTCTCTTGCGAAAAATCAGTAAATGGTTCATGTTTGTATATTTGCACCATAATAGTCCCCTCCCGAAAAGATATGTATCGTACAAATTCATTCTAAACCACCCTGACCAACATTTCCAATTATTCAAAAATATTCCATAATAAATAGGCACTTCAAAAAGACAATATATAAAAAAATATGCTTAAAGAACGGATTTCAGATAAGAGACAAAAGGGTTTTGGTAAATAAGGTTTTTCTGTTGTTATAGATAAGTTCAGAGCATATTACCAGTTCATAATAAGTTGTCGACTATAGCGGAAGGTGCGAGACTCCTGCAGGATCAGCGAGCAAGGTGAGACCCCGCACGAAGGAGGAGGCTCACCGCTCGCCCTGCGGAAAGCGAGCAGCCTGAAGTGGGTGATTCACTTACAAATAGCTATACTTTAGCTAGAACTACACTGTTTCTCATACTCAGATGATTAAAGCGGAAATCAAATCCATTTTAATATCTATAAAAAAACTGCAGACATTCCCGATCCTCACCGAGCTTGCCTGCAGCCTGAAATCCCCTAAATGAGCGGATCAGCCTCTATTGTGAAATATGAACATAAGGTTCTTCCGCATTTGCTTTCTTGATGATGACTGCCTCCACACCATCCACGGACGTGATGGTCACTTCGACCTCTACATGCTGAGGGAAGCGTTCCATGACCGCACCTGTCGCAAATTGCGTGAAGCCGACCGCTTCTGCTTTTCCGTAAAATTGGATCGGTATCTCGATCTTCATCTCCTGCAGCTGGTCATCCACGTAGTGGCCGCGTCCTACGACCCCATTGAAGTTCGGGAAATACGTTTCGATATCCTGCTTGAAGTTGATGAATGTCTTATGGTCATCCACTTGCTTCTTCTCGGTTGCATTATTCGGGAACAGCAGGAACTCTTCCTGCACATCTTTCCAGCCCGAGATTTTATTCTTTCCTTCCCCGACATGCGTATAGGATATGAAATTGCCAGGGAGGACAGACGTTTTTTCTGCCTGCTCGTATAAGGCGATGGTGATCGGTACATTGCCGATGTCTTTCTCTTTCCTTAATCTTTGCAAAACTTCTTCCGCCATCTTCTTCCCTTGGCTGACCATGTCTTTATACGGAATGTCCACTTCGTAGACGCTTCCGTATTGTTCCTTCTGGTAATAATGCTTGGAATTCATTGCGAGTCCTATGACAACACCGCCCAAACCGTATACATCCTTTTCTTTCTGCACCAGATAGTTCTGCTCAAGGATATGTGCCAGATAGAGCGGGTTTTCTTCATTTCGTTTCTCTATATCGCCGGTTCCCGGATCGATCGGATTCAAGCCGATATTATCGGCCGCCTTAACTTTCTCTTCTTTTGCTTGTTTGTCTGTGTACTTCCTGTTCAGCCACTTCCTGACAGTGCCTGCTTTCAGATACTGCCCTTCTGTATAGAAATAATCATCCGGATTGAAGTCTTCCATCGCAATCCGCATCAGACCAAGTTCCATCTCATTCACGTCGTAACGAGTATTGAGATTGGATACGACCAGCCCGCGGGCTTCGCTCGGTTCGAATGGTGTGATTGTCCGGTAAAACTTATCCGATATTTTATACTTCGGTATGACTGCCTTCTTCTCCGTGTCCTTGACCTCCTGCACCCCTTCATCCTGTTTGTCGGACCCTGGAGCACATCCCGATAGGAACAGCAGGAATGCCATCCCTATTATCGAGAGTCTCTTCATGTATTACACCCCTTATTTGTTCAGTTCTTCCACAAGCTTCTGCTCATCCCAGATGTCTATCCCCAGTTCCTGTGCTTTCGTAAGCTTTGATCCCGCGTCTTCCCCGGCGACAACGAGATCGGTTTTCTTCGAGACACTGCCGGACACTTTCGCGCCCAGTGCTTCCAGCTTTTCTTTCGCTTCGTTTCTGGTCAATACGGACAATTTGCCTGTAAGGACCACTGTTTTCCCAGCGAAGAAAGAGTCTGTATCCTCAAGGGAAACCGGCATTGGTCCTTTATATTCCATGTTGACGCCGCTTGATTTCAACTCATTCATCAGCTCATGTACTTCCGGCTGATCGAAGAACGTGACGACTGAGTCAGCCATCTTATCGCCGATTTCGTTGATGGCCGTCAGTTCCTCATAAGAGGCTTGTGCAAGCCGGTCGATGGTTATGAAGGACTGTGCCAGCGTTTTTGCCGCTTTTGAACCGACGTGACGGATGCCGAGCCCGAACAGCAGCCTTTCCAGCGAGTTCGCTTTGGATGCTTCAATCGATGACAGAAGCTTGGCTGCCGACTTCTCTCCCATCCGTTCCAAGCCCAGGAGCTGTTCTTTCGTCAATGAGTAGAGATCCGCGACATCCACAATCAATTGTGCATTGAATAGCTGCGTGATCACTTTCTCCCCGAGGCCGTCTATATTCATGGCATTACGGGAGACGAAGTGGATCAGTCCTTCCCGTATTTGTGCAGGACATTTCGGATTGATGCAGCGGAGGGCCACTTCTCCTTCGAGACGAACAAGTTCGCTGTTACATTCCGGACAATGGGTCGGCATACGGAACTCCTGTTGCTCCCCATTCCTTCTGTCCGCAAGTACATTCACTACTTCCGGGATGATATCTCCGGCTTTCTTGACGACAACATAGTCGCCGAGCATGATGTCTTTCTCGCGGATCAAGTCTTCATTATGAAGAGAGGCACGGGATACGGTTGTTCCTGCAACCTTGACCGGCTCCAGAATTGCAGTCGGAGTGATGACTCCTGTCCTCCCGACGTTAAGTTCAATTGCTGTAAGCTTTGTGACGACTTCTTCAGCAGGGAATTTATAAGCGATTGCCCAGCGCGGGCTTTTTGCCGTAAATCCTAATTCCTCCTGCTGCTGGAATCCGTTCACCTTGATGACGATGCCGTCGATTTCATATGGAAGATCCGGCCTTTTTGCCGTCCATTCCTCTATATATTGGAGCACTTCATCGATTGTCTGGCAAACTTTACGCTCTTTATTCGTCTTGAAACCGATCTTATCGAGGAAATCAAGCCCTTCACTATGTGTCTCAACACCAATGCCGCCGAAGTCGGCGACGGCATAAAGGAAGATATCGAGATTCCTTGATGCCGCAATCCGCGGATCAAGCTGCCGAAGCGACCCGGCCGCCGCATTTCTCGGGTTCGCGAAAGGCTCTTCTTCCTTCTCGATACGCACCGCATTCAAAGCCTCGAACGATTTCTTCGGCATATATGCTTCGCCCCGGACTTCGAGCGTCAATGATTCCTTAAGGCGCAGGGGAATGGATTTGATGGTCTTCAGATTCGCTGTGATGTCTTCGCCTGTGGTTCCGTCTCCCCGCGTCGCTCCTCTTGTGAAGAGCCCGTCTTCATACGTGAGGGAGATCGCCAAACCATCGATCTTCAGTTCACATACATATTGGAATTGCTCTCCGACCGCCTGCCTTACCTTCCTGTCGAAATCAAGCAGATCCGCTTCATTGAATGCATTGCCGAGACTAAGCATCGGTGTGCGGTGCTCCACTTTACGGAATGCATCCAATACGGCTCCGCCAACACGTTCAGTAGGTGAGTCGGGTGTCTTTAATTCGGGATATGCTTCCTCCAGCTCCACTAATTCCTTGAGCTTCCGGTCATATTCAGAATCGGGCACCGACGGTTTGTCCAGCACATGATATTCGTAATTATACTGATTCAGCAGGTTCTGTAATTCAGCGACCCTGGCTTGAGCTGTTGTAAAGTCCATAGCTCCATACCTTCCTTTACACTTTTTCGATCGGCGCGAATGCCGCCAACAAGCGCTTGATGCCTGTCGGACTCGGGAATGCGATATCAAGCTCTTTCTTATCGCCTTCTCCTTTGACGCTCACGACCGTCCCTATGCCCCATTTCTTATGTTGGACTTTATCGCCCACACCCCAGTCGAATTTGCTTCCGCCGGTATTGACAGGTGCTTTGACCGGTCTTGCGACAGCTGCGGCCCGGCGCGCGGAGTACCCTTCCGATCCGCCGCTTCTTCCCGGACGGAGCGACGCTGTTTTCGCCCTTTCTTCCGCTCTGATATCGACAAGAAGATTCTCGGGGATTTCGCTGATGAAGCGTGAGACCGGATGGGCATTCGTCCGTCCGAACAAGGTCCTCATCTGTGCACTCGTCAAATACAGTTCCTCTTCGGCCCTTGTGATCCCTACATATGCCAGACGTCGTTCTTCCTCCATCTCTTCCTCTTCCATCAAGGATCGGCTGTGCGGGAAGACGCCTTCTTCCATACCAAGCAGGAACACCACCGGGAATTCCAGTCCTTTGGCGGAGTGGAGCGTCATCAATGTGACTTGATCTGCGGATGTCTCTTCTTTATCAAGCTGATCGATATCCGCGATTAACGCCAAGTCGGTCAGGAACGCAACCAGACTTTTGTCTTCGCTTCCTTTTTCGAAGTTCTTCGTTACGGACAGGAACTCGTCCAAGTTCTCAAGCCTGCTTTGGGATTCGAGTGTTTTTTCGGCTTTCAGCATTTCTTTATATCCGGATTTATCGAGCACTTCCTCGACCAGCTCGGTGACTGATAAATATTCCTGCATATTCGTATAGTTCTTGATCAAATCAGTGAACTCGGCTGCCGCTTTCCTGATTTTCGGGCTTAAACCGATCAGGTCGATATTTTGCAGGGCATCGAACATCGACGTATCCTGCATCAACGCGAAATCGGCGATTTTATCTAAGGAAGTGGAACCGATTCCCCGCTTCGGCACATTGATCACCCTGCGCAAAGAAATATCATCATGCGGGTTCGCAACGAGACGCAGATAGGCAAGCACGTCCTTGATTTCTTTCCTGTCATAGAACTTCACGCCGCCGACAATGGTGTAGGAAAGATTGGATTTCAGCAAATATTCCTCCATCACCCGCGATTGCGCATTCGTTCTGTACAGGATAGCGAATGAATTCAGAGGCTTATCCTGCGCCTTCTTGACCTCGAGGATTTTCCCTACGACAAAAGCCGCTTCCGCCTGTTCATTATCCGCATTATAGTATTGAATCTTATTGCCTTCGAGATTCTCTGTCCAAAGATTCTTCGGCTTCCTGTTGCTGTTATTCGCGATCACTTCATTCGCCGCCTGCAGGATCCGCTTCGTCGAACGGTAATTCTGTTCCAGGAAGATGACATTGGCATCCGGATAGTCTTTCTCGAACGAAAGGATATTCGCGATGTCCGCCCCCCTCCAGCGATAGATGGACTGATCCGAGTCGCCTACGACACAGAGGTTCTTGAATCTTGCGGCCAGCAGCTTCACAAGCATATATTGCGCACGGTTCGTATCTTGGTATTCATCCACGTGGATATATTGGAATTTACGCTGATAATAAGACAGCACCTCAGGCACACGCTCGAACAGCAGAATCGTCTTCATGATCAAGTCATCGAAGTCGAGTGCCTGATTTTTCCTGAGCCTTCTTTCATATTCCTTATAAACATCACTGACGACTTTCTCATAGTAGCCTGCGGCCGTCTTCTCATATTCCTCGCTTGAGATCAGTTCATTCTTCGCGGAACTGATCGCGGATAACAATCCGCGCGGTTCATATTTCTTCGCATCTATATTGAGGTCCTTCAAGATCTGCTTCACGACCGACTGCTGGTCGGTTGTATCCAGAATGGAGAAGTTGCGGCTGTAGCCGATCCTGTCGATATCTCTCCGCAATATCCTTACACACATAGAGTGGAAAGTGGATATCCATATATTCTCCGCTTCCGGTCCGAGCAGTCTCCCGATCCGCTCTTTCATTTCACGCGCCGCTTTGTTTGTGAACGTGATGGCCAGTATGCTCCACGGAGCCACATCCTTCTCCACCATCAGATAGGCGATACGGTGGGTAAGCACACGTGTCTTTCCGCTTCCTGCGCCGGCCATGATCAATAATGGGCCGCTTGTTGTCTGTACTGCTTTCTTCTGCTCAGGGTTCAAGCCCTTCAGCAGCTTATCGATTACATTTTCCATTACTCCACCACCAGTAAGAACATTTGTTCTGTATATTATACTTTATCTTCCGCTGTCTGTGAACTAAGGTTCAATTTTCTTTGACGGCTTTCACCGTACTGAGAGCTTCTTCCAGATTGTCATATAGGATATTCCCCACAACGATCACATCGGCATGCGCAGCCATTTCGGCTGCTTGTGAGGCTGTCCGTATGCCGCCTCCGTAGAAGAGGGTCGTCTCCGTCAATCGCTCTTTCACCGCTTCCACCACTTCTGGATCGCCGTACATTCCGCTGTATTCCAGGTAGAAAATAGGCATGCGGAACATTTTCTCCGCGACTTCGGCGTAAGCCGTGATGTCATCCAATGACAAATCCGTATCGGCATCCGTCACCTTCGCTGCTTTGCAGTCCGGATTCAATATGCAATACCCTTCCACATGGATTTCATCCCAATCCATCAGATGTCCGTATTCTTTCACAGCTTGCTGATGAAGTTTCATCATCCATTTCGTCTCCCTGCTGTTCAAGACAGAAGGGATGAAATAAAGATCGAATCCGGGTGTTACCGTATCGATCGAGGATATCTCCTGGACACAAGGCAAATTATAGCGGCGAACTCTTGCCATCAAATCAAGCACCGCTTCAAGTGTTACTCCGTCGGTCCCGCCTATCAGGATGGCATCCGTCCCGGACTCGCAGACCGCCTCCAGCGCTTCATCATCTATCGTTTTATTTGGATCGAGTTTGAAGACATGCTTCCACTCGCGATAATCGTACATATATTAATCCTCCCAGTCATTCTTCCATCCCTCATTATAGCATTAAGGATTATAAGAAAAAAACACGCCGGCATTGGAAACGTCCGCATGACCATAAAAAAAAGACAGGTGATCCATCACCTGTCTTCACTTAATCTTCAGCTATCCGCGTCAGTGCCATTGAATAAGCATCATTTCCATAGTTCAGACAGCGCTTCACACGGGAAATGGTGGCAGTACTCGCACCCGTTTCTGTTTCGATCTTATGATACGTCTTCCCTTCCTGCAGCATCCTTGCCACTTCGAGGCGCTGTGCCAGGGATTGAATTTCATTGATCGTACATAGGTCGTCAAAGAAACGGTAACATTCATCCAAATCCTTCAATGACAGGATCGCATTAAATAGTTGATCCAGTTCTTTCCCTCTTAGCTTATCAATTTGCATAGCTTGTCTCCTTTATCCTATATGGCTTGAGCATGGTCGGTCGCCCTCTATGCCAACCCTTTTTATCTAACTATTGATATCTGAAAGGACAAAAATAGGCCTTGTAAAGATATACGGAATGTTCCAAAACAAAACAGCTGCATTCTGATAAGCTGCCTTCATCATATGGATTCAGTGGAATTCCACTGTTGTCTGTAAGCCTTTTCCGTCCGGAACGACATTCACCCATGTCTTCCCCGGAATCAGTTTCGCTCTTTCTCCATCTTTAACGAATATAATTCCGTTGTCAATATTTTGCCACTGTATTGTATTCCATTTCCCTTTTTGAAGCAAGTAGGCATTTCCTTCACCTGATAGATCAATATCACGGCGCCCTTTTTGATCTATTGTCCGATGCGGGGCTTCCATGATGATGATATTATCGAGCATGATTTCCTGCCCCGTCTCTGCATCGACGGCTGGCTCGTTTTTAACGGTTCTTCCGTACTGTCCGTCTTCTTCGATGTACGTGTAGACGGCATCGAAATCAGCATCTCCATACAAGACGGTCGCTTTTCTTGCTTCTTCCCCCTCTATGGCAGCCGCTTCCTCATTGCTCAGGAAAGGCCAGGCTTCCGGGGAACCGGTCAACTTGTACCCTTGCTCTTTCGCACCCTTGATTATTTGTTCATACGTCGTGTATGAGTTATGCGGTGCTTTCCTTGATGCATCCCTATTGAATAGTGTGCCGTCATGGAATAAACCATTCAGATGGTCAACATAGCCGTCATCCAGAAGTGTTTTGGCATCCGGACTGTATCCGTGAAGGATATGGATGCTGTCCAATCCCTCGGCAAGCTGGACGAAATAATCCCGGGCGCTTCTGATCGGTCCGATCCTTTCCGGTACTTCACTTTGATACACAGCAAGGTATCGTGTCACATTTCCCTCAGCCAGCACTTCATACACCACATCCGCTTGCTCGAGCCCGCTTTGCGGTCTTGCTTTCGGATGATTGTTGATGATTGCCGTTATGGCTCTTCTGTCGCTTACTTCGTTTGCCGCTGCTCCCGTCAAAGGGTGCATATACTTTAAATCCGATGCTTCTGCATTATTCTGTGTTCCATTCTCAAGAGGCGGAAGAGCAGAATCATCTTTGCCGCATCCGCTCACCAAGAGCAAAAATGCGGCGGCAGCCGTTGTGATCCGCTTTACTTTCATACGTTTACTCCATTTCCCCAGCTAAATCCTGTCTTTTGGTTTTATCGTATGATGCTGCTGTTCACGATGATTAGGCCTCTTTTGGTTGAAAAACAACAGAATCTCGATAAATCCGTCTTTTTCTATATTTTATATATTAACGCATTATCGCAGGAAAGAGTACTTTCTTATTCATGACATCGTACATTCCTGCCGGTGTGATGCGGATATACGGCAGATGGGTGGAAGAGAAAAACAACAGACTGAATATAGGATCAGAGAATCTGTAGCCTCTTTCCTTCAGAAGTTTCTTCAGCTTCTTTTCTTCATCGATCAGCACTTCCAGCGGTTGATCGGACATGAGCCCGGCCAGTATCAGCGGGATGCGCTGCAGCACTTCACCATTTTCGGTCATGGCGATGCCGCCGCCCATTTTCTTGACTTCCTGGAAAGCCAGCAATATGTCTTCTTTCCTTTTACCGATCAAAAGGATGTCTCCTGTATTGGAGAAGGAGCTGGCGAAGCCGCATAATTCGGATGCGAAGCCTTTAAGGACGGTATTATTCCTCCACTTCCCGTTCCGATCGATCAGTGCGAAGAAACATTCATCATGATCGTTCCCCAGATCATCCGATGACATATCCCTTGTGACGGAGTATGGCTTCGTGATGACATCATTCACCATTTCCATTCCGAATGGCATGGAGAACTGTAGATCATCCATCGTCAGTTCCCAATCGATGGACAGCGGTCCGAAACCATATTTCTCCCAATCGATCGGAGCCGGCGCTTCCGCTTTCTTGCCGTCACGAAGCATCCACTGCCCTTTCGCCATCACCGATACAGGAGTCGGATTCTCGGGGCTCTCCAGGAAATTGATATTGGCCACACGCCCGGTATTGATGTTGCCGTGCAAATACTCGAGATTATAATAGCGCGCTACGTTCACTGTCGCCATATTATACGCATCAATGATCGGAACTCCATTATCGATACAGATTTTGATCAAGGAATCCATGATTCCTTCCTCATAAAAGCCGGGAGGTGAACCATCCGTATTCAGGAATAAGTGGTCGTAACGGTCCATTCCCGCTTCATGCAGTTCTTTCAGGATCACCGGCAAATCCGGTCTGATGGATGAATGCCGGAGCGACACCGTGTATCCTTGCATCAAGCGGGATATGACTTCCCCGCCTGTCATCGACTCGTGGTCGCAGTCGGCTCCCAAAAGCATCATCTTCGCCAATGTCCTTTCCGATGCACCGGGAAAATGTCCTTCAATCTTCTTCCGCATCCGCTTCGCTTCCTGGATCCAGTGAAGCATCAAGTCATCTCCGTCGAGAAGCTTCGGCCATCCGGTCAGTTCTCCTCCTTGCAGTACTGCGTCATGCTCCAGCCATGATTTGATATTGCCATGCGAGAAGATATGTTCTTCATCCTGCAATTCTGTTTGGGGATCGAAACGGCACCACCAGTACATCGACACCGGATGGTTCCTGAACTCCTTCAAAATAGAAAACGCTTTCTTTTTATCCAAATGCAAAAAGAACATCATATTGTCATTAATCAATGTCGTTGTTCCCGTATACGCTGCATATTGGGCCAGTGTTTGGGGATTATATAACTGAAATGGATGGGCATGCGGCTCAATATAGCCCGGGACCAGATAACGATCCGTACAGTCCACCACTTCACAATGTTCCGTGTTCTCTGGATATTGGGCGCCCACATACACGATGCGGTCTTTATAGATCCAAATGTTGGCTTTCATCCATTTGCGTAAGGGCTGATTCAGATACGTAGCGTCTTTCAGCAGAATGTCTGGTGAAATGCTTCCGTCTATAACAGCGATATGCTCACGCAAATGTTTGTTTTTCCAGCGGTATCGCTGTTCCGGCATAAATATCCCTCTTTTCTCATGCTCTTTGCTCACATATTAACATTATTACTCTTATCGTAACATATTTTAACTCAATTTTCAGTTAATACAGAAGGGAGATTTCCATATGTTTTCAAATAAACGTAATATTGGAACTATAAATGCAATGCTCAGAATCACATTCGGCTTGACGGCTCTTTCTTGGCTGACGGCCCGCATGACACGCAAACCGTGGAAAGAATCCTATATACTCATGGCCATGCTTGCCGCCATGAAGGTTGCTGAGGGGATTTTGAGGTACTGTCCGATGACGGCCGCTTTCGGTAAAGGAAAAGAAATGTACGGGAGCATGATGGACGATATGATGGATGCGGCTTCCTTCGAAGGATTCGGAAAAGAAAACAATCCGGAAGCAGCTGACGGCACTCCGGATCAAAAATGAAATTTGCGGGCTCCTAAACAGAGCCCGCATTCTTTATGATGATGGCTGCATCACCCTGAAACCAATGTCTTTTCGATAGAAAAGATCCTCACAGTCCACTTTCTTGATTTCCTCATATACAAGGCGCTTCGCATCTTCGAGGGTCTTTCCTTTCGCGGAAAGAAACAGTACCCTGCCGCCATTGGTGACGGCACGTCCGTCATGATCGACGGAAGTCCCGGCATGATACACATGGATATCGCGGCTGATGGTCGAAAGCCCTTTGATCACGCTGCCTCTTTGATATGCTTCCGGATAGCCCTTCGCCGCCATCACGACCCCGAGCACCGCTTCATCCGACCACACTATATCAAAAGCAGCCTTTTCTTCCACAGCATCCAGCAGGTCGACAAGATCTGATTTCATCCTCGGCAGGATGACCTGGGCTTCCGGGTCTCCGAAACGTGCGTTGAACTCGATCACCTTCAGTCCATCCTTCGTCAGCATCAATCCGGCATACAGGATGCCTTTGAACGGCCGTCCTTCCTCCACCATAGCAGCCGCAGCCTTCTTGACGATGATCTCGACAGCTTCCTTGACCAAGGAATCCTTAATTTGGGGAACCGGTGAATAAGCACCCATGCCTCCGGTATTCGGTCCTTCATCTCCATCAAAAGCACGCTTATGATCTTGCGCAATGACCATCGGGTAGACCGTCTCTCCATGGACGAAAGAAAGTAAGGAGAATTCTTCCCCTTCCAAATACTCTTCGATGACGACACTGCTTGAAGCTTCCCCGAATCTTGCATGAAGGAGCATATCCTCCAAAGCCTGAATGGCATCTTCCTCGTTCATGGCCACCACTACGCCTTTTCCTGCAGCCAGCCCATTCGCTTTAATGACAATCGGTGTCCCTGCTTGTTCCACATAGGCTTTCGCCTCTTCAAAAGTATCGAATGTTTCATAGGCCGCGGTAGGAATGCTGTACTTCTTCATCAAATCTTTAGCGAAACGTTTGCTTCCTTCAATTTCAGCAGCTTGCCCGCTCGGTCCGAACACTTTCAGTCCGGCTTCCGAGAAGCGGTCCGCCAACCCCTCCAATAACGGTGTCTCAGGCCCGATGAATGTCCATCCGATCTCTTCTTCCTTCGCAAAAGCAAGCAAAGCATCGAAGTCCATTTCTTCGATCGGTACGATTTCGGCCACATCCCGCATGCCGGGATTCCCGGGTGCCGCATATACAGCCATGACCCTGTCACTTTCCGTGAGCTTTCTGGCGATTGCGTGTTCTCGCCCGCCTCTGCCGATCACCAACACCTTCATGTCCGATTCCTCCTCAATGTTTGAAATGACGAATGCCTGTGAATACCATAGCGATTCCGTTCTCATCCGCCGCTTTAATCGAGTCCTCATCGCGGATGCTTCCGCCGGGCTGAATGATGGCCGTGATCCCTGCTTCCGCGGCAGCTTTAACGGTATCATCCATCGGGAAGAATGCATCGGATGCCAGTGCCGCATTTTTCGCCTTCGGTCCGGCTTGTTCAAGTGCGATCTTCGCTGCCCCGACACGATTCATTTGCCCTGCGCCTACCCCTAATGTCATCTGTGCATCACTGACCACAATCGCATTCGATTTGACGTGTTTCACGACTCTCCAAGCCAGCTTCAATGCATTCCACTCTTCTTCTGTAGGTTTCCGTTTCGTCGGGATAGTGAGCTCCGCGTCATCAAGCGTCAGATGATCCGAATCTTGCACCAGCAATCCGCCTTCCACTGAAGCCAGCTTTTTCTCCTGTTGCACATTAGTATGAGGTATCTTCAGAATCCGAAGATTTTTCTTCGATTGCAGCACTTCGAGTGCTGCTTCCGTATAAGCCGGCGCAATGACGATTTCAAGGAAGATTTCGTGAAGCAGTTTGGCCGTATCCTCATCCACCGCTCTATTTAAAGCGATGATGCCGCCGAAGATGGAAGTCGGATCCGCAGCGTACGCTTTATTGAATGCTTCATAAATGGTTTCTCCGGTACCGACGCCGCATGGATTATTATGCTTGACCGCCACTGCGGCAGGGTTATCGAACTCTTTGACGATCTGCAATGCGGCATCGGCGTCATTGATATTGTTATAGGATAACGCTTTTCCATGCAGCTGTTCGGCGTGTGCGACAGAGAACTGCGACCCGAGCGGCTTCGTATAAAACGCCGCCTTCTGATGCGGATTCTCCCCATAGCGCAAATCTTGCTGGAGATTGAAGGTATAGGTGACGCTCTCCGGATTCTCTTCCCCTGAGATCTCCGTCATATATTGTGAGATGATGCTGTCGTAAGCAGCTGTGTGACGGAATACCTTCGCGGCCAGCGCCCTGCGGGTTTCCGGTTTTGTTTGGCCATGCTGCTCATATTCTACAATGACTTTCGCATAATCGGCAGGATCGGTGACGACTGTCACAAACCGATGATTTTTTGCGGAAGAGCGAAGCATCGTCGGACCGCCGATATCAATGTTTTCAATGGCTTCCTCGACAGTGCATCCTTCCTTGGCGATTGTCTGCTGGAACGGGTATAGATTGACACATACCAATTCGATTGGCTCGATCCGGTGCTCGCTCAGCTGCTGCTGATGCGCCTCATCATCACGCACCGCAAGCAGGCCCGCATGCACTTTCGGGTGCAGTGTTTTCACACGGCCGTCAAGGATTTCAGGAAAACCGGTCAAGTCGCTAATCCCGATACAATCGATCCCTGCAGCCTCGAGCGCTTTCTTCGTCCCTCCTGTGGAAACAATGTCGAAGCCCTGCCGCTTCAAACCTTCCGCAAATTCAATAATCCCAGTTTTATCCGATACGCTGATCAATGCTTTTCTAGACATATATGTAAGACCCCTTTTTAGTAATTATTCCATTCAATGAAGCAGTTTCGCCAATACCTCCGGGTACAACGTATGCTCGAGTCCCTGAATGCTCCTCTGCACCATTTCCCTGCTGTCGCCTGGATGGATCCGGACTGACGCTTGATCGATGATCGGTCCGGTGTCCATTCCCTCATCGACGAAGTGGATGGTCACGCCTGTCACCCTCACACCTGCGGCAATCGCTTGTCCGACCGCATCTTTACCTGGAAAAGCAGGCAATAGGGAAGGATGGATATTAACGATCTTGTTCGGGTATGCCCGAAGAAGCGTATCCCCTATCAATCTCATATATCCGGCGAGTACGAGCAGATCGATTTGTCTTTCCTTCAACAGTGTGACGATTTCCCTTTCGAAAGCGGCTTTGCTTTCAAAGCGGGAAGGAACGAATGCAAATACCGGAATGCCTTCTTTTGAGGCACGCTTTACGACATACGCATCCGGCCTGTCGCAAACCAACAATGCGATTTCCGCCCGCAGACGGCCATCCTTTATGCTTTCTTGGATGCTTTGAAAATTGCTTCCGCTTCCCGATGCGAATACAGCGATTCTTCTCATGATCGATCTCTTTTCCATCTAAGTCCCTGCTCATCCGTCACCGAGCCGATCACATACGCTTTCTCTCCCGATGCATCAAAATGGGCGATTGCCCTTTGAGCTTCCTCCTGCGGCACGGCAATGACCATCCCGATTCCCATATTGAAAACATTGTACATATCGTCTTCTTCAAGGCCGCCTTCCTCTTGTAGCAATCGGAAGATCGGAAGGACCGGCCAGCTGCCTTTCTCGATTTCAACGCCCATTCCTGAAGGCAGCATCCGCGGGATATTCTCGACGAAGCCTCCGCCCGTTACGTGGGCCATTCCCTTCAGCTTAAATCTATCTTTTGCCTCAAGCAAGGATTTAACGTAGATTTTGGTCGGCCGCAATAATTCTTCACCAAGGCTGCATCCGAGATCTTCCATGAGAACATCTAATTCCCGGCCGTTATCCTCCAGCAGAATTTTCCTGACGAGCGAATATCCATTGCTGTGGATTCCGCTCGAAGCAAGACCGATCAGGGCATCCCCGGGAGAAATCGATGCACCGGTGATGAGCTGCTTTTTCTCGCAAGCACCAACCGCAAAACCAGCCAAGTCGTATTCTTCCGCTCCATACATACCGGGCATTTCCGCCGTTTCTCCCCCGATCAGCGCTGCTCCCGCCTGTCTGCATCCTTCCGCCACGCCTTTCACAATCGCTTCGATTTTATCGGGATCGGCTTTGCCGCATGCAATATAATCAAGGAAGTACAGAGGTTCAGCACCTTGGACCACTATATCATTCACACACATCGCCACACAGTCGATACCGATCGTGTCATGCCGATCGAGCATGAATGCCAGCATCAGCTTTGTGCCGACACCGTCCGTCCCCGAAACGAGCACAGGTTCATCGAGCCCCAAGACGGATAGGTCGAACATTCCCCCGAACCCGCCAAGTCCGCTGAGCACACCCGGCCTCATCGTTTGCCTGACATGCTTCCCCATCTTCTGAACGGCTTCATAGCCGGCTTCAATGTCAACACCTGCTTGTTTATAGGCTTCTGCCATGATTCGGACCCCCAGAATATTTTTATGTAACCAGCCATCCGCAGACGGCAGCGTATCGCTATGCCGCCGTCCCGCCTGCATAATCAGCTCGTTGCAGCCGGTTCTTTCTCGCTCGAGTAAATTTCGGTAGGATAATCGCCTGTGAAACAAGCCATGCACTGCCCGCCTGTCTCTCCTCCGAAAGGTCTGCCGATCGCTTTCACCAAACCGGCCGGACTAAGGAATGTCA